>NZ_LMMS01000001.1:15000-842926 GCF_001422345.1 Methylobacterium sp. Leaf93 | reverse complement strand
GTCAGCTKGTGATCGGCGTGATCTGCATGGTGATGATCGCCAACCTRCAATACGGSTGGACGTTCTTCGTCCCCGACATCCAGAAGAAGTTCGGCTTCGACCGGGCGGCGATCCAGTGGGCCTTCACCCTGTTCGTGCTGTTCGAGACCTGGCTGGTCCCGATCGAGGGCTGGTTCGTGGACAAGTACGGCCCGCGCGTGGTCGTCCTGTTCGGCGGCGCGCTCTGCGGCATCGGCTGGGTCATCAACTCCTACGCCGCCTCGCTCAACATGTTCTATCTCGGCCAGGTCGTGGCCGGCATCGGCGCYGGCGCCGTCTACGGCACCTGCGTCGGCTCGGCCCTGAAGTGGTTCCCCGACAAGCGCGGGCTCGCCGCCGGCATCATCGCCGCCGGCTTCGGCGCCGGCTCGGCCCTGACCGTCGCCCCGATCCAGTGGATGATCGCCGACCACGGCTTCCAGGCCGCCTTCTTCAACTTCGGCATCGGCCAGGGCCTCGTCGTCTGCGCGCTCGCCTTCTTCTTCACCTCGCCCAAGAAGGGCCAGGTGCCGGAAGTCGTCGCCAACGCCAACATCATCCAGACCCGGCGCAACTACACCCCCGGAGAAGTCGCCCGCCAGCCGATCTTCTGGCTCATGTACTTCATGTTCGTCATCGTCGGCGCCGGCGGCCTGATGATCACCGCCAACCTCAAGCCCATCGCCTCCGATATCGGCGTCGACAAGGTGCCCGTCACCATCATGGGCATCACCATGGTCGCCATCACCTTCGCGGCCACCATCGACCGCGTCCTCAACGGCCTCACCCGTCCGTTCTTCGGATGGGTCTCCGACAAGATCGGCCGCGAGAACACCATGTTCATCGCCTTCGCCATGGAAGGCTTCGGCATCTACATGCTCTACCTCTGGGGCCACGATCCCCTGTGGTTCGTCCTGCTCTCNAAGCCCATCGCCTCCGATATCGGCGTCGACAAGGTGCCCGTCACCATCATGGGCATCACCATGGTCGCCATCACCTTCGCGGCCACCATCGACCGCGTTCTCAACGGCCTGACCCGCCCGTTCTTCGGATGGGTCTCGGACAAGATCGGCCGCGAGAACACCATGTTCATCGCCTTCGCCATGGAAGGCTTCGGCATCTACATGCTCTACCTCTGGGGCCACGATCCCCTGTGGTTCGTCCTGCTCTCGGGCTTCGTGTTCTTCGCCTGGGGCGAGATCTACTCCCTCTTCCCCTCCACCTGCACCGACACGTTCGGCACCAAGTTCGCCGCCACCAATGCCGGCCTGCTCTACACCGCCAAGGGCACCGCCGCGCTTCTCGTGCCCGTGGCCAACTACCTCCAGCAGGCCACCAACAGCTGGGACGGCGTCTTCCTCGTCGCAGCCGGCGCAAACATCCTCGCTTCCCTCCTCGCCATCGTGCTGCTGAAGCCCTGGCGCGCCCGTATCGTTGCCCGGAGCATCTGAACCATGGCCCGCTGGATCGGATACACCCACGACGGACGCGCCGGCTTCGGCCGCCTCGACGGAGACCAGGTCACTGTCCACGATGGCGACCTGTTCGACGCGCCCCGGGCTACGGGAGAGATCCTGCCCCTCGCCGAGGTGGTCATCGACCTGCCCTGCCGGCCGAGCAAGGTCATCGCCCTGTGGAACAACTTCTCCGCCATGGCCGAGAAGCAGGGGCTGACCCCGCCCGTCGCCCCGCTGTTCCTCTTGAAGCCGGCCAACACCTATCGCCCGAGCGGCGCCGAGATCGCGGTGCCGGATTGCGCCGGTCGTATTCTGTTCGAAGGCGAGCTCGGCATCGTCATCGGCAAGGTCGCCGGCCGGAGCGCGCGCGACCTCACGCCGGACGAGGCCGCCGACCACATCTTCGGTTACACCTGCGTCAACGACGTGACCGCGCTGGAAATCCTCAAGGCCGATCCGAGCTTCGCCCAATGGACGCGCTCCAAGGGGCTCGACGGGTTCGGTCCCTTCGGCCCGGCCATCGCCACCGATCTCGACCCCGAGGCGCTCTCGGTGAAGGTGCGGGTGAACGGGCGCGAGCGCCAGACCTATCCCCTCTCGGACATGATCTTCCGCCCGCGCGAGATCGTCGCCATGATCTCGCGGGGCATGACGCTGGAGCCCGGCGACGTCATCGCCTGCGGCACCTCCAACGGTTCCGGCCCGATCCCGAAAGGCGCCACCGTCGAGGTGGAGATCGAGGGGATCGGAATCCTGTCGAACCGCTTCTCCTGAACCGCACAGACCAGACCGACACGACATCCGGACAATGAGGACATCAGCATGAGCATCGCGATCGTCGGCGCAGGCGCCATCGGCGGATTTCTGGGGGTTCGCCTCGCGAATATCGGCGAGGACGTCACCTTCATCGCACGCGGGGCCAATCTCGATGCCATCCGCTCCAACGGCATGCGCCTGATCGAGGAGAACGGCTCCGAGATCCACGTGAAGAACCTCAAGGCCACCAAGTCCATGGAGGAGGCCGGCGTCCACGACGTGGTGCTCCTCACCGTGAAGGCGCATCAGGTCGGGCCGATCGCGGCCGACCTGCACCACCTCATCGGCCCCGACACCATCGTCGTGACCATGCAGAACGGCATCCCGTGGTGGTATTTTTCGGGTGGCCATGGCGGCGAACTCGCCGGGACGCACCTGGAAACCGCCGATCCGGGCCGGCTCATCGCCGAGTATCTCGACCCCAAGCATGTGATCGGCTCGGTGGTCTATCCGGCGGCCGTCCTCACCGAACCCGGCGTGGTCCAGGTGATCGAGGGCCACCGCTTCGGTCTCGGCGAACTCGACGGCTCCATGAGCCCGCGGGTCCAGACCCTGGCCCAGCTCCTCATCAAGGCGGGCTTCCGCGCGCCCGTCACCAGCGACATCCGGGCGGAGATCTGGCTCAAGCTCTGGGGCAATCTCAGCTTCAACCCGATCTCGGCACTCTCGCACGCGACCCTGGTGGATATCTGCCAGTTCCCGGAGACGCGGGCGCTCGCCGCCGACATGATGCGCGAGGCGGAGACCATCGCCAACAAGCTCGGCATCACGTTCAAACTCGGGATCGAGCGGCGCATCGCCGGGGCCGAGAAGGTCGGCGCGCACAAGACCTCGATGCTGCAGGACGTGGAGGCCGGACGGCCGATCGAACTCGAAGCCCTCGTCGGCTCGATCATCGAACTCGGACGCCTCACCGACACCCCGACCCCGCATATTGGCACCGTCTATGCCCTGATGCGGCTGCTGTCCCAGAGCCTCGAGCGGGCGCAGGGGCGCCTGTCCATCGCGACGGCCTGACCACCGTTTCCCCGGCGGTCGCCCGCGACCGCCGATCCGCGTGAACATGTGCCGCTCCCCATGCGGCGGACCGCCTTCTCCTCCCCGAAGGCAACTGACGATGAGGACACATCTACCATGGCCGAGACCGCAACCACCCTGCACGCCCTGATCCAGGCGGGCGCTGACGAGGCCACCGCCCTGTCGAGCCCTGGCGGCGTTCCCCTGACCTTCGGGACCCTGCGGGCGCTCACGGAGAGCACCATCGCTTCTCTCAACGCGCAGGGAATCGGCCGTGGCGACCGGGTCGCCATCGTGCTCGACAACGGCCCGGAAATGGCCGCCGCCTTCATCGCCATCGCAGCGGGTACCACCTCGGCGCCGCTGAACCCCGCCTACAAGGCCGACGAGTTCGAGTTCTACCTGACCGACCTCAACGCCAAGCTGCTGGTGGCGGCGGAAGGGTCGCAGAGCCCGGCGGTGGCGGTGGCCGAGAAGCTCGGCGTGCCGGTGGTGCGCCTGACCCCGACGCCCGAGCAGGGCGCGGGCAGCTTCACCCTCGCCTTCCCCGCCTCAGATGCGACGCCGGCGGCGCAGGGCGGCCCGGCTCATCCAGACGATATCGGCCTCGTTCTCCACACGTCGGGCACCACGTCGCGTCCGAAGATCGTGCCGCTGAAGCAGTCGAACGTCTGCGCCTCGGCCCGCAACATCCGCACCACCCTCGCCTTCACGGCCGAGGATCGCGGCCTCAACATCATGCCGCTGTTCCACATCCACGGCCTCATCGCCGGCATCCTGGCACCGCTCTCGGCGGGCGGGCAGGTCTGCTGCACGCCGGGCTTCAACGCTCTGAAGTTCTTCGGCTGGATGGGAGAGGTCCGCCCGACCTGGTACACGGCGGTGCCGACGATGCATCAGGCGATCCTGGGCCGCGCCGCCCGCAACAAGAACATCATCGCGGCCAACCCGCTGCGCTTCATCCGCTCCTCCTCGTCCTCCATGCCGCCGCAGGTGATGAAGGAGATCGAGGAGGTGTTCGGCGCGCCCCTGCTGGAAGCCTACGGCATGACCGAGGCCGCCCACCAGATGGCCTCGAACCCGCTGCCGCCCCGGCCGCATTACGCCGGCTCGGTGGGCCTCGCCGCCGGCCCCGAGATCGCCATCGTCGACCATGACGGCGAGCCCCTGCCCGCCGGCGAGACCGGCGAGATCGTGATCCGCGGCGACAACGTGATGACCGGCTACGAGAACAACGAGAAGGCCAATGCCGAAGCCTTCACCAAGCAGGGCTGGTTCCGCACCGGCGACCAGGGCACGCTGACCCCGGAGGGCTACCTCTCGATCACCGGGCGCCTGAAGGAGATCATCAACCGCGGCGGCGAGAAGATCTCCCCGCGCGAGGTGGACGAGATCCTCATGGATCACCCGGCGGTGTCCCAGTGCATCACCTTCGCGATGCCGCACGACAAGCTCGGCGAGGACGTGGTGGCGGCCATCGTCCTGCGCGAGGGCCACGACGCTCTCTCGGAAAAGGACCTGCGGGGCTTCGCTTCCGAGCGCCTCGCCCCGTTCAAGGTGCCGGCCAAGATCATCTTCCTCGAGGAGATCCCGAAGGGCGCCACCGGCAAGCTCCAGCGTATCGGCCTCGCCCAGAAACTCGGCCTGGCGTAAAGGCGGGGGCATTCCCGCCCGCCTTTGGAAAGACGTCCTCGGAAAACGATCCGGGGACGGCCTTGTCTCTCATGGCCCGTTTCGATCGATCGTAGCGGCACTTCGAGGGAACGGGCGTCGTTCGCGTTCCGCTATGAGGGCAGGAGCATCCTCAGCGAGAAATGCGCGCCCTTCACGTCGGGCGCCACGGTGAGCGGGCCGCCGAGTTGGCGGCCGAGATTGTTGATGATGCGCATGCCGAGGCTCGTGCTCCGGGCCTGGGTGGGGTCGAACCCGTCCGGCAGGCCGGCGCCATCGTCGGCGACGCCGATGACGAGGCCCCCCTCCTCAAGCGGACGGGCGGTGACCCGGA
Organism: Methylobacterium sp. Leaf93; assembly: GCF_001422345.1. Taxonomy (NCBI): domain Bacteria; kingdom Pseudomonadati; phylum Pseudomonadota; class Alphaproteobacteria; order Hyphomicrobiales; family Methylobacteriaceae; genus Methylobacterium; species Methylobacterium sp. Leaf93. The sequence continues at coordinate 837,613 of NZ_LMMS01000001.1, read as the reverse complement.
TCTCGCCCTCGCTGTCGGGATAGGCGTATTTGATCGCGTTGGTGACGAGCTCGTTGACGAAGAGGCCGAGCGGAATCGCGAGATCGGCCGGAATGTCGAGACGGACCGCCTCGCAGCGAATGAGGTGGCGCCGGGCGCTCTCCTGAAGCTTGCCGCAGAGCGCTTCCAGGAAGCCCGAGACATCGATGGCGCCGAGGGTCGGCTGCCGCCAGAGCTGATCGTGGACCGCGGCCACGGCCTCGACGCGGGTGCGCGCATCGACCAGGGCCTCCCTCACCTTCTCGTCGTCAGAGCCGCGAGCCTGGAGGGCCAGGAACCCGGCGACCACCGCGAGGCTGTTCTTGACCCGGTGGCTCATCTCGCGGGACAGGAGGTCCTGCCGTTCCAGGGCCGCCTTCAGCCGCGCCTCGCCGCGCTGACGCTCGATGGCGCCGCCGAGGAGATTGGCGAAGCCCTGCATGAAGGCGATGTCCGCCTCCTCGAACTTGCCCTCGCGGGTGTCGTCCACTTCGAGCACGCCGTAATGCCCGTCGCGGTTGGCGATGAGCACGTTGATGGCCCGCTTGATGCCGTGGTCGGCCATGATCTGCGGCGTGCGAAACCGGGTTTCCACCTGAAGGTGATTGGAGATCACCGGCTGGCCGGTCTTGAGGGCAAAGCCCGCCGGGGACGCGAGATCAGCCCCTATGATGGCCTTGCCGACGACATCGTCCTTCCAGCCCACGCCGGCGCAGATCAGCAGGCAATCCTGCTCTCTGGAATATTCCAGCGCCTTGCAGAACTCGGCCTTCATGCCTTCCGCGCAGAGCTCGACGGCGCGATGCAGCAGGGGCAACAGCTCGGTGGCACGCAGGGCCTCGACGCCGAAATCCGAGAGCAGGGCCTGCTGACGCAGACGCAAGGCCAGGGCGGGTGAGACGTCGGTCATGGAAAATGGTCCTGCGACCGGCTGGATAGATGAGAAGAACGCCGTCCGGTCTGTGCGGTGCCGGGAGGCCGGATGCAAGGGTGACCGGCGCAACTTGCGTGAGGACGGCACGGGGAGGACCGGATCGGCCGCAACGCTTTAGCAACAGTCCGCACGGGAGAAGACCATCAGAGTCGGACGGCAGGTTACATAATAATTACTTATAATGGAAAAATACCACAATACGCGTCGATGACTTTAGATTATTGTCTATACGAGAAGATTTTGCTATTCCCCGGAAAGCCTGTGTCGAAGGAACTACGGATCAGCCGGCGTGATCGGGGGGAGGATACGAGATGATCGACGAGAGAGCTGCCCGTGCCGTCCTCGTAGCGACGACGCTCCTGACATCCGCCCCGGCACAAGCCCTGTCGATGAACGACCCGCTCACGGAATGGAGCAAGGGCACGGCCATGGACCGCATGCAGATCGCCTCGCGTCTCGGCAAGTCGTTCAACGGCGTCAGCGAGAGCTTCACCGCCGGCTACTTCCTGAAATGCATCGATGACGTCGCCTCCTACGGCAACGCCAAGGCCGCCAGGATCGAGGACGCCATGCGCGAATGCGTGGCCGCGCGGATGCCGCGCAGCCCGGACGCCGAATAGTCAGATCTCGATCTCGGTGCCGACCTCCACGAGTTGGCGAGTGGGGATGCAGAATTGCGCGCCGGTGGTCTCGGCGTTGCGCAGGAGGAAGGCGAAGACCGTTTCGCGCCATGTCGCCATGCCCCGGTCGTCGCTCTTCGGGATGATGGTCTCGTGGCCGATGAAGATTGTCAGGTCGTCGAGGAACTCCTTCGGCAGGGTCCCGCATTCGACGGCGCATCGCAGTCCGTCGGGGATCGAGGCGTCCTCCATGAAGCCGTAATGCAGGACGAGGCGGAATATGTCCGGGGTGATCTCCGTCACCTCGGCGCGCTCGGTCCGTGGCACGCTCGGCGCCTCCTCGTAGAGGGCGGTGACGAGCAGGATGCGCTTGTGCAGGGCATGGCTGCGCTCGACGAAGCGCGACAGGTGGAGCGGGATCCCGCTTGTGGCCGAGGACAGGAAGGCCGCGTTGCCCGGCAGGGTGATCGGCGGCGTGCGGCGCAGTTGCTCGATGAATTCCGCCTCGGGCTGCCGCAACGTCGCGCGGGCCTCCTCCACCAGGATGTTTCCCTTGCGCCAGGTGAGCATCAGGAAGGCGACGAAGCCGGCCAGCACCAGGGGAAACCAGCCGCCCTCGAACAGCTTCACGCTGTTGGCGCCGAGGAAGACGAGATCGATGGCGAGGAAGAAGCCGTTGACCGCGAAGACCGCGATGGGGGTGTAGCCCCATTTCAGCGCCACCAGAGCGGCGAGCAGGGTGGTGATGGCCATGAGCGACGACACGGCAATGCCGTAGGCGCCGGCCAGCTTGTCGGAGGAGCCGAAAGTGAGGACGGCCGTCAGAGTCGCGGCCGCCATCAGCCAATTGATCACCGGCACGTAGATCTGCCCGCGCTCCTCGCGCGCCGTGTGGATCACCCGCATGGGCGGCAGGAAGCCGAGCTGGATCGATTGCTGGGTGAGCGAGAACACGCCCGAGACGATGGCCTGCGAGGCAATGACGGTGGCCAGCGTTGCGAGAGCGATCAGCGGGTAATAGGCCCAATCCGGGCTGAGGCGGTAGAACGGGTTCTCGATGGCGTCGGGTGAGACCAGCAGCAGGCCGCCCTGACCGAAGTAATGGATAACGAGGGCCGGCAGGACAAGGCCGAACCAGGCGAGGCGGATGGGCCTCGCGCCGAAATGGCCGAGATCGGCATACATCGCCTCGCCACCGGTGACGGCGAGGAAGGCCGCGCCCAGCATGGCAAAGCTCACGTGCCAGCCGGCATGGACCAGGAAATCCACCGCGCGCCAGGGGTTGAGAGCGGCCAGGATCTGAGGGGCGTGCCAGATGCCACCGAGGCCCAGGAGCGCCAGGACGACGAACCACACCACCATCACCGGGCCGAAGATGCGCCCGATGAAAGCGACACCCTTGCTCTGCACCAGAAACAGCCCGACGAGGATGGCGATGGTGATGGGCAGGACGGCATGATCGAGGCCGGGGGCCGCCACCTTGAGCCCCTCCACCGCACTCAGGACCGAGATCGCCGGGGTAATCGCGCCATCGCCGTAGAGCAGGGCCGCGCCGACGAGGCCGACCACGAGGAGCACGGCCTGACGCGTGCCGGGCTTGGCATGGCGGGCGCCGAGCAGTGCCAGCATGGCGACGATGCCACCCTCGCCCCTGTTGTCGGCGCGCAGGATCAGCACCGCGTATTTCAGCGAGACGATGAGGATCAGGGCCCAGAAGATCAGCGATACCGCACCGACCACGGCGATGGCCTGGGGCGGGCCGCCGCCGGAGGCCGCCCGCACGGCTTCCTTGAAGGCGTAGAGCGGGCTGGTGCCGATATCGCCATAGACGATGCCGAGCGCCCCGAGGAGGAGAGGCAGGCCGGCGCGCGGAGGATCCGCGCTCTTCGAACCTGCACTCTCCGCCGAAGCCCCATGGGCGGATGCGTGTTGGGCCAAAGGGGCGTTTCCTTTCGCGGGCAGCCCGGACGCGCTCGGGTCGCCGCCTGACCAAACCTAGCGGTGGCGGCTCCACCGTCCAGGGAGGGATTTCATGAGTAACGGAGAGGTGAGGAAGCCATGCCCCCTCGCACCGATGACGCCTGCCCGCTTGCCTGCCATATCGGCAACAGAGATCGGCAAAGGTGAGACCGAACTCCGTACAAGGGTTTGGCGATGAACGCCTTGTTCGATCGTCACGATCGGCGGGAGTGACGGATTGTCAGGAGACGTCGATGGCGGACTTCGTCATCGAGGCTTCTCTCGCTGCGTTCTGTCGTAAGGCCTATACCAGCCGCACCAAGGCCTCCGGGCATTCGCCGTCGCGGGCGATGCAGTGGACCGGAGCCAGCACATGACGGGCGATGGCGGCCGCGACCGTCTCGGGCGACGTCGGCGCGCCGAGGCTTTCGCAGACGACGACACCGAGCAGCGTCTGCCCGTGACAGCGCAGGGTCTCCGCCGCGGTGAGCGCGTGGCTGATCGCCCCGAGATAACTGCCGGAGACGAGGATCGTCGGCAGGGCCAGGGCCTTTAGCCACTCGAGACCGGTCGCCTCCGCCGTCACCGGGCTCATCAGGCCGCCGACGCCCTCGAAAACGAGGATCGTCTCGGGATCCGCTCCCTGCAGACGGTCCTCGCACCAGCCGACGAGGTCGCAGAGGCGAAGGCTCCGCACTTCGCGCGCCGCGGCGAGATCGGGGCCGAGCGGTGCGAGAAAGCGCCAGGGCGAGCAGGCCTCCACCGTCTCGGGCGTCACCGGCAATCCCTGGGCTTCCAGAAGAATCGCCGTGTCGCTCTCGCGAAAAGACGGATCGCCAAAGGGCGGGACACCGCTCGCCAGCGGCTTCAGGGTCGACACGTCGCTTCCCCGGCGGCGCAGGGCGCGCGTCAGGGAAGCGGTGACGTAGGTCTTGCCGATCTCGGTCCCGGCGCCGGCGACGAAGACGGCGCGGGCACGCGTGCTCACTTCTCGACGAAGGCCTTCTCGATGACGTAGTGGCCGGCCTCGCCGTGATTGCCCTCCTCGTAGCCCCCGTCGGTGAGAAGCTGGCGGGTGTCGCGGATCATGTCCGGCGAGCCGCAGAGCATGAAGCGGTCGTTCTCGACGGACATCGGCGGCAGACCGATATCCTCGAACAGCTTGCCGGAGGTCATCAGGTCGGTGATCCGGCCTCGGTTGCGGAAGGGCTCGCGGGTGACGGTGGGGTAATAGATCAAGCCGGCGGTGATGACCTCGCCGAGGAACTCGTGGTTGGGCAGGTCCTGCGTGATCGTCTCGCCATAGGCGAGTTCGGAGACCTGGCGGCAGCCATGGACGAGGACGACCTTCTCGAAACGCTCGTAGGTCTCCGGGTCCTTGATGATCGACATGAACGGGGCCAGGCCCGTGCCGGTGCCGAGAAGGTAGAGGTTCTTACCCGGCAGCAGATTGTCGAGCACCAGAGTGCCGGTGGGCTTCTTGCCGACCATGATCGGATCGCCGACCTTGAGGTGCTGCAACCGCGAGGTGAGCGGGCCGTTCTCGACCTTGATCGAGAAGAACTCGAGCTCCTCCTCGTAATTGGCCGAGACCACGCTGTAGGCGCGAAGGAGGGGCCGGCCCTCGACTTCGATGCCCATCATCACGAACTCGCCGTTGCGGAAGCGGAACGCGGGATCGCGGGTCGTGCGGAAGGAGAACAGCGTGTCGGTCCAATGGTGGACGCTCAACACACGCTCCTCGTTGAACTTGCTCATCGACGGGTCCGTCTCAAACTTCGCTTGCGAATCTCGGCTTTCAGCCGGGTCTTCTCGCACCTGCGGCGCGCCCGTCAAGGCATAGCAGGCGCGCAGGCAGCGAAACCGCCAACTGTCTGGAATCGCTCTGACTTGAGGCATCGCCGCCACGGGGGATGCGACCTCGTGCCAATTCCGGCTCGTGACGATGCGGGAAGAGACGCAGGAAGTAGGGTTCGGCGCGCATTCCGGTGACAGTCGCCGGGATGGAACGGTCGGGGACCGGCCATGTGCGCCGCCCGCCTCAACGCGAGGCGGGCGGCGCACATGGCTCCGGACGTGACGGGTGAGATGAGCTTCTGCTCAGGCGGCGCGGACCGTGTGGAGGAACTTCTGCACCTCCAAGCTCAGCCGCTCGGCCTGCCGCGCCAGTTCCGACGAGGCGGTGAACACCTGGCCGGCACTGGCGCCGGTCTCCTGCGCCGCTCGGGCGACGCCGGTGATGTTGGCACTGACCTCGCCTGTCCCGATCGAGGCTTGCGCCACCGAGCCAGCGATCTCCCGGGTCGCGGCATCCTGCTGCGAGACCGATGCGGAGATAACGGCGGCCGTCTCGTCGATCCCGTGGATCGTCGAGGAAATCCCGTCGATGGCGCTGGTCGCCTGGCGGGTCGAGGACTGGATCGCCGCGATCTTTGCGGAGATTTCCGTCGTCGCCTTGGCGGTCTGGTTGGCGAGTTCCTTCACCTCCGAAGCCACCACCGCAAAGCCACGGCCCGCCTCTCCGGCCCGCGCCGCCTCGATCGTCGCATTGAGGGCGAGGAGGTTGGTCTGGCCGGCGAGGTTGGAGATGAGGTTCACGACGTCGCCGATGCTGGCGGCGACCTCACGGAGTTCCGCGACCGCCAGTGCGGTCTGCTCCGCCTCACGGACGGCGGCGGCCGTCATCTCAGCCGAACGTGCGACCTGCCGGCCGATCTCCGCCACAGAGGCACCAAGCTCCTCGGCCGAACCGGCCACGGCGGTGACGTTGGCCGATGCTTCCTCGGCGGCCGCCAGCACCGCGCTGGACTGGGCCGACGTCTCCTCGGCGGAGGCCGTCAGTTGCGAGGCCGTGGCCTGCATCTCGGTGGCCGCCGCGGACACCATGCTCACGATCCCGCCGACCGCCGCCTCGAACTCGTCGGCCAGGGTATGCATGCCGACCTTGCGTTCCGTCTCCCCGGCGAGGCGCAGGCGCTCGGTTTCGATCTCGAGGGCGCGGTTGCGGATCATGCCGTCCTTGAACACCTGCACGGCCTCCGCCATGGCGCCGAGCTCGTCCGTGCGTGTCCGGTCCGGAATCGCGACCTCGACATCGCCAGCGGCGAGCCGGTTCATCGCTTCCGTCATTCCGCGGATCGGGCGGGCGACCGTCATCATGGAGAAGAGGGCCGAGCCGCCCTGAAGGAGGATCGCCACGGCTCCGATCACGAGGCCCAGCAGGCTGGCGGTTTCCACGGCGCCCATCGACGACTGCCGCGCCTCGTCCGTGAAGCGCTGCGCATTGGACAACGATTGCTCGATGGCGACGAGCGCCTTCCTGCGGGCGCCATTCCGCTGTTCCCCCGCCAACGCCAGGGCCGCCTCGTCGATCCTCTTGCGACCCTGGTCGTAAGTGATGGTAGCCGCCGACTTGAGGGCGAGTTCCGTGAACTGCGCCAGCCCGGCATCGATGTCCTTGAGGACGTCGGGCTTCAGGGCGATACGGATCGGTGCCTTGAGTCCCTCATGGGCTGAATCGAAGTACGTCCTGATCCGGCCGACGGCCTCCTTGTAGGTCTCCTCCGTGTCCGACAGGCGCGCGTCGCGGAAGGCGACCTGAATCTGTGACAGGCCGAGCTGCGCGTTCTTGATGCCGTCGAGGATCGTCTGCTCCCGACTGACGGCTTCGATCGACTGAGTGATCCTTTGGTTGCCCATCCACTGGTTGGCGACCAATCCAACCGCCAGGAGAATGCCGAGACCTGAGAATAATCCCAACTTCTTTGCGATCGATAACTTCGACATCGTTCAGCCTGAATTTCGATAGGACGGGAGGGTGTCGGGGGCCTGTTCACTGCTCTTGCCGACGGGAGGTTTCGCCTCCGTTGTCCATTATCACGAATACAGACTAAATATTCGTTAATTGAAATACATTTTGAATAAAAACTGTATTCAATAGTATAGGACCGGGAAATTCAGGCGACATTCCAGTCCGACCCTCTCCGGCCTGGGTCCCGGCGCCACTCACTCCAGAATCAGCCCCTTCAGGTGATGAAGATTGTATCACTTGCATAGTGTAGTTGTCTGGGAGCGAGCATGATCACCGGCAGAGCCGGTCCGATCAGCCTGCCCAGGGGCTGCGTGCAGACGAGCGGATCATCGCCGATCGAGGCGATGCTTGCCTGTGGGATGCAGCGGGCGCGTCGAATGGCCCGTGCGCCGCTTCGTTCGAGTAACCTCACGCCGACGAGGCAGGTGATGGCGCCCCCGAGCGCCCGCCTCCGGTTCCATCGGCCGCTCGACCGCAGCCGATCCAGGTCAGCGCTCGTCTCTTACGAAACCTGCCTTGTCCGGTGACCTTGCGATCACAGGGGCTTCAGACCCCCTTCGATCTCGGCGCGACGACCTTCGAGGAAGGGCGGCAGGGACAAGCGCTCGCCCAAAGTCTCCAATGGCTCGTCGGCGGTGAAGCCGGGACCGTCGGTTGCGATCTCGAACAGGATGCCGTTGGGTTCGCGAAAGTAGAGGCTGCGGAAGTAATAGCGGTCCACCGGCCCGCTGGACGGCATGCGACGCTGCTTCAGCCGGTCGGCCCAACTGCCGTAATCCGCATCGGGGATGCGGAAGGCGACGTGGTGGACCGCCCCCGCTCCCTGCCGCGCCGGCGGCAGGCCGGGCTCTTCCAAGAGGTGAAGCTCGGCCCCCGCGCCTCCCTCGCCCATCTGCCAGACGCGAACCTCGCCCTCCGGCACGTCATAACTCCGGGCGTGGCTCATGCCGAGCACCTCGGCGAGCACGGCCTCCGTCGCCCCGATCCGCGCGAGGCTGAGACGGATCGGTCCCAGGCCCCGGATCTGGCGCTCCAGCGGCACCGGGCTGGCGGGCCAGGGATGGGCATCTCCGGCGCCGCCATCATCCACCAGCATCAGGCGTTGGCCTTCCGCATCCTCGAAATCCAGGCTGAGGCGGCCGTCGCGCAGAATCGGCTCGTTGTGGGTCACCCCCTCGCGGGCGAGATGCTCGTGCCACCAGGCGATCGTGCCCTCTCCCGAGACGCGGAACGCCGTCCGGACGATACTGTCGGTGCCGCGGCGCTCGGGGGGCGCCGGCCAGTCGAAGAACGTCATGTCAGTGCCGGGCGCGGCGATTCCGTCGGCGTAGAACAGGTGGTAGGCCGAGACGTCGTCCTGGTTCACCGTCTTCTTCACGAGCCTCAGCCCGAGTGTCCGCGTGTAGAAGGCCGCGTTGTCGGCGGCGCGCGCGGTGATGGCGGTGAGGTGGTGAAGTCCGGTGAGGTGCATCGGCCTGTCCTGCGAATGACGATGTCCTGCAGAGATGGGTCGTCCGTCCACGGAATGCGATGGCCCGGCGGATCATCCGGAAAAGCGGCCCGACACTGGGCCGGAGCCGGATGGGCGATACATCTCCCTGCTCACCGCCATAGGAGCCTGCCGCATGCCCCATCTGCTCTACGTCGAAGCGTCACCGCGCAAGGAGCGCTCGGCGTCGATCGAAGTCGCCCGCGCCTTCCTGGACGCCTGGGAAGAGACGCATCCGGAGGGCACGGTTGACGTGCTCGACGTCTGGAACACACCGCTTCCGGATTTCGACGGGGAGGCGCTGGCCGGCAAGTACGCGGCGCTGGCAGGTGACGCCCTAAGCCCGGCGCAGGAGGAGGCCTGGGTCGCGATCCGCGTGCTGGCGGCCAGGTTCCAGGCCGCCGACCTGATCCTGTTCGCGGTGCCGATGTGGAACTACACCATTCCCTACAAGCTCAAGCACCTGTTCGATCTGGTTTCCCAGAAGGACCTGCTCTTCACCTTCGACGAGCGCGGCCAGAACGGGATGCTCGAGGCGACGGCGGTCGTCGTCAATGCGCGGGGCGTCGCCATCGGCGAGGATTTCCCCGCCGATATCTACGATCACCAATCGACCTACATGGCGACCTGGCTGCGCATGGTCGGCGTCACCGATGTCCACCAGATCGCGGTGGAGAAGGGTCTGATGGGAGCCGATCTCGACCGGCAATCCCGCGAGCAGGCCCGCACCGAGGCCGGAGCCCTGGCGCGAACGCTTTAGGGCGCCGGCTTCAGAAAGCGCCGGCCAGGAGACCGAGGCCGGCGGCGGCGAAAGCGGCGCCGGCGACACGCAGGGCCGGACGCCCATTCCCCTCACCGAGACGCCCCATGCCGAGGCCGAGACCGAGGCCCGCGGCGTGAAGCAGGGCGGTGGCGGCCACGAAGCCGGCGCCATAGGCGAGACCGGAGGCCGCCTCCGGCATCTCGGCACCGTGCGCATGGCCGTGGAACACCGCAAAGACGCCCACGAGGGCCATGGCCGCCGCGACCGGCATCGTCACCCGCAGGGCGACGGCAGCACCGAGCACGGCCACGGACAGGGCGATGGCGGTCTCCACATGCGGGAGCGCCACGCCGGCCGCGCCGAGAGCGCCGCCTAGTACCATCATGCCGAGGAACGACAGCGGGACCAGGAATATCGCCCGGCCGCCGACCTGCGCGGCGACGAGGCCCACCGCCACCATGGCGAGCATGTGGTCGAGACCGGTCAGGGGATGCAGGAACCCATGGGCAAGGCCCGACGCATCGCCCTGTCCTGTATGGGCGAGGGCAGGGCCGGCCATGAGGCTCAGTGCCAGACCCGGCAGAATTCGAACGCAGCGTCTCATTCCCACTCTCCCCCGAAGCCCTAAAGGCCGTCACGCGCCCTGAATGCCGGACGTGACCGGTCCTGGCAACGGCCGTGCCGCCGATGGCGAGGCCCTTCTTCCGCGGGTGTCGGCTCGCCTTCCGTTGTGGTCCAAGCAGCCAGCAAAGACAGAGGGCCAAGGGATGGCCGGCCCGGAACGGCCTCTCCCATCGCGGTGAAAGGGCGGATAACCCCGCCCCTTTCCCGGCCATCTGCAGCGAAGCGGAAGGTGGCCGGGATCCAGCGCAAAGATCGGGCGAAGCCGTCCTCAGAAATGCCGCGCCAGCACCTCGCGGACGCGCTCGACCATCTCGTCTTCCTTCACCGAGAACTGGGCCGGGCGCGCCGCCTTCCATTCGGCGTTGCTGGCGATGGCTCCCGCCGCCTTGGCGCCCTCGATCAGGTCCTTGACCTGCACTTCGCCGGCCTCGCGCTCGTTGGAGCCCTGGATGATCGCGCAGGGGCTGCCGCGCCGGTCGGCGTATTTCATCTGCGCCTTCATGCCCGATCCGCCGAGATAGAGTTCGGCGCGGATGCCAGCTTCGCGCAGGCGCGCCACGAGGCGCTGGTAATCGGCGATGTTGTCGCGGTCGAGGACCAGCACCACCACCGGGCCGGGCTTCGCGGTCCCTTCGAGAAGCGGGCTCCCGGTCAGTTGCAGCGCCGAGAACAACCGCGACACGCCGATGGAGAAGCCGGTGGCCGGCACAGGCTCGGCGCGGAAGCGCCCGACGAGGCCGTCATAGCGACCGCCGCCCGCCACCGACCCGAAGCGAACGGTCTGGCCGTCCTCGTTGGTGACCGGGAAGGTCAGCTCGGCCTCGTAGACCGGGCCGGTGTAGTATTCGAGGCCGCGCACCACCGAGGGGTCGGCCCGAATGCGGTCGTGGCCATAGCCCGCCGCCGCGCAGAGACGCATGATCGCGTGCAGTTCGGCGATGCCCTCGCGGCCGGTCTCGGACGAGCCGACCACATCGCTCCACGAGCCGAAGAACTGTTCCCAGAACGCCATCCGGTCGCCCTCGGCGTCGGGAGCTGCCTGGAACGAGACATAGGCGAGGATCCGCTCGATGGCGTCGGGCGAAAGCCCTGCCCCCTTCGCGAAATCACCGCTCTCGTCCTTGCGGCCCTCGCCAAGGAGCTGGCGCACGCCTTCGACGCCGAGGCGGTCGAGCTTGTCGATGGCCCGCAGTACGGTGAGGCGCTGCCCGGCCTTGTCCTCGCCCGCAAGGCCGATCGCCTCCATGACGCCGTCGAGCACCTTCCGGTTGTTGACCTTGATGACGTACTGGCCCGACAGGCCGAGTTTTTCGAGCGTGTCGGCCATCAGCATGCAGATCTCGGCATCCGCCGCGACGGAGCCCGCGCCGACGATGTCGGCATCGCATTGCATGAACTGGCGGAACCGGCCTGGGCCCGGCTTCTCGTTGCGGAAGACGTAGCCGGCGCGGAAGCTGCGATAGGGTTTGGGGATCGCGTCGAAATACTCGGCCACGTGCCGGGCCAAGGGCGCGGTGAGATCGTAGCGAAGGGACAGCCAGGATTCATCGTCGTCCTGGAAGGAGAATACGCCCTCGTTGGGGCGGTCGAGATCGGGCAGGAACTTGCCGAGGGACTCGGTGTACTCGACGAAGGGGGTCTCCAGCGCCTCGAACCCGTAAAGCTCGAAACTCTGGCGGATCGTCTCCAGCATCCGGTGCTGCGCGGCGATCTCATCGGCGCGGCGGTCGACGAAGCCGCGCGGCAGGCGCGCCTTCAACGTATCGGCCTTCGTGGATTCAACCTTGTTAGGATCGGCCTTGGCCATGGTGTCTTCGCTTTACGTTCGGTCTGTCGGTGTCAGCCGGGCTCTATCCCGCGCGTCCCCGAGCGGCAAGCGCGCGGGGGCATGGGGCGTGGCAAGGCGCGTCGTCGTCAGATCTTCAAGGCCAGCAGGGCGCACAGGCTGAGAATGGCGATGGGAATCTGCGTCGGGCGCAGGCGTGCGAAGAAGAGCGGCGCCTCCCCGGTGCGGGCGGCGATGGGATCGAGGATCGCCACGGTGGTGAAGCCGGCGATCAGGAGGGCGAGGGCCAGCACCGTCAGGCCGAGGGAAGCGGAGAGCAGGGCGACGAAGCCGAGGCCGAACAGGCCGAGCATGGTGGCGATCTGGATGAAGGTGGGGCCGCCCTCTGTGCGGAAGCTGACGCCGCGCCGCACGCCCGACAGGAACAGCAGGATGGCACAGCCCCAGAGGATGGTGAGGTAGAGGATCGCATCCCCGAGATCGTCGCGCCGCCACCAAGCCAGTGCCGCGCCGATGGTAAAGGGCAGCATCGGGCCGTAACCGAAGACGATGCCGAGCCACGGCACGGCACGGGGTTCGCTCACGGTTAACGTACGCTTGTCGTCCCGACCCATTCCGTCACCGCTTCTCGCTGTGCTTCGCCGAGAAACCCTCCCGCCGGAGCGGGGTTCCGGCATGCGGTGCGCATCGATCGGCGTCGGAGTCCAAGCGCGGCTGTTTTCACGTGCAACACGCAGCTTGCATCCCGAAACGGAAAACGCCCCGGCGCGCAGAGCGGCCGAGGCGTTTCCGGGATCGACGATGTCTCGCCGAATCAGGAAGCCAGCGGTCCGGTCTGCCCGGCCTGCTGGTTCTGGGCCTCGAAGGCCTTCTGGCGGTAGAGACCGACGAAATCGATCGGGTCGATATACAGGGGCGGGAAGCCGCCGTTGCGCACGGCCTCGGCGATGATCTGGCGCGCGAAGGGGAAGAGCAAGCGCGGGCACTCGATCATCACGGCCGGATGCAGCTGATCCTGCGGGATGTTGCGCATGCGGAAGATGCCGGCATAGTTCAACTCGAAGGCGAACAGCACTTCGTTGTTGATCTTGGCATCGCCTTCCAGGGTCAGCTCGACCTCGAAATCGGCCTCGGCCAACTGCTTGGCATTGACGTTGACCTGAATGTTGATCTGCGGGCCGCTTTCCTGCGGCTGGAGCGAGCGCGGCGCGTTCGGGTTCTCGAAGGAGAGATCCTTGGCGTATTGCGCCAGGGCGTTGATGGCGGGCGACTGGTCTTCGGCGGGAGCCGCGCCGTTGCCGTTCGGTGCCGGGGTGTCGGCCATGGCGTTCTCGTCCTCTTTCGCGGGGTCTTTCGGGGCACCTCGGCGATCCGCTGCGCGGCGTATCGTCTGATCGTCGCAGGGCCGGGTCCGAGCGACAGCGCGCTAACACGATGGGCCACCTCGGACAAGACGAGCGGCAGGAGCAGGCGAGGCGCGAGAGCCGGGAGTTCGGCTCATGAAACGAAGCCGTCTCCGAACTCGGCGATCCGCACTTGACCCTGAACCCTCCGGCATGGCCACTCCTTGGCTGGATACGGCGCGCGGCGAGTCCCATATGCGGGCTGAGATCGTGGGTCGCGTCCTCCTCATCCAGGGCGGGATCCTTGGATTCTCCGGCTCGATCCTTGCGCGGCGCTCCGGTAAAGGGCGTAGCGGTGGGATTTTCGGGAGCCCCCCTCGAACACATATCGTGCGACGGCCACGATCGGATCGGTGATGCAGGATTCCTTCGATTTGACGACCCTGATCTTTTTGGCGCTCGCGGTGTTCGTCATCTGGCGGCTCCGCTCGGTGCTCGGGCAGAAAACCGGAACCGAGCGCTCGCCGTTCAAACCCGTGGACCGGACCCGCAATCCGCCGCCGGCGCGGTCGGACGGCGACAACGTGGTGCGCCTGCCGGGCGCGGACCGCGGCCAGCCGCAGACCGATTCGGCACCCGCCGCAATGGCCGAGGTCCGTGACTGGCGTGGCATCGCCGAGCCCGGCTCGGCCGTCGCCCATGGCCTCGAAGCCATCGTCCAGGCGGAGCCGAGCTTCGACCCCCGTGCCTTCGTGGAAGGCGCCAAGGGCGCCTATGAAGCCATCGTGATCGCCTTCGCCAAGGGCGACCGCAAAACCCTCCGCAGCCTGCTCTCGCGGGAGGTCTGCGAAGGGTTCGAGCGCGAGATCACCGCCCGCGAATCGCGCCGCGAGACCGTGGAGACCACTTTCGTCTCCCTCGACAAGGCGGAGATCGTCGCCGTGGACGTCCGCAACAGGGTGGCGCAGGTGACGGTGCGGTTCCTCTCACACCTCATCACCGCCACCCGCAACGCCGAAGGTAAGGTCATCGACGGCAATGCCGAGGCCGTGGCCGAAGTGCCGGACGTGTGGACCTTCGCCCGTACGCTGGGCAGCCGCGATCCGAACTGGCAGCTGGTGGCCACGGAAGCCGGCGCCTGAGGATCCAGGGTTTGTCGTGAGTGGGTTTTTCAATCGGGCGTCCGTCGTCGCCCTGGCTATCGCCGCTGGCTGTCTCCCCGGCCCGGTCGCTGTCGCGGCCGGGCCGCTTCGCGTGGGAGGGGCGATTCTGGAGCCGGTGGACCTCGCGACGCTGCCGGGATTTCCCGGCCCCGACCCGGTCGCCTCCCTTGACGCGTTCCGCCGGACCTGCGCCACCCCCCCGGTGGACATTGCCGCGACCGTCGCCGGCAAGGCGGAAGATCTCGCCGCCGTCTGCAGCCGTGCCGCGTCGGTAGAGCCTCAGGAGGCCGGGGCCTTCTTCACGCGGAATTTCGATGCGTATCGCATCGTGAGGCCGGGCGAGGCGGGTGGTCCGCCGCGCCGGACGGGCTTCCTCACCGGCTATTTCGAGCCTGAACTCACCGGCGCCCTCGTCGCCGGCCCCGGCTTCAACACCCCTGCCCTTGCCCGGCCAGACGATCTCGTGAGCCTCGCCCCCGGCGAGACGAAGCCCGGCCTCGACCCGGCCTTGCGGGCGGCACGGACGACGGGCACCGGGTTCGAGCCCTATCCCGACCGTGCGTCCATCGAGGAGGGCGGGATCGGGGAGCGGGCCCGGCCGCTGCTCTACTTACGCGATCCGGTCGATCTCTTCGTGCTCCAGGTCCAGGGTTCTGGACGCGTGCGTCTTCCGGATGGGCGGGCCGTCCGCGTGCTCTATGACGGTCGTAACGGCCGTCCCTACACCTCGGTGGCCAAGCTCATCGTCCAGGCGGGACACCTGCCCCTCGAGGGCCTGACGCTGGCTCGCTGGACCGGCTGGCTCCGCGCCAATCCGGCCCTTGCCAAGCCGCTGATGCAGGCCAATGCCTCCTACATCTTCTTCCGCCTCGCCGAGGTGGAGGATCCCGGCCTCGGTCCTCCCGGAGCGGCCGGCGTACCTTTGACTCCGGGCCGCAGCCTCGCGGTCGATTCCGCCCTGTGGCGCTATGGAACGCCGTTCTGGCTCGAAGGACGGATCGCGGGGGAGGACGCGTCGGGGCGTCTCGTAGTCGCCGCCGATACTGGCTCGGCCATCGTCGGTCCGGCGCGGGGAGACCTCTATCTCGGCACGGGCGAAGCGGCAGGGATCGCCGCCGGCAACCTGCGCGATGCAGTCGGCTTCGTGGTCCTGCTGCCCAAGCCGCGTATGGCGCCCCTTCCATGAGATTGCCGCGCAGACCCCGTGGCCTGTCAGGCGAGGATGCGTTCCTCTGGGGCGAGATCGTGCGGCTGATCACCCCGCTGCGCGGCCGTGCCGTGCCGATGGCCAAGACGCCGCCCCCTAGGACTCCGATAGCCAAGGCTCCGGCCGCGGGAGATCCGCCTCTTCCGAAGAAGAAGCCGGAAGCGCCGGGGCTCGTCGCCAAACCGGTGACGAAGCCGGTCACGGAGAGGCCAGCCTTGCCCGGCGGCGTGAAGGCCCCGGCGAAACGCATCGTGAGGCCGATCCCCGCGCCCTCCCCCGTCGCGGCCCCGGCGACCGTCGTCACGGCGCCGCCTCTGCCCGGTCTCGAACGCAAGGCGCGCCTCGCCTTGCGGCGCGGATCGCTCAAGGTTGAGGCGCGGATCGACCTTCACGGATTGTATCAGGCCGAGGCTCATGGCGCCCTGGTCGGCTTCCTCATGCGCTGCCGCTCGGCGGGCCACGCCCATGTCCTCGTCGTCACCGGCAAGGGGGGCGGGTCGGGCTATGACGAGGCGTTCTCGGAGCGCGGCGTCCTGCGTCGTCAGGTTCCCCATTGGCTGCGCTCGCCGGAACTGCGCAGCATCGTCATCGGCTTCGAGGAAGCGGCGCGCCACCACGGCGGCGCTGGCGCGCTCTATGTGCGCTTGAGACGTCGCTGAGGCGTCGGTCCCCACCGCGTCTCGCGACGGCCACGGCCGGCTCGCCATTCGCTCGCGCGAGTGGGACTTGAGCCGGATGCGGAAACGCGATATGCGAGAAGTCCCTCCTTTTACGCCGTGTTGCATCCGAGAGCCACAGGCTCCCTCAAGACGATGCGCGGAGCCGGTCTTTACCGACGCTCCGACATAGGTGCCGACAAGGCATCCGGCGCTTTTCCGACTGTCCCGCCCGATCAACCCTCGTCCATCGTCGGTTCTCATTCTCCCATGACGTCACAGAACGACTCCCTCATTCCCGTTGATCCGCCGGCCGAAGTCGGATTGGTTGCGGCGGATCTCAGTCAGCATCGCGAGGTCAAGCTTCAGGATCTGAAGTCGAAGACCCCCACCGACCTGATCGCCTTTGCCGAGGAGGTCGAGGTCGAGAACGCCTCCACCATGCGCAAGCAGGAGCTGATGTTCTCCATCCTGAAGCAGCTCGCTGCCAAGGAGGTCGAGATCATCGGTGCCGGCACGGTGGAAGTGCTGCAGGATGGGTTCGGCTTCCTTCGCTCGTCGGAATCGAATTACCTGCCGGGCCCCGACGACATCTACATTTCGCCCACTCAGATCCGCCGTTTCGGCCTGCGGACCGGCGATACCGTCGAGGGGCCCATCCGCGGGCCGAAGGACGGCGAACGCTACTTCGCCCTGCTGAAGGTCAACACGATCAACTTCGAGAACCCGGAGAAGATCAAGCACAAGGTCCATTTCGACAACCTGACGCCGCTGTTCCCGACCCAGCGCTTCAAGCTCGAACTCGATGCGCCGCCGAAGAAGGATTTCAGCCCACGCATCATCGACATCGTGGCCCCTATCGGTAAGGGCCAGCGCGCCCTGATCGTGGCGCCGCCGCGGACCGGCAAGACTGTGCTGATGCAGAACATCGCGCAGTCCATCACCATCAACCACCCGGAATGCTACCTCATCGTGCTGCTCATCGACGAGCGCCCCGAGGAAGTCACCGACATGATCCGCTCGGTGAAGGGCGAGGTCATCGCCTCCACCTTCGACGAGCCTGCTACCCGCCACGTTCAGGTCGCCGAAATGGTGATCGAGAAGGCCAAGCGCCTCGTGGAGCATGGCCGGGACGTGGTCATCCTGCTCGATTCGATCACCCGCCTCGGCCGCGCCTACAACACCGTGGTGCCGTCTTCCGGCAAGGTGCTCACCGGCGGTGTCGACGCCAACGCGCTCCAGCGCCCCAAGCGCTTCTTCGGCGCGGCGCGCAACATCGAGGAAGGCGGCTCGCTCTCGATCATCGCCACTGCCCTCATCGACACCGGTTCGCGCATGGACGAGGTGATCTTCGAGGAGTTCAAGGGCACCGGCAACTCCGAGATCATTCTCGACCGCAAGGTCTCGGACAAGCGCATCTTCCCGGCCATCGACATCACGCGCTCGGGCACCCGTAAGGAAGAGCTCCTGGTCCCGCCGGATTCGCTCAAGAAGACCTACGTGCTGCGCCGTATTCTCAACCCGATGGGTGTCACCGACGCCATCGAGTTCCTCATGGACAAGCTGCGCCAGACCAAAAGCAACAACGACTTCTTCGATTCCATGAACACCTGAGAACGCTCCTGCCTCCAGCTCGGGCGCCCGTCGATAGACGACGGGTGTCTTCGGAGCGAGGGAGATTGGTTGTTCTCGATCTCGTCTCATTTCCTCTCGGAAGCTTGGGGCGAGGGAATCATGGAGAAAACGGTATCGATGCCGGCGAGGCCGCTCGGTAGTGCTTTCCAAAGGAAATAACTCGATTTGCCGGCTAATATAGGCTTGCAGCGAGGGGCACTTGCCCCGCTTCTTCGAGACTTGGCAGCATCTCGGCCATGAGGGACGGCACCACCATCTTCGCACCGGCAAGCGGCTTCGGCCGGGCCGCCGTCGCCGTGATCCGCATCAGCGGTCCGGCCTCCTCGTTTCTCCTCGGGGCGATGGCCGGGCGTCTGCCGCCACCCCGACGGTTATCGCTACGCACCCTCCGCGAGCCTGCAACCGGTGACGTCCTCGACACCGCGCTCATCGTCTGGATGCCAGGCCCCGCCACGTTCACTGGCGAAGACATGGCGGAACTCCACCTCCATGGCGGCCTCGCCGTTCGCTCCGCCGTCATGGCCTCCCTCGCCGCACATGCCGGATGCCGTCTCGCCGAACCGGGGGCCTTCAGCCGCCGCGCAGTGGCGAACGGGCGGATGGACCTCACCGCCGCCGAGGGAGCTGCGGACCTCATCGACGCGGAGACCGATGCCCAACGACGCCAAGCTTTGCGCCAGCTCGACGGAGTCCTGGGTCGGAAGGTCGCCGATTGGCGGGACCGTCTCATCGATCTCCTAGCGGGAGCGGAGGCGGCTCTCGATTTCTCCGATGAGGGCGATGTCGATGAGGCGGCCCTCGATACCGCGCTGCATGTGAAGGCCCGCGCGATCCGTGACGAAATCGATATGACTCTGGCCGATGGCCGGCGAGGGGAGCGCCTGCGAGAAGGTTTCGTGGTGGTGCTGTCCGGCCCGCCGAATGTCGGCAAATCGACCCTGCTCAACGCGCTGAGCCGACGCGAGGCGGCCATCGTCTCGGCGATTCCCGGCACGACCCGCGATCTCATCGAGATCCGCTGCGATCTCGGCGGATTGCCGGTCCTCATCGTCGATACGGCGGGCCTGCGTGACACCGCCGATCCCGTGGAATCCGAAGGCATTCGCCGCACTCGCAAGCGAATGGAGCAGGCCGACCTCGTCCTCGCTCTCCGCGCCGGCGACTATTCGACCGATGAAGCGCTCCCCCTCCCCGATCGCAGCGTTCTAGTGCGCACGAAAGCGGATCTCGGAAGCGATGGGGGCGGCGACATAGCGGTCTCGGCGCTGACCGGGCAGGGCATCGACCGCCTGCTCGACCTCATTGAGGCACGGGCGGAGGCCGCCCTCGGCGGTGGCGATGCCCTCGTTACCCGCGAACGCCACCGAGACGGGCTGACCCGCTGCCGCGATCACCTGGACAGGGTATTGTCCGGCCCTGCCCTTCCGGAACTCCTGGCCGAGGATCTACGCCTTGCCGTTCGTGCCCTGGGCGAGGTTGCTGGCCGGGTTGGCGTCGAGGATATGCTCGACCGTCTGTTCTCAGGATTCTGTATCGGCAAATAAGGATGCGGACAGACCGAGCCGGGATTTCTTTCCCGTCCGAAATCGCGTTGTGCCGATGCGTCAAGCGTTCCGCGAAGGTGTGGATGACGGTGCCAAACGAGCTTCACGCCCCATCGGATACCTCGAACCGCTTGCACAAGGCCTCGAGTTCTTCCGCCGTCTCGTAACGGATGCGGATCTCGCCACTGGCCTGCCCCTTGGCCTTTAGGGACACCGAGACGCCGAGCGCGCGGGCCATGGCCTGTTCGAGGCTGCGCACTTGGATATCGCGCTCGGGCTTGCGGGGGCGTCCTGGGCGGGGTGCGTCGCCCTCCGGCACTTCCGCCGAGGCGAGGGCTTCGACCTCACGCACGGACAGGCCCTCGGTGACGATGCGCCGTGCGACCCCTTCCGGGTCCCTCACCGCAAGCAAGGCGCGGGCATGACCGGCCGTGATCTCGCCCGCTACCACCCGATCCTGGATCGCGCTGGACAATTGCAATAGCCGCAAGGTGTTCGCGAGATGGCTGCGGCTCTTGCCGATGATCTCGGCGAGTTCAGTTTGGCTGTAGCGGAATTCGCTCATCAGCCGCTCGTAACCTGCCGCCTCTTCGATGGCGTTGAGGTCGCTGCGCTGGACGTTCTCGAGAATTGCGTATTCGAGGGACGTCCGGTCGTCGATTTCGACGACGACGATGGGGGCTTCGTGCAAACCGGCGCGCTGCGCCGCGCGCCACCGTCGCTCACCGGCGACGATCTCGAAAGTATCCGGGACGCCCGCCAGCGCCCGCACGACGATGGGTTGGATGATGCCGCGCAGCTTGATGGACGCGGCGAGTTCGTCCAGTTCGGCGTCATGGAAGCGACGGCGCGGGTTGCGTGGGTTGGGACGGAGAAACTCGACGGCGACCTTACGCTGCGCCTGCGGTTTGCCCGCATCGCCGTTGTCGTCGCCGAAATCACCGATCAGGGCCGCAAGCCCACGCCCGAGCCGGGGCCGCGCCACATCATCCGCCATCGCCACCTGCTTCAACTCCGATACGCTACGCATTTACAGGATAGAACGAGAGACCTAGGCCGCGACCGGCAGCCGCCCTTCGCGCTGGATCACCTCCGAAGCCAAGCGCAGATAGGCCTGTGAGCCGGCACATTTCAGGTCGTAGAGCAAGACCGGCTTGCCATGCGACGGGGCCTCCGACACTCGCACGTTCCGAGGAATTGTGGTCTCGTAGACTTTGTCCCCCAGAAAGCTGCGCACGTCGGCGGCGACCTGATTCGAGAGGTTGTTGCGCGGATCCACCATGGTCAGCACCACACCCTGGATCGTCAGCCGGGGGTTCAACGCCGTGCGTACCTGCTCCACGGTACGCAGAAGCTGGCTCAACCCTTCGAGGGCGAAGAACTCGCATTGCATCGGCACGAGCACCGCATCGGCGGCCGCGAGGGCATTGATCGTCAGCAAGTTCAGCGACGGCGGGCAATCGATCAGGACATAGGTCACGCCCTCCGTCGCACCCGCCTTGCCAATATCACTCATGGCGTTGCGCAGGCGATGGGCGCGATCCGATGAGCTCGCCATCTCCAGTTCGAGGCCGAGCAGATCCATCGTGGAGGGGGCGAGCAGCAGCCGAGGCACGGCGGTGGGCACCACGGCCTGAGCCAGGGACGCGTCCCCGGCGAGCACGTGATAGGTCGAAACCTTGCGCGAGCGACGATCGATGCCGAGTCCTGTGGAGGCGTTGCCCTGCGGATCGAGGTCGATCACCAGCACACGTTCGCCAATGGCAGCGAGGGCGGTGCCGAGGTTGATGGCCGTCGTCGTCTTGCCGACGCCGCCCTTCTGGTTGGCCAAGGCGAGGATTCGTAGCGGCCGCTCGGGCGCTGCCCTGGAGGCGGAAGAGGGTTCGATGGTCATGAATCCACGCGGGAGAGGGCGGTGACGCGGACGATCCGCGCTTCCGACTCAGTACGGCTCGTCACCAGATCGTAAACGAATCTCCACCGTTGCGCTGCAGCGGTCAATTCCGCTTGTGCATCACGGCCCTTCGGAAACAGGGCGGTGGTGCCGGTTGTCAACAGCGGTTCGGTCCAGTCGAGCAGCTGGTCAAGCGGAGCCAGGGCGCGGGCGCAGACTACATCGATTCCGACATGGTCGGTGATCGCGTCTTCGATGCGAAGATTACGCACCCGCGCCGGGGCTTTCGTGAGGCGCGCGGCCTCCGTGAGGAAGGCGCATTTGCGGGCATTGCTCTCGATCAGATCGACCTGAAAACCAGGCCGTTCGCGCCCCGCGATGGCGAGGATGAGTCCGGGAATGCCCGCACCCGAACCGAGATCGAGCCATGTGGTGGCGTTCGGCGCCAGATCGAGGAGTTGCAGTGCATCGGCAATATGCCGGGTCCAGACCTCCGCGAGGGTAGCCGGTCCCACGAGATTCTTGACGCTCTGCCACCGGCGCAGCTGTTCCACATAGAGGTCCAGCGCTTCTGCTGTTTCACGTGAAACATTCGCCTGGGCGAGAACCCGACCCCGGTCGTCCTGCTTAGCGGCCATGGACGATGGCCAGGCCGGAGCGGTCGGCACGGCGAGCATGTGCCGCGAGGAGGGTGAGGGCAGCGGGTGTCACCCCTTCGATCCGCGCCGCCTGACCGAGCGTGCCGGGACGAACCGCTTCGAGCTTGGCCTGCATCTCGTTAGACAAGCCGGGAATCGCGGCATAGTCGAGCTTGATCGGCAGAGCCACGGCTTCGTCCCGTCGAAAGGCCGCGATATCGTCACTCTGCCGGTCGAGATAGACGGCATAGGTAGCGTCCGTTCGCAGACGGTCCGCCACGCGAGGGGGCACGCTCCGAAGTTCGGGCCAGACCTCGGCGAGACGGTCCCAGCCGATTTCGGGATAGGACAGCAATTGGTAGGCGCTGCGGCGTATCCCGTCCTGATTGAGGGCGATGCCGTGCCGAGCCGCTGCCGCCGGTGTCAGACTGAGGCCGTCGAGCCGTGCTCTCGCCGCTTCGAGTTCGCCCTGGGAGCGGGCAAAATGCTCGGCCCTCACCGAGCCGACACAGCCGAGGGCAGCGCCGCGTGGGGTCAGACGCTCGTCGGCATTGTCCACGCGGAGAGACAACCGATATTCCGAGCGCGACGTGAACATGCGGTAGGGCTCACTGACCCCATGGGTCACGAGATCGTCGATCATCACGCCGAGATACGATTCCGCCCGGTCGAAACTGGCGAGGGGCGATCCACCCGCCAGACGGGCCGCATTGATCCCGGCCACCAGCCCCTGCCCTGCCGCTTCTTCGTAACCGGTGGTGCCGTTGATCTGCCCCGCGAGAAAAAGGCCGGGCAGGCGCTTGGCTTGAAGGCCGGTGTCGAGTTCGCGCGGGTCGACGTAATCGTATTCGATGGCGTAGCCCGGACGCACGATCGCTGCATGTTCGAGGCCGGGAATCAGGGCGATCAAATCGCGCTGCACGCTCTCCGGCAAGGCGGTCGAAATCCCGTTGGGATACACCGTCGGGTCGTCGAGTCCCTCCGGCTCCAGGAAGATCTGGTGCCCCTCACGATCTCCGAAACGCACCACCTTGTCCTCGATGGAGGGACAATAGCGCGGTCCACGGCTGCTGATCCCACCCGAATACATCGGGGAGCGGTGGAGATTGGCGCGGATGAGATCGTGCACGGCACGGGTGGTGCGGGTGGTTCCGCATTGGATCTGGGGCGTGGTGATCCGATCCGTCAGCGTCGAGAACGGCACGGGATCGTCATCCGCCGACTGCATCTCGAGCCCGGACCAGTCGATGGTGCGGCCATCGAGGCGGGCAGGTGTACCGGTCTTGAGCCGCCCCAGGGCAAAACCCAGCCGGTCCAGGGTCTGAGCGAGGCCGACGGACGGCCCCTCCCCTACACGCCCGGCGGGGATCTGCACCTCGCCCATATGGATCAGTCCGCGCAAGAATGTGCCGGTGGTCAAGACGACCGCCGGGCAGGCTAGGGTTCTGCCGTCTGCCAGGATCACGCCTGCCACCCGTGCGGCGTCGACGAGGATATCCGCGACCTCCCCCTCCACCACCACGAGATTGGCGGTCTCGACCACCGCCTCCTGCATCGCCCGAGCGTAGAGCTTACGGTCGGCCTGTGTGCGGGGGCCTCGCACGGCGGGCCCCTTGCGCCGGTTGAGCAGACGAAACTGGATACCGGCCGCATCGGCGACCCGGCCCATCAATCCGTCGAGGGCGTCGACCTCACGGACGAGATGTCCCTTACCAAGACCGCCGATGGCCGGGTTGCACGACATCGCGCCGATAGTGGAGGCCGAGTGAGTGACCAGGGCGGTGCGGGCTCCGGTGCGGGCGGCGGCGGCGGCGGCTTCCACGCCGGCATGGCCGCCGCCGACCACGACCACGTCGAAAGAGGAACTCGTCTGGGACATAGAGTGATTAGGCGCGACCGGAGCGAGTCGTCAACGAGGAGCGCGACGACCATCGACATTCCATCGAATCCGATTCTCGCGATGGACCTCTCGAAACCGGGATCGACCTCCGGCCAGCGAAGGGACGTGGGCGGGCAAGCGCGCGGGATGAAAGACTTCAGCCGCGTCGGCGAGCTGCCTCCGTAGCGATGCGCAGAAGCGTCGCCGAAGCATGAGCGTGGGCAAGGTCGGGCTGGGACCGGCGGCAGGCGAGCACGGCCTCCTGGAGCAGCTGAACCGCATGGCGAAGGGCGACGGGGGACCAGCGCCCGAGCTGAGCCTCCACGATGGCCTTGCGGCGAAAGTGTAGGCCACGCCAGTTGCCTATCATCATGCTCGGACTCTGCCCCTCCCCCGTGATCCGCGTGGACAGGAGCGTCAGGGCATGCCGCAGGGCAGAACCGAGCATCACCGAAGGGTCCATACCCTCGTGGCGGAAACGACGATAATCCCGCTCGACCTCCTCACCGCGGCCGACGAAGGCGGCGTCGATCAGCGTATTGAGGACGCTGCCGGCCACGTCGCTGATCACCGCCTCCACATCGTCTAGGGTGATCTCGGTCTGGCCCCTGGCATAGAGCGCCAGTTTCTCGATCTCGGACAGGCTCGCTCGCCGGTCTCCGCCCAAACTCATCGCTAGGATATCACGCGCCTCACGGGCGATGCGCTGGCCATTCTCCTGGAAGGTCCGGTCGATGAGTTCGGCCAGGGCTCGTTCGTCATCGGCGTAGCAGGGAAGTGCCAACGCCCGAGTCGACTTTTCGCAGAGCGTCCGTAGGGGTGCGCTCTTGGCGAGGTCTCCCGCCTCCACCACGATGCGCGCACCGGCGATCTCGGCCTTCAGCGCCGCATCCACCGCCGGAGCATAATTCCGGCTTCCGGCCCGGACCCAGATGCTGCGCTGGCCGCCGAACAGGCCGACCGTGCCAGCCTCGTCGACGAGCCGGCCGACGTCCGAAGCAAGGACATCGCCGTCGATCTTGACAAGGGCGAAGGGGTCGGACGGATCGGTGACGAAACTCTCGGCTAGACGCTTGGCACGCTCGAAGACGAGGCCGGTATCCGGCCCGTAGACGAGGATCACCGCGATCTGTGACGCCGGTCCGCGCCGCAGCAGAGCCTCGATATCGCCAGCCTTGACGGCGGTCAGGGCTTGGTCACCAGAACGGAAGCGATCCGCGTCTTGATCTGGTCGGCCAGGGTCTTGGCCAAGCGGATCTCGGCATCGCGGGCTGCCCGCAGGGAGGCGAAGCGCTGAATCGAGCGATCGTAGGTCGTGGTGGCCACGGCCACACCCTCGGTGACGATCTTCGCACCGTCCAGCGATTCGAGGGAGAACCGGATGGTCCCCACCAGCGTACCTGCTTCGGCACGACCCGTCTGGGACGACACGATGGGTGTCTTCACCGACTCGCTGCCCTGCATCTTCAGGCGATAGCGTTTCGGAGACGGCTGACCCGAACCGTCGAGATCGAAAATGAGTTCGCTGCGCAGGTAATGCCCGAGCCGCTCCTGGCCCGCGGCCGTGGAGACGTCGTCCACCTGTACCGAGGCGAGGAGGGCGGCCATGGGCTCGCCCGACGCGGTCGGTCCGTAGAGCGGACGAAAGCAGGCCGACAGGTTGACGGCCATGAGGGAGACCAACGCGACCTTCGCCGCGCGGGACCGTACCGCCTGTCTCAGCCCATGCATCATCATCGCAGCACTGCTCTCCGTCCGGTCCCGCTCTTTACGGCGATCCCGCCCCTTGCGTCACCTGTATAAGCAGCAAGCTTTACGATTCCTCTGCGGCAAGACGGTGGTCGCCGCCTCGACAGCTGATCTCACGGGGTTTCGCCTTCGTCCTATCGCACTCAACAGGCCCCCCATGGCCGAGATCGGGGAGATATCCCGAATGCCGATAGAGGCGCCTGTCACACCACGAGGTTCACGATCCGCCCAGGCACCACGATGACCTTGCGGGGGACACGACCTTCGAGTGACTTCTGCACGGTCTCATCGGCGAGGACGAGAGCTTCCACTGTCGCGGTATCGGCCGTGCGAGGCACCGTGACATCCGCGCGCTTCTTCCCGTTGAGCTGAACGGGGAGCGTGATCTCGTCCTCCACCAGCAGGGCACGATCGACCACCGGCCACGCGGCCTGAGCGACCAGTCCCTGCCGTCCGAGGGCCGACCAGCATTCTTCGGCCAGATGCGGCATCATCGGCGCAACGAGCTGGGTAAGGATGCCCGCCGCTTCCGTCGCCGCATCGCGCGAAACGGTGGCCGTGCGGATCGCCTCATCGAGAGCGTTCGACAGTGTGTAGATATGGGCAACGCAACGGTTGAAGCGGAGGCGCTCCACATCCTCCTCCACCGCCGCGAGAGCCTTATGGGCGGCTTTGCGAAGCGCAGCGTCCGACGCTCCGCTCGCTGCCGGCACGCCCACAGCGAGGGAGACCAGGCGCCAGACTCGCTGAACGAAGCGGGCCGCGCCCTGGACGCCATCTTCCGTCCAGATCACGTCACGCTCGGGCGGAGAATCGGACAGCATGAACCAGCGAGCGGTATCGGCGCCATAGCTCGCGATGATGTCGTCCGGGTCCACCACGTTCTTCTTGGACTTCGACATCTTTTCGATGGAGCCGATAGCGATCGGTGCGTCTGTTTTCACGTGAAACGCCTGACGACCGCCGCCCTCGGCGGTGATGCGGATATCGGCGGGTTGAACCCATGCGCCCGCTGCGTCCTTGTACGTTTCGTGGACGACCATGCCCTGCGTGAACAGGCCGGCAAAAGGCTCTGAAACCCCGGACCAACCCGTCGCCTGCATCGCCCTTGTGAAGAAGCGGGCGTAGAGCAGATGCAGGATCGCATGTTCGATGCCGCCGATATACTGGTCCACGGCTAGCCAGTGATCGACCGCCGCACGGTCGGTCGGCGCGTCCTGCAGCCAGGGAGCGGTGAAACGGGCGTAGTACCAGGACGAATCCACGAAGGTGTCCATTGTGTCGGTCTCGCGCCGGGCCGCAGCGCCGCAACGCGGGCAGGGCACGTTGCGCCAGGCATGATCACGCTCCAGCGGATTGCCGGGGGTATCGAAGGAGACCTCGTCGGGCAGTTTCACCGGAAGGTCGGCGACCGGGACGGAGACCGGCCCGCAGGCATCGCAATGGATGATCGGGATCGGACAACCCCAGTAACGCTGGCGCGAGACGCCCCAGTCTCGCAGGCGGAACTGGACCTTGCGGGCCGCCACCGCTTCCCCGTCCAGGATCTCGGCTTCGAGCCGGTTCGCCACGGCGTGGAAGGCCTCGTCCGTCGTCATGTCGTCGAGGAAGCGCGAATTGATCATGCGGCCATCGCCATCATAGGCGGTGTCGGTGACGACGAAGCTCGCCGCGTCCTGCCCTTCCGGACAGACGACGGGCGTATTGCCGAGGCCGTACTTGTTGGAGAAGTCGAGGTCGCGCTGGTCGTGGGCGGGGCAGCCGAACACGGCGCCCGTGCCGTAATCCATCAGGACGAAATTCGCCACGTAGACGGGCAGCAGCCAGGACGGATCGAGGGGGTGGCGCACCCGCAATCCGGTGTCGAAGCCGAGCTTTTCCGCCGTATCGATCGCGGCCTGCGCCGTGCCGGTGCGGCGGCATTCCTCGATGAAGGTCTGGAGCTCGGGACGCGTGGCGGCCACGGACGCCGCGACCGGGTGGTCGGCGGCAATGGCCAGGAACTTTGCGCCGAACAGGGTATCGGGACGGGTCGTGTAGACCTTGATCTCGCCGTCACGCGCGTCGAAGGCGAAGCGGACCTCCAGCCCTTCCGAGCGGCCGATCCAGTTCTTCTGCATCACCCGGACCTTCTCCGGCCAACGCTTCAGGCCGTCGAGGGCGTCGTAGAGTTCCTGCGCGAAATCGGTGATCTTGAAGAACCACTGGGTCAGCTCGCGCTGCTCCACCAGCGCGCCCGAGCGCCAGCCCCGCCCGTCGATGACCTGCTCGTTGGCCAGCACGGTATGGTCCACCGGGTCCCAGTTCACCTTGGCCGTGCGGCGGGTGACGAGTCCCTTGTCGAGGAAGTCGAGGAACATACGCTGCTGGTGCTTGTAGTAGTCGGGATCGCAGGTTGCGATCTCCCGGCTCCAGTCCAGTGACAGGCCCATGCTCTGCAACTGGCCGCGCATGGTGGCGATGTTGGCGTAGGTCCATTCGCGCGGGTTGACCTTGCGCTCCATGGCCGCGTTCTCGGCCGGCAGGCCGAAGGCGTCCCAGCCCATAGGGTGCAGCACCGCGAAGCCCTTGGCGCGCTTGTAGCGGGCCACCACGTCGCCCATGGCGTAGTTGCGGACGTGGCCCATATGAATGCGCCCCGACGGGTAGGGGAACATCTCCAGAACGTAGTATTTCGGACGCGGGTCGTCGTTCTTGGTGGCGTAGATACCCTGGGCGGCCCAGGCCTCCTGCCAGCGCGGCTCGGCATCCTTGGCGTTGTAGCGCTCCGGAACGGGCATGGGGGAGGAAGTCATTGTGCGGGCTCTGACTACGGCCAGGACGGCCTGGCGAGGCGCCTCACGCGGCGCCGGAACGGTTGGATGCCGGACTAACACGGCTTGTTTGCCGGTCAACAGAGCCGTCACCGGTGGAGCCCGGCGCTTGCGGCCGGCGTTGCGGATGATAGGTCAGGCGTAACCCGCCCTCCTCCTTCGCCCGCGAGACATCATGCCCGACTCCACCGCGCCAAGATACGCCCATCCTGACGCCGCCGCCGTCGTCGCCGGGCTTGAAGCCGTGCGCGATAAGATCGTCCAAGCGGCTCAGGATTCCGAGCGGGATCCGGCCACGATCTCGCTGGTGGCGGTCTCGAAGCTCATCGATGCGGACGGCATCATCCCGGCGCTCCAGGCGGGACATCGGATCTTCGGCGAGAACTACGTTCAGGAATCGAAGGCGAAGTGGCCGGCTTTGCGGGACCGCTTTCCCGACGTGGAGCTTCATCTCGTCGGGCCGCTCCAATCGAACAAGGCCCGCGAGGCGGTGGAATTGTTCGATGTGATCCATGGCCTCGACCGGCTGTCACTGGCGGCGGCCCTGGCCAAGGAGATCGAGCGCACGGGGCGCACGCCGAAACTGCTCGTCCAGGTCAATACCGGTGACGAGCCGCAGAAGGCCGGGGTCTCGCCCTCGCAGGTGGACGTCCTCCTCAGCGAGTGTCGTGAGACCCATGGTCTGGCGATCAACGGGCTCATGTGCATCCCGCCGGCCGAGGTCCCGCCGTCGGCGCATTTCGCCCTCCTGGCCCGCATCGCCGAGCGCCACAACCTGCCCATCCTCTCCATGGGGATGAGCGCCGATTACCCGGCGGCGATCCAGATGGGGGCCACCCATATCCGCGTCGGCACTGCCATCTTCGGCGAGCGCCCCCGCGCCGCAGGGGCCTGAACGGCACCGCCTGTCCCGGGGCCGCGTCTCGGAACCCGGGACGACGGTGAGTTACCCGAACGCTCCCACCTCGTGCTGGATCATCCCCGACAGCTCGCGGACGCGGGCGAAGGACTGGCGGATCGGGCCGAAGATTGTCTTGTGCTCCGATTCGTAGGTGCCGACGTCGCGCGGGCCGGCGGGCTCGCCGAAATTGAGGCCGAGGGTCGGGTCCGGCGTGATCGGGAAGATCTCGTCGAGCATGGCGAGGCAGCCGTCGATGTCGAGGCGCAGGAAGCGTTCGATCAGCTGCTCGCGGGTGATGCCCGATTGCGGGCGGAAGCCTGGAATGTGCACGGCCAGGAACCAGATCCGATGGATCAGGGCGAGGCGCAGGGCGTGGAGCATTGTCAGCCTCACCGACATCTTGCCGAGGTCGGGAGCCGCCGACTGCAGGCTCAACCAGTCGCTGGTGAGGCGGCCGAACAGACGGCGTAGATCGGGCGCGAGGCGCAGGCGGTCGAGGGCGGTGGCGATGACGAGGAGTTCGTCGCGCCGGTCGTCGCGCTGCGTGCGCCGTGCCCGTTCCAGCCACATGGCCGGGTCGAGCGTGTCGATATAGGCGCGCAGCACATCGAGGTCGCCCACCGCCGAGGCATGCTGGGCGAGGCGGAAGGCGCGCGAGAACCGGACCGAATCACGGCGCATGTCACGGAACAGATCCGGTGCGCGGCTTGCCGCCCGGCCGAGGCCGTGGAGCGAATTCGCGAGATAGCCGAGCTGGTGCAGGATCGCGTTGTTAGGGATCGCCCGCATCTGCCGGGGATGGGTGATCATGCTGGGGCCACCGCTATCGGTCTGGCGGGCCACGGGACGCGAGCCGGTGCGGTCGAGCAGGCTTGGGCCGAACGTGCCCAGCAGTGCGGCGTAGCCGGGATCGTCCACCAGGGCTTCCATGTCCTGGCGGGCGACGGTGAAGAACTCGGCGGCGAAATCCGCCTCGCCATAGATCGGGTCGTCGGTCTCGTCGGCGCCCGGCGCGTCGGACAGGACATAGTCGGCAAAGGAATCGTCGTCGGCGATATCGAAGGCGAAGAGGTGCTCGGCGATCCGCTCCACCGTGGCGCGGGCCAGCGCCTGCGTGCCGAACATCAGGTAGCCGTCCGAGCCCTGGAAGCTCGATTCCAGGCGCACCTTGATCCCCGCCTTGCGGTTCTTGTGTCGTGAATCCTCCGGCGCGAGATAGGCGAGGCGGTCCCGCAGGGAGGTCGGATGGGCGCCGCGCCCGATCGATTCACCATGGGTATCGAAGATCGCCAGTTCGATGCCGGACAGGCCGTTCTGCGCCATCAGGTCGGTGATGCGCAGGCGCAGGCGCTCGATCCAGAAACTCGCGGCGAGCTGGCCGACATAGCGGCCCGAATCCGAATAGCCGAACTGCACCGTCAGGCGACCGATGCGCTTGAGGTAGGCACGCCAATGCGGGTTGCGCAGGGCATCGTCGAGGACGCGGATGCCCTGTTCCAGGGCACTCGCCGTCTCGAAGAGCGGCGTGATCTCGACCTTGTCGCTGATCCCGTAATGCCGGGCGAGCCAGAGGGCGGCCAGCAGCGTGTAGCCGGTCTCGGTCTCGGCGATGAGGAAGCGCACCGGATGGGTGCCGTCCACGTGCTTCAGGATCTGCGCGATGGTCATCATCAGGCGTGCGGCCGAAGCCCGCTCGGCGGCGAGCGCGCCGAAATCCACGGCCACCGGATGCACGTCGTTGAGGAGGGCGTGGATGGTGGAGAGGTGCGAGCGCCGCTGCGCCGCGTCCGTCGGCTCTCCTTCCAGGTCGATGACTCGGCGCACGGCGTTGTGGATCTGGCTGGCGTTGAGCCGGAAATGCGGCAGGGCGTTCGACAGACCGTGTGTCGCGATGCCGGAGCGCAGGAGAGCGATGGCGCGCTTGTCCTCGTCGCTCTCGACGCCGCCCAGGGCTCCAGCGAGGCCCGCCAGGAGCGGCCCGGAATCGGTCTGGGCGCGCTCCCGCTCGATGATGAGCGCCAGGGCGAAGCGGTGCACCGCCTCCAGGGTAGGCTTGGTCCCGAGGCGCGGGGCGACGGCGAGTTGCCGGTTCACGGCCGCCAGCGCGCCCTGCGTCAGGTCCCGCACCACGTTGGTGGCCGGCACGTCCGGCAGGTGGCGCATCACCCGGTCGAGCTGCATGCGCTTCGATTCCAGGCGGTAACGCAGGGTGTCCCACCAGCCGATATCGGTGCGCCCGTCCGTGTCGCAGCCAACCCAGGAGGCAAGGGCGAAGGGCTTGAGCACCAGCTCCGTCCAGCGGTCGGGCCAGCGCGCGCGGGCCGCATCGAGCAGGGCTGCGTTGAAGCTGTCCAGGGCCGCGCGGCCGTGATTGGCCGCGAGGCAGGCCTGCTCGAACTCGTCGTCCAGGCTGATCTTCGCATCCGGCCGGGTCGAGAGGGCGGCGGCCTTCTCCATCAGGGGCAGTCGCGCGGCATCGTTGTCCTGGGACGCGGCCTCGGCGATGAGGGCCGCCACGGCCTTCGGCATGCCGAAGGTCGGGTGAGCGGTGAACACCACGGCGAAGCCGGTACGGCCCACGAGATCGCGGAAGGTCTCGAAATCCCCCGTGCCTTTCGGGATCGCCGCCACGAGACGGGCCGGCAGCGTGTTGTCCGCCGATGTCTGGGCGTCGCGGTCCAGCCCGACATAGCCGCGCAGGCGCTCGGCCCGGGCGACCAGGGATTGTGTGCGTAACCGGGTGAACAGGCCGTCGAGGTCGTCCTCGTCGATCTCGTCGCGGTCGAAGCGGCGGGTGATCGCGAGCGTCACCGCCAGGACGGGATTACGGAACGGATCCTCGCTCGACCGTTCGCGAGAATCCTCGATGAGGGCGATGAGATCCTGTTCCAGCTTACCGGGATCGGGCACCGTATTGGCTGGGCTGCGGTCAAGCATGCGCATCGATCGACCTTGTCTGGACAGAAGAAAGAGGACGGCCCCGAAGCCGAGTTGCCTTAGAACAGGTTGGGCGTCGCGCCAGCGACAATGCGTGCATGACGACCCGTCATCCACCGATGGATCGCTTCGCGAAACGGCGCCACCACCGTGCAAGGCCAATCCGTCCGCATGGTTTCGGCTCCGCGTTCCCTCGGCGCAAGGGGCCGAAATGAGACGCAAGGACCGTTCCGGCCAGGACGACCCGGGCGGCAATGCCTGCCTCCGTGCGAAAGCACTCCTGTGGCGCGCCACAAGTGGATGCAAGCCGGCTCTCGCTGGGGTAACCCTCTCAGCCATGCAGATCTCTTCGATCCCGTCCTGTCCTTCCGGTAACCCGAACTCCGCGTTTCGGCCTTGGAGGATGCGGACTGGGAGCCGCCTGGCGCTGGTCTCCTGCGTTGCTCTTTTATGCGTGATGCTGGGAGTCTCCCCCGGTTTCACACAAGAAGACGCCGCGCCATTGGGCGAGGCAGAGGCTCCGGCCCCCAAGCCTAAGCCGAAACCAAAGCCCAAGCCCAAACCGAAACCCGTCGCCAAGCCAGCCGAGGCATCCGATGCTCCTCAGGCCGCGCCCCTGCCGATGCCGGCGGCCAATCTCGCCCCCGTGAAACTGCCCGAGCTCATCGTGGTCTGCGACAACGGTCAGGGTGCGTTCTACGAAGGGCAGGGCGCGGTCTCGCTCTGGGTGACGCGGAGCGGCACGATCACCGTCGACAACCCGCTTCGCCCCCTGACGCCGGAGGCTACCCGCGTGCTGCAGGTCGTCATCGGCAACAAGGCCGCCACCGCCTTCGGCCCGGACCTCCTGGCCCTCCGCCGGGGCGGTAGCCCCGCAGCCCTGGAGGCGACGATTGGCGGACCGGTCCGCTGGGACGAGCAGCTCACGGTGTTGCCGGATTTCCTCAACATCGTCTCGGAGGCGGGCGAAGTCCTGGCGCGCCTCGATCATCGCCGCTGCGGCGATGCCCCGGAGGTGAAGGCGGCGCCCGTTGCCAAGGCGAAGCCCAAGCCCGTGGCGAAAACACCGCGCTCGCCCAAAGCCACCGCCACCGAGGGAGCTGGGCGAGGGGAGGGCGCGGCCCCTCGCGGCCTTCAATTGCCTCAGGGCGCCATTCCGGCCGGCCAATAACGATCGCGGGACGAGGGAGGACGACATGAAGGCCGCCGAGGTGATCGCAAAGCTGGGGCTCCAACCCCACCCGGAGGGCGGCCATTATCGTGAAACGTTTCGCGATCCGACGGAGGTCGATGGCCGTTCGGTGGGCAGCGCGATCTACTACCTGCTCGATCTCGGCGAGACCTCGGATTGGCATCGGGTCGATGCCTCCGAGATCTGGTTCTGGCATGCCGGCGCACCGATGGTGATCACCACGAGTCCGAACGGTCACGATGCGACCGCCACCTATCTCGGTCCCGACCTCGCCCACGGCCAGCAGCCGCAGATCGTGGTGCCGGCGGGGCATTGGCAGACCGCCACGAGCCTCGGAGCGTGGACATTGGTGAGTTGCACCGTCTCCCCGGCCTTCCGGTTCGAAGGGTTCGAGATGGCGCCCCCGGGCTGGCGGCCGGTGCCGCGCGGCTGAGGGGGGCGCGTCTCTCCGTTCGCCTTGCCGGGAGCCTAAGCAGGTTCGCGTTGGTCGACCAACGCTTCACCCTGCTTAGCTCTCCGATGTGTCGCAGGTTTCGATCGCAGAACCGGGGGCCACTTCTGCGAAACCTGCTTAGCCCTCGATCTCGTCCGTCTTCGCGATCATCGGCACCAGCGGGGTGATCCGCAGGGCGGTGATGCGGTTCTTCGCCTTGCGCAAGACCTGAAACCGGAAGCCGTGGAAGTTGAAGGCGGTGCCGGTATCGGGGATCGCGCGTGCCTCGTGGATGACGAGGCCGGCGATGGTCGTCGCCTCCTCGTCGGGCAGGTTCCAGTCCATGGCGCGGTTGAGATCGCGGATGGCGACGGAGCCGTCGGCATTCACCGAGCCGTCCCCCTGGGGACGCACCCCGGAGACCGCGACGTCGTGCTCGTCGGCGATGTCGCCGACGATCTCCTCCAGGATGTCCTCCAGGGTCACGAGCCCCATGACCTCGCCGTACTCGTCGACGACGAGGGCGAAATGGGTCTTCTTGGTGAGGAAGGCCTTCAGCTGGTCCCGCAGGCTGGTCGTGTCTGGCACGAACCAGGTCTCGAGGGCCAGGGCCTCGACCTTCAGACCGGAGGCGTCGCCTCCGGCGGCGTCGAGGGCGCGCAGCAGGTCCTTGGCGTGAAGCACGCCGATGATGTTCTCTGAGGTGCCGCGCCAGAGCGGCATGCGGGTGTAGGGCGAGGACAGCACCTCCCGCACGATCTCCTCAGAGGGGAGATCGGCATTGATGGTGCGCATCTTTGTGCGGTGCACCATGACCTCGGAGACGGACAATTCGTGAAGGTCGAGCAGGCCGCCGAGCATGTCGCGCTCGGCCTTGGCGACGCCGCCCTCGCGGTGGAGCAGGGCGACCTGTCCGCGAATCTCCTCGGTGGGCGAGAGGATCGACTGGTGCTGCCCGATACTGATGCCGAAGGGGCGGAGCATCAGCCGCACCACCTTCTCGATGGCGATGGCGGCCGGGCCGAGGAGCGCCACCGCGAAGGCGACGGGCCGCGCCATCACCAGGGCGGCCTGGTCCGGCTTGTTGATGGCGAGGGTCTTGGGCAGCACCTCGGCGAAGACGATGACGAGGACCGACATCACACCGGTGGCGTAGAGCACCCCGCTCTTGCCGAAGATCGTGGTCAGCACGCTGGTGGTGAAGGCGGAGGCGCCGATGGCGACGATGTTGTAGCCGATCAGCATGGCGCCGATGAACCGCTCGCGCGAGGCGAGGATGCGGTTGACGACGCGTGCCCGCAGGTCGCCGCTATCTTCCAGGGCGAGCATCCGCGCCCGCGACGCCGCGGTGAAGGCGGTCTCGGCTCCCGCGAAGAAGGCCGAGAGCAGCAGCGACATCACCACGATGCTCGCGGCGAGCCAGAGGTCGGTATGCGTGTCCATCAGGCCGTCGTCGCATCAAGCTGTGCCACACCGGCACGGTGCCGGTCTTGGCAAGCCCCTCTCATATACCAACCCGCGACCGAAACGAGGCCGTGGCACCGGATCTGAGCCGGGAGGTCTTCATGGCTCTCCCACGATGTGGCCATGGAGCCGGGATCACCCTCCGCCGACAGCTCCAATCGTCAGGGAAAGTAGAGACGATCCGGTCAGGCCCCGCGCAACTCGTCCTGGAGAAAAGCCTTCACCTCGGCGCGGTCGATGCCCGGTGCGATGAAGCTCTGGCCGATCCCGCGGGCGAGGATGAAGGTCAGCGCCCCGTCGCGGACCTTCTTGTCCTGGGCCATGGCCTCGAGGATGGCGTCGGCGCCGCCGCATCCGCCCGGCACCGCCTGGAGCCGGGTGGGCAGGCCGGCCAGGGCCAGATGGTTGGCCACGCGGCCGGCATCCTGGCCGGGGCAAAGGCCGAGGCGGGCCGAGAAGCGGAAGGCCAGCGCCAGGCCGATGGCGACGCCCTCGCCATGGACGAGGCGGGCGGATTCGTAGCCGGTGAGCCGTTCCAGGGCATGGCCGAAGGTGTGGCCTAGGTTGAGCAGGGCACGTTCGCCGTCCTCGCGCTCGTCGCGCACCACGACGCCGGCCTTCGCCCGGCAGCAGATCGCCACGGCCTCGTCACGCTCCGGACCACCGGAGAAGATGCCGGCCCAGTTGGCCTCGCACCAGTCGAAGAAGCTGGAATCGGCGATGAGGCCGTATTTCGCCACCTCGGCGTAGCCGGCGCGCATCTCGCGCTCGGACAGGGTATCGAGGGTGGCGGTGTCGGCCAGGACCAGGCGCGGCTGATGGAAGGCACCGATCAGGTTCTTGCCGAGGGCTGAGTTGATGCCGGTCTTGCCGCCCACCGACGAATCGACCTGGGAGAGCAGTGTCGTCGGCGCCTGGACGAAGCGGACGCCGCGCCGGAGCGTCGCCGCCGCGAAGCCCGCGAGATCGCCGACCACGCCGCCGCCGAGGGCCACCACGAGGTCGTTGCGCTCGATCCGGTGGGCGAGGAGCCCGTCGCAGACCTGAGCATAGACCGCATAGCTCTTCGACACCTCGCCCGGCGCGACGGTGACGAGGCCGGAGCGCAGGCCCGCCGCCTCCAGGCTCTCGCGCAGGCGTTCACCATAGAGCGCCGACACCGTCTCGTCGGTGACGATGGCGGCGGCTTTGGCACCGAGGGCGGCCACGCGGGCGCCGGCCTCGGCGAGGAGACCCCGGCCGATATGGATGTCGTAGTCCCGACCCTGGTCGAGGGGGACGTGGACCGTCTGTCCGTCACTCACTGCGCGGCAACGCCTTGGTTCGAGGGGCCGTTGAGATAGGCATCGAGTGCCTCCATCACGTCCTCCACCACGCGGTCGT
The DNA here is from genome assembly GCF_001422345.1 of Methylobacterium sp. Leaf93. NCBI lineage: Bacteria > Pseudomonadati > Pseudomonadota > Alphaproteobacteria > Hyphomicrobiales > Methylobacteriaceae > Methylobacterium > Methylobacterium sp. Leaf93. The sequence goes on along the minus strand of NZ_LMMS01000001.1, from coordinate 800,778 downwards.
GCGATACGTCGCGCGAGGGGATCATCACGTCGGCACTGCCATAGACAGGATGCCGGATCTCCATCAACTGCCGCATCGTCTCCTCCGGGTCGTCGGTCTGGAGCAGGGGGCGATTGCCACGCTTGCGCACGCGGCGCATCAGCACGTCGAGCTCCGCTTTCAGCCAGACCGAGACGCCGCCCTGCGCGATCCGCGCCCGCGTCGCCTCGCGCATGAAGGCGCCTCCGCCGGTGGCCAGCACCAGCGGCCCTTCGCGGATGAGCCGAGCGATGACGCGCTCCTCTCCCTCGCGAAAGCTCGGCTCGCCGTAGATGGCGAAGATGTCCGGGATCGTGAGATGGGCCGCCGCTTCGATCTCGTTGTCCGCATCCTTGAACATCAGCCCGAGGCGCGTCGCCAGGCGCCGCCCCACCGTGCTCTTGCCGGCGCCCATGAGACCGACGAGCACGATCGAGCGCGCGCCGAGGGCACGGCGGAGCCTGACTTCGATGGGATCGGCGGCGATGTCGCCTCCCGATGGCTCGGTCTCGGTCTCGGTCATTGGTAAAGTCTTGATACACGTCTTCACGCGATCCTAGCGCGTTTCATCCGCCGGGCGAAGCGAGGCCGTCGGGCGGGACGCGATTCTTCCCAGGGCGAGCTTCTTTCGGGCAGGTTTTCTCGTCCCGCGAAGCCTCCCGGACCGGTGAGTCCGATCGCCGCTCGGCGGTCGTGAGTCCCTTGCGGCGCTTCGTGTGGCTCCGAAGTCCTTGCCATCGCGCGCCCGGCATGGTGCAAACCCTTGGCTTGGCTGTTCAATGATCTGCTGGCCGACCGACGCCGTTCATTTCCGCACAGTTCCCTCCGACCGAGGTTCGTCCGAGTGCCGACCCTGTTTCGTTTCCTCGCCACGCTCGCCATCCTCGGTGGACTGGTCTTCGCGGGCATGTTCGCGCTCGCCACCTTCGTTCAACCCACGCCCCGGGAAATGAGCGTCAGCATTCCCTCTGCGAAGCTGCAGCCGCCCGGCCGGTGACGGAGTCGGAGAAGGCTGACGACGTGACGGGTGACGTGGCGGGCGCGGAAGGTCCGGACCTCATCGTGGCCTATCTCGAAATGCTCTCGGCCGAGCGTGGCGCCGCCGCTAACACGCTCGCCGCCTATCGCCGCGACCTCGGCCATTACCTCGCGGCCCTGTCCGCCTCGGGACGTGATCCGCTCGATACCGATGCGGGAGAGGTCCGCGCTTATCTGGCGGATCTCGAGACCCAGGGACTGAAGGCCTCCTCCGCCGCGCGCCGGCTGTCCTGCATTCGCGGCTTCCACAAGTTCCTGTACGCCGAAGGCCTCGCCGAGACCGATCCGAGTGCACCGGTGGGCGGCCCGCGCAGGGGACGCACCCTGCCCAAGGTGCTGTCGGTGACCGAGGTCGACGACCTCTTGCGCACCGCCCGCGAGCGGGCCGTGGCGACGCCGGCCGAGGAGGTGCCGGGCGAGCGGCGGCGCGCGGTCCGGATGCTGTGCCTGCTGGAAACCCTCTACGCCACCGGCCTGCGCGTCTCGGAACTCGTCGCCCTGCCGCGCTCGGCCGCCACCACGAAGCAGCGCTACCTCGTGGTGAAGGGCAAGGGCGGGCGCGAGCGACTGGTGCCGCTCACCGATCTCGCGCGCGCCGCCATGCGCGACCACCTCACTCATCTCACCGGCGACGGTCCCTTCCTGTTCCCCTCCGACAGCGAGAGCGGACACCTGACCCGGCAGGCTTTCGCCCGCGACCTCAAGAGTGCGGCGGCGGCGGCCGGGATCCGCGAGGACCGCGTGAGTCCGCACGTGTTGCGCCACGCCTTCGCCAGCCATCTCCTGCAGAACGGGGCCGATCTCAGGATTGTTCAGGAGCTCCTGGGCCATGCCGACATCTCGACGACCCAGATCTACACGCATGTCCTCGACGAGCGCCTGAAGAGCATGGTCCGCGATCTCCACCCCCTCATGGACGACCCGGCCGAATCCGGTACCGCGCCCGCCTGACTCGGGCGATTCGACCTCCACTCAAAACGAGGTCTGTCTTCCCCTGCTGACCGCGATCGTCGTCTCATCGGTCAGCGAGAACACGATACCCGCGCTGCGCAGGGCGCAAATCGCCTGATTGCGGTTGGGCACCGAGACGGAGGTGATGCAGCCCTCGAGCCGACGGACGGTCGAGAGCGACACGCCAGAGGCTCCGCTCAAATCCGCCATCGACCAGTCGAGCAGTGCGCGTGCCGCACGGATATGCCCAGCTTCGATGCGCTGTTCGAGGCCTTGAAGAAGACGGCCAGCGGGCCTGATCTTCAGATGTATCGGACCGATGAAATTGATCCAGCTTTCGACATCTCCGGTCTCGTTCAGCATAGGAATCATCAGCAGGCGGTAGGTCGCCGTTTCCCCATTCGCGAGTCTGAGGTTAGGCATCGTATGGACGAGGCGCTTGGTAAGATACTGCTCTTGCGCGTGGTCGCGCCAATGGCGGCGCTCCCTCTTCAGAACCGGCAGGGCCGGATCCTGCAGGAGTTCCGCTTCGGGAAGGCCGACGAGGTCGAGCCATTCGGCCGAAAACCTCCTGAACGGGTAGACATCCGTTGTTGACGTGAAGGCACCGACGACGACGTAGATTTCCCGGTCTCGCCGCCGCTGTTCCTCTTCGGCGCAGGTCTGCATGGCCGGATCGCCGATGTCGGCGAGGATGCCATGGGCGCTCAAGGGCCGTCCATCGGGTGCGGCCGTCACCTCCACGCGGCTGATGACGGTACGGATCCGGAAATCCGGCCGGACGATGCGGAAGATCGAGGGGGGTATCGCTTCCGATCGCCGGACGACGTCGGGTGCCATTGTTCGCGGGCAATCGTCCGGATGGATGAGCTTAAACAGGAGCGCGTAATCGGGCCTGACGAGGCCGTCGGGAATCCCCAGGATCGGATAGAGCCCGGGCGACCAGAAATGAGTGCCGTCGACGAAGTCCCAATGCCAATGCCCAACACTTACAAAGTGTCTGACTATGTCTGAAACGCCATCCGATAGGTTTTTAAACGTACCGCCGTGCATTGTGAGACCACAAACTCACGATGATCGTCGAAAACAGGACGGAGCCGGGGAGCCGAAACGACGATCTGAACCAACGAATATCTATCTTTTGATAGTATCGCAATATTCATTCGGGAAACATCCTTACCGTGATGCAAAATCGCGGGGCGACTGCCGATGTCATCGACCCGCCCTGACAAGGCTCTTTTGTAAGGGCGCCCGGATCTCTATCATGGGCTTTCGGCGACTCTCCATCGCCCCTGGAACAAGCATGGCCACTTGCGCGAGCATGCGAGTCTCATAGGCGGATCGTCCTCGTCCGGCCGGCCCCGCGTGGTCGTCTCCGGCGCCAGCGTCACGCCTCTCCACCGGCTCCGCGCTCAGACATCCGCCTCCTCGTCGAGCGTGTCCTCGATATAGACCTGTTCCAGCACGACCTTGATCACCGCCATCAGCGGCAGCGCGAGGGCGATGCCCCAGAGGCCGAACAGCACACCGAGCACGAGCTGGCCGGCGAAGATAGTGGCCGGCGGGATGTCCAGAGCCCGCTTCTGGATGAAGGGCGTCAGCCCGTAGCTCTCCAGGCATTGCACCACGAGGTAGACACCGAAGGCGCCGAGCGCCGCATTGGTGCCGGAGGCGAGGCCCGCCAGCACGATGATGACGCCGGCGATCAGCGGGCCGATCGTGGGGATGAAGGCGAGGAGTCCCGCCTGCAGGCCGAGGATGAGGGCACCTCCGATACCGAGGAAGCTCAAGCCCGCCCAGATGCAGACGAAGATCACCGCCATGGTGATGAGCTGGCCGAACAGCCAATGCCGCAGCGTCTCGCCCATGCCGTCGAGGAGAGCGGTGGCGCGGGGACGGTAACGGGGCGGTACGAACCGGACGGCGCCGTCACGGTAGCTGGCGGGATCGGCCGCGCAGGCGAGGCCGAGGAACACGATCACCAGGACGTTGCCCAGCGCGCTGAACAGCCCGGTGACGACGGCGGCCGCCGGTCCGAGCATGCTGCCGGCATCCGAGAGGAGGGAACCGGGGCTTTTGATCGCCCCCGAGGCGAGGACGCCGAGGCCCCCGGCCTTCTTGTCCTTGTCGGTCTCGTTGTCATTGGCTTTGTCGGGGCCCTGGTCGCTCGACGTCGGCTCCGGTGCCGAGAAGGCCGGCAGATCGATCCCGTATTCCTTCAGGCGGTCACGGACAGACCCCGCCTGTTTCGTGACGGTCTGGCCGAGCTCCCTGCCCTGCTGCACCACCGTCGCGCCACCGAAGGCGAGAAAGCCGAGGGTGAGCCCGCCGAGGACCAGGCTGACGATGGTGAGCCGGAGCCCGCGACCGAGCCCGATCACCTGGCCGAGCAGGCGCGTCAGACCATCGAGGAAGACCCCGAGCAGGATTCCCGCGAAGATCAGGAGCAGGGTCGAGGCGGCGGTCCAGGCGACGATCAGCAGGGCGATGAACGCCACCACCGCGATTCCCGAGGCCGCCGGCGACCAGTTGGCGGGGTGCGGACCCGGCTCGTCCTTGATCGGCGTACCCTGCTGCATCTGCCCGTCCCCTCGCGCGGTCTACCGAAGCGCGGTGCGAACGGGCGCGCGAAACCCGTCACAGGCAAGGGGCGCACGGGCTGAAGCGCGCCCTCCTCTGTGGATGACCGGAGGCGAATCGCCGCCGGTCCGCCCTCACGCCCAGCGTGACGCGGCCTCGTCGTCGGCGCCCGTGGCTTCGACCCAGCCCCCCATGGTGCCGTCGGCCAGATGCTCGCGCTTCCAGAACGGGGCCTTCGTCTTGAGATAGTCCATGAGGAAGCTCGCCGCCTCGAAAGCGGCCACGCGGTGGCTTGCCGCCGTCACCACGAGAACGATGCCGTCGCCCGGCGCGACGAGGCCGTGCCGGTGGATCACCCGCACCGCCTGGAGCGGCCAGCGGTCCTGAGCCGCCTCCACCACGCGGCCGATCTCCGCCTCGGCCATGCCGGGATAGTGTTCGAGTTCGAGTCCGATCAGGCGGCCGCCCTCGTCGCGGCACAGGCCGGTGAAGGTGACGATCGCCCCGGTCCTGCCTTGAAGCGTACCGCTCAGCGCAGCCATCTCCGCGGCCACGTCGAAGGGCGCGCTCTGGATGCTGATCGCGGCTGCGCCCCGATCGTTCGCCGTCGTCTCGCCTGCTGACATCCGTCGATTCCTTGACGCATCGGCGCGAAAGCCCTCGCGACCGGGTTTGATCCCCCTTAAGGGATGCGCGACATTGCAAAGTCCGCGCGGTGGTTTCACGCTGTTGCGCGTCGTTCAGGCAACAACATTCCGGCGTCCGGCCTTACCACTCGACCGGCATGGGTTCCATGCCCCGCCGGTCCCATGGCCGGTCTACGCCAACGGCTTCGAAGGAACCCCCTCGCGTGACGCCTGAGTTGATCCTGCCCCATGACGGCGTCCTGCCGGTCTTCTCGGCCCGTCCGGTCTGGTGCGGGCGCGGAAGCACGGTCATCGGCGCCGCCACGATCGGTGCCCAGGCCTGGCTCGGCGACGACAGCGTGATCCGTGCCGACGGCGAGGCGGTGACCGTCGGCGAGCGCTTCTGGCTAGGCCATCGCTCGACGCTCCACATCGCCACCGATTCTCACCCCACCCTCGTCGGCGACCGGGTGACGGTGGGCCGCAACGCCGTGGTCCATGCCTGCACGGTGGGGTCCGACGTGGTGATCGAGGACGACGTCATCGTCCTCGACGGCGCCACCGTGGAGGACGGAGTGCTCATCGAGGCCGGGGCCACCGTCTTCCCGCGCTCGCACCTCGCCGCGGGCTTCGCCTATGCCGGCAGCCCGGCGAAACCCCAGCGTCCCATCACCGCGGCCGAGATCGCCGAGCGGGCCGAGCGCGTGCGCGAGGCCACGGGGGATACACCGCCGCCCGTCGCCGGCGACGAGATCGACGTCGATCCCAGCGTTTACGTCGCCAGCACGGCGCGCCTGCGCGGCCGCATCGCCCTCGGCGCTGGGTCGAGCGTGCTGTTCTCCTGCGACCTGCATGCGGAGGTCGGCCCCATCCTCGTCGGCGCCGACACCAACATCCAAGACAACACCGTCATCCGTGCACGGGCCGAGGGTGTCGTCATCGGCCGCGACACCACGATCGCGCATAACGTGCGGATGGCCGATTGCCGGATCGGCGCGCGCAGCCTCATCGGCATAGGCTGCGTCCTCGCCCCCGGCACCGTGGTGGCCGACGACGTGTTGCTCGCGGGCGGTTCCACCACCGATCCGGGTCAGCTCCTCGAGAGCGGCCATCTCTGGGGCGGCCGCCCCGCCCGCATCCTCGGGCCCCTCGACGCGGACAAGCGCGCGATGATGACCCGCATCGTCGCCGGCTATTGCGAGCATGGGCGGGTGTATCGGCAGATGGAGACGGGTGAGAACTGAAGGGATGCGCGAAGCGCGCCTGCCGTCCGGTCCTCGAATGCGACGATTACCCGGCAGGTGCCGGTCCGCACCAGCACACGTGGCGGCATCTCTTAAGGGATGATGGCATGCAGGAGGGCAGCGCATGGTCGCCTCGTCCAATGATGCTCGGGAGACGCGCTCCATCGCGATGATCGGCGCAGCGCTTCTGGCACTCGCCGCGCCGGCCCCCGCTTCGGCCGCCCCCGAACCGCAGCGCTTTTCCATCACCTATCGCCTGTCGTTCCTCGACCTTCCCGTGGGCGAGGCCACTCTCGCCGTCGATCAGGCCGGCGGGCGCTACGCCTACGATCTGAAGGCGGGCCTGCGCGGCCTCGTCGGTGTCTTCTTCGAGGGATCGGGGACGGCCTCCGCATCGGGAGAGCGGTCGCGAACCGGAGCGCTCACCGGCACGTTCCGGTCGGAGAGTCTCTACGGCCGCAAGCCGGTCCAAGTCTCGATGGTCCTGTCGGGGGGACGCGCGCATGACGAGAGCGTGGAGCCCCCTCCGACTCCGACGCCCGACCGGATCCCGGTGGCGCCGCAGGACAAGGTGGGTGTCGTCGATCCCCTGACCATGCTGGCGATCCCCCTCGGCGCGGCGCCCCTCGATGTCGCCCTCTGCGAGCGCCGCATCCCGGTCTTCAACGGGGTGGCCCGGGCGGATATCGTCCTCTCGCGCGGGGTGCTGGTGACGGTCCAGGAGGGACCCTATCGCGGACCGGCGCTCGATTGCCGGGCGCGCTGGGTGCCGATTTCAGGCCACCGACCCAATGGCAGCAGCGTGCGCCGCATGGCCGAGAACGACGACATCCGCGTGCGGCTCGCCCCCGTTCCCGGCGGCGCGATGATGTTGCCGCTCACAATCTCTCTGGCCACCGGCTGGGGGCGGGCGGGGATCGAGGCGACACAATGGGGTGCGCCGCTCAAGGCCGACGGACGCGGCGCGGTGAAGGTCCACCTGCCCAACGCCCGCTGAGACAACGGACGCTTCGCGTCTTCCTGCGCCGGACCCCGGCTCGCCTTCCGCCGGCGCTCCAGTCGGCCAGGGAGGGGGGAGGGGAGGGAATACGGGGAGACGGTGCGCCGCTTACCCGACGCCGCGCGATATCAGCCCGCCACGTCCTCGTCGGCGAACAGCCCCGTGGGCAGCCCGTCCATGCTGCGAGCGTTCTTCTGGCGGCGATAGGCGTCGAGTTCGGCCTCCGTCTTGGCCTGGGCCCAGCGGTCGAGGGTGGGACGTTCCTCGCGGTAATCGAACACGGGCACGCCGAAGCCGCAGGAGGTCTGCACGAGATCGATGACGAGACGCACCATCTGACGCGCTCCGGGCGGCTCGCAGCCGTCGAACACATCGGAGAGGAGGCTGGAATAGGCCTCGCTGCCCCGCGCCAGAACCTCGCCGCGCCCGTAGAGCCGCAGGATCGTCGGCGCGCCCTCAAGCGCGCAGAACATCACCGTCAGCCGTCCATCCACCCGCAGATGCGCGGCGGTCTCGTTGCCGCTGCCGGTGCGGTCGAGATAGACGACGGTGTTCGGGTCGATGACCCGGAACGTATTGGTGCCACGCGGCGACAGGTTGATCCGCGTGCCCTCCGCCGCCGATGCGGTAAAGACGATGTGCTGCCGAGCGATGAATTCGCGATGGCGCTCGTCGAGGGCCGGAAACTGCTTGGCCATGGATGTCCTTCTCGCTGCGCTACGCCGCCTCGGGACGTCCCGCCATGATCGCGCGCAGGGCTGCTTCGGGCTCGCGATCCAGGATGTTGAGAAGAGTGCGGACGTAGGGCGGGATCATGGTGCGGCCCTGTTCCCAGTTCTTGAGGGTCGCCAGAGGTGCGCCGATTACCTCGGCGAAGGTCGCCTGCGTCATGCCGAGGCGCTCGCGGATCATCCGAGGAGGCAGCACGATGGCTGAGCCATCGAGGTGGGAGGGATCGTCCGGGTCGAACCCGTCCTCGATCATATAGCGACGGATATCCTCGTCGGTGGTCGCGTCCAATCTGGCGCGATCGACTGTGACGGGACGTGTCAAGGCTTCTTCGAGTGTGATCTTTGCCATTCAGCGCGCTCCTTGCGGTTTGCTGGCCAAGCCGTGATGATCCATCGCGTATCGCTACGATCAGTGTAGACAACCGTGACGAAAACCTCGTTCATCTGTCCGATGGCGATCATACGAACTTCTCCGTAATCCTGCCGCGTGTCCGTCTTCACGAGGACGGGACCCGCAAAGATCGTGACGGCGTCCGCGAAATCGATGCCGCGTTCTGTCAGAACCTTGCCCTGCTTACTCGGATCCCAATCGAAGTTCATCCTGGGCTTCGCGTCCCCGGAAAGCTCCCTGCCCGCCTCTGCAGCGGAAGAGAGGGTGATCCCGTGGGAGTTTCGCGAGAGACAGATATACGCTGTCAGCGCCCCTCAGTAAAGGAAACGCCGGGTTTCTTTGCTGCGACACGCGGTTCCTAGGGCCGCAGGAACCGACCGACCAACAGCCGCGCCAGATCGCGCGGCGGTTCCGGGGTCAGGACGGCGAGCTTGTTGGAGGTGGAGAGGGAGGCGAGCCCGTGGAGGCCCGCCCAGAGGGTCGCCACGGCCTGCCGTCTCTCGCCCGCATCGGGGATCAGCGGTTCGAGCACGCCGTCGACGAGGTCGGTCGCCTGGGCGAGCGCGGCGGCGTACCAGTCGGGAAAGGTCGAGTCCGGCGCCAGGGAATGCTCGAAGACGAGACTCCAGACTTGAGGGTCCGAAGCTACGAAGGCCAGATAGGCATCGGCGAGGGCCAGAGCGTTGTCCCGCGGATCGGCGTCGGTGCGGATCGCACCCTGGAGCGCTCCGTGCAGGCACTCCAGGGTGCGGGCGTTGACCCGCATCACCACCGCGTCGAGATCGCCGACGCCGTTATAGATCGAGTTCGGGGCGTAGCCGATCACCGAGGCGAGCCGGCGCATGCCGAGGCCACGAAGCCCCTCCATGCGGACCAGGCCCTCCGCCGCCTTGGTCACCAGGGCCTCGAATTCCTCGCGGTTGTGCTCGCCCCGTGGGCCGGTGCCGCGCCGTGCCGGTTTGGTCGCTTTCGTCACGCTGTCCCCGCCCTCGGGTGCCGCCCGGCACGTCCTCGTCGCATAGATTGCACGCCGTGCAAAATCAATGTTGCCGCCCTTTCCGCATCCGCATATTTTGCACGTTGTTCAAATTCGGTGGACGTGCCGGATTTGACGGTTCGTTACAGGGTGGGCAGTCATGGTCCGCCCCGAGGAGACCAAGATGTTCCGTAGCTTGATGACGACGCGCCGGTTCGCGCCCCTGTTCTGGTGCCAGTTCTTCTCCGCGTTCAACGACAATTTCCTGAAAAACGCGCTGGTCTTCCTGATCCTGTTCAAGGTCGCCGGCGCCGGCGAAGAGGCTGCCCATCCGGGTATCCTGGTGACCCTGGCCGGCGCGGTCTTCATCGGCCCGTTCTTCATCCTGTCCGGCCTCGGCGGCGAGCTCGCCGACCGTTACGACAAGGCGCTCATCGCCAAACGCCTGAAATTCGCGGAGGTCTTCGCCGCCGCCGCCGCCGCGATCGGCTTCTTCCTCCACTCCGTCCCGATCCTGTTCGTGGCGCTAGGCCTGTTCGGCACGGTGGCGGCCCTGTTCGGCCCGATCAAGTACGGCATCCTGCCCGACCACCTGAAGCGCAACGAGCTGACGGCAGGCAACGCGCTGGTCGAGGCGGCGACCTTCCTGGCCATCCTGCTCGGCACCATCGTGGCCGGCTTCGCCAGCGCGCTCGGCGGCGATGCCCTGGCCTTCAGCGCGCTGATCATGGTGTTCGCGATCCTGTGCTGGCTCTCCGCGCGGCAGATCCCCTCCACCGGCGAGGCGGCGCCGACGCTGAGAATCGATCCCAACGTCGCCCGTTCCACCGTGGCCCTGCTGCGTGACCTCTACGCCGATACCCGGCTGTGGCGCGGCTCGCTCATCGTCAGCTGGTTCTGGCTGGTGGGTGCCGTGGTGCTCGCCCTGCTGCCGGTGCTGGTGCGCGAGAGCCTGAACGGCTCGGAGACGGTGGTCACCCTGCTGCTCGCGATCTTCTCGGTGGGCATCGCCGTCGGCTCGGCGCTGGCCTCCTGGCTCGCCAGCGGACGCATCGTCCTGCTGCCGACGCCGATCGGCGCGCTGTTCATGGGCCTGTTCGCCCTCGACCTCGCCTGGACCGTCTCGCACCTCCCGCCGGTCTCCGGCGAGGTGATGGGGGCCGGCGCCTTCCTCTCCACCGGGGCGGGCCTTCGCGTGGCGGCGGCCTTCGCCGGCCTCGCCGTCGCGGGCGGCCTCTACATCGTGCCCTCCTTCGCCGCCGTGCAGGCCTGGACCGACAAGGACAAGCGCGCCCGCGTCATCGGCGCCGTCAACGTGCTCACCGCCGCCTTCATGGTCACCGGGGCTCTGGGGCTTGCCGCCCTACAGGGCGCGGGCTGGTCCATGGCCTCCCTCCTCACCCTCATCGGCGTCGCCAATCTCGCCGCCGGCGTGATCGTCCTGAAGGTGATGCCGACCAGCGCCTTCCGCGACTTCCTCTCGATCCTGTTCCGCGCCTTCTACCGGCTCGAGGTTCGGGGCCTGGAGAACGTGGAGAAGGCTGGCCCCAACGCCATCATCGCCCTCAACCACGTCTCGTTCCTCGATGCGCCGCTGGCCCTTTCGCTCCTCGACAAGGAGCCGGTCTTCGCTGTCGACCACGGCATCGCGCAGCGCTGGTGGGTGAAGCCCTTCCTGCGGGTGACCAAGGCGATGCCTCTGGACCCGACCCGGCCGCTGGCCACCCGCACGCTCATCAATGCCGTCAAGAACGGCGAGACGCTGATCATCTTTCCCGAGGGGCGCCTCACCGTCACGGGCAGCCTGATGAAGGTCTATGACGGCGCCGGCCTCATCGCCGAGAAATCCGGGGCCAAGGTGGTGCCGGTGAAGATCGAGGGCCTGGAGAAGACCGCCTTCTCGCGCCTCTCCCGCAATCAGGTCCGCCGCCGCTGGTGGCCGAAGGTTATCGTCACGGTGATGTCGCCGGTAGCGCTTACCGTCGATCCCGCGCTGAAGGGCAAGAACCGGCGGCGCGCGGCAGGAGCGGCGCTGTACGACATCATGTCCGATCTCGTCTTCGACACCGCCTTCATCGACCGTAGCGTGATGAGTGCCCTCATCCAGGCCGGTGTCGACCATGGCTGGCGCCGCACCGCGCTGGAGGACCCGGTCACAGGCACGCTCAGCTATTCCCGCCTCGTGATGGGCGCCAACATCCTCGGCCGGAAGCTGATGCCGCTCGCCGCCGAGGGCAAGGCCATCGGGCTGATGCTGCCCAATGCCAACGGCGCGGCCGTGACGTTCTTCGCCCTGGCCAGCGCCGGGCGGGTTCCGGCGATGATCAACTTCTCGGCCGGCCCCGCCAACGTCCTCTCGGCCTGCACGGCGGCGCAAGTGGACACCATCCTCACGTCACGTGCCTTCATCGACAAGGGCCGCCTCAACGGCCTGATCGAGGCCATCCAGGGCAAGGTGAAGCTCGTCTACCTCGAGGATGTGCGCGCCAGCATTACCACCGGCGACAAGATCCGAGGCTTTCTCAGCCCCCGCAAGCCCCTCGTGGCGCGGCGCGGCGACGATCCGGCGGCGATCCTGTTCACGTCAGGCTCGGAGGGCACGCCCAAGGGCGTGGTGCTCGCCCATCGCTGCATGCTCGCCAACACTGCCCAGGTCGCCGCCCGCATCGATTTCGGGCCGACCGACAAGGTATTCAATGTCCTGCCGGTGTTTCACGCCTTCGGCCTGACGGCGGGCCTGATCCTGCCTCTGGTCTCCGGCGTACCGGTCTACCTCTATCCCTCGCCGCTGCATTACCGGATCGTGCCGGAACTCATCTACGGCTCGAATGCCACCGTCCTGTTCGGCACGGACACCTTCCTGTCCGGCTACGCCAAGACGGCCCATTCCTACGACCTGCGCTCGCTCCGCTACGTGGTGGCCGGTGCCGAGGCGGTGAAGCAGGCAACCCGGAAGACGTGGAGCGAGAAGTTCGGCCTGCGCATCCTCGAAGGCTACGGCGTCACCGAATGCGGGCCGGTCGTCGCCCTCAACACACCGATGTTCAACCGCTTCGGCACGGTCGGCCGGCTCCTGCCGGGGATCGAATCCCGCCTCGAACCGGTACCCGGCATCGAGGAGGGCGGCCGTCTCTCGGTGAAGGGGCCGAACGTGATGCTCGGCTATCTCAGGGCAGAGAAGCCCGGCGTGCTGGAGGCTCCGCCGGAGGGCTGGCACGATACCGGCGACATCGTCGCCATCGACGCCGAGGGCTTCGTCACGATCAAGGGCCGCGCCAAGCGCTTCGCCAAGATCGCTGGCGAGATGGTGTCGCTCGCCGGGATCGAGGCCATCGCCGGCGAACTCTGGCCGGATACGCCGAGCGCGGTGGCGGCGGTGCCGGATGCGCGCAAGGGAGAGCGGCTGATCCTGTTCACGGAGCGCAAGGACGCCACCCGCCCCGCTTACCAGGCCTTCGCCAAGGCCAAGGGCGCCACCGAGATCGCCATCCCGGCCGAAGTGGTGGTGCTGGACAAGCTGCCGATGCTGGGCACCGGCAAGGTGGATCAGGTCGGCGTGGTCAAGCTGGCGCACGAGCGGGCCGGCGGCGAGTCCACCGCTGCGGCCTAGGTCTCGCGAACCCTCTCTCGGAAAGGGGGGAGGGTTCGTGGCCATTGTCTCATCACCGCCTCGGCCAACCCATCCACCTGCGCCTCCGTATGCGCGGCGGAGAACGCCACACGCAGCCGCGCCGTCCCGGCCGGGACCGTGGGCGGGCGGATCGCGACCACGAGATAGCCCTGGTCCTCCAAAGCGGCCGAAAGGCCGAGCGCAGTGTCCGCTTCGCCGATGACGATGGGGACGATAGGGCTCTGTGCCTCGGGGAGGCCGAGTTGCGCGGTGAAGCGGCGGGCGAGGGCGAGCGGACGCGCGGCGAAATCAGGCTCGGCCTCGACGATGTCGAGGGCAGCCAGGGCGGCCGCCGCCGAAGCCGGGGGCAGGCCGGTGGTGTAGACGAAGCTGCGGGCCCGGCTCGTCATCAGGTCGACCACTGCGCGGGAAGCGCAGAGATAGCCGCCATAGGAGCCGAGGGTCTTCGACAGGGTGCCCATTTCGAGGGGCGCGCGGGCATCCGGCTCGACGACCCCGAGGCCATGGGCGTCGTCCACCAGGGTCCAGGCATCGTGCGCGTCGGCGAGATTCAGGATGTCGGCGATCGGCCCCCGGTCGCCGTCCATGCTGTAGACGCGCTCCGTGAGGATCAGCGCGTGCTGGTGGCGGGAGCGGTGCTTGGTCAGGAGCGCTTCGAGATCGTCGAGGTCGTTATGGGCGAACCGCAGCACCTTCGCGCCGGAGAGCCGCGCCCCCGCCCAGAGGCAGGAATGGCCGAGCGCGTCCACGAGGATCAGGTCGCGCGGGCCGGCGAGCCCGGAGACGATGCCGAGATTGGCGAGATAACCGCTGCCGAAGACCAGGGCCGCTTCCGTCCCCTTATGGGTGGCGAGGCGCTCTTCCAGGGCGGCGAGGGGCGGGTGGCTGCCGGTGACGAGACGGGAGGCACCGGCCCCCGTCCCGTAAAGGGCGGTCGCGGCCTGAGCCGCCGCGATGACGCGCGGATCCTGCGACAGGCCGAGATAATCGTTGCAGGAGAACGAGACGAGGCTGCGCCCCTGTCGCGTCGCCGCCGCCTGCGGGCCGCGCATGGTGGGAACGAGGTGCCGGCGCAGGGAGGTCTCGTCGAGGCGGACGAGATGGTCGCGGGCGAACGCTTCGAGGCTGGTGGTGCGGTCGGGGTCGGACATGGGAGCGGGAAGGAAGCCCGCGCCATCGCGATGTCAAGCACGCGCGATGGTCACTCGCCCGGCCGGCGCCTCTCGATGCGGTAGAGCGCGAAGCGCGCGGATGCCGCCAGGGGCACGAGCAGGCCCGGCATCGGGTTCGGAGCCGACGGGCCGACGACGTAGAGGTAGTCGAAATCCTCGGTCCAGGTGCGGGTATAGCCCGGCGCGTCCGCGTTGGGCCGGCCCTCGGCGATGTCGCGCAGGATCACCATCGCCGTCGGGCCGCCATAGGGGACGGCCAGATGGCGGTAGCCATCGATCACCGTCACCGGCTGTTTGCCGATGGAGGTGAACAGCGTCGGCACGAACGCATCCGCATAGGCGACGGCCAGCGTCGCCGCGTTGTACATCGGATAATCGGAGAGGTCGCCGAGGGGGGCGTCCTCTCCGTTGCCGCTATGGCCTACGAGCACGCGGGAACCCGGCTTCAACTGCCCGAAGGACGCGACGAGCGCCGCATACTCGCCCCGGTAGATCGCCGCGACAGTGAGGGCGGAGGCGAGGTTCACCAGGGTCACGCCCAGGACGGCCACAGCGGCAAGTCGTCCCCAGGCCCGGCTCGGTGGCGACACCACGATGAAGCCGGGAACGATGAGAAGTGCTGCCACCGTCACCCGGAGATCGACGAAGGACGTGTCGAACAGGCGCGTGGGCAGGACGACGAAGAGCGCCGCGAGGCCGGCCGCCAGCCAGCACCCGGATTGAATCGGCCGGACCGCGCCTCGCATCGCGGCGGCCCCGATGAGGCCGACGAGGATCACCGTGCCGCCGGTGGAAAGCCAAAGGTCGTAGCCGTTCAGAGTGGCGAACGCCATCAAGAGCTTGGTCTGACCGTTCCAGGCGGTCCCCTCCTGGCCGATGGCGCCCCCCGTCGCCTTCATGACCCCGAAGGCGACGAGCGCCGGCAGGGCGAGGGTGAGGAAGCGCGCCATCGTCGTCGGCAGGGCGGGCTTTCGGGTCCGGGCACGCCAGAGCTCGTGAATGCCGAGGGTGAAACCGTAAAGGCCGAGCGCGAACAGATGGGCGCCGAACAGCAGGGCCACGAAGAGGGTGTGAAGCGCGAGCCGGAGCGGCCAGGCCCGGTCCTGCAGGACAATCCAGCAGGCGATCCCCCACAGCGCGATGCCGAGGGCGAACTGGAAGTTCACGAAACCCCAGGCAAAGGGAACGCTGTAGAGCACCAGCAACGCGAGGAACCCGCTCACCTGAAAGCGGCGCTTCACCGCGAGCTCGACGGCGATGGCCCCTGTGATCGTGAGGATCTGGCTCGCCAGCAGGAACAGCCGGGTCGCGAGTTCGACGCTCGTGATCCGCGCGACGAGCGGGACGACGAGGTCCATGGCGAGGTTGGGATAGAGCGCCCAGGTGACCCGGTAGAAGGGGTGCGCCTGCGGGGTTCCGTCCCGCACGAGGATGTACATGCGGGCGAGGTGGTTGGGATAATCCACCATCGCCGGGATCGGCATCGTCAGCACCGGGAGCAAGGCGATGACGAACAGGAGAGCGAACAGCGCCACGGTCGGCGGCGACGTGCCCCAAAGCCGGCCGGGGATGAGTTCGGGTCTCTCGGCAGGCACAGGACAGTCTCGGACAACGAGATCCCTCCGGAGGGCCGGTCGATGGCCTGGAGGGCAGGGTCGCAAACCATGCCTCCGACGGCTTTAAGATCGGGTTGCAGCTCGCTCCCTTGACCGTTCGGCCGCGCACGCTCATCCCGCACGAATGCCTACGGATGCGAAAAACTCTCTCTGGCGGCCCTATACGCAGATGCGGAATGCCGCGCCGCCCCTCGAGGCCGTGCGCACCTTCGGCTCGCGGATCGTGCTCGCCGACGGGCGCGAACTCATTGACGGCATCGCCTCGTGGTGGACCGCGGTCCATGGCTACAACCATCCGCATATCCGCGCGGCGGTGGCGGCCCAGCTCGAGACCATGCCCCATGTGATGTTCGGGGGGCTCACCCATGCGCCGGCCGAGCGCCTGGCGTCCCGCCTCGCCGCCTTGGCTCCGGGCGACCTCGACCACGTGTTCTTCACCGATTCCGGATCGGTGGCGGTGGAAGTGGCGCTCAAGATGGCAGCGCAGATGTGGCTCAACCGGGGCATCGCCGGACGCAGCCGGTTCCTCGCCTTCCGCGGCGGCTACCATGGCGACACGATGGGTGCCATGTCGGTCTGCGACCCGGAGGAGGGCATGCACCGCCGCTTCGGCGCCTATCTGCCGACTCAAGTCTTCTGCGATCTTCCGTGCGATGACGCTACCGCCGACGCCCTCGACCGTGCCTTGGCCCAGCATGCCGACAACCTCGCGGCGATCATCGTCGAGCCCCTGGTCCAGGGGGCCGGCGGCATGGTGATGCACGCCCCCGAGACCCTGGCGAGGGTGGCGCGGGCGGCGGAGCGGCACGGCCTGCCCCTCATCGCCGACGAGATCTTCACCGGGTTTGGCCGGACCGGCACCCTGTTCGCCTGCGAGCAGGCCGGAATCGTGCCCGACATCCTCTGCCTGTCGAAGGCACTCACCGGCGGCACCATGGCGCTGGCCGCGACGATCGCGCGGCGTCCGGTCTTCGAGGCCTTCCTGTCCGACGATCCCTCGGCGGCGCTGATGCACGGCCCGACCTTCATGGCCAACCCTCTCGCCTGCGCTGCCGCCAATGCCAGCCTCGACCTGTTCGAGACCGAGCCGCGTCTGGAACAGGCACGGGCCATCGAGATCCGCTTGGCAGAGGGACTCTCCGGACTGCACGGTCTCTCCGGTATCGCCGACATCCGCGTTCTCGGCGCCATCGGAGTCGTGCAGTTCGCGCGCGCACCCGATCTCGCTGCGCTCAAGGCGCGCTTCGTGGAGCAGGGGGTCTGGGTCCGCCCCTTCGGCGACATCGTCTACCTGACGCCGGCCCTGACCATCGCGCCGGACGATCTCGACCGTTTATGCGAAGCCGTGGCCCACGTGGTTCGGACATCGGCCGACACCGAGCCAGTGCCCTGAAATCTGTCCGCTCCCGCCCTGCAACCTGAACGGATGTTTATCGTTGGATCAAGTTGGGTCAAACGGTGAAGGGTGGGCATCGTGGTGAATGAGACGACGCGCTCGGACGACGACAGGCCGGTGATCCTCCTCGTCGAGGATGAAGCCCTGACGATCATGGACCTCGGGGATGTCCTCGAGGACGGTGGTTACGAGACGGTGCAATGCGCATCCGCGGAGCGGGCGCTGGGCATCCTCCAGGCCCGAACGGATATCCGCGGGCTGATCACGGACGTGGAACTGTCGGGCAAGGTTAACGGGTTCGATCTCGCCAACGCTGTGTCGGAGGCACGGCCGACCCTGCCGATCGTCATTGTATCGGGCCGTGCCGCGCCCGACCCGGAGCGGATTCCCGCAGGTGCCCGCTTCATTTCCCGTCCCTGCACCGGAGAAGATATCCTCCAGCAGATCCAGAGCCTGATCCCCTGCTGAAACGGCGGGCGACAGTCCAGAACCGGTCGTCGGCCTGGTTTCGGCCGACGAAGATCGCTTTGCCTGGAGGAACATCTCTTCGCCGGCCGTTGGTTTCCTCGCAAATTTGAGCCGACTGTCATCTCAGCTTCACGAGCCGGACGCCATCTGCACGCACATGGTCCGCCCCCTTCGCCGGGATCTCAACCGGCGCCCTGGGAACGCGGCCTCCTGTGAGCGTGGAGTCGGGCGGCGATGGTTTCGGCTGAAGAGCGAGGGGCGGTATCGTCCGGCAAGGCCACATCGTCGGGCAAGTCCGAGTTGGGCAAGTCCGACAAAGCCGGCAGGGACACCGAACAGACGATGGGCAAGTCCGACAAACGAATTCGCCCTCCCGGCTCGAAGAGCGTCGGCTGGGCCCTGGTCCAAGCGGCGCGGCTGCACAGGTCCCGGGTGGGAGATCGTCTCGCCGCACTCGATCTGTTCGCCGGGCAGGAACAGGTGGTTCAGGCCTTGGCGGTTGCCGGCACGATGACCATGGGCGATCTCGCCGCCACCCTTCGGGTCCGGCCGCCCACGGCCTCGAAGACGATCTCACGCCTAGCGGCCCTCGGCTTCGTCGAGCGGCGTGCAGAGGCTGGGGATGGCCGCATCGTCCGCGTGCGACTCACCGATGCGGGCCTCGCCAAGGCGGAAGCCATCGAGCGCATCTGGGACGAGGTGGAAGCGGAGATGCTCGATGGGTTCGACGGCAAGGAGCGACGCCGCCTGCGTAAGCTCCTGCGTAAGGCCGCCCGCAACCTCGCCGACGTCTCGGGTGTCACCGGCCACGAAGTCGATGGCGACGCCGATATCGAGAACGACGAGGACGAGCCCGACGCACTGGTCGTACCGATCCAGAGCGATCGACTCGACTGAGCCTCATGGAATCCTACCGTGAAGCCAGCGGATCAGGGGCCCGTCACGGGCGCAGAGACCTGCGCGTGCCAGGCTGAGGGCCGCTCTCAGATTTTCCTGGCGATGCCTGAGTTCGCGTGGAGACCCAGCTTCCGCTTGGGCACACGCCGCAGCTTGCGGCGCTCCAACCGGAGCGCGAGACGTCCGGCGAGCCGATCGATCATCATGACGATGGCGCTGACGATGATGGCGAAGGCGCACGCACTCCCGATCAGAATGCCGATGACGCCCGGTGTCGGGATCAGCATCAGACAGACGAGACCGAAAAGGGCCGTCAGGGGAACCCATTTTGCCATTTTGCAGACGGTCCATCAGAGCATCGCCATACCGACGGTGCCACACCTGCATAAAGACACTCTTAAACCAATGGCGAGCGTTGCGAAGGAGCTCGCCGGCCTTCCCTGTCTCGGGAAGGCCGGTCCGGATTCGCTTCAGCGGTGGTGACGGTGGCGGTAATGGCGACGCGAGTTCATGCGCGTCCGGTAGGCGCGACGGCCCGGATCGATCCCGAGGGCGCCGTTGACCGTCCCGACCGCGCCGCCGACGGCGCCGCCCACGATACCGCCGATCGGTCCGCCGACCCGGTCACCCTCGGCCGCGCCGCGACGGACGCCGCCGGGAAGGCCCTGGGCCTCGGCCGCGCCCGACAGGGCGAAAGCGGATAGGACGAGGGTTGCAGCAAGCAATGCCTTCTTCATGACGGGATTTCCTCTTCTTCTTTTCGAAGACCGGCTGCGGTCTTGCGGCCGGATCGACCTTCAGCGTTCGGATCGGCACCGGTCCCGACCGGGATGGCACGCCGTCACGCATGGGATGATAACGGCCGAGCTTCCAAAAGGTGGCATCGATCCCGATCGGCACTCGCCGGCACGTGACCGGCCGGACGATGCGGGAGGATGATCGCCTCGCGGCTGCTGGTTTCTGCCGTCCGGCGCTGCTAGAAGCCGGGAATGCGCGTTCTCGACGTCCCGCGCGGCCTGAGCCGCCTTCGAATTACGAGCCCGGCCTCCGCCTGAAGGCCGCTGCGGCGGCCCGAGCGGGAGCCGGGAGGGCGGCCCACCGCCTCCGTTCGCCGACATCGGCCAAACGCCGACCGTCCTGAAGATCAGCGCACCGTTTCGCAGAAGACCCCATGACCGATTCGACAGCCCCCGACGCCGGCCAGCCCGCCCGCGACTATTCGCAGACCCTGTTCCTGCCCAAGACCGAGTTCCCCATGCGGGCCGGCCTGCCGGTGCGCGAGCCCCTCCTCCTGGAGCGCTGGGCCGCCATCGACCTCTACGGCCGGATCAGGGTGAAGGCCGCCGGCCGCCCGAAATTCGTGCTCCATGATGGCCCGCCCTACGCCAACGGCAACATCCATATCGGCACGGCGCTCAACAAGATCCTGAAGGACGTCATCGTCCGCTCCCAGGGCGCGCTCGGCTACGACGCCAATTACGTGCCGGGCTGGGACTGCCACGGCCTGCCGATCGAGTGGAAGATCGAGGAGCAGTACCGCGCCAAGGGCCGCAACAAGGACGACGTGCCGGTCCTCGAATTCCGCCAGGAATGCAGGGCCTTCGCCGGCCAGTGGCTCGATACGCAGCGGACCGAGTTCAAGCGCCTCGGCGTCACCGGCGACTGGGACCACCCCTACGCGACCATGACCTTCCCGGCGGAGGCCACGATCGCGCGCGAACTCATGACCTTTTCCATGACCGGCCAGCTTTATCGCGGCTCGAAGCCGGTGATGTGGTCGGTGGTGGAGAAGACGGCGCTGGCGGAAGCCGAGGTCGAGTACGAGGACCATGTCAGCGATACGATCTTCGTGGCGTTCCAGGTTGCCGACGGGGCACCGGACGATCTTGCCGCTTCGCGTGTCGTGATCTGGACGACCACGCCCTGGACCATGCCGGGCAACCGCGCCGTCGCTTATTCGAAGCGGGTGGCCTACGGCCTCTACCGCGTCACCGCGGCGGCCGAGGACAATTGGGCCAAGACCGGTGACACCTACCTCCTCGCAGATACCCTAGCCGCCGGGGTCTTCGACTCGGCCCGCGTGGAGGCGTTCGAGCGCGTCCGCGACGTGTCGGCCACAGAGCTTGCCGGCCTGACCCTCTCGCATCCGCTCGCTGGCCACACCGCCGGCTACGACTTCCAGGTTCCGCTTCTCGAGGGCGACCACGTCACCGACGAGGCCGGCACCGGCTTCGTCCATACGGCGCCGGGCCATGGCCGCGAGGACTTCGAGGTCTGGATGGCCAATGGCCGCGCGCTCACCCAGCGCGGCATCGATACCCGCATCCCCTACACCGTCGATGCCGATGGGGCGCTCACGGAGGAGGCCCCCGGTTTCACGGGAAAACTCGTCCTCACCCCCAAGGGCGACAAGGGCGATGCCAACAAGGCGGTGATCGCCGCCCTGACGGAGGCCGGCACCCTGGTGGCGCGCGGCACGCTCAAGCACAGCTATCCGCATTCCTGGCGCTCGAAGAAGCCGGTGATTTTTCGCAATACGCCGCAATGGTTCATCGCTCTCGATAAGCCTGTCGAGGCACTCGACGGGAAGACGTTGCGTGAGGTGGCGCTGACATCCATCGACGAGACGCGGTGGGTGCCGTCGCAGGGGAAGAACCGCATCAACGGCATGGTCGCCAACCGGCCCGACTGGGTGGTCTCGCGCCAGCGCGCCTGGGGCGTGCCGATTACCGTCTTCGTGAAGAAGGGCACCAGTGAGGTTCTGCGCGACGAGGCCGTGAATGCCCGCATCGCCGAAGCCTTCCTCGCCGAGGGCGCCGATGCCTGGTTCACCGACACGGACGGCGCCCGCTTCCTCGCGCCGGATTACGACCCGGCGGAGTACGAGAAGGTGACCGACGTCCTCGACGTCTGGTTCGATTCGGGCTCGACCCACGCTTTCGTTCTCGACGACCCGGACCAGTTCCCCGGCCTCTCCGGCGTGGTGCGCAAACGCGACGGCGGCCGGGACACGGTGATGTATCTCGAAGGCTCGGACCAGCATCGCGGCTGGTTCCAGTCGTCGCTTCTGGAATCCGCCGGCACACGGGGACGCGCGCCCTACGACATCGTCCTCACCCACGGGTTCGTCCTCGACCCCAAGGGTCTGAAGATGTCGAAATCGAAGGGCAACGTCGTCGCGCCACAGAGCGTCATCAAGGATTCGGGCGCCGACATCCTACGCCTCTGGGTGGCGGCCTCCGATTACGCGGACGACCTGCGCATCGGCCCGGAGATCATCAAGACCTTCGCCGAGACCTACCGCAAGCTGCGCAATTCGCTACGCTGGATGCTCGGCTCGCTGGCGCATTTCGAGGCGGGCGAACCCGTGCCTCATGCCGACTTGCCCGAGCTGGAGCGGCTGATCCTGCATCGCCTCTGCGAACTCGACGGCGAGATCCGCGAGGCCTACGCCACTTTCGACACCAAGCGGGTGGTGGCGCTCCTCAACGGCTTCATGACCGGCGACCTCTCGGCCTTCTATTTCGACGTGAGGAAGGACGCGCTCTACTGCGACCCGATCTCGTCGCAGGTGCGCCGCGCCGCGCTGCAGGTCATCGACGAGACCTTCCGCCGGGTGACGATCTGGCTCGCCCCCGTCCTCGCCTTCACGGCGGAGGAGGCCTGGCTCGACCGTTACCCGTCGGAGGTCGGCTCGGTCCATCTCGAGACGCTGCCGGAGACCCCCGCCTCCTGGCGAAATGCCGCCCTCGCGGAGCGCTGGCAGAAGATCCGCCGGGTGCGCCGCGTGGTCACCGGCGCCCTGGAGATCGAGCGCGCGGCCAAGCGCATCGGCGCCAGCCTCGAGGCGGCACCGACCGTGTTCGTCGCCGATTCCGATCTGCTCTCCGCCCTCGACGGTGTCGATTTCTCGGAAGTCTGCATCACCTCCGGCATCACGATCGTCGAAGGGGAGGGGCCGGAAGAGGCTTTCCGCATCGATGAGGTGCGCGGCGTGGCGGTGGTCTCCGGACCGGCCAAGGGCCGCAAATGTGCCCGGTCGTGGCGCGTCTCCGAGACGGTCGGCTCCGATCCCGATTACCCGGACGTGACGCCCCGCGACGCCCAGGCGCTGCGGGAATGGGACGCGCTGCACGCCGCGTCGGGCGTGGCGTGAACGCTCCGCGATCCGACACGGGCCTCCCTTCCTCCCACTCGGGGGGAGGGGAGAACGCCGGCATGCCCCCCTTCGGCCTTGGCCTCCTCATCCTCCTCGCCACCCTCGTCCTCGATCAGGCCTCCAAGCTCTGGCTCTATTTCGGCACCGATCTGGTGCTGACGCAGCCCTGGCGTCTGACCGGCTTCGCGGATGTCGTCGTCGTCTGGAATCGCGGCATCTCCTACGGCCTGTTCCAGCAGGAGGGCGGCCTCGGCCGCTGGATCCTGGTGGCGGTGTCCGTGGCGGCATCGATCGGGATGATCGCCTGGATGCGCCGTACCTCGTCCGCGCTCCTGGCCTCCGCCCTCGGGCTCATCGCGGGCGGGGCGATCGGAAACGCCATCGACCGGGCTGCCTACGGCGCGGTGTTCGACTTCGTTCACCTCCATGCAGGCGCATGGTCCTGGTACGTGTTCAACATCGCCGATGCGGCCATCGTCGCCGGTGTGGTCGGCCTCCTCATCGACAGCCTGATCCCGGTCCGGCACCCTCGGGACGAGGCCCCTCCGGCCGGACCCTGAAGATTCGCACGGCTGTAATCCGTAAACCACACTGCAGATCGTTGTGACCGTGAGGCTGGTGCGCTGCGGTCAAGGCGCCATACGTTCGCCTGAAACCGCCGTCAGGCCACGAGGGCAAGACCGGCATCGACCGACACCGACACGCGCCAGCACGTTCCGGGCAGGCACGCATTCGAGCTGGCGCACTCTGCGGGCCGGCGCAATTTGGGGGCAGCATGATCGGGCATCGCGGGTTCATTCTCGGCCTTACCGGACTCCTCGCGGCGAGCGGCGCCCAGGCGCAGCAGGGCGTATTCATGCGCGACACCCTGAGCAGCATCGGCCTGATCGAGCCCGAGAAGCCGGCCATCACCTATCGTGAGCGGGCTCCCCTGGTGATGCCGCCCAAGCTCGACGGCAAGGCACTGCCGCCGCCGCGCGCCGCCACCGCCACGCCGCAATGGCCCAAGGATCCCGAGATCGTCCAGCGCGACCGTGAACTCGCCGACGCGAAGAAGCCGATCTCCCGCGGAGCGCAGGGGCGGATGAACGACAACAACATGACGCTTTCGCTCGACGAGATGCGCGGCGGCCGACGCGCCGATGCCAGCGTCCGCACCGAGCCGGGCCGTCCCGAGAGCGACGGCGCCTCGTCGTCGATCTGGAGCCCCTTCGACATCTTCGGCAAGCGCGAGGACAAGGCCCAGCCCATTCTCGCCGAGCCCGATCGCGATACGCTCACCGACCCGCCGAACGGGTACCGCAAGGCCCCGAAGGCGGTCGCCCGCAACAACAGCGACCCCATCAACAATCCCTCGCGCGAGCGTGAGGAAGCCGATCCGGGTGCCTACATCCGGGGTCGCTAGCCGAGTTCCGCGAGGAGCCCGCGGACGGTCCCGTCGCTCGTAGAGGAGATGGCCCCGTCCCGCTGGATCCCGCACCCGCCACCGGCGCCCGAAGGGTATCGGTACGGGATTTGCCCTGACCTCGGCCTACGGATTCGTGGCATCCGAGGCGTGCGCTAAGGGGCATTGCGTTCATGACGGGCGGTCACGCATGGCCGACGTATCAAGGAAAAGACGATGCATCTGTTGCGGAAGGATACGCCCGGGTTCTCGCTCAACCGCCGCTACGGCCATGCCGGCCGGGCCGAGGCCGCGCCGTTCGGGCGGTCCGAGGCCGGTGGCCCCGAAGTCTCCGCCTTCTCCCTCGACAATGGCCTCGACGTCGTCGTGGTGCCCGATCACCGCGCGCCGGTGGTGACGCACATGGTGTGGTACCGCAACGGTTCGGCCGACGATCCGATCGGGCAGTCCGGCATCGCGCATTTTCTCGAACACCTGATGTTCAAGGGCACGGAGAAGCATCCGGTTGGCGCCTTCTCGCAGGCCGTGTCCGGCCTCGGCGGCCAGGAGAACGCCTTCACCTCCTACGATTACACCGCCTATTTCCAGCGCGTCGCCCGCGACCATCTCAAGACCATGATGGAGTTCGAGGCCGACCGCATGACCGGTCTCGTCCTCGAGGATGCCGTGGTGGCGCCGGAGCGCGACGTGGTGCTGGAAGAGCGCCGCATGCGGGTGGAGACCGACCCGTCGGCCCAGCTCTCCGAGGCCATGGCCGCCTCGCTGTTCGTGCATCACCCCTACGGCACGCCGATCATCGGCTGGATGCACGAGATCGAGGATCTCAACCGCACCCACGCCCTCGACTATTACAACCGCTTCTACACCCCCGAGAACGCCATCCTGGTCGTGGCCGGTGACGTGACGCCCGACGAGGTCAGGCGGCTCGCCGACGACACCTACGGGCTCGTGACGCCGCGCGGTGCCAGGCCGGTGCGGGTGCGCGCCAAGGAGCCCGAGCCCCGCGCGCTCCGCCGGCTCAGCGTCGTCGATCCGAAGGTGGAGCAGCCGACTCTGCAGCGGCTTTATCTCACCCCCTCCTGCATGACCGCCCGCGACGGCGAGTGCCACGCCCTGGAATTGCTGGCCGAGGTGATGGGCGGCGGCTCCACGTCCTTCCTCTACCGTAAGCTGGTGATGGAGCTCGGCGTCGCCGTGAATGCCGGCGCCTGGTACATGGGCTCGGCCATCGACGACACGCGCTTCTCGGTCTACGCCATCCCCGCCGAGGGCGTGAGCCTGGAGCGCCTGGAGGACGAGGTCGACCGCGTCCTGCGCCGCGTCCCCTCCGAGGCCCTGGGTCCGGAGGCCATCGAACGGGCCAAGACCCGGCTCGTCGCCGAGACGGTCTATTCCTCGGACAGCCAGTCGTCGCTGGCTCGCATCTACGGCTCGGCGCTCGCCATCGGCGAGAGCATCGAGGAGGTCCGCCGCTGGCCCTCCGACATCGAGGGCGTGACGCGGGATCGCCTCGCCGCCGTCGCCGAGCGCTACCTGATCCCCGCCCGCTCCGTCACCGGATACCTGACCAAGACGCGCGATCCCGACGCCGCCGTTGCGTGAGGCGACCCTCACGCACGATCCCGCTGATCTCGGCCCGGGCGCCCAGAAGAAGAATGAGGTTCTCATGAACTCGGTCGAAGCCAATCTGGTCGATACCACCGCCCGCAGCGCGAACGCCCCCACGCTGGCGCTTCCGGTGGCCGCCGCCGCCGGCATCGAGGCCTGGCACGTGGAATCGCCCGTGGTGCCGATGATCGCCCTCGCCTTTACCTTCGAGGGGGGGGCGGCTCAGGATCCCGAAGGCAAGGGCGGCGTGGCGCAGATGCTGGCGCGCCTCCTCGACGAGGGCGCCGGCGATCTCTCCTCCGACGCCTTCCAGGAGCGTCTGGCCGCGCGGGCCATCGAATTGTCGTTCCATGCCGGCGCCGACGCGGTGGGCGGCTCCCTCAAGATGCTGGTCAAGCACGCCGACGAGGCCATCGACCTCCTCGCCCTGGCTCTCGCCAAGCCGCGTTTCGATCCCGACGCCATCGAGCGCGTGCGCGCCCAGACGCTGGCCGGCCTGCGCTACCAGCAGAACGATCCGGGCGTGATGGCGTCACGTCGCTTCTTCGCCGAAGCCTATGCCGGCCATCCCTATGCCCGTCCCTCGTCCGGCACGCCGGAAAGCATCGCGGCCATCACCCGCGACGACCTCGTGGCGATGCACCGGAAGATCATCGGCCGCGGCGGTCTGAAAGTGGCGGCCGTCGGCGCCATCGATGCCGACCGTCTGGCCGATGCCCTCAACCGCGCCTTCGGTGTCCTCGACGAGGCCGGACCGCTGAACGCCGTGCCGCAGACCCAGGTCGGCCAGCTCGGCCGC
Source organism: Methylobacterium sp. Leaf93 (assembly GCF_001422345.1). NCBI lineage: Bacteria > Pseudomonadati > Pseudomonadota > Alphaproteobacteria > Hyphomicrobiales > Methylobacteriaceae > Methylobacterium > Methylobacterium sp. Leaf93. The sequence goes on along the minus strand of NZ_LMMS01000001.1, from coordinate 774,072 downwards.
CGCGTCGTCGTCGATATCGACGTGCCGCAATCGGTCCTGCGCTTCGGCATGGGTGGCGTGCCGTGGAAGGACCCGGATTTCATCCCCGCCTATGTGCTCAACCACATCCTCGGCGGCGGCTCCTTCACCTCGCGCCTGTTCCAGGAAGTGCGCGAGAAGCGTGGGCTGGCCTATTCGGTCGGCACCTCCCTCGTCAGCCACCGCGCCAGCGCCATGACCTGGGGCTACACCGCCACCAAGAACGAGCGCGTGGGCGAAGCCCTGTCGGTGATCGGCGACGAGATCGGCCGCCTCATCAGCGACGGCCCATCCGACGAGGAGCTTCAGAAGGCCAAGGATTACCTCACCGGCTCCTATGCGCTCGGCTTCGACACCTCGACCAAGATCGCGCACCAGCTCGTGCAGATCTCCTTCGAGGGGCTGGGCATGGACTACTTCGCCCGCCGCAACGAGATGGTGACGAACGTGACCCAGGCGGACATCCGCCGCGCCGGTGCCCGCACCTTCGCCGATGGCAGGATGCTGGTGGTGGCCGCGGGGCGCCCCACGGATTTCCTGTAGGATTCGGACGCTTCGCGGGGTCCCAGCGACACCCAATCAGACAGACAGGGCGAGCCGCTCGGCCGCCCGGCGCAGGTCTCCGGCCGGCACCGCACCGTAGCGTTCCTCGAACGTCCGTTGCGCCTGCTCCCAAAAAGGCTGCGCCTCCTCGATGCGTTTTTGGCCGGCCTCCGTGAGGGTGAGGGAGCGCGTGCGGCCGTCCCGTCCCGGACCGGCGGCGATAAGACCGTCCCGGGTGAGCGGATGCAGGGCACGGCCCATCGTGGTGCGGTCCATCATCATGATGTCGGCAAAACCGTTGATGGAGATCGGCCCGACACGGCCGAGACCGCGCAACAGGCCGTACTGGCTGGTGCGCAGGCCGGTCGGTGCGAGATGCTGGTCGTAATGCTGAGTCAGCCGGCGCGACGCCTGGCGAAGGGCGAGGCAGTGGCACGGTGACACCGGTGCCGGACGGTCCATCGCGAAAAGTCCTCCAGAAATAGCTCACGGGGTTTGCGGACGACACGCTTGTGTAAAGCGTGCATATGCGCCTAAGCAAGGGTCGACCGCGTCGCGGTGCCGGGCATGCCCGCCCGGTGATCCCACCGAACCAGCATGCGGAACCCGAAGAGGCCGTATGACCATCACCGCTCCCTTCGGGTCGTTGTCGAACGCCGTTGCCGCGCCGCTTGCCCGCCGCAACGTCCATTACGGCTGGGTCGTGGCCGGCGTCACCTTCCTCACCATGCTGGTGACGGCCGGCGCCGTTGGCGCACCGGGCGTGCTGATCCTGCCCTTGCAGAAGGAGTTCGGCTGGGACACGGCGACGATCTCCTCGGCGCTGGCCGTGCGCTTCGTCCTGTTCGGATTGATGGGGCCTTTCGCGGCCCAGCTGATGAACCGCTACGGCCCGCGCCGCATCGTGCTCCTGGCGCTTCTGCTCATCGTCGGGGGGCTCCTCACCTCCCTGTTCATGAGCGAGGTCTGGCAGCTGGTCATGCTCTGGGGCGTCGTCGTCGGCATCGGCACGGGGCTCACCGCCCTGTTACTCGGCGCCACCATCGCGACCCGCTGGTTCTCGCGCTCGCGCGGCCTCGTGGTCGGTCTCCTCACCGCCAGTTCGGCCACCGGCCAGCTCATCGTGCTGCCGCTCCTCGCCGCCCTCACCGAACATCTCGGCTGGCGCGCCGCACTCCTGGTGATCTGCGGGCTGCTGCTCACGGCGGGGCTCGCCGTCACGGCGCTGTTGCGGGACCGGCCGGAGGACATGGATCTGGCCCCCTATGGCGAGACCGCCGTCACCGGCACCGCTCCGCCGCCGGTCGTGAGCGGCTCCGCCCTCGGAGCCCTGGCGGAGGCGTCGCGCACGGGTGTGTTCTGGGTGCTCTTCGCCACGTTCTTCATCTGCGGGGCCAGCACCAACGGGCTGATCCAGACCCACTTCATCCCCCTCTGCGCCGATTACGGCATCGGCCCGGTCCAGGGGGCGAGCGTGCTGGCGGCGATGGGCGTGTTCGACTTCATCGGCACGGTGGCGTCGGGCTGGCTCTCCGACCGCTACGACAACCGTTGGCTCCTGTTCTGGTATTACGGCCTGCGCGGCCTCTCGCTGATGTTCCTGCCGTTCTCCGACTTCTCCTTCGTCGGCCTGTCTGTCTTCGCCGCTTTCTATGGGCTCGACTGGATCGCCACGGTGCCGCCCACCGTGCGGCTCACCGCCGCCCGGTTCGGGCGCGAGAAGGCGAACCTCGTCTTCGGCTGGGTGTTCGCGGGCCACCAACTCGGGGCCGCCACCATCGCCTACGGCGCCGGCCTGTCACGCACCGCCCTGTCGAGCTACCTGCCGGCCTTCTTCGCCGCCGGTGCCCTGTGCATCCTCGCCGCCATCCTCGTCCTGACCCTGTCCCGTCCGGGAGACCGGCCGGACGCATCGCCCGCCGCCCTGCCGGTCCGGGGGTAGGGATGCACGGGTCACAGGATCTGCAGCCGGGTGTGCGGCCCGAGGCGCCGCAGTAGCCGGACGAGGTCGCCTCGCTTCACCGCGACGCAGCCCTCCGTCGGCAGGTATCCCGCCCGTGCCACATGGAGGAAGATCGCCGAGCCGCGCCCCGGCCGGATCGGCTGGCGGTTGTAGTCGAGATCGACGACGAGGTCGTAGAGACCGTCCTCCCGCCACATCCGCTCCGCGCTGACACCGGGGGCGGGTAGGACGATCGGCCGGTTGTAGCGCCGGTCGCGCGGGTCGTCGCACCAGCCGTCGTTCTGTCGCGTCCGGCGCAGAGCCAGCGCGGTGCGGGGGCGGGCCCCGAAATGGTCCGGGCGATAGGCCCCGGCCCGCAGGCGGAAGACGCCCCGCGGGGACAGGCCGTCTCCTTCGCGCTTGACCTGACCGATGCCGGAGCGGCCGAGCGCGCAGGGAATGACCGCATTGGCGGCGAGAATCTGCCCGCGAGTGGGATCACTCACCAGCCGGCGGACGCGGATGCGAGAGAGGGTCAAACGGATCATGTCGGCCTTATCGACCGGACAGACCGGCCCGAGCCAGTCCATTCCTGAGGCGGCGATGCGCGACGACGGCACCCATGCGAAACTTTTTCGGGGGTCGAACCGTCACGGACGTGCATACTCCGCCTCCGGCGCGCCCTCGTTCAAGGTTCTGACATAAACCCGCCATCACTCTGCTGTGTAGGCTCGCGGCCGACGAAGCGGTCGTCTCTCAAGTTTTCGGGATCGGCCCGTTCGGGCACATCCCTGTTGCGTGTGAAAGTATCCCCGGCCGATGTCGACCACCCATCGCCTTCTCGTCTGCGACGACGACGAGTCCCTGCGCGAAACCTTGATCGAACAACTCGACCTGTACGAGGAGTTCGTCACCGTCAGCGCGGAGGACGGGAAATCCGCCCTCGCCCGCGTGGCCGAGGATCGGATCGATCTCGCGATCATGGATGTCGGCCTGCCGGACATGGATGGGCGCGAAGCGGTGCGGACCATGCGCCGCAACGGTTATCGCGGCCCGGTCATCATGCTGAGCGCGCAGGATTCGGAAGAAGACACGGTGGAGGGCCTGGAAGCGGGCGCCAACGATTATGTCGCCAAGCCGTTCAAGTTCGCGGTGCTCCTCGCGCGCATCCGCGCGCATCTGCGCAGCCACGAGGCCAGCGAGGACGCCGTCTTCCAGATTGGCCCCTACACCTTCCGCCCCGGCGCCAAGCTCCTCATCTGTGAGCGTGGCTCGAAGCTGAAGCTCACCGAGAAGGAGACGGCGATCCTGCGCTTCCTCTACCGCGCCGGCCGCGAGGTGGTGGGCCGCGACACGTTGCTGGCCGAAGTCTGGGGCTACAACGCGCAGGTCACCACGCATACGCTGGAGACCCACATCTACCGCCTGCGCCAGAAGATCGAGCCGAACCCGGCCGTCACCGCCATCCTCGTGACGGAAGGCGGCGGCTACAAGCTGCTGCCCTGAGGATCAGGCGGCCGCATTCGGCGCATCACCGCCGGATGTGTGGAAGGCGGCGATTTCCCGAATCAGGTCGCGTTGCTGCTCGATGACGAGATCGGACAAGATTTCGTCGTCGTTCCCATCGATGACCGACAGCAGGCGGATATCCGGATATCGGCCCTCGAAGAAGACGAGGACCTCGGATTGCGCATAGGGATCGTTCGGATCCAGGCAGAAGTGATTGGACACCGGAATTTCCGTCTTCATCGCCCTCGGGAGACGCGTCTATCCACCGGTTTCATGACATCCGTTTGATCGACGCTCCGTCCCTGCGCGGGCACCCCGCCGGATTTCCCCCCTCGCCCGCCTTCGGCTAAGGCTAGCTCCTCCGGAGGAACGCCTCCGTCTTGAGGGAGCGGACGGCATTGGGGCTCGACGACGACATCGCGATCCTGGCGGCGGCCCCCCTGTTCAGCTTCATGGCGCGGGACGCCCTGAGGCTGCTCTCCTTTGCCGCTGAGCGTCGTAGCCTGACGCCGGGGGACGTGCTGTTCGCCCGCAACGAGCGCAGCGATGGCGGATACGTCGTCATGTCCGGAACGGTCGAACTGGCGCCGCGTGGCGCCGGTGCCGAGCCCGTCAGGGTCGGCCGCTCCGCCCTGATCGGGCAGATGGCGCTGTTCCTACGCGGCGAGCGCCCCACCGATGCCCATGCCGTCACGGCGGCGGAGGTCGTCCGCATCACGCCCACGCTGATGCGCCGGGTGCTCGAGGAATTTCCCGATGCGGCCGAGGCGATCCATGCCGCCCTTCATGACGACCTCGGTACGTTGATCGAGCATCTCGACGGCGTGCGCGCCAGGATCGACGCCATCTGACATCGTATCGTCCTCTCGCCGGACGCACGATCTGGCAAAACCTGCCGGGACGGGCCAAAAGTCTTCCGTCCCTCAACACTCTTCCGGGAAGTGCTCATGCGCGCCGCCGTGGTTCTCTGCCTCGCTCTCCTGCCCGCCGCCCCCGCCCTGGCGGCATCCCCCTGCGAGGAACTCTGGGGCGAGCGCAACGCGGTCTATGCGGAGGCCGGCTACTGCTTCAAGACGCAGCGGGCGATCTCGGCCTTCGGCAACGTCAATTGCCGCTTCTCCGACATCCGCGACGTCCCGCTCTCCGCCCGCGACCGGGCGAAGGTCGGCGAGATCGTGCGGGAAGAAAGCCGTAACGGCTGCCGCGAGTGAGCCCACGCCTCGCCTGACGCGCCGAGGTGACAGGCCGGGCCGCCTTTTGTAAGCACGGCCCTTCCCCCTAACCGACCGGAACGCCACCATGTCCCACGCCGATCTCTCCACCACCATCGAGACCGCCTGGGAGGAGCGTGCCGGCATCGACGTCTCGACCAAGGGTGCCGTGCGCGACGCCGTAGACGAGGCCCTCGATCTCCTCGACTCCGGCAAGGCCCGCGTGGCCGAGAAAGTCGGCGAGGAATGGCAGGTCAACCAGTGGCTCAAGAAGGCGGTGCTGCTGTCCTTCCGCCTCAACGACATGGAGATCATCCATGGCGGACCCGATGGCGCCAATTGGTGGGACAAGGTGCCCTCGAAGTTCGAGGGCTGGAAGAAGAAGCATTTTCGCGAGGCCGGCTTCCGGGCCGTGCCCGGCTGCTTCGTGCGGCGCGGCTCCTACATCGCGCCCGGCGCCGTGCTGATGCCCTCCTTCATCAATCTCGGCGCCCATGTGGGTGAGGGCACGATGGTGGATACCTGGGTGACGATCGGCTCCTGCGCGCAGGTGGGGAAGAACTGCCACATCTCCGGCGGTGCCGGCATCGCCGGAGTGCTCGAGCCGCTCCAGGCCAACCCGGTCATCATCGAGGACAATTGCTTCATCGGCGCCCGCGCCGAGGTGGCCGAGGGCGTGATCGTCGGTGAGGGCAGCGTGCTCTCCATGGGCGTCTATATCGGCGCCTCCACGAAGATCATCGACCGGTCCACGGGCGAGGTCATGTACGGCCGCGTGCCGCCCTATTCGGTGGTGGTCTCGGGCACGACGCCCGGCAAGGACCTGCCCGACGGTACGCCCGGTCCCGGCCTCTACTGCGCCGTCATCGTCAAGCGCGTCGATGCCGGCACCCGCTCCAAGACCGCCATCAACGAACTGCTTCGGACCTGAGACGCGCTCACACCCGATTCGATCGGCACTCTCCTCTTTCCCGCCGCGGAAAGAGGAGAGGCGGGCGCTCCTCATCGGCCCTGGCGCGACACAGGGCCGACCTGTGCGGCAGCGACCGGCGCGTTAGATCTTCCGTCCGATACAGACCGTCCCGGATGAGGCGTTGCCAGCGATGATCGAGCCTGCCCACTCCACCCGTGGCTTTCAGCTCGACGTGCTGGAGCGCAAGGTCCCGACTCCCTGCGACATCGTCGGGAGCGGCCCGGCGGCCCTGCTCCTGCCGGCCCTGTCGTCGATCTCGGCCCGCGCGGAGATGCGGCCCCTCGCCAAGATTCTGGGCCACGACTACCGTTGCCTCATTCCCGACTGGCCCGGCTTCGGCAACCATCCGCGGTCCCGCATCGCCATGGAGCCGGAGACCTTCCACGCCTTCATGGATTCTCTGCTCGCGGCATTGCCCGGCCCCTACGCCATCGGCATCGCGGCGGGTCATGCGGGACCCTATCTCGTGGCGGCCGCACGGCGGCATCCAGGTGTGTTCGACCGGCTCGTCCTCATTGCACCCACCTGGCGTGGGCCTCTGCCCACCGCTCTGGGCGACTCGCGCCGCGGCTGGCTCTCGAGCATCCGCAAGGCCATCGAACTTCCGCTGCTGGGCGAGGCGCTCTACCGCATCAACATCAGTCCTCCGATCATCGGCCGGATGATGCGCGCGCATGTCTATGCCGATCCGGACCACGTCACGCCCGGCATTATCGCCGACAAACACGCCGTGACGCTCCAGCCGGGGGGCCGTTTCGGCACGGCGGCCTTCGTCACCGGAGGGCTCGATCCGTTCAAGGTCCGCAAGGACTTTCTCGCCCTCATCGAGGCGGACGAACTTCCGCCGATCCTGGTTTTGCGTCCGGAGCGTGCGCCCCGCCGGTCCGGCGCCGAGATGGACGCTCTCATCGCCGCCGGCCATGTGGCCAAGGCTTCGGTTCCGGGGGCCTTGAGTCCGCATGAGGAATATCCGGGAGAGGTCGCCGCCGCGATCCTCGCCGGCATCCGATAGGGGTCTCGTGCGCGGACCTGCGGGCAAACCTGTTACGGATCGGTGAAATGTCATGCGCTCAGGGTGCCATACGAGTGTCGTTCAGGAACCCTATGGCTCCCCTATCGCTTGCCATTCCCGACGCATTTCACCCTGAGCCGCCGCCATGTATTCTTTGTTTCCCGCTCTCGCGTCGCTCGCCTTCACGTCCTGCGCCCTGATGGCGGCTCCTGCCTCGGCGCAGGCACCCGCGCCGAACACGGCCGACAGCAAAGCCACGAGCGGAAAGCCTCGTTCGGCGCCGGCCGTCGCCACGACGCCGTTGACGCCGGAGATGCCGGCACGCGCGCCCTATCTGTCCGACGCCACCGCGCCCGATACGGTCGCGATCCTGCCCCCGCCGCCGCGGGGACAATCGGCGGCGGAGACGGCGGACAAGACCATCTTCGCAGGGACCCGCGCCCTGAAGGGCAGCGCGCGCTGGGAACTCGCCACGGCGGATGTGGCGGACGGCCCCTCGGCCATCCTCGATGATTTCGCCTGCGTGCTCGGCCGCAAGATCGATCAGTCCCGCTCCCCGGCACTGATGACCCTGCTCGAACGCACCCGCCTCGATATCGGCCGGGCCACCCGCCCGCTCAAGGAGCATTACCGTCGCCTGCGGCCCTTCGTCGGCAACGAGGCCGAGATCTGCGTGGCGCGCACCCGCGAGCTCGGCGACGCCTTCAGCTTCCCGTCCAGCCACGCGACTCAAGGGTGGGCCTACGCGTCCATCCTCGCCGCACTGGTGCCGGAGAAAGCGACGCAGTTCTTCGTCCGCGGCAAGGCCTACGGCGAGAACCGCATCGTCTGCGGCGTGCACTGGGCCAGCGACGTGGAAGCCGGCCGCACGACGGCCAGCGTCGTCGTCAGCGCGCTCCAGGGTGATCCTGGTTTCCGTACCGATCTCGAGCGGGCACGCGTGGAGATCGCAAAGAACCTGTCGCAGGAAGGATCGCCGCCGGACGCGGCGATCTGCGCCCGCGAGACCTCGGCCCTGCGCGAACCCATCCTGTAGGCAGCCACGGGGGCTCGGCGGCGGCCGATCCGCCGAGCGCAAGTCAGGTCGGCTGCGCGCCGACACATCGACCGAACCCCTTCAATCTTAGCGGAACGAAGAAAGGCCCGACCGTTATCCCGGTCGGGCCTTTCTTCGTTTTCCTGTGAAACGGAAGGGAAGGGGCTGCGCCCTTACCCCGCCGTTGTCTTATTTCGTCTCCGGCGACGAGCGAGGAGATTGAGAGCCTCGACGCCGGCCGAGAAGGCCATGGCGGTGTAGATGTAGCCCTTCGGCACATGGGCGCCGAAACCCTCTGCGATCAGCGTCATGCCGATCATGATGAGGAAGCCGAGCGCCAGCATCACCACGGTGGGGTTGGCATCAATGAAGCGCGCCAGCGGGTCGGCCGCCAGCAGCATGACGGTGACGGCGGTGATGACGGCGATCACCATGATCGGCACGTGATCGGTCATGCCCACCGCCGTGATGATGCTGTCGATGGAGAAGACGAGGTCGAGGACCAGGATCTGCCCGACGGCGGCGGCGAAGCTCAGCGCCACCGGGGAGGACGCATCCTCATGGCCGTCATCGGGATCGACGGTCTCGTGGATCTCCTTCGTCGCCTTCCACAGCAGGAACAGGCCGCCGCCGATAAGGATCATGTCCCGCCAGGAGAAGGCCTTGCCGAAGATCTCGAAGACCGGCTGCGTCAGGTGGACGATGTAGGCGACGGTGCCGAGCAGGCCGAGACGCAGGACCAGCGCGAGGCCGATGCCGATGCGGCGGGCCTTGGTCTGCTGATGGGCCGGCAGCTTGTTGGTGAGGATCGAGATGAAGATCAGATTGTCGATGCCGAGCACCACCTCCATCACGATGAGGGTGGCGAGCGCCACCCAGGCGGTCGGGTCTGCGGCGAGTTGAAGAAGGGAATCCACGGGGAGAGAACCTCGAACGTCGTCAGGTCGGAAAGCGGCGGAAGATCAGGACGCGGCGGGGATGATGCCGGGGCGCTCGGCGGGTTCCGGCGCATAGATCCGGATGGCCTTCGGCACGACCTTGAAATGGGCCGGCGTGTAGGTGGAGAGCTCCCCGTCGGTGTTCACCGGGCGAGGCTTCTTCGTCTTCACCACGATCTCGGTGGTGTTGAAGGCGCGCACGTCGGCGGCCTTGCCCTGGGTGCCCCGCCTGAGTGCCGGCAGCAGCGCGATGAGCCGCCACCAATGCTTGACCTCCAGGCTGTAGAAATCGAGCTTGCCGTCATCGACGGTGGCGGTCTCCTCAACGGTCATCCCGCCGCCGTAATGGCGACCGTTGCCCACCGAGACCTGAATCGTGGTGATGGTCTCGGTCAGCCCGTCATGTTCGAGATAGACCGTGAAGGGACGCACCCGCCGCAGGACGCGCAGGGCGGCAATGGCATAACCGAGCGTGCCCCACTTCTTCTTCGATTCCGCGGTGAGGTCCCCGGCGAGGTCGGCCGAAAATCCGATGCTCGCCACGTTGAAATAGTAGCGGCCGTTGACCCAGCCGAGATCCACCGCCTGGGGCCGCGCCGTGCCGATGAGCTCGGCCGCCTCCACCGGGTCGGTGGGCAGGCCGAGGGAACGGGCGAGGTCGTTGGCGGTGCCGAGCGGCAGGATGCCCAGCGGCAGACCGGTCTCCACCAGGGCCGGCGCGGCCGAGTTCATGGTGCCGTCGCCGCCGCCGAGGATGACGAGATCGCACTCCTTCGCGTGGCGCTTGATCACCGCCGTGCAATCGGGATCGCCCGGCGGCTCGAACGGCTCGATGCCGGCGGCACGCAGGGAGTCCCGCACGGCGTCGAGGGAGAACGAGCCGTTCCGGGCGTTCGGGTTGACGAGGAGAAGAGCCCGGCGGGCGGAGGCGGCGCTCACGAGGCTGACTCCGGGAAGGGGCATCTCGAGATGCCGCATGAGATCATCGCAACAACCACGTGTTTCAGAACCCCCCGGTGCGTTCGCGCCGCGTCAGCGCAAAGGCAGAGAAGGAGTCCGACATCGCGGCCGACGCCTCGGCCGCCAGAGGGGCCCGGACCCGTCAAGCTCTCCAGAGGTGGGCGCTTCCACGCCGATGGCAAGAGGCAATATTCTGGAGGAAGGCCGGTTGCGGTAAGATGGCCAGGCGCAACCTCGGCCGACGCCGATCGCAGATGGCTGGGAACAGCGGGCATAGCGCGAGGAACGGTGCCCGATCGAAACCGCCTGGCAATGCCGCGTGCTAGGTCTCACACCTCGACGCGACCCCGTCGCGAACGGCCCGCCTCGACGCGGGCAACCGAACGCCCGACCTTGACGTTTCCCTCTGGCCGGACGCTGTCATGCGGTCGTGCCCACCCTCCACGTCGCTCGCGACAGCGGTGAGATGCCATGCGCTACGGATTGTTCTCCACTTGCTCGGCGGCCCTCCTCGGGGCTCTGATGTCCACCGGTAGTGCTGGGGCACAGGGCCGTCCGGCCTGGGTCGATCCTCCTGCCAAGGCCGATACGAAGCCCGAACCGACGGGCGACGCGAAGCCCGCCTCGCCCCAGGCCGTGCAAGAGGCCCCCCAGGCGAGCCCGGCCCAAGCGGTGAAACCTGAGATTACGCCGAGTGCGACCTCCGTCGCGGAGAGGAGCGCGGAGGCACCACGGCGGACACGTCGCGGCAACCGCCACGCTGAGGTTGGGATCAGGCATTCCCCCCGCCGCCTCTCGCAGGTTCCGCCGAACGCCCTTCCCCTTACCGTCTCCCCGGGCGCACCGTCCCCGGCCATGGCGATGGCCTCCGAGGACCGCTTTCCCGAATGGGCGCGCAAGGCCCAGAGGCTGAACGAGGATTATCTCGACGCAATCTCCGAGCCCGGCGACGGCATGGTCGCCGCCGCACCGCGTTTCTATGCTGAGTCCGTGCGCTTCCACGGCCGCACCCTGTCGCTGGCAGCGCTGATGGCGGAGAAGCGCCGCTTCGTCCGACGCTGGCCGGACCGCCGCTACGTGGTGCAGGACGGGTCCCCGCGCACGGCCTGCAGCGTCGGCACGAGCAGTTGCATCGTGCGCTCCACCTTCGATTTCCGTGCAGCGAATCCGAGGAACGGTGCCCGCTCGCAGGGCGTGGCGGAACTGACCCTGGAAATCTCCTTCGCCGGACCGCGCCCGGTGATCATATCCGAGTCGAGCCGTGTCCTGCGCCGCTTCGCACCGGGTCCGCTGAGCGCCGCCGCATCGACACGGCCCGGTGCCTGAGCCACAGTCCAATCGATGAACGCGACCGCAGCCAAGACACGCGCGACGAACACGTCACGCGCATCGGACAAGACATCCCCGACGACGTTGTCCGACGAAGCCGAAGCTCCGGCCATCGTCGCCGCGCGTGCGGCACGGGAATCGATCCGGTCGATGATCGAAGCGGAGATCCGCCGCCAGGACGCGTTTCCGGTGGCTCGCCGGACGCTGCAGCTCCTGGCCGAGGCCGTGGTCGAGCCCGCCGCCGAACCGCCCTTCTACAGGGTCGTCGATCGCACCGGGGCACCGCGACAGGGTGAGACCGGCCCACCGACCCTGGAGGACCTGTTCGCCGAGTTGCGTGAGCGCCATGGCGCTCTCTTCGTGCCGGTGCCGCCGAAACCCGTGGTGGAAATGCCGCCCGAGCCCACCGCGTCGGACGAGATCAAGGCGGCGACGGCGCGGTTCGTGGGATCGCAATCCGAACGAGCCCGCTCGGTGATGGCCCGCTCGGTCGCCAGGGGACGATCGGCCGCGGCTACTGTCTCTGCGAGTCTGGCGGGAACGCTGAGCACCATCCGTCACTCTCTGGCCGATCGCCCCACCGGTGGGCAGGGGTCGAGCCCGCAACCGACCTTGCGCGAACGCGGCATGCGCATCGGTGCCTCGTTCGGCGACAGGGCCCGCGAGACGGTCGCCATCGCCCGTGAGCGTCTCTCGGGCCTCGCCGCAGGGGATACTGCGGCCTCTCCCTCGGCGACGCCGGTTCAGGGAGGACAACCGGCCCGCTGGCCCGGGCTCGTCGCCCGCGCCGGCGACCGGCTGCGCCGCCTTCGCCGGGATGATGGCACGATCCTCACCCGGCCGAGCACGCTCGCGGGCGTGGGCCTGCTCGGCGGCCTCGCCCTCGTCCTGCTCCTCACCCAGGGCGGCGGGGACGACAGGCCGGCCTCCGCCCCCGATGCGGAGGCTCCCCGGCAGGAGGCGAAGGCGCAGGATCCGGCCCCGGCGACACCGCCGACCGAGACCCAGTCGGCACAGAACCGGCCCTCCACCATGGCCAATCCGCGCGAAACGGTGTCCCCGACGGCGCCCCCCGGCATTCCCGCCGAGGAGCCGAGCCCACCCTCGGCGGAGGAGAGCCGGACGAAGCCGGCGGAGCCGTCCAACGCCATCACCGGCAAGACCGAGGTGATCGACACGGCGACCCTGCGCGTCGGCGGCAAGCTCGTGCGCCTGTTCGGGGTGGAATGGGTCCGCGGCGGACAGCCGGAGGAACTGACGCGCTACCTCGCGGGGCGCCCGGTGACCTGCCAGCCCGTGGCCGGAAGTGCCGCCTATCTCTGCGCAGTGGAAGGCCGGGACCTATCGGAAGTCGTGCTCTTCAACGGCGGAGGCCGTGCCTCCTCAGAAGCCACCCCCGATCTCGTCGCCGCCGAGGACCGTGCGCGGACGGAGCGCCTGGGGGTCTGGGCGCGCTGACGCGAGGACGATTCACCTTGCATAGGGCCAGACGCTCGGCCTCAATGTCCCATCCGGAAGGGCAGTGGGGACAGGCATGGATCTCTCGATCGGGTTGAGCGTGGTGGCGGTGGCGCTCGTCATTCTCGTGGTCGTTACCCTCGCCATCGGCATCAACATCATCCCGCAGGGCCACGTCTACACGGTGGAGCGGTTCGGCCGGTACTCGCGCACCCTCGAATCCGGGCTCGGCCTCATCGCCCCCTATATCGAGCGGATCGGACGGCGCGTGAACGTCATGGAGCAGGTCATCGAGGTGCCGAGCCAGGAGGCCTTCACCCGCGACAATGCGGGGGTGAAGATCGACGCGGTGGTGTTCTACCAGGTCCTCGACGCAGCCAAGGCCTCCTACGAGATCTCGAATCTCGAAACCGCGATGATGACGCTGACGATGACCAACATCCGCACCGTCGTCGGCTCGATGGACCTCGACCAGCTGCTGTCCCACCGCGACGAGATCAACGAACGCCTGCTCCATGTCATGGATGCGGCCTCCTCACCCTGGGGGGTGAAGATGACCCGGATCGAGATCAAGGACATCCTGCCCCCCGCCGATCTCGCCGGCGCCATGGCGCGCCAGATGAAGGCCGAGCGCGAGAAGCGCGCCTCCGTCCTCGAAGCCGAGGGCCATCGTCAGGCCGATATCCTGCGCGCGGAAGGCCGTAAGCAATCCGCCATCCTCGAAGCCGAAGGGCGGCGCGAGGCCGCGTTCCGCGATGCGGAGGGCCGTGAGCGCAGCGCCGAGGCCGAGGCCCGCGCCACGAGCCTCATCAGCGAGGCCATTTCACAAGGCGACCTCGCGGCGGCTAACTTCCTGGTGGCCGAGAAATACGTGGACGCAATCAAGGCGCTGGCCACCGCGCCCAACCAGCGGGTGGTGGTGGTGCCGATCGAGGCGGCGTCCCTCGCCGGTACCCTCGGTGGCATCGCGGAGATCACCCGCGGCGTGTTCGGCGAGGGCGCAGCGCAGCAGAGAAAACCGTCCGGCCTGCCGCCGACGATCGGCCCGAGCGGGGGAGGGGCCGCGTGATCGTCGATGGCGTGACGGCGCTGGGACCGGTCTGGACCTGGATCCTGATCGGGCTGGTCCTGATGGGAGCGGAACTCGCGCTCTCGGGCGTGTTCCTGGTCTGGCTCGGCACGGCGGCCGTGGTCACGGGGCTCGAAGTCGCCGTGGTGCCGATGCCGTGGCAGGCGCAGATCATCCTGTTCGCCGTACTGTCGGTGGGACTCGTCGTGCTCGCGCAGAAGCGGATGACCGGGCGTCCCAACAGCCTCAACCGGGGCGCGCAGGGCCTGATCGGCCAGGAATTCCACCTCGACGCCGCGATCGCGAACGGGCTCGGACGGATCAGGGTCAATGACACGCTGTGGCGCGTTTCCGGTCCCGATGCACCGGCCGGCACCCGCATCCGGGTCACCGGGATCGAAGGAACCGTGCTCACCGTGACGACGGCCTGACGGAAGTAGGAAGCCGGAGGGACGCAGGCCCCTCCGGTTTCGTGACGAGCGCGTTCAGGCGACGCTGATATCGACCTGGATGTTGCCGCGGGTGGCGTGGGAATAGGGGCACACCACGTCGGCGCGCTTCACCAGATCCTCGGCCTTGTCCCGCTCGATGCCCGGCAGGGTGGCCTTCAGGGTGACGACGAGACCGAAGCCCTCACCGTCGTCACGCGGGCCGATGCCGACGGAGGACTCGACCTTGGCGTCCTCGGGGATCTTCACCTTGTCCTTGCCGGCCACGAACTTGATCGCGCCGAGGAAGCAGGCAGCATAACCCGTGGCGAAGAGCTGCTCGGGGTTGGTGCCGTTGCCGCCACCGCCGCCCAATTCCTTCGGCGTCACCAGGGTGACGTCGACGGCCTTGTCGTCGGTGGAGGCGGAGCCTTCACGGCCGCCGGTGGCATGGGCGTGGGCGGTGTAGAGTGCCTTCATGGTCGGTCATCCTGCTTGAGATCGAAGGGGGTCGCGTCGAGGAAAGATGGTCTCTCGAGGGGACAGGGAAACCCGTCCGCCGGTGGGAAACGTCCACCATCACGAGATCCGGTCGAAAACCGAAACTAGCTTGCGCGCAACTGATATTCCATATGGCACCAAACAAGATTGCGCGCAACCCTTATGCGAGAGTAGCGTGAACGCTGGTGACCATTCCGCATTATCAATTAGATAGGGTAGTTGGGCCGGACCCGACACCGGACCCGACCAACATGAGGGAGGCCCCAGGAATGGCAGGCCGACGCACCACGCAAGCAGCCGCCATCGACGACGTACCGACCCCGGGGCGGGGCGTCGACGGTCAGTTGTGCTTTGCGGTCTATTCGGCGGCCCACGCCTTCGGGCGCGCCTACCGGGCGCTCCTGACCGCCCACGACCTCACCTATCCACAATACTTGGTCCTCCTCGTCCTCTGGGAACAGGAAGGGCTGACGGTGAAGGAGATCGGAACCAAGCTGTTCCTCGATTCCGGAACGCTCACGCCCCTGCTGAAGCGTCTGGAGGCGTCGGGTCACGTCCGCCGCGCCCGTGACCGGGCCGACGAACGGCAGGTCAGCATCTTCCTGACGCCCAAAGGGCGCGAACTGGAGGGGCGGATGGATTGCGTCCCCGGCCTTGCCGGAGCCCTGACGGGGATGTCGGAGGATGGGCGCCAGGCGCTCCTCGATTCCCTGGTGATGCTGCGGGGCGCGCTTCACGACAACGTGGCCGGCACGGCGGCGGCGTCCACGGTCCCCGAGCCGTACGAGGAATGGAAAAAGGCCGCCTCCCGGTAGGGGAAGCGGCCTTTCCGATCACGGGTCCTAAAAGGACCGGATTCGACGCTCAGTTCTGGGTCTTGAGATAGGCGATCACGTCGGCGAGCTTCTTGTCGTCCTTCAGGCCGGGATAGACCATCTTGTTGCCGGGCACCTTGGCCTTCGGGTCCTTCAGCCACTCCTTGAGGTTCGCCTCGTCCCAGGTGATGCCCGAGCCCTTGAGGGCGGCCGAGTAGCTGTAGCCCTCGTAGGTGCCAGCCTTGCGGCCGACGACACCCTTGAGGTCGGGACCGACGCCGTTCTTGACGAAGTTGTGGCAGGCCTTGCAAGGCGCGAACGCCTTCTCGCCGGCTGCAGCGTCGCCGGCTTCCTGGGCCTGTGCGGAGATCGGAAGCATCAGAGCGAGCGCGGCGCCGAGGATGAGGTGACGCATTGTATTTTTTCCTCCGTTGGGCGGCATAAGCCAGCCGAGCTTATGGCAGAGCTTTTGGTTTTAGAACAGATCGAGACTGGGAACGTTCCAAACTCGCCTAGGGTCCGTGCGGCGAAACGAAGCCCGAAACCGGCCCTTCCGCCCTCCGGAAACGTCGACGCATCCGATCCTGATGCATCGAAACCGGTTATCGTTTAGATATCTTCCAATTCCATTGTCCTGAACGGTTCACGGCTCGTTTTTAGTCCTTCCAAGCTGAGCGGTGGCTGAAGACAGGTCGATGCGTCGAGGAGCGCCCGCCCATGTCGATCGCCTTTCCCATGCCCGATCCCGATATTCTTGCCCGCCGCGAGACGATCATCGCCGGCCTGCGGCCGCTCGTCGCGGCCGAGGCGTTGATCGTCACAGAGGACGAGCGCCGCGCTTTCGAGACCGACGGCCTGACCGCCTATCGCAAGATGCCGCTGGCCGTGGTCCTGCCCTCGACCACCGCCGAGGTTTCCGCCGTGATGGCCTATTGCCACGCCAACGGCGTGCGGGTGGTGGCACGCGGGGCCGGCACCTCCCTCGCCGGCGGGGCGATCGCCCAGGAAGACGCGATCATCCTCGGCGTCGCCAAGATGACCCGCGTCCTCGACGTGGATTTCGAGAACCGCGTCGCGCGGGTCGAATCGGGCCTGACCAACCTCGCCATCTCGGGCGCCGTCAGCCACGAGGGGTTTTTCTACGCGCCGGACCCGTCGAGCCAGCTCGCCTGCACCATCGCGGGCAACATCGCGATGAATTCGGGCGGCGCGCATTGCCTGAAATACGGGGTGACCACCAACAACCTTCTGGGCGTCACCCTGGTGATGAACGACGGCACCGTGGCCGAGATCGGCGGGGCCCATCTCGACAGCGCCGGCTACGACCTCCTTGGCCTGATCTGCGGCTCGGAGGGTCAGCTCGGCATCGTCACCGAGGCGACGGTGCGCATCCTGCGCGCGGCGGAAGGCGCGCGCCCGGCCCTGGTGGGCTTCTCCTCGGTAGAGGATGCGGGCGCCTGCACCGCCGCCATCATCGCTGCCGGCATCATCCCCGTGGCCATGGAGTACATGGACCGCGAGGCGATCCTCATCACCGAGGATTTCGCGCAGGCAGGATATCCGCGCGATGCCGAAGCGATGCTGATCATCGAGGTCGAAGGCTCGGACGAGGAATGCGAGGCGATGCTGGCCCGGATCGAGGCCATCGCCCGCGACTACCGGCCCACGAGCATCAGGGTCTCGAAATCCGAAGCCGAGAGCGCCGCGATCTGGAAGGGCCGCAAATCCGCCTTCGGCGCCACCGGCCGGATTTCGGACTACATCTGCATGGACGGCACGATCCCCACCGGGCAATTGCCGCTGGTGCTGGAGCGCATCGGCGCGATCTGCGCCGACAAGGGCCTTCGCGTCGCCAACGTGTTCCATGCGGGCGATGGCAACCTGCATCCCCTCATCCTGTTCGACATCAACAAGCCCGGCGAGTTGCAGAAGGCGGAGGCCGCAGGCGACGAGATCCTGAAGCTCTGCGTGGAGGTCGGCGGCTGCCTCACCGGCGAGCATGGTGTCGGCATCGAGAAGCGCGAGCTCATGCGCTTCCAATATGCGCAGGCCGACCTCGACCAGCAGATGCGGGTCCGCAACGTGTTCGATCCGAAGTGGCTGATGAACCCCGCCAAGGTGTTCCCGCTGGAGGGGCGCGTTGCCGCTTGAGGCCGGCGCGCCGCGCAACGCGGTTTCTCGCGATCCCGCCGAACCAAGCCCGGAACGCTAAGCTCCGGGCCGGTGTTTCCTCCCCGCACAATCGTGGAGGATGATCATGCGCATCGTTGCAACGCTCTCGGCCCTGGTGCTGCTCACCGTGGCGAGCACGGGAGCGGCCGAAGCCAAAGGCTGCATCAAGGGCGCGATCATCGGCGGCCTCGCCGGGCATTACCTGGCCGAACGCGGCGTGGTGGGTGCGGTCGCGGGCTGCATCGGCGGTCGCTATCTCGCCAATCGCCGCGCCAAGCAGCAGCGTGAGATCGAGTACGGCTCGCGGGTGCAGCAGCGTGGAGCCGGCTACGCACCGAACCAGGCCTATCCCCGCCGGTCCTACAATTACTGAGATCGACCCGGCGGGACGGGACGGCGACGGGACTACCCGTTCCGCCGGCCCGCCTCGGCTTGTACGTTCGTCCTTACGGCGATCCAGAGCACGTGCCGGCGTCCGCCGGGATGGGCGGGATAGCGGTGTTCCTCGACATCGAAGCCGAAGCGCCGGAGCCGCTTCTTGAACCGGCGGTCCGGCCCCCCGGACCAGACGGCCAGAATGCCGCCCGGTCGCAGGGCATAATGCGCCCGCTTGAGGCCCCAGCCATCGTAGAGGCGGTCGTTTTCCCGGCGCGTCAGCCCCTTGGGGCCATTGTCGACGTCGAGGAGGATGGCATCGTACTGAGCCTGTCCCGACTGGATGAGGCGGTTCACGTCGGCCTCGACGAGGCTCACGCGCGGATCGTCGAGGCTCCCGGTGAAGAGATGGGCAAGCGGTCCGCTCGCCCAGGCAATGACCGCCGGCATCAGTTCGGCCACGACGACCTCCGCCTGCGGGCCGAGGGTGTCGAGGGCGGCACGCAGGGTGAACCCCATTCCGAGGCCGCCGATGAGGATCCTCGGCGCCGGGTTTCCCTCGAGCCGCGCGCAGGTGACCGTGGCCAGGGCACGCTCCGAATCGCGGTGCCGGTCGTTCATCAGTTCGGCCGTGCCGACCATGATCGAGTAGGCATCGTCATAGCGGACGAGACGCATCGTCTCGACGCTGCCCGGAATGGCGGCGCTGGCGATGGGAATCGCGGAATTCATCGACGGGACGACCTTCACGACAGGATTCAAGCCTCGACGCCGAACGCGTCGCAGCGGAACGCCCCGTAATCGCCCCGCGCCAGCCGCTCGGCCAGGGCGGGCAGGAACAGGGCCGCCTCCTCGGCGAGACGCCAGGGCGGGTTGATGACGATGAGGCCGTTTCCGTTGAGACGGTTCGGATAGGGCTCCGAAATCATCAGGTCGATGCGCAAAGCGGGCCGGGAGAGCGAGCGGTCGAGTCCCGCCACCATGCGGTCGATGAGTGCGGCGTCCTTGATCGGATACCAGCCGAGATAGATGCCCGTCGGCCATTTCGCGACGGCCTTGGCCAGAGCCGCGCCGAGCTTCTCGACTTCGCCGAGTTCTTCGTAAGGCGGGTCGATCAGCACGACGCCCCGCCGCTCGGGGGGCGGGATCAGCGCATGGAGGGCGGTCCACCCGTCGAGATGCATCACCTTGGTGCGCGGATCCTGGTTGTAGCGCTCGCGCAGGAGCTCGGCATCGGCCGGGTGCAATTCGACGAAGACGCCCTGGTCGCTGGGCCGTAGGAATTCGCGGATGATCGCCGGCGAGCCGGGATAGATAGTCGCCCCATGGCGCGCCTGGGTGGCGGCGACGGCCTCGCGATAGGGGGTGAACAGCGCCTCCACCTCGTCGGGGAAGGGCGTATCGAGGCGGCCCCAGCCATCGTGCCACTCACCCGTCCGCCCCGCCTCGTCACCGGTCAGGTCGTAGAAACCGAGGCCCGCATGGGTGTCGATGGCACGAAAGCCCGTGGGCTTGGCCTGGAGATGATGGAGCACACGCGTCAGCACGAGGTGCTTGAGCACGTCAGCGAAATTACCGGCGTGGAAGGCGTGCCTGTAGTTCATGGGCGCAGGTTCCTGGCCTCACCGGCTCGCGTCGACGGCGATCTCGCCCGCACGGCAATTCTGCCGCGCCACTTCGGGGCAGGGCGCGAAGCCGCGCAGATCCTTGGTGAAGCAGATCCGCACCTCCTGCAACTCTCCCCGGGTGCAGGTGACCGACATCATGTCCGGGCGCAGGCCGCGATTGGCCGCCACGAACTGGCGGGCGATATCGACGGGGGCGATGCGCGTGTCGGAATCGGGCTTCACGAAGCCGGCCGGGATGGTCACCGCTTCCCGCGCCTGGGCGGCGGCCTTGAAATACGACATCGGATCGAGGCCCGAACAGGTGCCGTGCTTGCGCCACTCGTGGCGGGCGAGCCCCTCGCTCGGATAGACCTCGCCGGCCAGGTCCATGGCCTGGCGGGTGGGAGAGCGTTCCACGGAGGAGCAGTCGGACGGGTAGCCCCGCGTATATTGCGGCCACAACCCATGGACGACGAAGCCGAGGCCGCGACCCGGCCGGCACTGGCCGTCGGCGTCACGCCGTCCGGCCGTCTCGCAATAGGTCGGCGACCAGGACAAGGCCAGCACATAGAAATCGAACTCGCCGGGCGTGCCGCCGCGTCCATAGCCCTGCGCCTGCGCGGTTCCGGCGAAAGCCGTCAGCGCCAGTCCGGCGAGCGCGGCGACTCGTCTCACGGACGGGCTTCGCGGCAGGCCGTGGCGTAGGCATAGGCGAGGTTGCGGTCGAGGCCGTGGACGCAGAACTCCACGCCCCAGGTCACGCCGATGAAGCCGAGGCCCTCGCGGACGGAATAATCGACCTTGCGCTTGATCCCGTCCGACGTGGTCGCCACCGCGCTGCAGAAGCGGCGGGGGTAGGTGTCGAGGCCCCAGGGGCGCCAGGCCGTCCGCTCGATCCGGTCATAGCCGACGATGGTGAGGCTCGAGTTCCAGAACTTCGCCTCCTTCTCGGCGAACTGGCTCGACATCTGCTCCAGCACCGAGGAATCCTGGCAGCCCGGAATCTGCCCGTCGAAGGGAAACTCACGTTCCTCGGCGGGGGTGATCTCCTCGCGGCCCGAGCGGGCGAAGGCGGGTTGGAGGCTACCCGCGAGGACGAGGCCGAGGGCCAGGGCGGTGACGAGGGAATTCGGGCGCATGCCGGCGTCTTTTCGCTGGAGTCCGTTCATCCGGGGACGATGGCGTCTGTCCGGGCGGTGTCAAGCGCAAGAGGCCGGGCGGCATCGCTTTCATTCCGGCCTGGGGCGACCGGAACACAGTCCGGCCCTCAGTAGATCGGGTCCGACAGGCCCGGGGCGGCGAGGGACAGCGGCTCGTCCGAGAAGCCCGGCGCCGGTTCGGCATAGGTCGGCGCGGAGGCCAGACGCGAGGACTGCGGGCGCGGTACCGGCCGGGCCGCCGGCGTGGAGGCATAGGCGGAAGGCGCCCGATTCGACGGGGCGGCAGCGGACAGGGCGGGGGAGGGCGCGCGGGCGACCTGCGGGCTCGTCCTGGCAGGGGTCCGGTTCGAGGACATCGGGGCCACGCCGTAGGGATCGTCCTCCTCGACATCGAGGGGGGCCTGGGGCGGGGCGGGCTGGCGCTCCACCGGGCGCGGGCGCGAGACCGGCCGGGGCACGCCGTCGGCGCCGAGCTGCGGCGTGAACTTCAGCAGCGGCTGGCAGATGCGCTTGAGGCCGCGCGGGTCGTGGCGGGCGAGATCCACGTGGATATGGTCGTAGTGGAACACGTTGGAGCCGGGGGCGAGCACGGTGGAGAAGCGTGCGCAGGCGCCGATGAACACCTCGCGCAGAAAACCCTGCTCGGCCTCGGTGCCGCGCCAGCCGCCCTTCACGGTGATGACGTAGCCGTCGGCGAGCTTGAACGACATGATGTCGACGGCATTGCCGAACGAATGCTCCGAGAGCTTGGCGCCGGCCTGGTTGTTGCGGCCGCGGCAGGCATAGGAGCCGGCGTTGATCTCAGCTACGGGCTGGCCGAAATACAGGTTGGCAGCGGGCTGGATCGTGTCCGCCAGCCAGGCCTCGGCCTCGGCCAGGGCCGGGCAGGCCAGCGTCATCCGCTGCTTCAGAGCGACGGAGCCCTTTCCGAGACGGGTGATCCGGTAGGGCTGCAGCATGCCGCAGACGCCGGGACCGGCGATCTCCTTCACCGGTGTGACGAATTCGGTGGTCTCTACCAACCGCTTGGCGTTGCAGGCCTGTTCGGTCTGGTCGCGCCAGGCCTCGCGGCTCTCGAACGGGCTGCGTCCACAGCCGGTGAGACCTGCGCCGATAAGTCCGAGAACGGAAAACGCGAGTACGCTACGCCACATGTCGGAACAATGGGCAGCTTTTCGTAAAGCGTTCGTCAACGATGCCGAGTGATCGCTCACCTGTGTATGAGTGTGGACGGCCGAGGCTTCCCTCTTGCGCGGCCGGAAGCGCAAGTCGCGCCGGGACGCTTGAGCGCGCCCCGCGCCCGGTCTATCGCAGCCTCACCGATGATCCCGACGACGGCACCGATGCGTCCCTGGAAACAGGCTGTGGCCCGGGCCTTCGACGGGGCGGACGATTACGATGCCGCGGGAATCATCCAGGCGGAGGTCGCTGCGCGGCTGGCGCAGCGCATCGCCGCCCTGCCCCTTCCCCCGTCGCCACACATTCTCGAGATCGGCTGCGGCACCGCCTTCCTCACGCGGGCCGTCCTCGCTCATGTGACGCCCGGCCTGATGGTGGCATCGGATCTGTCCCCCGCCATGATCCGGCGGGCTCGCGAGCGCATGCAGCATCGCCCGGATTTGGCCTTTCTCGTCATGGACGGCGAGCGGCCCTGCCTGGCGCCGGGCTTCGACCTGATCTGTTCGAGCCTGGCGGCGCAATGGTTCGAGGATCTGGAGAGCGCGCTCGGCCGCCTTTCCGGCCTGCTGGCTCCCGGCGGGTTCCTCGCGGTGACGACCCTGGCGTCCGGCACGTTCCGCGAATGGCACGCGGCGCATGACGCTATCGGCCATCGCCCCGCTACGCCGTCCTATCCGACGGCGGAGGCCCTGGCCCGACTCCGGTTCGCCGGCTGCACGAGCGGCGTGTTCCTGGAGCCGGTCGTCGAGAAACATGCCGACGGCCGGGCCTTCCTCCGCTCGCTTCGCGCCATCGGGGCGGGAACGCCGGGCACCGTCCGTCCCCTCTCGCCCGGCGCATTGCGGACGGTCATCCGACAGTTCGAAAGGGGAGGGGCAGCGATCACCTACGAGGTCGCCACCCTGGAGATCCGGCGCGATCCCTGACATGGAAACGGCGGGGCTCTCGCCCCGCCGCACAGCGTTCCGGTCTTGGTGAACGATCCGACCTACGAGGCCAGGAAGACGCTCGCGGTGCCGACGATGGTCCAGATCAGGCCGCCCGCGAAGGCACCGATCATGGCGTAGGAAAAGCCCTTCAGAACCATGTTCGTCCCTCTCGTCTCAAAGGATCAGCAGCGGTTTCCGCCGGAGGTCTGACCGTATTGCTGGACCGGGAAATTCTGCTGGTTGGCGTTGCCTTCGGCGGCCGAGCTCATCGGGCAGCCGAGATAGGCGGGCGGGCGGCTGACCTCCCTGAGGGAGCCCGTCTCGGTGACGTCATAGGGCGAGAAAGCGGTGTAGCGCGAGGGGCGCTCGAACGCCGTTGCAGAAGAGATCGAAGCAGCGCCAAGCACAAGAGCGGTAGCGACGGCGGCGATACGGTTCATCATGGCGTTTTACAAGTTCCTTTACAGTGCGGACCAGATGTTTGGCCCGCTTCTCTCTGCATGAAACTGATATAGGAAGTCTCTTTCCTCCATGACGTGTCACGGCACACGAACCATGCGGGATTAAGAGTGCCTCACAAAACTCCCGGTCACCGTCGGTTCTCGCTCACGGCACGACGGTGCAGCGGGAGTTTTGTGAGAGACACTCAGTGACGAGTCTGCCGATGGCATCGGGCTGGATACGATTCAGCGCGCGACGGCGTAGAGCCGGGGCCCAGAGGCCTCGCTCACCGTCCCGGCCGAGATCCAGTTGAGACCGCTCGCCCCGGAGCCGGCAAGGAGATCGCGGAAATCTTCCGAGATGGCGATCGAGAGGTCCACGGCCTTGGCCCGTGCCTCGATGCGGGCGAGGGTGTTCATCGCTGGGCCGAGCACGGTGAATTCCGCGCGATGACCGTCGTCGAACACGCCGACGAGGACGTCGCCGGCATGCAGCGCGATGGTGACGCGCAAGGAGGGAAGGCCTTTCTCCGCGAGGCGCCGGTTGAGGGCCGCCAGCCGCAGCTGGACCGCCTCGGCACAGGTGAAGGCCGCGCGCGCCTGCGCCTGGGGAGGGCCGACGAGGAACTGCGCCAGCACCCCGTCGCCGATATACTTGTCGACAATGCCGCCGCGTTCCGTCACGGCCCGATGCGTCAGAGCGCGCATCTCCATGAGGACCTCCACGACCTGCTGGGGCGGCCGCGTCCGCGTCAGCGCCGAGAAGCCGCGGATGTCGAGGGCGAACAGGCAGGCATGCCGTTCCTGGACCTCGCCCGGACCGCCGCCCTGCGCCAGATCCTCGGCGACGGCGGCCGGCACGAAGCGAGTGAGGATCAGGCGCTCCCGCTCCAGCCGGAACGTCGCCGCCACCGCCCAGGTCAGCCGCCGCACACCGTCGAGGACTACGAGGCTGGCGACCATGAAGGTGAGAAGGCCCGGAACCTCCTCGTCGAGGGTGACGTGCGGTCCCAGATGCTGGCTCTCGGGCGAGAGATAGACGAACAGGATGGCGCCGCCCCACCCCGCCGTCACCAGACCGGCGAAGATGCAGGTGTGCCAGACGCGCATGGTCAACGCGGTCTGCAGCAGGATCAGGAAGGCCGGGATCCGGCTGACCGCGGCGGCAGCCTCCTCCGTGTCGGCGGCACCCAGAAACATGTGCTCGACGAGGACGTAGATCGCGACGCTGGCATTGAGGAGAGTCGAGCCCCAGCCGAGCCACCCTCGGCTCGGGCCTACGGGGATGCCGGTACCCGGCGCCGTTCGCAGGCTGAGCAGCGCCAGGAGGATCGAGGCCCCGGCATAGACCGACAGGACGATCCAGTGTCCCAGCCCGTGGATCGATCCGTCATAGGTCTGCGCGGTGGCGAGCAGGACCAGGACGATGAGCAACTGCAGGGCGAAGGACCGGCCGCTCGATGCCTGCTGCAAATGCGTGATCGTCGGCGAACGCGGCTCTTCCCCGTTTGCCCGGTCTCGATCCCCGGTTCTCAATAGGCTGTCTCCTCCTGCGCCATCGGCCGCTCCTCATGCCGGATGCGGTCCACGCAGGCCATCGGTGGAGATTGCCGCATGCCGGCCGCCGGCCTCTTCGGGAGGGGTACGCGCCCGGATCGCCTCAGTTGGCGTCGGACGGCGTTCCGTCACCGCGCCGCAGGAGGAACACCCCTTGCGCGCCGAACAGGTTCCAGACCCACCACGGCATGGAGATCCGCATCGGCCGGCCGCGCGCGTTGAGCGCCGTGGCCTTCTCGATCTCGGCCCCCACGGTCCGGCACAGGCCGACGAAGTCGCGGATGGTGCAATGGTGGATATTCTGGGTCTCGTACCATTCCTCCGGCATCAGCTCGGTCACCGGCATCCGCCCCCGGAAGGCGAGTTCCGAGCGGACCCGCCAATGGCCGAAATTCGGGAACGAGATCACCACCTGCCGGCCGATGCGCAGCAGGTGTTCCAGCACGATGCGCGGGTTGCGCGTCGCCTGGATGGTCTGGGACAGGACCACCACGTCGAAGGCGTCGTCGGGGTAATTGGCGAGATCGGTGTCGGCGTCGCCCTGGATCACCGGCAGGCCACGCGCCAGGCAGGCGTTGACGCCCTCACGGGAGAGCTCGATGCCGCGCCCGTCGACGCCGCGCCGGTCGCGCAGCAGCGCGAGCAGGGTTCCGTCGCCGCAGCCAATATCGAGGACGCGGGCGCTCGGCGGCACGAGACCGAGCACGACGAGATGGTCGACGCGGGCGCCGTCGCTGCGCGGCAGCGTGTCGGTCGTGCTCCAGGGGGCGAGGGCCACGCGGCTCACCGACGTCACAAGCCCCTCGCCCGGGCCGCGGCGTCGATGAAGCCCTTGGCGGCGTTGAACATCACCGGCTCGTCGAGGAGAAAGGCGTCGTGACCCTTGTCGCTCTCGACCTCCACGAAGGCGACCGAGGCCGAGGCCGCGTTCAGCGCATGTACGATGGCGCGGGAATCCGCCGTGGGAAACAGCCAGTCGGAGGTGAAGGACATCACGCAGAACCGCGTCCGGGTGTTGCGGAAGGCGTTGGCGAGCACCCCGCCATGGTCGGCCGCGAGGTCGAAGTAATCCATGGCGCGGGTCAGGTAGAGGTAGGCGTTGGCGTCGAACCGCTCGACGAAGCTCAGGCCCTGGTGGCGCAGATAGCTCTCGATCTGAAAATCGGCGTTGAACGAGAAGGTCGGAGCATGGCCGCCCTGGAAGCGGCGGCCGAACTTGCGGTGCAGGGCCGGCTCGGAGAGATAGGTGATGTGGGCACCCATCCGCGCCACGCCGAGGCCCTTTGCGGGGCGCGTGCCGGCTTCGAGGTAGCGTCCTTCCGCCCAGGCCGGGTCGGCCATGATCGCCTGACGGCCGACCTCGTGGAAGGCGATGTTCTGGGCCGAGTGGCGGGCGCCGGTGGCGATGGGCATCGCGGCGAAGACCCGGTCGGGATAGAGCGCCGCCCATTGCAGCACCTGCATGCCGCCCATGGATCCGCCGACGCAGAGGAACAGGTCGCGGATGCCGAGACGGTCGAGGAGCATCGCCTGGCCCCGCACCATGTCGCGGATCGTCACCAGCGGAAAGTCGAGGCCGTAGGGCTTGCCCGTGGCGGGATCGGTGGAGGCCGGACCCGTAGAGCCCATGCAGGAGCCGATCACGTTCGAGCAGATCACGAAGTAGCGGTCGGTATCGATGGGCTTGCCCGGTCCCACCAGGGTCTCCCACCAACCGCGCTTACCCGTCACCGGATGGGTGTGGGCGAAATGCTGGTCCCCGGTGAGCGCATGGCAGATGAGCACCGCGTTCGACCGGTCGGCGTTAAGGGTGCCGGCCGTCTGGTAGGCGATCCGGAACGGCGCGAGATCGACGCCGGCATCCATCGCCAGCGGTTCGTCGAGGCCGAACGAGGCCACCGGGCTTCGCGGATCGAGGGAGGGCGGCGCATCCGTCGGGATGCCGTCCTGGCGGAGGTTCCCCTCGTCGGGCCTTGCGAGACTGTCGAGCGACATGGTCATCAGGCGTCTTCGCGCGTTGTTCGCCGATTCGCTTTCGCGGTGATGCGAGGGGGGCGGCCGGTCGCCACCCTATCGACGCGTCGCGAAGGTCCATCCCCATCGGTGCCCGGCCCAGCCGAACGAATATGGGCGTAATGTGCGTATGCACGGGCGTCAACGAAAGGGGCCGCGCGCGAGAAGGTCACGACCGGTGCTCTGGTCCTCGGGCTTCGGGAAACGTAGACACGATCGGCCGTCTCCCTCATGCGGGGTCGGCAAGATCCATACCCGATCCATACCCGCCGCCGGACGCGACTGCCCGCATGCGCTTCACCACGAGACCCGCACCGCCCCTCGACAATCTCGCCGAGTTGCGCGCCGAGATCGACCGGATCGACGCGGAGATGCATGCCCTGCTGATCCAGCGCGGCTCGATCATCGACCGGCTCATCGCGGTCAAGCGCACCTCGGCCAGCGGCTCGGCCTTCCGGCCCGGCCGCGAGGCCTCGATGATGCGGCGCGTGGCCGAGCGCCATCGCGGGCTGCTCCCCCTCGACACCGTGGAGGGGATATGGCGGGTCATCATCGCCACCTTCACCTGGGTCCAGGCCCCGTTCAGCGTCCATGCGGACGTGTCCGGCGGCGACGCACAGATGCGCGACTCGGCGCGCTTCCATTTCGGATTCACGGTGCCCTACCGGCCGCATCCCACCTGCGCGGCGGTGATCGAGGCCGTGGCCGCCTCGCGCGGCGATCTCGGCATCTTCCGCCTCGACCCCGAAGGTTCCGCACCGCCGAGCCCGGAGGCGCCGTGGTGGGAGGGCCTCGTCGGTGAAGGCCGGCCCAAGGTGATCGCGCGGCTGCCCTTCATCGAGCGGCCGACCCATCCCGCCGGAACCCCGGTCTTCGTGGTGGCCAACCCCCTCGACGATCCGGCCGCCGCCCAGCGCGACTGGGTGCTCCACGCGGCCCGGCTCGAGAACTGGACGCCCGAGAGCGCCCGTGCCCTGCAGGACCTCTACGGCGAGGTGGTGGCGCGCGCGGCCGTCACGGGCGGTCACCGCCTTCTCATTGCCGTACCGGGCGGGGTCGGCGGCCGGCAATTGCGGGAGACCCTGGAGCGGGCCGGCACGATCGTGGAAAGCCTCGACGAGATCGGCAGCCACGCCGCCCGGTTCCGGGTGTAACGACGGGCCGGGAGGCGGCCGGTTCTCTCGTCAAGGAGGGCAAGCTGCGTTAGACGGGCAGCCTGAACTCCAGCCGGCCCGCGCTCATGTCCTCCGCTTCCCCCGTGTCCCGTCCCGTACCCCGCCCCGGAATCCTCGCCATCGAGGCCTATGTGCCCGGCAAGAGCGGCGCGCCGGGCGCTGTGAAGGTCCACAAGCTCTCCTCCAACGAGACGCCGCTGGGTCCGAGCCCCCTGGCCATCGAGGCCATGCGCGAAGAGGCGTTCCGCCTCGCCCTCTATCCGGACGGAAACTCCACGCGCCTGCGCGAGGCCATCGCCTTCCGCTACGGGCTCGATCCCGCCCGCATCGTCTGCGGTGCCGGGTCGGACGAGCTCCTGTCCTTCCTCGCCTACGCCTATCTCTCGGAGGGCGACGAGGGGATCTTCACCGAGCACGGTTTCCTGGTCTACCGCATCGCCATCCTGGCCGCCGGCGGCACGCCCGTGGTGGTGCCCGAGCGCGATCTTCACGCCGATGTCGACGCGATCCTCGCCGCCGTCACGCCGCGCACAAAGATTGTCTACCTCGCCAACCCCAACAACCCGACCGGCACCTACCTGCCCTTCGCCGAGATCCGACGCCTGCATGCGGGCCTGCCGCCGAACGTCCTCCTCGTCCTCGACGGGGCCTATGCCGAGTACGTGCGGACGAACGATTACAGCGCCGGCCTCGAACTGGTCCTCGAATCCGAGAACGTGGTGATGACCCGCACCTTCTCGAAGATCCACGGCCTCGCGGCCCTGAGGATCGGCTGGATGGTGGGCCCGGCGGGGGTGATCGATGCGGTGAACCGCATCCGCGGGCCGTTCAACCTGTCGGGCAGCGCCATCGCGGCCGGGGCGGCGGCCATCGCCGACGAAGCGCATGTGGCGGCGGCGGTCGCCCATAACGAGACCTGGCTCGCCTGGATGACCGAGGTCGTCTCCTCGCTGGGCTTGGCGGTCACCCCGAGTGTGGCGAACTTCATCCTCGTCCATTTTCCCGACGAGCCGAACCGCAGCGCTGCGGAAGCAGACGCCTATCTCGCCGCGCGCGGCGTAATCGTGCGGCGCGTCACGTCCTACGGCCTGCCGGACGCGCTGCGCGTCACCATCGGCAGCGAAGAGGCGAACCGGGCCTTCGTCACGGCGCTCACCGCCTTCGTGAAGGACGGCATCCGTGCCTGAGGCGAAACCCGTCTGCCAGCGCCTCGCTATCGTCGGCCTCGGGCTGATCGGCTCGTCCATCGCGCGAGGGGCGCGGCAATACGGGCTGGCGCGGAGCATCGTCGCCATCGACCGCGACCCGGCCGTGGTCGAGCGTGTGCGGGCTCTCGGCCTCGCCGACGAGGCGACGGGGGAAGCCGAAGGCATTGCCGGCGCCGACCTCGTCATCCTGTGCGTCCCGGTGGGGGCCGTGGGTGCCGTCGCAGAGGCGATGGCGCCGCATCTGAAACCCGGCGCCATCGTGTCCGATGTCGGCTCGGTTAAGGCCTCTGTGGTCGCCGCCGTCTCGCCCCATCTGCCGGACGGCGTCCATTTCGTCCCGGCCCATCCCGTGGCGGGCACCGAGTATTCCGGCCCCGATGCCGGCTTCTCGACCCTGTTCTCGGGCCGCTGGTGCATCCTCACCCCGCCGGAGGGCACCGACGAGGCCGCCACCGCGCGGGTCCAGGCCTTCTGGGAGGGGCTCGGCGCCATCGTCGAGAGCATGACGCCGGAGCATCACGACCTCGTGCTCGCCATCACCAGCCACGTGCCGCATCTCATCGCCTACAACATCGTCGGCACGGCCGCCGATCTCGAAGCAGTGACGCAATCGGAGGTCATCAAGTTCTCGGCCGGCGGGTTCCGTGACTTCACCCGCATCGCCGCCTCCGATCCGACCATGTGGCGGGACGTGTTCCTCACCAACAAGGACGCGGTGCTGGAGATGCTCGGCCGTTTCAACGAGGATCTGGCGGCACTGGCCCGCGCCATCCGCTGGGGCGACGGCGACGCGCTGTTCGAGCTGTTCACCCGCACCCGCGCCATCCGCCGGGGCATCGTCGCCCTGGGGCAGGAGACGGCGGAAGCGGATTTCGGCCGCAGCCGCACCCCGCCGGAGCCGGCGAAGGACGAACCGGTCTCCGAGCGGTAGGGGTCGTCCGGTGAGTGTGACCGTGGGGGCTGGTTCGCCATCGCCCCCCGAGCAAAGCGTCCATTCTCTCCCCCCCACGACCTCATCCTGAGGCGCCGCGCAGCGGCCTCGAAGGAGGGTTCCAGAAACCACGTCGCGAGCTGGAGGGCTCCTTCGAGGCCTCCGCTTCGCTTCGGCTCCTCAGGATGAGGTCGTGCAGGGATGAACGTCTCCTGCCGAGACGTCATGGCTCATGCATTGGGGTCGAGCGGCCCGCTCAATACAGAGGCGGCACCTGGACGTTGGGAATCGGGAACGGACCCAGCATCAGGCGTCCGTCCGTGAGGCGCAGGGGCGGCAACGCCTTGAGGGACGGATCTCCCGTCGCCGCAGGCGCTGCGGCCGTTTCGGCGTCCTGGCGGCGACTTCCGCCACCGAGCAGCTTACCGACCAGCCCTCCGATCAGGGCTCCCTTCTCCGCCCCGAAACGCTGGCCCATGACCTGCCCGACCAGAGACTCTACCCCGGCGGCGCGGATATCGATCTGTCCGGCGGGACGGTGCTCGTCGTCGAGCGCGATCTTGCCCTGGGCCTGGAGGCGGCGGTCGCCCTTGGCCAGGGAAAGCAGGGCGATGTCGAGGCTGCCGCCGGCCCGGCGCCAGGCTTCGAGCTCGCGCGCCACCTGTCCCGTCCGGATGACGGCCGCCTGATTCACCGTGGCATCCAACGCCATGTCGATGGGGGCGGTGTTGCCGAGGAGAGGATCGAGGACCGGCACGTTCGCCTGCGTCAGCCGCAGGCTGGTGTCGACGGCACCCTCGGTAGCGAAACGGGCGGGTGTCGGCCGGGCGTGGAATTCGAGGTGCTTGGCCGCCACGTCGATGGGCTGCGGTCCGGCATTTGTCACTCTGACTTTCGGTCCATCCATCGCCAGGGAGGCCCGTGCGAACCCGTCGGACGTACCGTGGAAACTCGCCTCCAGCGAGGTCCAGGTGGCGTCGGCGACGAGGCCGTCCTGTTCCACGTGGAACGGCCCGCTCGCCTGCAGGATGCCCTGGCGCGGCTGATAGACCTGTACCACCGCGGTCAATGGTCCAAGGGTGAAGCGGCTGTCCGCCCGCGAGAAGGCGAGGGAGGCGCAGCGCAGTTCGATCCGAAAGGGATAGCCGGTGATCGAGCGATCAATACAGGTCCAGTTGCGCCCGGCCGTCGCCTCGCGGGCCATCCAGGCATCCATTTCGGACTCGGCCTTTCCGCGAATCCAGAACCAGCCCGCGCTCCAGATCAGGACGACGGCGAGGAGAAGAATGTAGGGCAGGAACAGGCCGGTCCGCGATGGCCGTTTCCTGGCCGCCAAATCCGGTTCCTGCGCCATCGTCCGCTCGCCTCGATCTCGAAGCCCCGTCGCCGTCGACGGGGGGTCCTTCGTGACTGAGCTTTGGCGGGTCTCAACGCGGCGAAAGCATGGCCGCCCGCCGATTCAGGCGGCGACGCCCGTGATCTGGTCCATCGGCCGATCCACACGAAGATCGGCGACGATCTCCCACCGCTCAGCCTCGTCCTCGGCCAGGCGGTGGACATGCATCTCCGTGGCGCCCCCATGGCGCGCACGGGCGATCCAGTTGCGGGTGAGCCGCTCGCGCGGGCTCGATCCGGCCGCGGCCACGGCGATGAGTTCGCCGATCCCGGCGGAGTCCCGCCGCACAGCCATCACCACCGCCTCGCCCATGTCGTCGAGTTCGAGCTCGGCCAGGTCATGGATGCCGACGACGTAGCGACGCCCGGACCGGCCGCGCCAAGCGCTCAGCACCAGGGCAGGAGTTCCACGCAGGCTGGCCGTCGTCCTGAGACGTACTTCGCGCATGGATGGATCTCCGGATCAGAGGATGGGCATCGGTGAAAGCCGTGTTCCGCACCTTGCGGGGTGAGAACGAAGACGGCTTTTCCGTTCGCCCTTTGTTCCAGAGTAATCTTAACAATTTCCTTCCGTCAAGAGTCGCGCTTTCGCTCTCCGCAGAGTGCCTCCGACCGGCTTATCCACAGCCTGTGGATAGACTAAGCACTCACGCGGTCCTGGATTGTTCTGCGACGGCACCGGTCTCGGGCACGGCATGACCGCGTGCCGCCAGATCAGCCCGGCCGGACGCCAGGAGGGCATCGGAGGCGGCTTCGATCCGAGTCTGCATCTCCTCCAGGAACGCCGTGCGGTCGAGGCCGGGGGCGATGGGGGCGAGGAACTCGATCACCGTGGTGCCGGGGCGACGGGTCAGCTGGCGGCGCGGCCAGTAGAGGCCGCTGTTGAGGGCGACGGGCAGGCAGGGCACGCCGAGCGCCGCGTAGAGATGGGTGATGCCGAGCTTGTAGGCGGGGGGCGAACCCGGCGCCTTGCGGGTGCCCTCGGGGAAGATGATAAGCTGGCGCCCGTCGCGGATGGCGCGGGCCGCCGCCTCGTTCATCGCCGCCATGGCGCGGGTGCCCTTGGAGCGGTCGATGGCGACCATGCCGGAACGGGACAGGAACCAGCCGAAGAGCGGAATCCAGAGCAGCTCGCGCTTGAGGATATAGGCGAAATCCGGGAAGGCGGTGACGAGGGCCAGGGTCTCGAGGGCGGATTGATGCTTGGACGCTACCAGCAGCGCGCCGGGGGGGCGGTGGTGCAACCCCCTGAACTCCACGCGCACGCCCCCGACCACGCGCAACAGCCACAGGCTCACCTTGGCCCAGAACCGGGCGACCCGGATGCAGGCCCGCTCCGAGACGAGGGCGGGCAAGCCGCCGATCGCGATGAGGGCGGTGGCGAGGTAGAAGACGATGTTGAAGGCGATGGAGCGAAGGATATGCATCGGAAACCCGGAATGATGCCCTTCCTGTAGCGCGCGCCGTCCCGCCGCACCATCCGCTCGACCCGAACCGCCCTATTCGCCCTCGGCCAGGGTTCCGCGCTGGCGCGTGTCGGCGGCTCCCGCCACGAGCCCGCCCCCCGTCATCACCGAATTGGCCGAGCCGGAGGTCGATCCCACCCGCACCGCGTGCCCCTTCGCCCGGAGCAGGGCGAGGGTATCCGGCGAGAGCCCGTCCTCGGCGAACAGCACGTCGGGCCGCCATTGGTGATGGATGCGCGGGGCGGTGACGGCCTCGGCGAGGTTCATGCGGAAATCGATGACGTTGACGATCACTTGCAGCACCGTGGAGATGATGCGGCTGCCGCCCGGACTTCCGGTGACGAGGACGAGGCGTCCGTCCTTGAGCACGATGGCCGGGGTCATCGAGGAGAGCGGCCTGGCGCCGGGAGCCACCGCATTGGCAGGGCCGCCGACGAGACCATAGGCATTGACGCTCCCGGTCTTGGCCGAGAAATCGTCCATCTCGTTGTTGAGGAGGACGCCGGTTCCCTCCGCCACGAGGCCGAGCCCGTAGGAGAAGTTGAGGGTCGTGGTGGTGGAGACGGCGTTCCCGGCGCGGTCCACCACGGAATAGTGGGTGGTCTGGTCGGATTCGTAAGGCAGCGGGTCGCCGGCTTTCACCGCCTCGACCGGACGGGCGCGGGCGGGGTCGATGGCGGCGCGCAGGGTCTCGGCATAGGCCTTGGCGGTGAGGCCCCGCACCGGCACCTCCGAGCGGGACGGGTCGCCGAGCCAGGTGGCGCGGTCGGCATAGGCCGGCTTCATCGCCTCGGCGAGGGTGTGGAGGGCATGGGCGCTGCCCGCGCCCATGGCGGCGAGATCGAACCCTTCGAGGATGTTGAGGATCTCGATGAGATGGACACCGCCGGAACTCGGCGGCGGCATCGAGACGATCTCGTAGCCGCGGTAGGTGCCCCGAATGGGCTGGCGGAGCGCCGGCTGGTAGGCGGCGAGATCGGCGGACGTCAGCACTCCGCCGACGCGTCTCGCCGCCGCCGCGATCCGCTCCGCGATCGGCCCGGTATGGAACGCATCGGGCCCCTGTTCGGCGATGGCCGCGAGGGTCGCGGCGAGATCGGGCTGGACCAGGGTCTCGCCCCGCTGGAGCGGACGCCCGTCGCGGAAGAACACGGCACGGCTCGAAGGCCAGCGCCCGAGGCGGTCGGCGGCGCGGGGCAGCGAATCAGCGAGCCCGCCCTCCACGGGAATCCCGTCCCTGGCCAAAGCCCTGGCCGGGGCAATGAGATCGGCGAGAGTGAAGCGGCCGGAACCGTAGAGGCGGTGCGCCTCGGCCAATCCGCGCACGGAGCCAGGAACGCCGACGGCCTTGCCGGTGCGGATGGATGCGCCGCGATCGGGCTGCCCGTCGGGGGCGAGGAACATGTCCGCCGTCGCCGCGGCGGGTGCCGTCTCGCGAAAATCGATGGCCACGGTCTCGCCGGTGGCGGCGAGGCGGACCAGCATGAACCCGCCGCCGCCGAGATTGCCCGCCTGCGGCAGCGTCACCGCGAGGGCGAAGCCCACCGCCACGGCGGCATCGACGGCGTTGCCCCCACCCTTCAGGATCGCGACACCGACGCGGGTCGCCAGGGCATCCTGCGAGGACACCATGCCGTGGGTCCCGAGGACGGGGAGGATGCGAGCGTCGTCGGAGGGGATCGGCGGCAGTTCCGGAACCGCCTGGGCGAGGGCCGGTCCGGACAGGATCGTGAGAAAGGTCAAGGCGAGGCTGAAACGACGTCCGGTCATGCCCAATCCGTCATGCGAGGCTCTCCCACGGCATCCTGCGCCGATGCCCGTCGCAGCCAACGCAGCGGCAGCGGTGCGCGTTCAGGCCCCAACGGGCCGGTCGCGTATGGCGATCCAGCCATAGACCAGCCCGGCGACCGCTCCGGCAAGGAAAAGCAAGGCGGTCACCCGTCCCTCGACGGCGAGGTTGCGCGCGGCGAGGGAGCCGGACGCGCCCCGCATGAGCCAGGGCACGAGGGCGGTAGCGAGCCCCGTGCCGACGGAATAGGCCGGAGCGCTGCGCAGATTCATCGCCTCGCCGATAAGCGCCATGGCCACGGGCGGCAGCACCAGCAGAATGAAACCGGCCCTGGCCAGCCCGGCGGCAAGGACGAGGATCACGTCGGGTCCGATCCCGGAGGCGAGATCGGTCATGCCCTGCAGGAAACCGAACAGGCCGATCCGGGTCAGCGCTTCGCTGGAGACCGGATCGAGCAGGATGGCGGCGACGAGCACCAGGGCCCCGCAGGGAATGGCGAAGCACAGGGCGAGGCTCGCCCAGATCAGGCGGCCGAGGAACCGCATGGGACGCGCTCAGCCTTCGTCGTCATCGGCCCCGGCATAGACGCCCTCGGCGCCGATCCCGTCTTCCAGCATCATCCGGGCGCGGGCACGCAGCTTCTCGGTCTCGCTCTTGAGCTGGCCGCAGGCGGCGAGGATGTCGCGACCGCGCGGCGTCCGCACCGGCGACGCATAGCCGGCCTCATAAACGATCTCGGAGAATTGCTCGATCCGCTCCCAATCCGAACATTCGTAGATGCTGCCGGGCCAGGGGTTGAACGGGATCAGGTTGATCTTGGCCGGGATGCCCTGGAGCAGCCGCACCAACTCGCGCGCATCCGCATCGGAATCGTTGACGCCCTTGAGCATCACGTATTCGAAGGTGATGCGGCGGGCATTGTTGAGGCCGGGATAGTGGCGGCAGGCCGCGAGCAGTTCGGCCAGGGGATACTTGCGGTTCAGCGGCACCAGCGTGTCGCGCAGGTCGTCCCGCACCGCGTGGAGCGAGATCGCCAGCATGGCGTGGGCCTCCTCGCCGAGCCGCTGCATCTGCGGCACGACGCCGGAGGTCGAGACGGTGATGCGTCGGCGGGAAAGGCCGAGGCCCTCTTGGTCGGACATCACGCCCACCGAATCGATGACGTTGTCGATGTTGTAGAGGGGCTCGCCCATGCCCATGAAGACGATGTTTGTGACGGCGCGGCGGGTCTCGTCCTCGCCGGCAGCCACCGGGTTCTGGCCGACCCAATCGTTCAGCCGGTCCCGGGCCACCACCACCTGCGCGGTGATCTCGGCGGCGGTCAGGTTGCGCACGAGGCGCTGCGTGCCCGTGTGGCAGAAGCTGCAGGTGAGGGTGCAGCCGACCTGAGACGAGACGCAGAGGGTGCCGCGCCCACGGCCGGGAATGTAGACGCACTCGATCTCGGCGCCGCGATTGTGGTCGTGCTTGCCGGTGGGCGCCATGCGCAGCAGCCACTTGCGGGTGCCGTCGCGGGAAATCTGCTCGGTGACGACCTCCGGCCGCTCCAGGGTGTAGGCCCGCGCCAGATCGGCCTTCAGCCCCTTGCCGACATTGGTCATCTGGTCGAAATCGGTGGCGCCGCGCGCGTTGAGCCAGTGCCAGAGCTGGCCCGAGCGCATGCGCTGCTCGCGCTCCGACACGCCGATGGCGGCCAGACGCCCCTTCAACTCCTCGCGGGTGAGGCCGATGAGGGACGAGCGGCCCGGCGGAACGGCGTCCGGCTGGAACTCGGGTAGCTTCTCGATTGCGGCCACGACGCTGTCGTCGCGGCCGGCGGTGTCGACCGACGCCGTCGCCATGGATCACTCAACCTTCGGACTTGGAATCGGTCCGATATAGGCGATCCCGCACCGGAACGCGAATGCGTCCCGATGCGTGCACGGAATGGCGGGGTCTACTGCGCGGGTTTGGGCTCGACCGGAGGTTTCGCTTCGGCGGGCGGGGAGCCCGCGCCCATGGGAAGCAGCACGTTCTTCACGACATTGCCCTCGGGGCCGTACTCGCCGGCCACCGCGAGGCAGGCCTGCTCGCGGTTCAGCTGCATCTGATTCGACATCAGCGCGAAGATCGTCTGGACCTTATTGCCGAAGGGTCCACGCGGACCGACATCGGCGGCGCTGACATTCTGCTTCTGCAGCAGGGCATCGAATTGTTCGACGCCGATCTGGTAGCCGCAGACATTGGCGGCGGCGAAGATGTAGGCGGCGAATTCCAGGGCACGGGGCGGAGGCGCGTTGCGGATCTGGGCCTGTGCAAGAGTCGGTGCGAGCAGGACGGCCGCAAGGCACAGGGTGAGAACGGGTTTCAGGCGCATGGACGGCGTTTCCTCGGGAGTATTCTTGGGGCGGCGCGGTTTCTTACGATCCGCTTA
Organism: Methylobacterium sp. Leaf93; assembly: GCF_001422345.1. Taxonomy (NCBI): domain Bacteria; kingdom Pseudomonadati; phylum Pseudomonadota; class Alphaproteobacteria; order Hyphomicrobiales; family Methylobacteriaceae; genus Methylobacterium; species Methylobacterium sp. Leaf93. Next base: position 736,521 of record NZ_LMMS01000001.1, on the reverse strand, counting down.
TGCTGCCCATCCGAGATAGACTGCCGGGCCGTCCTGTCAAAGCGACCGTTTCACCGCGTCAACCGAGCGACCAGTCGATAGGGGAAAGGCCCCGGCTTGCCAGCCAGGCATTGGTCTCATCGAAAGGCCGCGTGCCCGGGAAATCCCGCAGCCGGTTGAGCGGAGAGGGATGTCCGGTCTCGATCACCCCGCATCGTTCGCGGTCGATCAGTATTGCCCGCGCGCGAGCTTGTGCGCCCCAGAGCAGAAAGATCGCGGGGGTCGGGCGGGCCGAGACGGCCGTCACGGCCTCGTCGGTGAGGGCGGACCAGCCGTAGCGCAGGTGCGCGCCGGACTTGCCGGCCTCCACGGTGAGCGCCGAGTTCAGGAGCAGCACGCCCCGTCTTGCCCAGGGCGTGAGATCGCCGCTCGCCGTTGCGCCCGGCAGTTCGGCGAGGATCACCTTGAGGGAGGCGGGAAGCCGGCGGGGGCCGACATAGGAGAAGGCGAGGCCGTTGGCATCGCCGGGCGTCGGGTAGGGGTCCTGCCCGAGGATGACGACCTTCACCGCTTCCAGCGGTGTCAGGGTAAGGGCACGGAAGACCGCATCGGGGGAGGGCAGGACGCTCGCCCCTTGCGCGATCCGTTCGTCGACCCGCGCGCAGACGGCCTCCGCCGCCCCACCGGAGAAGAACGGCAGCGTGAGCCAGGACGAGCCCGAGGCACGGAACTCGTTGAGGGCGAGGCTCAGCGGGCCGGGCGCCGTCACCGGATCACGATCCGGCCGCCATCGGGGACGGAGAGGGGGTCATGCCGGGCGATATAGGCCATGACCTCGTTGGCCACGAGCTTGCCATCCGTGGCGCCGATGAGGGTGCGTCCATCGGCCAAAAGGCCGTAGCCGTTACCGCCATCATAGAGGAAGTTGTTGGAGGCCACGGTATAGGTGCGCGTCTCGTCGAGGGGCTGTCCGTCCACGAGGATGGACTGGATCCGGTGTCCCGCCCCCGCCCCCGGATCCACCGTGACGACGAGACCCGAGACTTGCGGAAAGCGACCCGCCGGACGTCCGAGATCGGTCAGAGCCGATTCCAGCAGGGCCCGCACCTGGGCGCCGGTCAGGGAGACCAGAACCGTGGTGTTGCCGAAGGGCAGTTCGGTGAGGATGTCGCGCCGGGTCAGCACGGTGCCGGCCGGATAGAGCCGGTTGCCGCGAATGCCGCCGCCATTGGTGATCGCGATCTCCGCCCCCGTCGCCGCCCGGAGCGCATCGCCGACGAGGTTGCCGAAGCTGCCTTCGCGGAGGCGCACGGTCGAAATGCGGCTGTCGAGGGGCGCGCTGATCGTCCCAACCGGCACGTCGAGTTCCTTCGCCAGCCGCGCCTCGAGCCGCTGCGTCAGGGCGAGGGTCTCGGGATCCGGCGTGACGTCGGCGGTGTCGTGGATGCGGAAGGTCGGGTGCCAGGACAGGGTCCGGGCCTTGCCCGCGCCCTTTACCGTCACGGCGATGTCGATGGCGGTGACGTAGCGCGCATCGAAACTCGATTCTGCCAGCAGGCTGCGCCCGTCATACTGCACGATGAGGTCGTGGTCGTGGCCCGAGAGCAGGATGTCGACGATCCGTGCCGCCACGATGGCCTCGTCGGTGACGCGCGCCGTATGGCAGATGCCGACGATGAGTTCGGCCCCCTCGTCCCGAAGGGCCTGGGCCGCCGCACGCAACGTCTCGATCTCGGGACCGAAGACGAGGTCGCCGGATTGCGATTTCTCCGGCGTGCTGGCGAGGGCGATGCCGACGATGCCGACCAGAATCCCGCCGAGCGTCACCATCATCCGGTCGCGGATCCCCTTCAGCGGCTTGCCGTCCGCACCGCGCAGATTGGCCGCGAAGACCGGAAAGGCCGCCTCGCCCATGCGCTGGGCGAAGGTCGTGGGCCCGAAATCGAATTCGTGGTTGCCCGGAACGAAGACATCCGGCGGCGCGATGTTCAGGAGTTCGACGATATGCGCGCCGCGATCGAACCCCGACATCAGCGACGGGGACAAGGTGTCTCCGGCATGGGCGTAGAGCATCGGCACGCCGCGCGCCCGCTCCGCCTTCACCACAGCGTTGAGGCGGGCGAAACCGCCACGGCCCTCGACCTCGGACATCAGGTAGATGTCGTTGACGAGGAGGAGCGTGAAGGTCGGTTCGATCGCCCCGGCACGGGCGGGCGCGGCCAGGCCTGCCGCGAGACCCGCCCCGAGACCGAGGCTCAGGGTCTGACGACGGGTAGGACGAGGCATCGCGACAGGTCTCCGAAGGGCCGGGCGATCGAGATTCCACCCGTCGTCAGTGTGGACGCGATCGATGAAGCCGCTGCAACATCGGGAAGCCAATCCCGGCATCAGGCCGGAACGTGGAGTTCAACGCGAGGCGAAACCGTCGCGCACCGCCTTGGCGTTGCGGCGGAGCATCGGCCAGATCCAGGCGCCGGAGACGAGATAGGCGGCGGCCGGCGTGCCCTTGAGCTCGACGACGAGACGCTCGGCGAGACCCGGATTGGCGAGTTCGCCCACGGGGGAGTCGGTCTTGCGGTAGACCACGGTGGTGTCCTCGCGCCAATATTCGGGATGCGGGACGAGGCCGGCCCGGCGGGCGTTGAGGTCGAAGGTCTCGCGCACGAAGCCGTGGACATGGGCGAAGTGGAAACGCTCGTGGGGCGGCTTGCCGGTGGCGGCCATGTTGGGCACCGCCGCGTAGATGACGCCGTCGGGCTTCAGCCAGCGCGACAGGCGCTCCATCACCACGGCCGGATCGCGCAGGTGCTCGAACACGTGATGGGTCGAGATCACGTCGAAATGTCCGGCGGGGAAGCGTCCGTCGTCGGCGTCGTCCAGGACCTCGACCTTGTGATGCTCCCGAGCATAGGCGGCATAATCGCGACCGGGCTCGATGCCGATGGCCTCGCAGCCCTTGGCGCGGGCCGCGGCCAGGAACTCGCCCGAGCCCGAGCCGAAATCGAGAACCCGCGCGCCGGGCTTCAATTTAGGCGCCAGCAGGTCGGCGCGAAAGGTCGCTTCACGGGCCGAACGGTTGAGGTGGTGGCGCGGCGGACCACCGGCGAAGGCGAGCTGGTAATCGGCCCGGTAGGCATGGGCGTAATAATGCGCCAGCTCGTCCGGCGTCGGCATCGGGTCGGTGCGAATCAGGCCGCACTGGACGCAAGCGACGGATTTCAGGGTCTTCAGGCGCCGGTCGGTCTCGGCCACCGTCACCGTCTCGGCCGATCCGCACAGATTGCAGACCGTCGGTCCCCCCTTATAGGGGTAGCCGGTAAACGGCATGAAGTGGTTGAAGAAGTACCGGGGAGACGGCATGTCGCGCCTTCATTGACGAGATGGTCGCTGGCAGGTCTCGTGCTCTAGATAGATATGCTGCGCCAGACAACTGCGCCACGAAGACCGCTTTGACAAACCGCGCCCTGCCGGGGCGCTCGGGAACCCGATGAACGAACGCGTCGAACCGACGTCCCTCAAGGACATCAAGCCGTTGCAGACCAACTCCTCCGCGACCGCCAGCCTGCCCTCCGACCACCCGCCCGTTCTCTGGGGCCGGGTCGGCGTGCTCCTGATGAATCTCGGCACGCCGGAGGGCACGAGCTACTGGCCCATGCGCCGCTATCTCAAGGAGTTCCTGTCGGATCGCCGCGTCATCGAGGTGCCGCGCTTGATCTGGTGGCCGATCCTCAACCTCATCATCCTCACGAAGCGCCCCGGTCCGAAGGGCCGCGACTACGCCTCCGTCTGGAACAACGAGCGCAACGAGGGTCCGCTCAAGACCATCACGCGGGGCCAATGCGAGCGCCTGCAGGCGGCGATGGGTGATTCCGTCGTGGTCGACTGGGCCATGCGCTACGGGAAACCGGAGGTCTCCCTGCGCATCCAGGCGCTCCTCGACCAGGGCTGCGACCGCATCCTGCTGGTGCCGCTCTACCCGCAATACGCCGCCGCCACCTCGGCCACCGCCTGCGACCAGGCCTTCAAGGCGCTGATGCAGATGCGCTGGCAGCCGACCGTGAGGGTCTCGGCGCCGTATCACGACGACCCCGTCTACATCGAGGCCATGGCCACCTCGATCCGCGAAGGCCTCGCCAAGCTCGATTTCGAGCCTGAGGTGATCCTCACCTCGTTCCACGGCGTGCCGAAGAGCTATCTCCTCAAGGGCGATCCCTACCATTGCCAATGCGTGAAGACGGGTCGTCTCATCCGCGAGGCCCTGGGCTTCTCGACGGAACGGATGCGCACGACCTTCCAGTCGCGCTTCGGCAACGAGGAATGGCTCAAGCCCTATACCGACGAGACCGTGCAGACCCTCGCCAAATCCGGCGTGAAGCGCATGGCCATCGTGGCGCCGGGCTTCACCGCCGACTGCCTCGAGACCCTGGAGGAGCTCGACGGCGAGAACCGCCATTATTTCGAGGACAATGGCGGCGAGCGCTTCGCCTACATCCCCTGCCTCAACGACAGCGATCTCGGGATGAAGGTGATCGAGAACGTGGTCCGCCGCGAGCTCCAGGGCTGGCTCTGAAAAACCGCAGTATCCGTTCGTCGAGAGCGGATGCGGTTGATGGTCGCCAAGAGCGGACGCGGTTGATAAAGGACGCGGCATCAGGCGGCGGGTGAACCATGACGAGACCGGAGGCAGTCGATCCGATCGACACCGTGCGAGCGGATGAGGGAACGCGGCTCCTCGCGCATTTCTCGCAAGGCGGCTACGGCCCGATGACGCCCGCCGTGCTCCAGCCGGTGGAGCCGTTCCTCGAACTTTCCGGCGAGGACATCCGCCGGCGCATCTTCGTGACACAGGACGCGTCGGGCGCGGAACTCTGCCTGCGGCCGGAATTCACCATTCCGGTCTGCCGCCAGCATCTGGCGCGTGGCGTGGGTGCCACCGCCGATTACAGCTATCTCGGCCCGGTCTTCCGGCTCGGCTCCGGCGAGGCGGAGGAGTTCCTCCAGGCCGGCATCGAATCCATCGGCCGCACCGACATCCCGGCGGCGGATGCCGAAGTGCTCGGCCTCGCCCTCGAAGGCCTCGACCTGCTCGGAGCCGGAGAGGTCTCGGTGAGGCTCGGCGACATGGGCGTCATCGACGCGCTACTCGATGGGCTCAATGTGCCGCCGGCCGCCAAGCGGCGGACGTTGCGGGCACTCGCGGCGGGCCGCTCGCTGGACGACGTCACCACCGTGGCGAGTGTGGAAGACCCGCATGCCGGGTTGCTGGCGGCGATCCAGGGACAGGATCCCAAGGGCGTGCGCGCCTTCGTCGAGGATGTGCTGTCCATCGCCGGCATCTCCCGCGTGGGTGGACGCAGCGCCGGCGAGATCGCGGAACGCTTCCTCGCCAAGGCCTCGGCCCGAGCCAATGGCGGTGCCGGGCTCAACGCCGAGAACCGCGCCGTCGTCGAGCGCTACCGCGCCATCTCGGGCGATCCGGATCAGGCCGCCCGGTCCATGCGCGAGCTCGCCGCCTCGGCGGGCGTCACCTACGCGCCGCTGGAGGCCGCCCTCTCCCTGTTCGAGGAGCGGACCGGCTTCATGGCCGCGCACGGTCTCGACGTGGAGCGGTTCCGCTTCTCGGGCAGCTTTGCCCGCAACCTCGATTATTATACCGGCTTCATCTTCGAGGTGACGCGGGAACACGGCGCCGCTCCCCTCGTCGGCGGCGGTCGCTACGACGGCCTGCTCCAGCATCTGGGCAGCCCCACGCCGATCCCGGCCGTGGGCTGCGCCGTCTGGCTGTCCCGTGTCCTCACGTCGGAAGGATCGTCCCGTGGCTGAGACCGTTCCGACTCCCCAGGCTTCGCAAGACGCGGGCGAAGGCCCCCTCGTCCTCGCCGTCCCCTCGAAAGGGCGCCTGCAGGAGAACGCTTCCGCCTTCTTCGCCCGGGCGGGGCTGAAACTCGCCCAAGGCGCGGGCGCGCGCGACTATCGCGGCAAGCTCGTCGGCGTGCCGGACGTGGAGGTGCGCTACCTCTCGGCTTCCGAGATCGCCAACCAGCTCGCCAGCGGCAGCGCCCATCTCGGCGTCACCGGCGAGGATCTGATCCGCGAAAGCCTTCCCGATGCGCGCGGCCAGGTCGAGTTGCTGACGCCGCTGGGCTTCGGTCAGGCCACCGTCGTCGTCGCGGTGCCGCAGGCCTGGATCGACGTCCGCGCCATGACCGATCTCGACGAGGTCGCGGCCGAACTGCGCATCCGCCACGGGCGTCGCCTGCGCATCGCCACGAAATACGTGAACCTGACCCGGCGCTTCTTCGCCGAGCACGGCGTCGCCGATTACCGCATCGTCGAGAGCCTCGGCGCCACGGAAGGCGCCCCCGCCTCGGGTTCGGCGGAGATCATCGTCGACATCACCACCACGGGAGCGACACTCGCCGCCAACGCCCTCAAGATCCTCGACGACGGCATCATCCTGCGCTCGGAGGCCAATCTCGTCGCTTCGCTGACCGCCCCCTGGGGCCAGAGCCAGAAGAAGGCCCTGCGCACCGTGCTCGGCCGGATCGCGGCGGAGGAGCGCGCCCGCCTCACCCGCGAGATCCGCGCGGCGATGCCGGCCGACGGCGATCTGGACCTCGCCGGGATCAGCGCACTGCACGATGCGCAACTGCCCTACGGCGTGCCGGAAAACCGGAGCGCCGAGATCGTGCTCCACTGCCCGGTGGACGCTACGTTCGACCTCGTGGACGATCTCGTGAAATCGGGAGCGAGCGCGGTCAGCGTCAGGCGGATCGATTACGCCTTCGGCCCGGACAACCCGCTGATCGACCGGCTGCTCACGCGGCTGGGCTGAACCTCTGTGGGGCCCGCTTCCTAAAGCGGCCCCTGCTTGGCAAACTCCGAAAAGACGCCGCGCAGGGTCTTCAGGCGGGCCTCGTAGGCCTTGGTCAGGCACGTGACATCCGCCGCGCAGCTGCGCCGTTCCTGCAGCCAGGCTTCCTGGTCGTCGCGCAGCTTGGCATTTCCGCCCATGGGCAGCAGCCCGCGCAGGATCTCGAATCGGACCGCCATCTCCACGTCGAGATCGTTGAGGGGGAGATGGCCGCAGATCGCCTTCTCGTCGGGCGTTTCCGCCTTCTCGCACGGGAAGCTCGCGGCCTCGGCGCCGGATGCGGCCAGCATCAGTGCGGCGGCACCCCACGAGACCCGGAAGCGATGCGATGCGATCATGATCCGAATCCCGGCTTGACGATGACGAGGATGACGATGGCCACCATGAGGAGCGTCGGAACCTCGTTGACCATTCGGTAGAAACGGTGATTCCGCGCGTTCCGGTCGGCCGCGAAATCCTTGACCATCCGCGAGAACCAGCCGTGGCAGCCGCTCATGGCGAGCACCAGGGCGAACTTCGCCTGCATCCAGCCCGAGGCGTAGAACCCGCTCTGCCAGACGAGGAACAGGCCGAGCAGCCAGGTGACGATCATGGCCGGGTTCATGATCGCCTTCATCAGGCGTCGTTCCATGACCTTGAACGTCTCGGACTGCGCGGAGGAGCCAGCTCCCTCGGGCAGGGACGCGTGGTAGACGAAGAGGCGCGGCAGGTAGAGCAGCCCCGCCATCCAGGAGATGACGGCGATGACGTGGATCGCCTTGATCCAGGGATAGAGCGTGTCGACCATGGTCCGAGGTCAGCGCCGCAATCTGGCGAGCATCCGCTCCACATGGGCGATCGGCGTCTGTGGGGTGATGCCGTGGCCGAGGTTGAAGATGTGCGGCAGCCCTTCCGTCGCCTCGAGCACCCCGTCCACGGCCGCGTCGAGGGCCTCACCGCCCTCGATCAGCGTTTCGGGGTGGATATTGCCCTGGGTCACGGTGCGGGGCGCCACGGCACCGCGCAGGGCCTTCAGATCGACGCTCCAATCGACGCCGACGGCGTCCGCCCCGGTCTCCGCCATCACGCGGGCATGGCCTTCGAGGCCCGAGCCCCGGGCGAAGACGATGATCTTCGCGCCCGGCACGCGTGCCCTGACCCCATCGACGATGCGGGCGATGGGAGCAAAACTCCAATGCTGGAGGGCGTCCTCCGTGGCACCCGGCGCCCGCGGCAGCGAGCCCGCATGGGATTCGAAGATCTGGACCGCATCAGCGCCGGCTTCGAGCTGGCGCGACAGGTACTCGATCTGCACCGAGACCAGGCGGTCGATGAGTGCTTCCACCAGGGCGGTCTCGGTATCAGCGAGCGCGCGGGCGGGAGCGAGGTCGGGCGTGCCGCGCCCGCCGATCATGTAGCTCGCGACCGTCCAGGGACCGCCGCAGAACCCGAGAAGCGTCGTCTCGGCCGGCAATTCGGAGCGCAGGCGCCGGACGGTCTCGAAGACCGGCTCCAGGTGCTGGAAGATGCTCGGATCGTCGGCCTGTTTCAGGCGGGCGAATTCGTCCCGGCCATGGACCGGGTCGAGACGCGGGCCTTCCCCTTCGACGAAGCGGACATTCTGCCCGAGGGCGTCCGGCACGACGAGGATGTCGGAGAAGAGGATCGCCGCGTCGAAGCCGAACCGCCGGATCGGCTGCAGGGTCACCTCGGTGGCGAAATCCGGATTGTAGCAGAGGTCGAGAAAGGAGCCGGCCCTGGCCCGGACCTCGCGATATTCCGGAAGGTAGCGCCCGGCCTGCCGCATCATCCAGGCGGGAGGGATCCGGGACGGTTTGCCGTCGAGAACCTGAAGCAGCGCACGATCGGTGCCGTCACGTCGAGTCATCCGCGTATCCGCCCGGTCCATCTTGTTGGGGAGAGACCCTCCCTTTGGAACAGAGCTATGACGTCCCTGCCCCTTCTCGGGAAGATGTTTTGCCGAGGGACGTTGTTTTACCGCAGGACGTCCCCGCTTCTCCGATGCCCACTTCCGAAAGCCCTGTTCCCTGCGAGAGCCTCTGAAGGTGGCCGAAAATCCCTGTCCCCGTCCCGTCTATCTAATAAGAAAAGAGAGATTCTAGGACTCTGTTTTTTCTTTTAGACGGGGGATGACGGGACCGCGAACTTGTCCACACCCCATCCCCGCGCCACCGCCGTTAACGGGGCTTTAACGGGTTCGCGCTAACTTTCGAGAACGGGAAGTCTAATCAGCGACTTGCGCGCCGTGATGGGTCCCCCGTGCCCGAACCCTCCCTGAATCTCCCAAACCGGGATCGGGACGAGGGTTGATGATCTGCATGTTGACGCGAGAGTCGACAACGCGGGGGAAGGTTCCGCCCCCGGCCCTCACAAGGGTGCTTTATCCCCACCTGTCGACTCCGGCTCTCAGGTGTGGTGGATAACCCGGAGATCCCTCACGCCCGTCCGCCGGCCTGGGATGGGAATTTCCGATGAGTCGCAGCTACTTCCACCTCCATCTCGTGTCGGATTCCACCGGCGAAACCCTCATCAATGTGGGTCGCGCCGCCGCCGCCCAGTACGAGGGCGTCTCGGCCATCGAGCATGTCTATCCGCTGGTGCGATCCTCGGCCCAGCTCGAACGGGTGATCTCCGAGATCGAGGCGGCGCCGGGCCTCGTCCTCTACACCCTCGTCGGGCACGACCTGACCGAGCGTCTGGAAGCGGCCTGTCGCGAGACCGGCTCGCCCTGCCTCTCCGTGCTCCAGCCGGTCCACGCCTTGCTGCAATCCTATCTCGGCGCGGAGACGACGGCCCGGCCGGGGGCGCAGCACATGCTGAACGCCGAGTATTTCAAGCGCATCGACGCGATGAACTTCACCCTCGCGCATGACGACGGCAACCTGCCCTTCGACATCGACGAATCCGATGTGATCCTCGTGGGCGTCAGCCGGACCTCGAAGACGCCCACCGCGATCTATCTGGCCAATCGCGGGCTGAAGACCGCGAACTTCCCCCTCGTGCCGGGCATGCCGGTGCCGCCCAATCTCGAGAATGCCCGCAAGCCCCTCGTTGTCGGTCTGCTGGCGAGCGCGGAGCGGATCGTGCAAATCCGGCAGAACCGCCTGCTGAGCTTGAAGGCGGATGACACCTCGCTCTATGTCGATCGCGACGCCGTCGCCGACGAAATCGCCGCTTGCCGCAAACTCTGCAACCGGCATCGCTGGCCGACCATCGACGTCACGAGGCGGTCCATCGAGGAGACCGCCGCCGCGATCCTCGATCTCCACCGCGAGCACCGGCTCAAGTTCCTCGTGGCGTGAAACGCGAAGCGAGATCCGTCATGACCCGCCTCTGGCTGCCCGAACGCCCGCTCGTCCTCGCCTCCGGCTCGCCGACGCGCAGGCATCTCCTCGAAGCCGCCGGCCTCGACGTGGAGGTCGTGGTCCCGAATGTCGACGAGCGCGGCATCGAGGCCGATTCAGGCCCCCTCGCCCCCGCCGATCTCGCTCGCCGACTGGCCCTGGCCAAGGCACGAGCGGTCGCGGAAAAGGCCCGAGACCGGATCGTCCTGGCCGCGGACCAGGTTCTCGCCTGCGAGGGGGAGGTGTTTCACAAATCCGCCTCCCTCGACGCGGCGAAACATCAGCTGAGCCGGCTATCCAACAGGACCCATTCTCTGCATTCCGCCGCCGCCCTCATCGTACCGGGACGGGAGCCGGATCTCCTCCACGACGAGGCCCGTCTGACCATGCGGGATCTGAGCGCGTCCGCCATCGACACCTATCTGGCGATCGCCGGGCATGAGCGTGTCACCGGCACGGTGGGGGGATACCAGCTGGAAGGCCTCGGCCTCCATCTGTTCGCGGACATCGAGGGCGCCCATGCCACGATCCTCGGCCTCCCGCTGACCGGATTGCTCGACCGGTTGCGCAGCCATGGCTGCCTTGCTTTCTGATCCCGAACGCCCCGCGAGACCCCTTCATGATCAAAGCCTTCGTCGTCGGTCATCCGATTGCCCATTCTCGGTCGCCGATGATCCACGGACACTGGCTCTCGACCCTTGGGCTCGACGGGTCCTACGAGCGGATCGACGTGGCGCCGGAGGATTTCGAGGTCTTCCTGCACGGCCTGAAGGCTGCCGGGTTCGCCGGCGGAAACGTGACCCTGCCGCACAAGGAAGCGGCCTTCGCCGGAGCCGAGGTGCTGACGGCGTCCGCCCGGCGGATCGGCGCGGTCAACACGCTCTCCTTCGACGGGCAGGGCCGTCTCGTGGGCGACAACACCGATGCCGTCGGCTTCACCGCCCATCTCGACGAGACCCTTGGACCGGACTGGCTCGGCGCCGATGCGGGAGACGTCGTGATCCTCGGAGCGGGAGGAGCGGCACGGGCCGTCGTCGCGGGCCTTCTCGACGGTCCGGCGAACCGCATCCGGGTTGCCAACCGCACGCGCTCGCGGTCCGAGGCCATCGTGGAACTCGACCCTTCGCGTGTGGAGGCCATCGACTGGGACGGGCTCGACGATGCCCTCCGCCGCGCGCGGCTTCTCATCAACACCACCTCCCTCGGTATGACCGGCAAGCCGCCCCTCGACATCGCCCTCGATCGTTTGCCGGCTGAATGTGCCGTGGCCGATATCGTCTATTCGCCCCTGGAGACGCCGCTTCTCGAGGCAGCTGCAGTGCGAGGGCATCGCGTGGTCGACGGGCTCGGCATGCTGCTGCATCAGGCCGTGCCGGGTTTCGAGCGCTGGTTCGGGACCCGTCCCGTGGTCACACCGGAACTGCGTGCCCTCATCGTCGCCGATCTGGTCGCGAAGCGGTGAGCCGGCCGTTCATCCTCGGCCTCACCGGGTCGATCGGCATGGGGAAATCCACCACCGCCTCCCTATTCGCCCGGCGCGGCGTCCCGATCCATGACGCGGATGCGGCGGTGCGGCGCCTCTACGCCGCGGGTGGAGCCGGCGCCCGCCTCATCGCAGACCTGTTCCCCGACGCCATCGCGGAGGACGGCTCCGTTGACCGCACGCGCCTGCGGGACCATGTGCTCGGCCGGCCGGATTTTCTTAGCCGGCTGGAAGCCGCGATCCATCCCCTCGTCCGAGGAGAGGAACAGCGCTTCCTCGACGAGCATGCCGACGCTTCCCTGGTGATCCTCGACATCCCCCTCCTGTTCGAGACCGGCGGAGAGGCGAGATGCGATGCGGTTCTGGTGGTGACGGCGGATTCCGAGGTTCAGCGGCAGCGTGTGCTGGCTCGTCCCGGCATGTCCGAGGCGGCTTTTGCCGCGATCCTCGCCAAGCAGATGCCCGATGCCGACAAGCGCGCCCGCGCCGACTTCGTGATCGATACGGGGCTTGGCCTTGCTGGTGCCGAAAATCAGGTGGACGCTCTCATCCAACGCCTCGTCGGCGCAGGCACGGCCTGACCGCTTGCTTCGTATCCCCTCGAATGGACCGCACCATGCTCCGTGAGATCGTCCTCGACACCGAGACCACCGGAACGGATGCCAAGAACGGGGACCGGCTGATCGAGATCGGCTGCGTCGAGCTCATCAACCACATCCAGACGGGGGTGACCTTCCACCGCTACGTCAATCCGACACGGCCCGTTTCACAGGGGGCGTTCGGCGTTCATGGTCTCTCCGACGCGTTCCTGGCCGACAAACCCGTCTTCTCGGCGATCGCGGATGATTTCGTCGCCTTCTGCGGCGATTCCCCCCTCGTGATCCACAACGCGCCCTTCGATGTGGGCTTCCTCAACATGGAGTTCGCCCGGCTCGGCGAAGGCGGACCGCCGCAGATCGACCTGGGGGCGGTGGTCGACACGCTGCAGATGGCGCGGCGCAAGCATACCGGCGCCTCCAACAGCCTCGATGCGCTCTGCGTCCGCTACGGGATCGATACGACGCGGCGCACCAAACACGGGGCGCTCCTCGACGCCCAGATCCTGGCCGAGGTCTATATCGAACTCCTCGGCGGCAAGCAGACGAGCCTCGGCCTCGCCATGGTCGAGACCACGGAGCCGGCCCGGGCCATCGCCTCGGGCGACGGACCCATCGCCGCGGAACCGCGCCGATTGCGTAATCGTTTGGACCCTCTGGAAGTGAGTCAGCACGCGGCTTTCGTCGCCACCCTCGGTTCCAGTCCGATCTGGCGCGACTACGTCAGCGAGAACGACGCTGAGTGAAACCCGTTAGGTGCAATGCAATAAAAGACATATTGCAATGCAATAGAACCAGCCTACATCTTTGCACATCGAGTCGGCGCGGAGGCGAATCAGCCCATCGTCGATGCGGGATGTCTGTGTATCCAGCATCGATCGGATCCGTTGGCCCCTCTCCCAACACCCAAGAAAGCGATCATGCGATGGCTGATCACCCGAACCGGACGCGTATGGACGATCTCGTCGAGGCGACCAAACTGACGGGGGCGGGCCGCCTGCAGGAAGCGGCCGATCTCATCCAGCGCGGCCTTTTCGGCCGGCACGATGCCGAGACTTCGGGCCGGATGGTCCAAGTCGGAGGCGGCGAGGCCGCAAAGCCCGCGCATCCGACGGCCGGATCGATGACGGAGGGCCTGCAGGACCATCTGCGCGAGGCTTTGGATCAAGTGGCGCGGAAGTTCGGGCTGACTTCGGCATCCGGGCAGGCGGGTCAGGGCGTGGTCGCGCCCGGATCGGCGCCGTCGGGATTCTCCGGGTTCGATCCCACCAACCTGTTCCGGGACGGCAACGTGCCGATTCCTCCCGCTGGCGAGGGGACTTTCACCGAGCATGCGTTCGCCAACGACGCGGGCGCCCGCGACTACAAGCTCTACGTTCCGAGCAGGACGGTCGCCCAGCCTCCCCTCCTCGTCATGCTCCACGGCTGTACCCAGTCGCCGGACGATTTCGCGGCCGGCACCGGCATGAACCGTCTCGCCGAGACGGAGGGCTTCCTCGTCGTCTATCCCGCCCAGAGCACGAGGGCTCACGGCCAGCGTTGCTGGAACTGGTACCAGCCCGGCGACCAGGGACGCGGTTCCGGCGAGGCCGAGATCATCGCGGGTCTCACCCGCGCGGTGATGAGCCAGTACAAAGTCGATGCACGCAGGGTTTATATTGCAGGCCTCTCGGCCGGTGGCGCTGCTGCCGCCAACATCGCCCTGGCCTATCCCGACCTCTATGCCGCCGTCGGCGTGCATTCAGGTCTCGCCGCCGGTTGCGCCGGGGACGTGTCCACCGCGCTGACGACCATGCGTCTGGGGCCGTCGGGGTCCGTGGCGATACCGCTGGCGGAGACCATGCGGGTGCCGACCATCATGGTCCATGGCGAGAGTGACGGCACCGTCCATCCGCGCAACGGCGATCAGGTTCTCCTCCAGGCCGGCGTCGAGTCCCTGCAGCCGTCCGTCTCGGAGGGAACTGGCCCCGGCGGCCTCGCCTATATCCGCACGCGCTATGCCGACGAGTCCGATCGCGTGGTGGTGGAAAGCTGGGTGGTGCGCGGCCTCGGCCATTCCTGGTCGGGCGGTGACCCGGCGGGCAGCTACACCGATGCACGTGGCCCGGATGCGTCACGGGCCATGGTCGACTTCTTCATGGCTCACCGTCTGGACCGGCCGCGCCACTAGACCTGCACCCGACCACGCTGGGTCGGACGCAATTCTAGATCTTTGTGTGCCGCGCTCTTTGTCGCCGGACCGGCATCCACTTCGGCTGAGAGCGCTCGTCCGCCGGTCCGATCAAACGGCGACGTTGTCGATGAGCCGCGTCGAGCCGAGATAGGCGGCGACCAGGACGCGGGTCGGTCCCGTGGCGTGCTCCACCGGGGCCAGCGTGTCGGCATCACACACGCTGAGATACTGGATTGTGCTGAAGCCGGCCTCGATCAGCCGATCGGTCGAGGCGGAGACGAGCACCGAGGCTGCGTTTCCCGCTCTCAACCCTTCGGCGATGGTCGCCAACTCGCGGTGGAGAAGGGGCGCGATCCGCCGTTCGTCCGCATCGAGGTAGCGGTTGCGCGAGGAGAGGGCGAGACCGTCCTCCTCCCGCAGGGTCGGCACGCCGCCGATGGTGACGGGGATGTCGAGGTCGCGCACCGCGCGGCGGATGACCTGCAATTGCTGGAAGTCCTTCTCGCCGAACAGGGCGGTATCGGGCTGGACCTGATTGACGAGCTTCGTCACCACCGTGGCGACGCCGGAGAAATGGCCCGGCCGAAACGCGCCGCACAAGCCCTCGCTGATGCCCGCCACCGTGAGACTGGTGGAGAAATCCGTCGGGTACATCGTCTCCACGGTGGGAAGGTAGGCGGCATCGACGCCCGCCTCCGACAGGAGCGCGAGATCGGCCTCGGTGTCGCGCGGATAGCGCGAGAAATCCTCGCTCGGCCCGAACTGCGTCGGGTTGACGAAGATGCTGACCACAACTCGCTCTCCCAGTTCCCGCGCCCGGCTCACGAGGGAGAGGTGGCCCTGATGCAGGGCACCCATGGTGGGCACGAGGACGACACGGTCGCCCGCTGCCTTCCAGTCGCGGATGCAGGCCCGCATGGGGGCTACGGCGTCGACCCGGACCGGGGTGACGGGCGAGGCTTGGCTGCTCATCGAGGCTCTTCGGCAGGACTCTGAGGGAGGTCGGATCGTTCTCCGACTATCTCAACTCGGCGCCGGAAGGCCAGATGCCGCGAGCGGCCGAGGTCAGTTGCAATAGGGCAGCAGGGACCGACCGAAGGGATCGTCGACGCCCAGCGCCGGCTTGAACCCGTAATAGCTCGGCTTTCCGAGCCCATAGGTCGATCCGACATAGCTCGGATCGTCCGGCGCATCGGTGGGAATGGGCACGCTTCTCGGGATGCAGGCGACCCGTCGGGGTCTCGCACGCTCCCGTCGCGGCGTGCTGTCCTCGTCCGCGCGCGGGAAGTAACGCGGCGGCGGCTCGGCTCCCGGAACAGGGCGGTTGGCCTCCACGCCGTAGGGGGTGGACCAGCGCTCCCGCGCATCTGCAGCCCGGGCCGGGTCGGACGAGACGGACGCGACGAAGCCTGTCGCGACGAAACTCGCCGCGATCAGCACATTCGCGGCATGACCTCTTGCTGTCTCGCGCCCTCGGCTCATGTCATCCCGCCGCGTGCCCCCGTCGCCGGGAGCCCTGTGGATGGGCGTTCACCGCCCAACTCACCGTCCGTGGACGAGGCTCGAAAGTCTCAGAACAGGGTGAACGAAAGGTTACCGCCGCAAAGTCCGACCATCGAGATCCGCCAGCTGGGTGACCGGCTCGGCGGAAGGCCTGTCGATTTTGAACGGCTTCGACAGGTTGCCGGCTAATTGAGCCAGGTCCGGCGTCGCCTCCTCGGCTCGGCCATAGAGCGACGCGTCGAGGGCCGAGAGCGCCTTGGCGATGACGGGAGTGGAGCGCCAGAGCCGCGCGAGTTCGGGTTCGCGCTCGAAGACCGGGTCGAGGGCGGCGCGGAAACCCGGTCCGTCGCCGGCCTCCGCGTGGCGTGCGAGCTCGCGGCGTGTCGCACGGTCGAGGCGCAAGGTCCGCGAGCGTCTCGGAACGCCAAAGCCGATGAGGGCGAGGCCGAACCCGAAAGCGCCCACGGCCGCAGCCGCCACCATTATCGGCGAGGCCGGAGCGACGGGTTTGGCGTCCTCGTCCCGATCGGGCAGGCCTCCGCCGATCTGGCGGGCCGGGATTTCCGCTTCGCGCAGGGTCCGCGAGACGGTGTCGAACCAGGGGATGGAGATCGCATCGAGCGGGACGATCTCGGTGACGGCGGGGCGCACGTCCCATTGATAGGTCGCCCGCGCCACCGGCCCCGTCGGCGTGATGATCGTCTCGCGGGTCACGGGACCGGCGAAGGTGAGGATACCGCGCGTGCGCATCACTGGCCTTGGTGGCAGCCCTTCGGCCACCAGCCCCTGCGCCTCCAGGGTGACGATGCGTCTCGTGGTCTCGCCGATCTTCACCGTTTCGGGGTCGGGGCTCCAGGAATCGGTGATGGTCACGTCCCGCGCCGGCAGCCACCACGGCTCCTTTACGTCCGGACCGCCCACCGGTTTCGTCCAGGTGGCGACGGGCAGCGAAACCGGGACGGAGGGAACGTCCACCACCTTGCGGGTGCCGCCATCGTTGATGGTGAGGCGGTGGATGAACGGGTCGATGGTGAAATCGCCCGGATGGTGCGGGAAGATCGCGATGGTGCGGTCGAAGGCCACCGCCACCTGTCCGTCCGGCAGGCGGGTCTTCGACCAAGTGTCGCGACCGAGCTGGGTCCAGCTGAAATTCGCCAGCGACGGCTGGACCACCTCCTCCAGCAGGATCGCCTGCCGGTAGACGCCGCGAATGTGGAGCAGCACCATCTCTCGCGAAAACGGCGCCGCGTTTCCGTTGAGCTCCGGCGTCACCGTCAGGGTGAGGTCGCCGGGGGAGATTTCGGCATGGGCCGGAGCGGCGAGGAGCAGGAGCGCGCCGAGCATGAGGATGCCGCGCCGGGCGTGATCCCTCCCCCCTTTGTGGGCTGGAAGGTCATGATCGGACAGCGTGAGACGTTCCCCTCTCCCCGCACGCGGGGAGAAGGCCGCGACGACCCCGTCGTCGGCGCGGCGAGGCGGCAGCCGAGGGTGAGGGGGCTCGTCCGAAGGAGTCGCTTTCGGACGAGCCCCCTCACCCTCGCTCCGGCTTTCGCCTCCGCTTACCGAAGGCACGACGAGGTGCCTTCGGCCCTCTCCCCGCGAGCGGGAAGAGGGGGGATACACCGGCATCTCTCCGCTAAAGCTCACCATGGGTTGCTTCCCGCCGGGACCGCCGTGCCCGCTTCCACACGCACCGCCTGCTCGGCTTTCAGGCGCAGCTTGAGATACCGGCCCGGATCGTCGGGCAGGGTCTGGAGCCACAGGCGGTCGGGGCGGATCTCGTGCGCCTCGAAACTCTTCGTCACGCGTCGCGCTTCCCGCTCCGGGGCGGCGGCGACCATGGCGGAACCGGCGCCCGTGCGGCCGCGGCCGGCCGCATCGCTGGCCGAGCCTCTCGCTTCACCTTTGCCGGAATCGACCGATTGCTGCTCGGCCTTGCCGCGCCGCGCTACCTTGCTGTTGCCCGGCGTCGAGGAGGAGGTGCCCCCCTCCTTGTTGCCGGCCAGTCCCTCACCGACGGAGGAGGCCTTCATGTCGTCGTTCGGGTCCTGGTTCGACGTCTTGTTGTAGCGCGAGCCCACCGTCGCCGTGGCATTGGCGAGGCCCCCGCCCTTGCCCGGATCGCCCGGCCCCTCGGCGACGAGGCGGGCGACGAGGGAACGATTCGCCTGTGCATCCGCATCGCGCGGGTTGTATTGCAGGGCGACGTCGTAGGCGTCGATGGCGCCCTGGTAGTCGCCCGAACGCGCCAGGGCGTTGGCGAGATTGTAGGCGTTGCGCCGGCCGCCGTTGCGGAAGATGGCGATGGCCTCGTCGTAACGCCCCGCCTCATAGAGTGCCGGCCCGCGCCAAGCCGGATCGGCGAGGATCACGGCGGCGGCACCGGGCAGGCCGAGGCCCATCAGACTGCGACCGAGCGTCGTGCGCGGCTCGGAGAGCAGGGTGAGGCCGAGAATGCCGGCACCGGTCAGGGTAATGCCGGCGATCCTCGCCCAGCCGGTCCAATGGCTGGGGAGAGGAAGACGATCGGACAGGGAGAGACGCGCCGTGCTCATCAGGCGCTCCTGCGGAACAGGACGAGGGCGGGAAGCAGGGCGAGCAGGATCAGCCAGCGTCCGAGATCGGCGAAGGCGAGCACGGTGTAGCCGCCCGCCGCCAGATGCTGCGCCGTGCTGGCACCCACGATGTCGAGGAGGGCGGCGGGCCTGTCGAGATCGACGGTCACGCCATCGCCCGCGCCGGTGACGCGGTCGAGGGCCGCCCGGTCGGGTTTCGGCGAACCGTCCGGCAGGGACTTGGTGGCCGGCACGAACACCGCATGGAGATGCCAGCCCTTGCTCCGGATGGCATTGGCCTCGCGCAGGGCCGCATCGCCGATCCCGTCGCCGTCGGTGACAAGGACCACGTCGCCGGCGATGACCCCCGCTTCTTCCAAGGTCCGGCGCGCGATGGCGAGGCCGCGCTCGGGATGGGTGCCGCGATCGGGCACGGTGTCGCCGTCGAGGGCGAACAGAACGAGGCTTAGGGCGTCGCGATCCGTGGTCGGCGGGGCGGCGAGATAGGCATCGCCGGCATAGACCACCACGGCGACACTGCGGGTGCCCGCCGCCTGGGCCACGCTGTCGGCGATCTGCCGGACCTCCTTGAGGTGCCCGCCCTCGGCCACGGAGCGCGAGAGATCGATGACGACCACCGTCGCGTCGAGGTTGCGGAAGGTCGCCGCGTCCGGGCGCTCGATGGCCGGTCCGGTGAGGGCGAGGGCGATGATCCCGGCCGCGATGGCGGCGGCGAGGTTGGCCTGGCGCCGCCCGCCGAGGACGGCCCCCCGCGTCTCGAGGAAGGCCATCAGGCCGGGATCGACGGCCTTCGCCCAATCCCCCATCGGGGCCGAGCGCCAGGCCGCGCGCAGGGCGAGGACGAGGATGACAGGAATCGCCAGGAGCCACCAGGGCCGCAGGATGGCGAAGGACAGAAGGGCGCTCATGCCTTGCGCCTCGCCGCCAGCAGGCCCGCCGCGCAGAGCAGGGCGAGGCCGGCGGGCCACGGCCACAGATCCTGCCGCAGGGGGACCGGGGGAGCCTTGGCCCGGCCTCCCTCGATGGCATCGATGGAATCGGCCATGGCGAAGAGGTCGTCGGTGGTCTTCACCCGGAAGAAGGTGCCCCCGGTGAGAGTCGAGATATCCCGCAAGGTCTCGGCATCGACCACATCCTGCTCGCCGTCGGCATTGGACATGTCGCGGGGGCCGAGCGCGATGGTGTGGACCTTGACGCCGAGTTCCTTGGCCAAGGCCGCCACATCGCGCGGCGTGGTCTGGCCCGCATTGTTGGCGCCGTCCGTCATCAGCACCACCACCTTCGATGTGGCCTGCGGGATGTCGGACGCCTCGCCGGAGGTCGCCGGCACCAGCCGCTTGAGGGCGAGGCCGAGACCGTCGCCGATGCCGGTGGAACGGCCGACGAGGCCGATCGTCGCCTCGTCGAGGGCGCGCGCCACGGTATTGGTGTCGAAGCTCGGGCTCGCGGCCACGTAGGATTCGTTGGCGAAGATCACGAGGCCGATCCGGTCCCCGGCCCGGCGGCGGATGAAGTCTGTGCCCACCCGCTTCACGGCGGTGAGCCGCGTCACGGTCTCGCCGTCGATGGCGAAGTCGCGTCGCTCCATGCTGCCGGACAGATCCATCACCAGCATGATCTCGCGGCCCGAGGCCGGAAGCGCAGTGGCGGGCAGGACGAGGCGGGGTCCGGCGAGCGCCGCCACCAGGGCGGCCCACAGGGTCCAGATCAGGAGCGAGCGCCCGCGCCCGCGCGCCGCCACGCCGTCCCCCCGGGCGGAGCCCATCACGACGGTGGCCGGAACGCGCAAGGCGCCGCTCGATCCCATCCGTTCGGGCGGCAGCAGCCGGGCGGCGAGAAAGGGCAGCGGCAGGAGCAGCAGCGCCAGGGGCGCGGCGAGATCGAAGGCCGAGAGGAAAGCGGTGAACCAGGCTGGCATCGGCTCAGGCCCTGATCCGCGCGAAAAGACGGCTGAGTTCGGAATCGAGGGTCTCGACGTCGGCCGGGCAGGAGCGCCGGTACAGGCCCTCCGTCAGGACCCTGCCGGCGCCCTTGCTGAAGACATCCGTGGCGAAGAGGCGGTCGAGGGTGGCCGCCCAGTCGCGTCCCTGGGTCGAGGCGGCCTCGTCGCCGGCGAGCGTCCGGGCGAGGCGCCGCAGCAGGCGGGCCTGCGCGATGAGGCGTGCCTCCGGGGGAAGCGCCCGCGTCTCGGCGAGGCCGCGCAGGGCCGAGGCCCGCACCGAGGCTTTCGAGCGCGCGCGCATCAGCCTCACGAGGCCGACGAAAAGGGCCGCGACGAAGCCCAGCGCGATGGCCAGCACCACCTCGCCCTGCGCGCCGCTGCCCGCATCGGCCGGGAGGTGCAGGCCGCGCAGCTGGGTGAGATCGGTGGGGGAGGCGAGCGGGTTCACGCGCTACAGCACCGCATCGAGACGTTCCATCAGCGGGGCATAGGCCTCGGGGCCGGCCTCGGCATCGAGGCGCAGGCCTTCGATGCCGCGCCGCGCATAGGCGATGAGCCGGTCGTCGGGTGCGCCCTCCGCCATGGCGGCGGAGCGCCCGACCTGCACCGTGCCGCGCTGCCCATCCGGCGTGGCGAACGGAAAGAACCCCGCCGGCTTCCTGCGCTCGAACGCGTCGCTGACGAGGACGAGGCGGATCGACAGGCGTTCGGCCAGCACGGTGAGCAGGTGGTCGAACTCGGGCCCCGGTGCGTCCAGCGCGCTGCCAATGACGAGATGGCCGCCGGAGGGAAGCAGGCTCGCCGCCACGGTGAGGCTGCGGTCGAGGGGAGGGTCTGTCCTGTCCGAGGCCGCGAGAGCCTGGGCATGGGCCATGGCGAGGGCACCCGTCACCGCCGTCATGGCCCGCTCGCCGCCGCCGGGACGGACCACCACCGGCTCCCCCGAGAAGGCCGCCACGAGGCCGACTCGGCCGCCATCGCCGACGATGCGCCAGCCGAGCAGCACCAGGGCTTCGGCCGCCGCCACCGAGCGCAGGGCGCGGCGCGTACCGAACAGCATGGAGGGGCGGAAATCCGCCAGCAGCACCACGGCGCGGTCGCGCTCGTCATGGTGGGTCCGCACGTGGAGGATGCCGGTGCGGGCGGTGGCGTTGCGGTCGATATGGCGGCGGTCGTCGCCCTCGGACCAGAGCCGCACGTCGTCGGGCTCCGATCCGCGTCCGCGCCGCCGCGTGACGATGCCGCCGGGAAGGCCCGCCAGGGTGCGGGTGGCCGGCGAGACCCCGCGCCGCGCAAGGTGGCGCAGACCCATCAGGGCTTCGCCCGAGAGGTGGATGCCGGGTCCGTGCGCGGAACCTGTCGTGGGGTCGGGATTGGACGCCATGGCTGTCTCTACGCGACCATTCCGCCTCAGAGCGCCCGGACCCGCTGGACGAGGCCCTTGATGATGCCCCGCGCGGTCTGTCCCTCGGCGGCGGCGCGCCAGGTGAGCCCGATCCGGTGCGCCAGGGCGTCGGCGGCGAGGTCCGAGATGTCCTCCGGGATCACGTGGTCGCGGCCGCGCAGATAGGCCCGCGCCTTGCCGGCGAGCATCAGCGCCAGCGTCCCGCGCGGGGAGGCCGGATGCTCGATCGAGGCGCGGAGATCCGGGGCGGCCTTGTCGGTGCGGGTGCCGGCCACGAGCCGCACCAGATAATCCTTGAGGGCCGACGAGACGTGGACATTGAGGGCCGCCGCGCGTGCGGCGCGGATTTCCGCCACGGTGAGCGTCACCGCCATCGCCTCGGCATGGTGGTTCAGTTCGCCCTCGACGAGGTCGAGGATGCGGCGCTCGGAGGCCTCGTCGGGCATCTCCACCACCACGTGGAGGAGGAAGCGGTCGAGCTGGGCTTCCGGCAGGGGGAAGGTGCCCGCGTGCTCGATGGGGTTCTGGGTCGCCACCACCATGAACGGGTCGGGCAGGACATGGGTGTGACCGGCGACCGTGATCTGGCCCTCGGCCATGGATTCCAGTAGCGCCGACTGGACCTTGGGCGGGGCGCGGTTCACCTCGTCCACGAGGATCAGCGAATGGAACAGCGGGCCGGGCAGGAACTCGAAATCGCCGGCATCCTGGCGCCAGACGGTGGTGCCGGTGAGATCGGCCGGCATCAGATCGGGCGTGCACTGGATGCGGGCGAAGCTGCCGTCGAGCCCGTCCGACAGGCGCTTGACCGCGCGGGTCTTGGCGAGGCCGGGCGCACCCTCGATGAGGAGATGGCCACCAGTGAGAAGCCCGATGAGCAGGCGCTCCACCAGGGTCTCCGCGCCGATGAGCCCATGGCTCAACCCATCGCGCAGGGCGAAGACGCGGGCACGCAGGGCCTCGTCGGCGACCGGCACCGTCGAGGTGGCGGGACGCGTGGCCAATGTCGCATTACTCATGAGCGGGTCATGATCGTGGCAGGGCCGGCGTACAGCACCATGCGCGTCTCCTCGGGCGGATTCTTAAGAGATCCCTATGTCGATCGGGTGTGCATGCAGCGGAGCACCGGCGTCAATCCCGTGGGACGTTTCCCGTGAAACACGAGGGTGAGATCGGGCAGAATGCCCGACCACCGGGATTTCATGAAGTCGAGTGCATGCAGAGCGGATTTCTCTGCCGATCCGAAGGATTTAAGCAGGATTTCGGCGTTATGTCGCATCCCGTGCGACGTCGGTGGAAACCGAGGGCCAGCCTCCCGGTTTCCGTCCTGACCCAGCGGGCAGACTGGAGCAGACCATGAGTACAGACCTCTTCCCCGGCTTCAGCGCGGACTGGATCGACATTCCGGAGGGCCGTTTCTTCGCCCGCAGCGGCGGTCGTGAGGATGCGCCTCCGGTGATCCTCCTCCATGGATTTCCGCAGACTCATGCCTGCTGGCACCGCATCGCCCCGGCTTTGGCCGAGACCCATCGAGTGGTCTGCCTCGACCTCAAGGGCTACGGCTGGTCGGAAGCGCCGAAGGGCGATCCCCGCCACGACGTCTATTCCAAGCGCCGCATGGGCCGCGACGTGGTGGCGGTCATGGAGCGGCTCGGCCATGTCCGCTTCGCGCTCGTGGGTCACGATCGCGGCGCGCGGGTGGGCTACCGCCTCGCCCTCGACGAGCCGGGCCGGATCGAGCGCCTCGCCCTCCTCGATATCCTGCCGACCCTCGTTCAGTGGGAGCGGATCGAAGCCGATCCCGACGTGTCGTCGCATTGGGCATCCCTGGCCCGGCCGGCCCCCGGTCCGGAGGAGGGGATCGGTCGCGATCCGGTCGCCTATTTCGAGAGGCTCCTCCGGCAATGGAGCAATGCCCGGAGCCTCGACCCCTTCGCCCCGGAGGCGGTGCGCCTCTATCGCGAGAACTGGACCGTGCCCGAGCGCATCCACGCCTTCTGCGAGGATTACCGCGCCGGTGCCACCCGCGACCGCGAAGCGGATCTCGACGACCTCGCGGCGGGCAAGACCCTGTCCTGCCCGACCCTGATCCTCACCGGGGACGGCTATCTCGACCACTCGCACGAGACCCCGCTGGCGGCCTGGCAGCGCACATTCGCGCCGAAGGCCGAGGCCGTGGACATCCCCTCCGGCCATTTCCTGGCGGAGGAGAACGCTCCCGAAACCCTCGAAGCCCTGCGGGCCTTTCTCGACGGCTGACGCGCGAAGCGTCACCGTTTCGTCATGGGCCGGCGACATGCAGCGCCCATGACCGCGCTCCTCGCCTCGCCGCTTCCCGAATTCGTCAATTCCGCCATCAGCCTCGTCGTCGCGTTCGTCCTCGGCACGATGATCGGGGCCGAACGGCAATATCGCCAGCGCACGGCGGGCCTGCGCACCAACGTGCTGGTGGCGGTGGGTGCTGCGGCCTTCGTCGATCTCGGCATGCGCCTCGAAGGCACGCGCGGCGCGGTGAGCACGGTCGCCTACGTGATCTCGGGCGTCGGTTTCCTCGGGGCCGGCGTCATCATGAAGGAGGGCATGAACGTCCGCGGCCTCAACACCGCCGCCACCCTCTGGTGCTCGGCGGCGGTGGGAGCTTTCGCCGGGGCGGACTTTCCCCTGGAGGCCTGTTTCGTCACGGCGGCGGTCCTGTCCGGCAACACCCTGCTGCGGCCCCTCGTCAACGCCATCAACCGTGTCCCCATCGACGAGAGCCAGACCGAGGCCACTTACGAGGTCCAGGTCACGGTGCAGGCGGAGCATGCCGGCCCCGCCCGCGACCTCCTCGTGGAACGGCTGGAGGCGGCACATTACCCGGTCGGCGGTACCGAGGTGGTGGAACGTGGAGAGGAGACGGTGGAAGTGGTGGCGACCCTGGTGGCGACGGCGGTGGACTCCGCCGAACTCGACGCGGTGGTGGCCGGGTTGGAGCGCGACGGGCGGATCAGCCATGCCACCTGGTCGGTCCAGACCGCCGATTGAGCGCGTCCGCCGCCATTGCCGCCGTGAGGAAAAGACCAACCTAGGCCCGTGACGCCGGGCTCATTCCGGCGGCGGAGGGCCCTGACCATGACCGGAACACGCAGGAACGCATTGATCGTCGGGGCCTCGCGCGGCCTGGGCCTCGGGCTGGTGGAGACCTTCCTCCAGCGCGGCTGGGCCGTCACCGCAACGCAGCGCTCGCCCTCCGGCGGATTGGCCGCTTTGGCCTCCGACGCGCTCACCATCGAGACCGCCGATATCGACGATGACGGGGCGGTGGCCGCCCTCCACGACCGGCTCGCGGACCGGCGCTACGACCTGATCTTCGTGGTGGCCGGCGTGGCCACCCAGGCGCACGATCCCGCCCACGAGGTCCCGCGCGAGGTCGCCGCGCAGGTCTACCTGACCAATGCCATCAGCCCGATCCGCTTCGCCGAGCTGTTCCGCGACCGGCTGGCGGGCAATGGCCTCATCGCCTTCATGAGCTCCGTCCTTGGCAGCGTCTCGCTCAACGAGAGCGGCGGATGGGAGACCTACCGGGCGAGCAAGGCGGCGCTGAACACGCTGGCGATCAGCTTCGAGATCCGTCACCGAGACGAGGGGTTCGGCGTCGCCCTCCTGCATCCCGGCTGGGTCCGCACGGAGATGGGCGGCGAGGAGGCGGATCTCGACGTTGGAACGAGCGTCGCCGGTCTCGCCGACGCCATCGAGGCCCGGCTCGGCAAGCCCGGCATCGCCTATCTCGACTATACCGGCGCGACCCTGGCCTGGTAGGCGCTCAGCGCCGGCCGTCGAAGGGGCGACCGCGCCGCTCCACCACCACCGGCGGGCGGGTGCGGCGCTCGACGATGACGGTACGCGGCGTCCGGCTCGGGCCGCCGGCGGTGAGGATGCGCTCGGAGATCCGCTCGGGCTTCGGCTTCTCGGCGGCGAGCACGTGCGGGCGCACCTCGTCGAGGGGGAGACCGATCAGGCCGGCGGCGATCTCGACCTGCTGTTCGAGATCGTCGGCGAGATCCTGCGCGGCGGCGATCGCCTCGGGGATCGTCGGCGGTTCGCGCCGGACACGGATCGGCGGCAGGTCCTGGAAGGATTTCGGCGTCTTCTTCACGACTCGGCCCGCGCTCCACACCGGTCGAGGATAGCGCGACCGCGGCGAGAGTGCATTGCACCATTTCGACGACGCACCCACGCGTTCCATGCATTCCCCCATCACCGCCGGATTTTCCCGCAGATCCGGCGAAAGTTGCCCTGCCTGCATTCGCATGGGCGTCGGATTGCCCAGGGAACGGGCATATCGTCGTGTCGATATGTCGCATAGGGGAAGCGACGACGAAGTCGATCCTTGCGCCGTTGCATGCGGCCACGCTGCCGCCGATACTGGCCTGATCATGTTTCCCATCACCGATCTCACCGATGCCCGGCTGGTCCCGGCCCGCACCGATCTGGCCGACGTCCGGCTGCGTGGGCGCGTCGATGCCGCCCGCTACGTCGCCGGGCGAAGCGGGCGCCTCGCCGCCGCCTCGGCCCCGCTGCGGCGCAGGCCGAGCCCGGATGCGGGGATCGAGACCGAGGCGGTGATGGGCGACCCCGTGACCCTCTACGACACGGACGGCGGCTTCGCCTTCGTGCAGCTCGAAACCGACGGCTATGTCGGCTATCTGCCGAAGGCCGCCCTCGCCCTGGAGGCGCCGACCCCGACCCACCGGGTGACCGCTCTTCGGACATTCCTCTACCCGGCCGCCGACATGAAGCGGCCGCCACTGGGCCATGTGAGCCTCGGCGCCGGGCTCGGCATCACCGGGCGGGAAGGCGATTTCCTGCGCCTCGCCGATGACGGCCATGCCTTTGCCGACAGTGCTTACGTCTTCGCCGATCATTGCGCGCCGGTCGGCATCGTGGAGCCCGATCCTGCGGCCACCGCCGAGCGTCTCGTGGGCACCCCCTATCTCTGGGGCGGGCGCACCAGCCTCGGGCTCGATTGCTCGGGCCTCGTCCAGCTCTGCCTCGCCCTGGCGGGCATTCCGTCTCCCCGCGACGCGGACCAGCAGGAGACGGCCCTCGGCATGGCGCTGCCCACGCGTCTCGACGGCTTGGCTCGGGGCGACCTCGTCTTCTGGCGCGGCCATGTGGGGATGATGCTGGACGAGACCCGCCTCATTCACGCCAACGGCTACCACATGGCGGTGGCGGTTGAGCCCCTGGCGGGAGCGGTGGCGCGCATTGCCGAGAAGAGCTACGGCGCTGTGACATCGATCCGGCGGGTCATGCCTTGAGCCGGGTCTTGATGCGGGTGATCAGCCCGTCGCGGACGTCGCGGTAGGCGTCGAGGCGCTGCTCGCGCGAGGCTTCCTGCATCAGCGTCGGGTCCGGCGTTGGCCAGTACTCCACGTCCACGGCGTTGGTGCGAGTGACCTCCAGGGCCGCGTGGTGGGCCTCGGGCGACAGGCTGATGATGAGGTCGAAGTTCAGCCCCTCCCATTCCTCCAGTTCGAGGAGGGTCCGGGGCCGGTGCTTGGAGGCGTTGATGCCGATCTCGTCGAGGGCCGCCACCATGAACGGGTCGGCCGGCTCGCCGGAGCGGACGCCCGCCGACTGGACATAGGTGGACTTGCCGAAATAGTGGCGCGCCACCGCCTCCGCCGCGAGGGACCGCACGGCGTTGAAGTTGCACATGAACAGCACCGACTGCACGCGCGTCTTCTTCGGGCCGGCCTCTTCCGCCATCCGGTGACTGCCTCGGGCTTCAAACGACGGGGAGGGCGCTCACGCCTTCCAGTGCAAGGCGAAGACCAAGGTGAACAGCCGCCGCGCGGTGTCATGGTCGAGATCGACCTTGCCTTCGAGCCGCTGTCTCAAAAGCTCGGAGGCTTCGTTGTGCAGGCCGCGCCGTCCCATGTCGATCGCCTCGATCTGGGTGGGCGAGGCGGTCTTGATCGCGTTGTAGTAGCTCTCGCAGATCATCTCGTAGTCGCGGATCACCCGGCGGAACGGGGTCAGCGACAGGAGGTGGGTCATCACCGGCTCGCCGTCCTCGCGGCGGATCGCGAAGGACAGCTTGTTCTCCACGAGACCGAGGGTGAGGGCGTAGGGTCCCACGCGTCCGGGAATGGAGAAATGGTTCTCTTCCAGGATGTCGAAGATCGCGATGGCGCGCTCGTGCTCCTGGTCGGGGTTGCCCCGGCCGATGGAATCCTCGTCGAAGGTCACCGCCGCGAGGCGGTGGATGGACGACGCCTTCTCTGCCGCTTGTCCCGTTTCTGGTTGTCCTGAGCCGGCCATCGTCCCCTCACAGATTCAGGCGGATCGCCACCGAGCGGGCGTGGCCGTCGAGGCCCTCCGACCGTCCCAGCGCGATGGCTGCCGGCCCCAAGGCCCTCAGCGCTGCGGGATCGCAGCGCAGGATCGTCGTCCGCTTCATGAAGTCGAGCACGCCGAGGCCCGAGGAGAACCGGGCCGAACGGGCGGTGGGCAGCACGTGGTTGGGGCCGCCGACGTAATCGCCGATGGCTTCCGGTGTATGGCTGCCGAGGAAGATCGCGCCGGCATTGCGGACCTTGGCGGCCAGGGCCTCCGGGTCGGCGGTCTCGATCTCCAGATGCTCCGGGGCGAGGCGGTCGACCAGGGGGACGGCCTCGTCGAAATCGCGGACGCGGACGATCGCGCCGTAATCGCGCCAGCTCGCCCGGGCGATGTCGGCCCGGGGCAGGGTGGCCAGAGCCCGGTTCACGGCGCTCTCCACGGCGTCGGCGAGCTCGGACGAATCGGTGATGAGGATCGACTGGGCGGCCACATCGTGCTCGGCCTGGGCCAGCAGGTCGGCCGCGACCCAATCGGGGTTGGCATGGCCGTCGGCGAGGATCAGAACCTCGGACGGGCCGGCGATCATGTCGATTCCGACCTGCCCGAAGACCCGGCGCTTGGCCGCCGCCACCCAGGCATTGCCCGGTCCGACGATCTTGGCCACGGGGGCGATGGTCTCGGTCCCGTAGGCCAGCGCGGCCACGGCCTGAGCGCCGCCGACCCGGTAGATCTCGCTGACACCGGCGAGGTCGGCGGCGGCGAGCACCAAGGGGTTCATCTGCCCCTCCGGCATCGGCACCACCATGACGACGCGCGGCACCCCCGCGACGTGGGCGGGAATGGCGTTCATCAGGACGGAGGAAGGGTAGCTCGCGGTTCCGCCGGGCACGTAGAGGCCCACCGATTCGAGCGCCGTCCAGCGCCAGCCCGAAGTCACGCCGATCGCGTCGGTGGCCATGTGGTCGGCCGGCACCTGGTCGCGATGGAAGGCCTCGATGCGGGTTGCCGCGAGGCGGAGGGCGTCGAGGGCGTCGGCCGGGCAGGCGGCGATGGCGGCCCGCACCTCCTCCGGCGTCACCCGCAGGGTCGCGGCGGAGAAGTCCTCGCCGAGCCGGTCGAAGCGACGGGTGTAGTCCACCAGGGCCGCGTCGCCCCCGGAGACCACGCCGGCGATGATCCCGCGCACGGTCTCGTCCACATCCTCGGAAATCTCGCGCTTGACGCTGAGAAGACCGGCGAAGGCGGCGGCGAAATCGGCGTCGCGGCTGTCGAGGCGCATCATCAGGCGGAATCTTTCAAGACGTTGTCCTTGGCGGAGGGGGCCGTGCCCGCTTGTCCCCGGATCGCGGCACGGCCGGCTTCCGCCGCCTCGTGGTCGGGGCGGCCTTCCACCTCCCAGACCGGACCGAGATCCTTCAGCCGCGCCTCGATGCATTCCACATCGAGCTGGATCGCCGCTTTGCCGGCAAAGACCAGGGTGACGGTGCCGGAGGGTTCCTCCTTCGGCTCGAAGGTGACGGCTAGCAGGCTGAGCGGCTCGTCGGAGGTGGAGCCGGGCGTGATCCCGCGTGCGCGCACGGCCATGACCCGTTCGAAATGGAGGCCGGTGAGGCGCCGGCGCGGGGCCTCGGCATCCGGCGTCGACCAGTCGAAACGCCGCCCGACCAGCACGAAGCGGTGCGACGACGCCAGATAGGCGAGGTCCTGCGGGCGCAGGACCGCATCCTGGAGATGAGCCGAGAGGATGGCGAGATCCTCCGCGTCGAGGGCAGCGAGCTTGAGGAGCTCCATGTCGGGTTCGCATCTGGCCGGACACCGCCGGATCGGGCGCCGGGTGTGAAAGTGGGTCGGCCGTAGGTAGCGAGGCGGCCGCCCTGCGGCAACCGCGCGGCCCGGAACAATTGCAGCGTGCCGGCGATACGAGCCGTTCGCGGCGGCGACGTCAGACGACGTTCATGCGGAAGGGACTATGTCTTCGTAGACTTCCGAATTGGGATATCCAAAGCCATGACCGCCGGACCTGTACGTCGTATCGCCTTTGCTGCCGTCACCGTCCTGACGGTGGCGGCCGGCCTGGGGTCAGCCCAAGCTCAGGTTCCGCACTATCCCGACGACGGCTACAACCGGCCGACCTACGACCAGTCGCCCTACGGCGACGACCGGTCGCGCGGCTACGATCGCTACGATCGCTATGCCCGGCCGTACGACGATGGCGAGCGCCGTCCCCTGCCGCCGCGATACGGACGCCAGCGCATGGGCAGCGTCTGCGTCACCTCGCGCGGCAATTGCCCCGCCTATCCGAGCCCGATCCAGTCGCCCTGCCGCTGCGACATCCCGGGCTTCGGCCCGAAGCGCGGCAACGTGCTGGAATAGGGCCTTCGTCCGGGAGGCGCGGACCGCCTCCCGGGTCGGACAGGGTCAGGAGCGGACCCGGCTGATCTCGGCGCCGCAGCGGCCGAGCTTGGCTTCCAGCGCCTCGAAGCCGCGGTCGAGATGGTAGACCCGGTTGATGCTGGTCTCGCCCTCGGCGGCGAGGCCGGCGATGACGAGGGAGACCGAGGCACGCAGATCCGTGGCCATGACCGGGGCGCCCTTGAGGCGCTCCACTCCGTCGACGATGGCCAGATCGCCTTCGAGCCGGATCTTAGCGCCGAGACGCGCCAGTTCCTGCACGTGCATGAATCGGTTCTCGAAGATGGTCTCGCGGATGTGGGACTGGCCCTTGGCCAGGGTCATCAGCGCCATGAACTGCGCCTGTAGGTCGGTGGGGAAGCCAGGGAACGGGTCGGTGGTCACGTCTACCGCCGCGATGCCGCCGCCGTTGCGCCGGATGCGGATCGTGTCGGCGGTGCTGGTGATCTCGGCACCCGTCGTCGTCAGCACGTCGAGTGCACTGTGCAGCAGGTCGGCCCGGGTGTTCTCCAGGGTCACGTCGCCCCCCACCATGGCGGCCGCCATGGCGTAGGTGCCGGTCTCGATCCGGTCCGGCAGGACGGTGTGGCGGGCGCCGTTCAGGCGCGAGACGCCCTCGATGGTGATGCGCGGGGTGCCGGCGCCCGAAATCCTGGCGCCCATCTTGATGAGGCAATCCGCGAGATCGACCACTTCCGGTTCGCGGGCGGCATTCTCGATCAGGGTCGAGCCGTTGGCGAGCGATGCCGCCATCAGCGCCACATGAGTGCCGCCCACCGTGACCTTGGGGAAGTGGATCTCGCCGCCGCGCAGGCCGTTCTTGGCCTTCGCCACCACGTAGCCGCCGTCGATCTCGACGGTGGCGCCAAGGCGCTCCAGGGCCATCAGCATCAGGTCGATGGGCCGGGTGCCGATGGCGCAGCCGCCGGGCATGGAGACGCGGGCCTCGCCGAACCGCGCGAGCAGCGGCGCGATGACCCAGAAACTCGCCCGCATGGTGGAGACGAGCTCGTAGGGCGCGGTGGTGTCGATGACGTTGGAGGCGGTGAGCCGGATGGTCTGGCCGGTCTCCGTCGTATCACCCGGGCGCTTGCCCACCACCATGTGGTCGACGCCGTGGTTGCCGAGGATGCGCAGCAGGGCGTGGATGTCGGCGAGGCGCGGCACGTTCATGAGTTCGAGGGATTCCCCCGTCATGAGGCTCGCGATCATCAGGGGCAGGGCCGCGTTCTTGGCGCCCGAGATCGGAATGACGCCGTGGAGCGGCTTTCCGCCGATGATGTTGATCCGGTCCATCGTCGTCCTTCGCGCGGCGTCCTGCCCCTTCCCGTGACGGGAGGGCGGTGCCGTCCTGGTTCTGCAAACAGTGGCGGTGCGCTCGCGGCACGGCCTTATCGAGCCGCCTATACGTGAGTTTTGTCCGAAAAAGGATCGTCAGCCGTCTCCGTCGCGATCCGGCTTCGCGTCCGATCGCTCGCCGGCATCGCCGGTTTCCGCCGCGGCCGTGGCCTGCCCGCGGACCCGCGTCTGGGCCTTGCGGCGCTTCAGGTTGTCTCGCAGGGCCGCCTTCAGCCGTTCGTTGCGCGTGGCGTCGTTCTTCATGGCGATCACTGCGCGACCCTTCGTCGCCAGGGCGAAATACCGGCTTTGCCACCCGGTCTCAACAGGCGCAGAGCTGGAATGCAGGAGTCGACTTGAACCAATTCCAAGTTCGCCTGTATCGTCGGGCTCGTGGCGTCGAAATCAGCACCGTCTGATTCCTTCCGCGCCATGCGAAGCGAGATCGTTGCGCCAGCGGGAATCATGGTCGTCGAGACCCGCAGCGGAGAGTTTGGTGCTTCGGAACAAGCCCTTTGTAACGATGCTGCTGCTGAATGCAGACGAGCGGATGCCGGAGCCGCCGAGAGCGGCGCTGCCATGCGGTCGGCCATAGCGTGAAGGACGGATGCCCGTGAATCGGATGCCCGCGATGACGATGATCAGCGATACGACGACGCCCCGCGATTCCTCCAGCCGGGGATCGTCCACCCGCGCGTCGTTCGGGCAGGGCCGGACCGATTACGAGAGCTACTTCCGCAAGGCCGTGGACCGTCTGCACGACGAGCGCCGCTACCGGGTGTTCGCCGATATCGAGCGGATCGCCGGGCGCTTCCCCACGGCCAACTGGCGCCGTCCGGACGGCAGCACCCGCGAGATCACCGTCTGGTGTTCCAACGACTATCTCGGCATGGGCCAGCATCCGGACGTGGTCTCGGCCATGACCAAGACCGCCGCCCGCTGCGGCGTCGGCGCCGGCGGCACCCGCAACATCGCCGGCAACAATTCGCCGCTGGTGGACCTGGAGCGCGAGCTCGCCGACCTGCACGGTAAGGAGGCGGGCCTCGTCTTCACCTCGGGCTACGTCTCGAACCAAGCCGGCATCTCCACCATCGCCAAGCTGATCCCGAACTGTCTGATCCTGTCGGATGCGTTCAACCACAATTCGATGATCGAGGGCGTGCGCCACTCGGGCTGCGAGAAGCGCATCTTCCGCCACAACGATCTCGCCCATCTCGAGGAACTGCTGATCGCCGCCGGGGACCGCCCCAAGCTGATCGCCTTCGAGAGCGTCTATTCGATGGACGGCGACGTCTCCGACATCGCCGCCATCTGCGATCTGGCCGACACATACGGCGCCATGACCTATCTCGACGAGGTCCACGCGGTGGGCCTCTACGGGAATCGCGGCGGCGGCATCGCCGAGCGCGACGGGGTGATGCACCGGGTCGACGTGATCGAGGGGACGCTGGCCAAGGGCTTCGGCTGTGTCGGCGGCTACATTACCGCCTCAACGGTCCTGTGCGACGCCGTGCGCAGCCATGCGCCGGGCTTCATCTTCACCACCGCCCTGCCCCCGGCCATCGCGGCGGCGGCCCGCGCCTCGGTGCGCTATCTCAAGCGCTCGCAGGTGGAGCGGACGGCGCACCAGCGCCAGGCCGCCCTCACGAAGGTCGCGCTGGAAGAGGCGGGCCTGCCGGTGCTCCCCACCGAGACCCATATCGTGCCGGTGATGGTGGGCGATGCCGAGCTGTGCAAGGCGGCGGCCGACCACCTCCTCGAGCAGCACGGCATCTACATCCAGCCGATCAACTACCCCACCGTGCCTCGTGGCACGGAACGCCTGCGGATCACGCCCTCACCGTTCCACGACGCGGCCCGCATCGCCAAGCTGACGGCGGCGCTCACCGAGACCTGGGACACCCTGGACCTGCCCCGCGCCGGCACCGTGTTCGTCGAGGCGGCGGAGTAGGGAGCGGTCAGTTCAGCCGCCAGAGCGTGACGGTGAGCACCGTCGCGAAGGTGACCCAGGCGGCGTAGGGCACGAGCAGCCACGCCGCCAACCGGTCGAAGCGCCAGGACAGGCGGATGGTCCAGAGGATCATCACCAGCATCGCCGCGGCGACGATCCCCGCCCAGCCGAGGGCATGGGCCGCGAAGAAGACCGGCGACCAGGCCGCGTTGAGCGTCAGTTGGGCGGCGAAGGCACCGACCGCCAGCCCCCAGGCCCGCCGCGTCGGACCCGTCGCCGGAGACGCCCCGAGCAAGCGCCAGAACGACAGCGCGATCATCGCGTAGAGGATCGTCCAGGCCACTGGGAACAGCCAGTTCGGCGGATTGAAGGACGGCTTCGTCAGGCCGG
Organism: Methylobacterium sp. Leaf93; assembly: GCF_001422345.1. Taxonomy (NCBI): domain Bacteria; kingdom Pseudomonadati; phylum Pseudomonadota; class Alphaproteobacteria; order Hyphomicrobiales; family Methylobacteriaceae; genus Methylobacterium; species Methylobacterium sp. Leaf93. Next base: position 702,228 of record NZ_LMMS01000001.1, on the reverse strand, counting down.
CATACCAGCCCTCGATGTTCGGTGTGGTGCTGAGAGAGCCGATCACCGACGTGGCCACGACGGGCAGGATGGCGACCGCTAGGCGAGGCCAGAAGGAAAAGGCGGGCCGTTCCGGAACATCGAGGGCTGACGTCATCGGCGTAGATCATTCCTCTGAGGCTTCAAAACTTGCGGGCGCTGAAGGTGTTTGATGATGGCGAGGGTTTCGCCGAGGCTGGTTTCATGACCCGGCTTCTTGGCGATGACAGCCCAACGTCCTCAACGTACGGATGGTCCGATGACTGAGTCCACCACCCCCTTCACCAAGCGCACCCTCGCCGCGCAGGCCATGGGCCATGTCGATCCGGTGACGCGGGCGGTGGTGGCGCCGCTCCATGTCTCGACGACGTTCCTCCGCGATCCCGACAACGGCTACAGTTCGGGCTTCTCCTATGCCCGGCCGGACAACGCCACGACCCGCGAGGCCGAGGCCGTCATCGCCATGCTGGAGGAGGCGGAGGCCGGCGCGATGCTGTTCGGCTCCGGCATGGCGGCGGCGACCGCCGTCTTCTCGGCCCTGGAGCCCGGCGACCACATCGTCGCCCCCCTCGTGATGTACTGGGCCTTGAAGCGCTGGCTCCAGCAGGAGGCGCCGCGCCGGGGATGGGGCCTCGATTTCGTCACCATGGACGACCTCGACGCCCTGCGCGCCGCGATCAGGCCGGGCACGACGAAGCTCGTCTGGGTGGAGACGCCCGGCAATCCGCTCTGGACCATCACCGACATCGCCGCCGCGGCCGAGATCGCGCACGCGGCGGGGGCGCGTCTGGCCATCGATTCCACCGCCGCCTCGCCGATCCACACGCGGCCCCTGCGGCTCGGGGCCGACATCGTCATGCACTCGGCCACCAAGATCCTGAACGGGCATTCCGACGTGGTCGCCGGTGTCCTGGCCTCGGCCCGCGCCGATGCGTTCTGGGAGCGCATCGGCGCGATCCGGGCCGGCGGCGGGGCGATCCTCGGGCCGTTCGAGGCCTATCTGCTGATGCGCTCGCTGCGGACCCTGCCGCTTCGCGTCGCCGCGCAATCGGCTTCCGCCGCGGACCTCGCCCGGCGCTTCTCGGCGCATCCGCGCGTGGCCTCGGTGCTCTATCCCGGCCTGCCGGGCGATCCCGGCCACGCGGTGGCGGCGCGGCAGATGGAGGGCGGCTTCGGTTTCATGCTGTCGATCCGGGTCGCGGCCGGCGAGGAGGCGGCCATCGCCACGGCGGCGAGGGTGCGCCTGTGGAAGCGCGCCACGTCGCTCGGCGGCGTCGAGAGCCTGATCGAGCATCGCGCCTCGGTGGAGGGGCCGGGCACGCCGTGTCCGCCCGATCTGCTGCGGCTCTCCGTGGGAATCGAGCATGTGGACGACCTGTTCGCGGATCTCGACGCGGCGCTGGGCTGATTTCCTCGTCGGTTCTTGGTGCGATCCCGCCCTTCGCGCATTGTGCGAGGGACGGACCGCCGCCGGGCGGTCGCCGCGATGCGAGCGAGGACGACCCGATGCGATACCCTGTTCCCCTCCTGACCGGAGCCCTCGCGCTCGTCGCCCTCACGAATGTGGCCCCGGCCGCCGATGGACCGCCCAAGCTCGACGTTCAGGCGACCTGCAAATCCTCGGTCCGTGCGGAGGCCAGCGTCAGCGATAATGCCACCGTCGAGGGCTGCCTGCGTTCGGAGGAGGCGGCGCGCAAGGAAGCCCAGCGCCGCTGGGGCGATTACTCGCCGGCCGCCAAGACCCAGTGCGAGAAGCAGTTCCAGGCCGGCGGCTTCCCGTCCTACGTGGAGATGGTGACCTGCCTCGAACTGGCCAGCGGCACGGTGCCGACCCAGGGCACCGGACCCGGCGCCGATACCAGCTCCGGCGCCCGGCGTGAGAAGCCGGACGGCAATGCCGGTGCGGCCACCGCCGAGCCCAGGCCGAGCCAGCGCACCAACCCGATCGAGGTGCTGGAGAAACCCTAGCTTCCAGGGTCAGAACACGATCATTTTGATTAAGGGTGGTTCGGCTTCTTCTCCCTTTCAGACCTTCGGGACAGGGATTGGTGGCTCGATGGCAATGGAGAGGCTTGCCGAAGGAAGCCCTTGACCCGGCCCCTGCGGCCGGTCCGATAGATGTCGGGTCCGACTATCCAAGGTGAGTCATGAACCCGACGCTCCGCAGCCTCACACCCGCGCAAGCAAGCGTTACCCTCGGAGTTTCCGCGAAAGCGCTCCGCCTCTACGAGGAGCACGGCCTGCTCGTCCCTGACCGCACACGAACTGGGTGGCGGGTCTATGACGTTGCCGCGATGACTCGGGCATCCGAGATCGTAGCACTGCGTAGCCTTGGCCTGAGCCTCGCGCAGGTTGCGCGCGTTCTCGATGGGAAGCCGCACGATCTCGATGCCAGCCTCGCTGCGCACGAAGCACGTCTCAGTGAGCAGCGCCAACGGACGGCCGAGGCCCTCGAACGGCTCAGGACGCTTCGCGTGGACCTCGCCGAGGGTCGCGTTCCCGAGCCGACGACGATAGCTCGTGCAGTCGTTCAAAGCCTTCCGGTGACGGTCGGTTTTACCTTACCCTGGCCGTGGGATGGGGAGTGGTTCGCCCTGCACCACGTTCCGCGCCTTGCGTTCATCACGGGACCGCTCGGCAGCGGGAAGACACGCTTCGCGCAAAGCCTCGCGTCAGCGTTGCCCGATGCCGTATTCCTCGGCCTTGACCGCCTGTCGGACCCTACACACTCGCAGCGCCTCGCCGACGATCCTACCCTCGCGGAGCAGGTGGAACGCAGATTGACGTGGCTTATCGAGGAAGGGGCGGAGCGGTCGGATGGGTTGATCCGTCTCGTCGTTGCCCTGGAAGCTGCTACGTCCACGATCCTTGTGATCGACATGGTGGAGGAAGGACTGAGCGCAGCGACGCAGACGGCCCTGATGGCGCACCTTCGTCTTCGAGGTACGAGCAAGCGTGCACTAATCCTGATGACGCGTTCATCGGCTATCCTCGATCTCGATGCGCTTGAGCCAACTGAAACCGTCATCCTATGCCCGGCCAACCACAGCATGCCGCTTCGCGTTGTTCCGTATCCAGGCGGACAGGGCTACGAGGCCGTGGTGACCTGTGTTGCGTCACCAAAGGTCCGAGCACGTACGGCAGGGGTCGTTGCCATACGTCCCGGCATAGGGTGAGGGGATGCCATGTCGGCTGTCCACCGAGGCCGTGTGAGAACGCAGATCCCTCCGGTTCAAGGCGAATGTCCTGAGAGTGTCGCAGAGCGAAGTGGTGGCCTTCAGGCCCGGATCAGTGCGCCTCACACCGGACCTCGGTGGGCCTGACCTACGGGGCAGGAACACTGAGGCGTGGCATGAGATGCGGCCGCCGTCTCTCGGCGTCGATCGACCGGGTCCATCCGGACGAGGTCATCGCGTTTCGCGAAGCCACTTCCAGACGTGCTGCACCGTCCCCTGACCGCTGATCTGCTGAACCACCCGACGCTCGACCCGCCAAGCCTGGGGTGGCGCGCCGAAGCGGTTGCGGAAGCTGCGGCTGAGCTGCGAGGCACTGCTGAAGCCGAAGACCTCGGCCAAGCGGGCAAGGGTGCGCATCTCCATCGGATCGGCCAGCGCGTCGCGCATGGCCTTCAGGCGCTCGCCCTGCACGAAGTGCATCACGCCTCCTTCCGGCTCGAACAGCCGGTAGAGCGTGGCCCGCGAGACCCGCATCTGTCCGGCGACGAAGGCGGGCGACAGATCGGACCGGGACAGGTTTTCCCGCACGATCATCCTGGCCAGCGCCATCAGGCCGCCGTCGAGTTCGCGGCCTTCGAGCACGTCCTTGGCCCGCGAGGGATCGAGCAGGCGGCGTAGGAAGCCAACGAACTCGACGGCGAGAGCCGGGGCGTCATCGGGGCGCGTGGTCGGCAAGCGGCGGTAGAGGTCCAGAATGCGTGCGGCGAGCAACCGGTTGCGGGCCGCATCGAAGAGCATGTCATGGTCCTCGAGCGGTAGCCCGTGGAGGTGGGAGCAGGGGATCACGATGCCGGTCGTATCGGCTCGGTCGAGCATGCCATCGAGCAGATGACGGCGGCCGATGAAGGTCACTGTGCCGGCCGAGGCCAAGATCGGTTTACCCGCGACGGTGCCCTGAAAGCGGCCGGACCGGTAGAGTTGGACGATGTACTGGTCGGAACCGGCATCGACACGTCGGCGATCGCGCTGGAGCCGCTGGGTCGAGAGCAGGGTGCGATGAGCGACGAGGTCGTCGATCGGATACGCGATGTTGGTGCCGAAAGGCAGGACGGCGGAGCGCGTCGTCGGACTGACCTCGTACATCGGCGCCAGGAGTGTGCGCCATCGCTCGAAAGCCTCTCCGGGAGGCAAGCCCGACGTCGTCAGGCAGAAGTACGGCAGGCCCGGTTCAGCCGTCGTGTCGTCTGCACCCAACGAGCCAAATCCTTCGTCACCCGACCCGTCCGAGCCACGACGTTAGGCATGAAGTCCTTGATGAGGCAACCGAAATGGATGTTGGGGGTCCGTGGAGCGTAAAAGGGTCGCAAGCGGGCGGATGACCGCTCCGGGCGACACCGCGCGCCCGCATCCACGGCAAGATCGGATCGGGTTCGGACCTGGCTTCCAGCCTCTCGCCCCTTCGTCGCCCCTTCGGCCTCATCGTGGCGCGGAGAGGCCGGTTTCTCAGCTCGCCCAGGCTTCCTGATGGAGGCGCAGGCCCCGCTCCTCGCCCCGGCGGACCGAGGCCAGGTCGAGGAGTTCGGGGGCGCGGTCCGTGTCGTCGATGGAGAGGAACAGGCCGTTCCTCTGCGAGGCACGGCCGAGATCGGCGCGGCTGGTCAGGACGCTGAAGGCCGGGCTCGTGAGGAGCGCGAGGGCCACCGGCCCCATCCACAGGGCGAGCCAGGGATCGCCGGCATAAACGAGCAGGCCGGCGAGCAGGGCGCCCGCCACCAGGGCGTCCACCTGCAGGCGGATCGCCTCGGACCACGGCACCCGACGGTCGTCGCGCACCTGCGAATCCCAGCGCACCACGCGGCCGATGAAGGTGGTGGCGACGGCACCCGCGGCAAAGACCGTCATGACCGGCCAGAGCAGCACCCAGACGATTTGTTCGAGCACGGCGCTCTTCAGGAGCGAGGCGGTGCCGCCGAAGGCCGCGCGGCGGGTCGGCGAGGCCAGGACATGGCCGAGGCTGAGAAGCTTCGGCAGGGCCATCACGGCGACGACGAGGGCGGCCATCACATGGGCGGCGAGGCCCGTTCCGGTGAGCCCATAGGCCAGGAGGCCGAGATCGCCGGTCACGGCGGCCTGGATCGAGGCGGCGGCGAGGAACAGCACCCAGAGCGGGCAGGCGAGGTAGGACAGGATGCCGACGATGAGGTGCCAGCGGCTCGCCGCCCGCAGGCCGGGCAGGGTGGTGACGCGCAGGTGCTGCATGTTGCCCTGGCACCAGCGCCGCTCGCGCCCGAGGAGATCCACGAGGTTCGTCGGCATCTCCTCCCAGGTGCCGCCCATCTCCGGCAGGAGGCGGACCTCCCATCCGGCCCGGCGCAGGAGCGCGCCTTCGACGATGTCGTGGCACAGGATCTCGCCGCCCAGCGGCGCCTTGCCGGGCAGCACCGGCAGTTCGGCATTGTCGGCGAAGGCCGCGACCCGCAGGATCGCGTTGTGGCCCCAATAGCTTCCATCCGCGCCCTGCCAGGTCTCGAGGCAGCGGATCGACAGCGGCGCGTAGAGCCGCACGGCGAATTGCTGGATACGGGCGAACAGCGTGTCCCGGCCAGTGGCATAGGAGACGGTCTGGATCAGCCCGACACGGGGGGCTTCCTCCATCAGCCGGGCGAGGCGGCGCATGGCGGCGCCGGTCATCAGGCTGTCGGCATCGAGCACGATCATGAAATCGTACTCGTCGCCGTAGCTCCGACAGAACTCCGCGATGTTGCCGGCCTTGCGGCCCGCATTGTCCTGGCGCCGCCGGTAGCGGAAGCGCGGCAGGCCGGGGCCGTTCAGGCGCGCCCAGGCCTCGATCCGCGCGAATTCATGCTCCTCCACCGCCGCGATGGCGCCGTCACGCGTGTCGGAGAGGACGAAGATGTCGATATCGGACCCGTCGCCGCCGCCACGCTGGAGCGAGCGGGCCATGACGCGAAGGGCGGCGAACACCGCCACGGCGTCCTCGGCATGGATCGCCACCACGGCCGCCGTGCGGCTCAGGCCCGAGGCGGTGGCCGGCACCGTGGCCGAGCGGATCTCGATCGCGGATTTGGCGGCATCGCCGAACGCGACCGCCACGAGTCCGTAGACGTATTGCCAGGCGACGAAGGATTGCCACGCCATCACGAGGCCGAACAGGACCAGCACGGCCCAGCCCAAGGCGCCGTCGGGGCGTCCATAGGCGGACACGGCGAGCCACGCGATCGCCGCCGCGGTGACCAGGGTCGGCACGGCCAGCAGGAGCCGCCGCCACAGGAGCGACGGCGCCTCGAACGAGGGCGTCTCGCTCGGCCGGCTCGCGGGAATCACCGGGTCCGGGATTCCGGCTTGGGATGCGTCGTGCGACAACCGGGTGATGGACATGGGGCGATGGACACTCGATCAAGGCTGAGATGGGCCGTCATCCGTCACGACACGAAGGGCATCGATGACACGGGACGACGGTGGAGACGAGCGTTCGGGACGCGAGCCCCTCTCGCGGCGGCAGACCTTGCGAACCGCGCTCGGTCTGACAGCAGGCATCATAATGCCTAGTGCCGTCGACCTGAATACCGCCAGAACGATGGCCGCCGACACTCTCGACCCACCGCGCGACGCGCCGATGACCTTCGAGGGCGTCGTGGCCCAGGCCCGCCGCCTCGCGGCCTCACCCTATCGGCCCGCTCCGGACGATCTCCCGGCCCCGCTCGCCGGCCTCAGCTACGACGGCTACCGCGCGATCACCTTCCGCCCCGACGCGGCCCCTCGCCTCGGTGGTTCGTTCTCGCTGCAGCTGTTCCATCGCGGCTTCCTGCAGAAGAAGCGCGTCGCCCTGTTCCTCCAGCCGCCGGACGGGCCGCCGCAGCCGATCCTGTACCAGTCGGGCCTGTTCGATCTCGGGTCCGACCTCGCCGGGCAGGACTTTCCCCGCGATCTCGGCTTTGCCGGCTTCCGGCTGCATCACGCCTTCGACGATAGGAAGCCGGCTCACCAGGAGGAATTCCTGGTCTTCCTCGGCGCTTCGTATTTCCGGCTTCGCGGAAAGACGCAGGAATACGGCCTGTCGGCGCGCGGTGCCGCGATCCAGACCGGCGGTCCCGGAGCGGAGGAGTTTCCGGACTTCACGGCGTTCTGGATCTGCGAGCCGAAGGCCGAGGCCCGCGCCGTCACGATCCTGGCGCTCCTCGACTCGCCGAGTCTCGCGGGCGCCTACCGTTTCGTGGTCGAACCCGGCGAGACCTCGCGGATGGTCGTCACCGCCTCGTTGCATCCCCGCGCCGCGATCCCGCGTCTCGGCCTCGCGCCACTCACCAGCATGTTCTTGCACGGAGAGAACGGTCCGCGCGCGCGCGGAGCCGCGCCCTTCGACGATTTCCGGCCCCAGGTTCACGATTCCGATGGGCTGGTGGTGGCGACCAAGGACGACCGCCTGTGGCGTCCCTTGAGCAACGGACGGCGCGATCCGCAGATCTCGGCATTCCGGGTCGATCCCCTCGATGGGTTCGGGCTTCTCCAGCGCGAGCGAAGCTTTGCCGCCTATCTCGACGTCCAGGCCCGACACGAGGCGCGGCCCGGCCTCTGGGTCACGCCCCAGGCGGGGTTCGGCGCCGGGGCGGTGCAGCTCTTCGAGATCCCGTCCCGCGAAGAGTACATGGACAACATCGTCGCCGCCTTCGTGCCGGCCGCACCCGTCACGGCGGGGAGCGCCCTCGACCTCGCCTACACGCTCGCCACCATCGGGGCCGAACCGGACACCGCCGTGCTGAGCGCGCTCGCCCGGGTGGTCTCCACCCATGTCGGTTCGGCCGAGCGCCTGCGGCCGACCACGCCGCCGAGTCCGGAGCGGCGCCTCTACGTCATCGATTTCGAAGGACCGGGCCTGCCCACCGGCCCAGACGGTGACATCGCGGCCGAGGTCTCGGCCAGCGCCGGCACCATGGTCGATCCGGTGGTGGAGCGGGTGCCCCAGACCGGGGGCTGGCGCCTCTACGTGGAATGGCGTCCGCCGATGCCGCTGCCGCCCGGTGACGTCATCCTGCGCGCGCGCCTCATGCGCGGCGGGCGTCCGATCAGTGAGACCTGGGACAACGCCGCCTGATCGCCGATTTCACGACTTGGCGAGTTGCCGCAGGGATCGGAACGGGAGCACCGGTCGGGGATTCTCAACTTGGAACACCACCAAGTTGCGGAGCCGCCCGGTTCCCTCAAGGCCTTAGAAGCGCCTCGGGGCGCGGCATCCGCCATCCCCCGGAGCAGCACCCTTGGCGATCGAGTCCCCCTACCTGCGCTACACGCCCGCCGTCGAGACCCCTGACGCCGACGAGGCCGAGACCAGCCGGTCCCTGAACGAGACCATGCGCTCCATCAGCGAGAAGACCCTCGCCCATGGCGGTCATGCCATCCGCAGCGTCCATGCCAAGGCGCATGGCGCCTTGAGGGCCGAGTTGGAGGTGGCGCCCGGCCTATCCCCCGAACTGGCGCAGGGTCTGTTCGCGCAGGCGGGGCGCTACCCCGTGGTGATGCGCTTCTCGACCATCCCCGGTGATATCCTGGACGACAGCGTCTCCACTCCGCGCGGCGTGGCGATCAAGATCGTCGGCGTCGAGGGCGAGCGTCTCGAAGGGTCGGAAGGGGACGCCACGCAGGATTTCGTGCTCGTCAACGGGCCGGCCTTCTCGGCGCCGGGACCGAAGCAGTTCCTGGCGACCCTGAAGCTCCTCGCCAAGACCACGGATCGGGCGGAGGGGCTCAAGAAGGTCGCCTCGGCGGCGTTGCGCGGCGTGCAGAGCGCGGTCGTGGCGGCCACCGGTTCGCCGAGCCCGGCCCTGGCGACGCTGGGCGGACAGCCCGAGACGCACATTCTGGGCGACAGCTTCTACAGCCAGGTTCCGCTGCGCTTCGGCGATCACGTCGCCAAGATCGCGCTCGTCCCGGTCTCGCCGGACCTGACGGCGCTTACCGATAAGCCGCTGGACGACACGAGCGCCCCCAATGCGATCCGCGAGGCGGTGCTGGCGCATTTCCGCCGCCATGGCGGCACCTGGGAGTTGCGGGCGCAGCTCTGCCTGAACCTCGAGGACATGCCGGTGGAGGACGCCTCCGTGGTCTGGTCGGAGGCAGCGAGCCCCTACCGCACCATCGCCACCCTCACCGCCGCGCCGCAGACGAGCTGGAGCGAGGCGCGCGCGGCTTTCGTCGATGACGGCCTGTCGTTCAGCCCGTGGCACGGGCTGGCCGCGCACCGACCGCTGGGTGGCATCATGCGCATGCGCAAATCGGCCTACGAGATGGGCAAGCGCTTCCGGGCCGAGACAAACGGCCGCCGCATCGAGGAGCCGAAAAGCCTCGACGCGCTGCCGGAGTAACGCCTGACGTTGCCGCGATGCGACAGGGCGGCGGCGATGGTCGGCATGGGAGAATCTCGCCATTGACCCTCCCGTCGCGGCCGACCTAGCCTGACGATGACGGTTTCCCTTCGGGGGATCAAAAGGGAACGCGGTGAGGATCTTGCGTCCGATGCCGCGGCTGCCCCCGCAACTGTAAGCGGCGAGCCCATCATCAACACGTCACTGGAGGCTCCGGCTTCTGGGAAGACGATGAGAGGGCGGTGACCCGCGAGCCAGGAGACCTGCCGTCAGTCGTGGTCACACGCGAAACGCATCGGGCGGGGTGTCCCGGTGGGGTGTCGGGCGTTCGCATGTCGCGAACGCATCGGCTTCGTTCGCGGTGACGTGCCACTGCCGTTGCCCGAGGTTTCGCCCGTGTCCGCCCATCCTCCACACGCTCTGCATCCCCTCCTCGTCCTCGCCATCCTCACATCCGCCTCACCGGCCCTCGCCCAGGCCGGCGCGGCGACCACCGCCGAGGCGACCCTCGACGAACTCTCCGTGGCCGCCGACACGCGTCCGCCCCCTGCCGCCGGTCCCGGTCTCGGCGGGGCCACGGGCGGAGCGGGTGGGGCCGAGGCGTTCGGCGCGCTGTCCGCGCCTGCCCTGACGTCGAGCTCGGGCGTCATCACCGGCAAGGCCCTCAACGACCGCCCGGTCACCCGCCCCGGCGAGGTACTGGAAGCCGTGCCCGGCCTCATCGTCACGCAGCATTCCGGCGAGGGAAAAGCCAACCAGTACTTCCTGCGCGGCTTCAACCTCGACCACGGCAGCGACATCGCCATCACCATCGACGGCATGCCCGCCAACATGCGCACCCATGGCCACGGCCAGGGCTATGCCGACATCAACTTCCTCATTCCCGAACTCGTCGGCGCGGTGGAGTTCCACAAGGGCCCGTATTTCGCCCGCGACGGGGATTTCGCCTCCGCCGGCTCGGTGCGGATCGACACGATCGACGCGGTGCCCCGCCCTCTCGCGCTCACTTCCCTCGGCAGCTTCGGCTACAAGCGGGCGCTCACCATCGCCTCCGCGCCGCTGGGGGAGGGGACCCTCCTCGCCGCCGGCGAGGCTCAGGTCTATGACGGCCCCTGGGTGGTGCCGGACGATATCCGAAAGCTCAACGGCGTGCTGCGCTACAGCCAGGGCACCGCCCTCGACGGGTTCTCCCTCACCGGCATGGCCTATTCCAACCGCTGGACGGCGACGAACCAGATCCCTCAGCGGGCGATCTCCGAGGGCCTGATCGGCCGCTTCGGCACCCTCGACCCAAGCGATGGGGGTAATGCGAGCCGCTTCTCCCTGTCGGGCCGCTGGAGCCGGTCGGACGACGGCGGCGTCACCCGCGCCAGCGCCTATGTCCTCCGCTCGAACCTCAACCTGTTCAACAACTTCACCTATTTCCTCAACGATCCGGTCAATGGCGACCAGTTCCGCCAGCTCGACAGCCGCACCGTCGCCGGCGGCGAGATCGCCAGGGTGTTCAAGGGTGAGCTGTTCGGCCTGCCCATGGAGAACGAGATCGGCGTGCAGGCGCGGTTCGACGACATCCATGTGGGCCTGTTCAACACGCGGGCGCGCACCTCCCTCTCCACCGTGCGCGACGACCGCGTGCAGGAGGGCAGCGCCGCCCTCTACTTTGAGAACCGCCTGCGCTGGACCGACTGGCTGCGCACCAGCGTCGGCCTGCGCGCCGACGCCTACGACGCCGCCGTGAGATCGAACAATCCGTTGAATTCCGGCCACGCGCGGGACGGCATCGTCAGCCCCAAGCTCGGCGTCGTGTTCGGCCCCTGGATCGGGACCGAGCTATTCGTGAATTACGGCGAGGGGTTCCACTCCAACGACGCGCGGGGCGCGACCATCACGGTCGATCCGGGCAATCCCTTGTTCCCCCTCGACCGGGTGCCCCTGCTGGTGCGCTCGGTGGGCTCGGAGGTCGGCATCCGCAACCGCTCCATCGCCGGTCTCGAATCGACCGTGACCCTGTTCCAGCTCGATTTCGATTCCGAGAACCTGTTCGTGGGTGATGCGGGCACCACCGAGCCGAGCCGCCCGAGCCGGCGCACCGGCATCGAGTGGACCAACCACTACGCGGTGACGCCGTGGCTCGCGCTCGATGCCGACCTCACCGTGACCCATGCGCGCTTTGCCGACCGCGACCCGGCGGGAAGCCGCATCCCCGCCGCCCCTACCGCCATCGCGGCCGCCGGCTTCACGCTGGGCGAGCCGCTGGGCTGGTTCGGTACGCTACGGCTTCGCTATTTCGGCCCACGCCCGCTCATCGAGGACAATTCCGTCCGCTCGAAGCCCACCACCCTGGTGAACGGCCGCATCGGCTACAATTTCGACAACGGCGTCACGGTGCAGCTCGACATCCTCAACCTGCTCAACGTCAAGGCGAGCCAGATCGATTATTTTTATGAGTCGCGGCTGCGGGGAGAGCCCGCCGGCGGGGTGGCGGACACGCATCTGCATCCGGTGGAGCCGATGGCGGTGCGGTTGACGGTGGCGGGGCGGTTTTGAGGAATGGGAGCGGGTTGCGGGCAGCCAAGCCGCTCTCCGGTCATGCTCATGGCAGCGATCCGGGCCGGAGATACGCGAACATGTGAGGCACATAGTCGGCTTTGCCGAGCGCGATGCCGTGATGTCGCAAGATGGCGTAGGCGGTGATGACGTGGAAGTAGAACTGAGGCAGAGCCCAATCCCGAGCGTATTGTTCGCCGCTCATATCGAACGTGATGTTGCCCGGAAGCTCGATCGTGATCTGCAGGGTCGCTCCGGAATCGAGGGCATTGTCCGAGAGGCTGTCCAGACGCGCCAATGCGTCGGCGATGCGAGCCCGTGCATCCGCGATTGAGCCGGGCACGTCGCCGGCATTGCGCCCCTCGGCCGCCACGGCAGCAAGCGATTGGGAAATATCTTCGCCGCGAAGGCGGAACGTCGCCTCCTGAGCTTGGTAGGCGGCAAAACACACCTGTGACGCTAACGGGTACATATCCGGTGCCAGACGCGCCGATAGCAGACCATTGGCCGGATCCACCATCTGATGCTCTGCCTTGTCCAGCAGCCCGGCCAGCGTCCGCAACATGTTCCTGTAGGTCGGTACCAGAAGGTTAGTCAGCGACATAATCAGTCTCGCGTCGACGGCTACTTCAAGGCCTATCCTATTTCCCCGGGAGCGAACACCATGAGTCGACGCTTACTTTTTCCCATTCCGGCCTCCTACGGCCCCACCCGCTTGCGCACCACCATCTCCCCCTTGAACAAGAACTTCTGCGCGCGCTTGCCCGTATCCACCTCCGTGGTGAACACGTTGCCCTTGCTGTCCACGGCGAGGTTGTGGACCCAGTGGAAGTCGCCGGCCATGCGGCCGTTGCGGCCGAAGGCGCCGAGCACTTCGCCGGTGTCGCGCTTGAGGGTGCGGACCTCGTTGTTGGCGCCGTCCGCATTGAGGAGGTAGGTCTGGTCGGGGTCGGGCCAGAGGGCCAGTTCCCAGACCGAGCCGTTGGCGCGGGTGTTCTTTTCCACGAAGAACTCCTTCACGAAACTGCCGTCGCGGCGGAACACCTGGACCCGGTCATTGGCCCGGTCGCAGACATAGACCAGCCCGTCGCGGGCGATCTGGACGCAATGGACCGGGTTGCGGAATTGCTGGGCCGGCGCGGCGGCCGGGTCGTAGGCGGGCAGCGCTTCGTCGGTGGGCGGCTTGCCGTAGGCGCCCCACATCCGCTTGAACGCCCCGGTCTCGGCATCGAACACGATGACCCGGTGGTTGTAATAGCCGTCGGCCACGAAGAGCTCGTTGGTCTCCGGGTCCACCTGCATGGCGGCGGGGCGGCCAAGGCGGGTGGTGTCGAGGCTGTTGGTCTGCGGCCCCTGCTTGCCGATCTGCAGGACGAATTTGCCCTCCGGCGTGAATTTCAGGATCAGACCGTCCTGCTCGCCGTTGCCGGCGAGCCAGACGAAGCCCTTGTGGTCGATATGGATGCCGTGCTCGTTCTGCGGCCAGTCATAGCCTTCGCCCGGCCCGCCCCATGACCGGACGAGGGTGCCCGCCTGGTCGAAGACCAGCACGGGAGGGGCGGGGTGGCAGCATTTGGTGCGCGGCGGCGTGAGGCTCGCCGCCTTCTCGTCATCGGTCAGCGAGCGGGGCCGCTGCACCACCCAGATCCGGTCCTCGGCATCCACCGCGACGCCGGAGGCCTGGCCCATGATCCAGTCGTTCGGCAGGGGCTTGGGCCAAGCCGGATCGACCTGGAAGGTCGGGGGTTCCGCCGAGGCCGCCCCCGCGAAGGCGACGACGAGCGCGGCCAGAGCAAGCCTGAGCCTCATGCGATTCTCTCCCTGACCCGTTTGTTCTTTCGACAAGTCTCCGCTGCGACGAACCCCATGTCCATGGCAGGCAAGCGTGTTCGGCGTCCGCTTTCACGACAATCGGTATCGACACGGGGGGCTTTGTCACGAACACCTCGGCCCGGGAGCCAGGCGGGGCGGCCGGATGCGGTTTGACCACGCTCCGGCCCGGCCTGTAGACACCGCGGCCCCTTCACGCGCGCGAGGATTCCATGGCCGCCATCACTGCAACCATCGCGGCGGAGCTCAAGGTCGCCGAGCGGCAGGTCGCTGCGGCCGTCGAGCTTCTCGATGGCGGGTCGACGGTGCCGTTCATCGCGCGCTACCGCAAGGAGGTCACCGGCGGCCTCGACGATTCCCAGCTCCGCGATCTGGAGGAGCGCCTCGCCTATCTGCGCGACCTGGAGGCGCGCCGCGCCGCCATCCTCGACAGCATCGACGGCCAGGGCAAGCTCGACCCTGCCTTGAAGGCCCGCATCCTCGCCGCCGACACCAAGGCGCGCCTCGAAGACCTCTACCTCCCGTTCAAGGTGAAGCGCCGCACCAAGGCGCAGGCCGCCCGCGAGGCCGGGCTCGGCCCCCTCGCCGAGGCGCTGCTCGCCCATCCCGAACGCGCGCCGGAACAGGCCGCCGCCGCCTTCGTCGATGCGGGCAAGGGCGTCGCCGATGTCGAGGCCGCGCTGGAGGGCGCGCGCACCATCCTGATCGAGCGGTTCGGCGAGGACCCGGAACTGGTGGGAAGCTTGCGCGACACGGTCTGGCAGCGCGGCCGGATGACCTCCACCGTCAAGAAGGGCAAGGAGGCGGCGGGCGAGAAGTTCGCCGACTATTTCGATTTCTCCGAACCGCTCACGCGCCTGCCCTCGCACCGCATCCTGGCTCTGTACCGGGGCGAGAAGGAGGAGATCCTCGACCTCGACATCACCGATGCCCCCGGCGACGTGGCCGAGAAGGGCGTGCCCTCCTGGCAGGAACTGCGCATCGCCCGCGCCTTCCGCATCGGCGATCACGGCCGGCCGGGGGACCGTTTCCTGATGGAGACCGTGCGCCGGACCTGGCGCACCAAGCTGAAACCCGCCCTCGACACTGACCTGCGCGGACGCCTGAAACAGGTGGCCGAGACCGGCGCGGTGAGTGTCTTTGCCGGCAACCTGCGTGACCTGCTGCTCGCCGCCCCGGCCGGTGCCCGGCCGACCCTCGGCCTCGATCCGGGGTTCCGGACGGGGGTGAAGGTCGCGGTGGTGGATGCCACCGGCAAGGTCGCGGCCACCGACGTGATCTACCCGCACGAACCGCGCCGGGACTGGAACGGCGCCCTCGTCGCCCTGGCCAAGCTCTGCCGCGCCCATAAGGTCGAGCTCATCGCCATCGGCAACGGCACCGCCTCGCGGGAGACCGACAAGCTCGCCGCCGAACTCATCGCCAAGCAGCCGGAGTTGAAGCTCACAAAGGTGATGGTGTCGGAGGCCGGCGCCTCGGTCTATTCGGCCTCCGCCTATGCCAGCGCCGAATTGCCGGGCCTCGACGTGACCCTGCGCGGGGCGGTCTCCATCGCCCGGCGCCTGCAGGACCCGCTCGCCGAACTGGTGAAGATCGAGCCGAAGGCCATCGGCGTCGGCCAGTACCAGCACGATCTCGGCGAGGGTCAGCTCTCCAAGGCCCTCGATGCGGTGGTGGAGGATTGCGTGAACGGCGTCGGCGTCGACGTGAACATCGCCTCCGCGCCCCTGCTCGCCCGCGTCTCCGGCCTCTCCGAGCGGGTGGCGGCCAACATCGTGACGACGCGGGACGAGAAGGGGCCGTTCCGCACCCGCGCCAGCCTCAAGAAGGTCGCCGGCCTCGGCCCCAAGGCCTATGAGCTCGCCGCCGGCTTCCTGCGCATCCGCGACGGCGACGATCCCCTCGACGCGTCGGGCGTGCATCCGGAGGCCTATCCGGTGGTGCGCCGCATCCTCGCCGCCGCCGGACAGCCCATCCAGGCCGTCATCGGCAACGGCCCCGTCCTGAAGAGCCTCGACCCGAAGCGCTTCACCGACGAGACCTTCGGCCTGCCCACGGTCACCGACATTCTGTCGGAATTGGAAAAGCCCGGCCGCGACCCGCGCCCGGCCTTCAAGACCGCGACCTTCCAGGAGGGCGTCGAGAAGATTTCGGATCTCCGGCCCGGCATGCGCCTCGAAGGTGTCGTGACCAACGTCGCCGCCTTCGGCGCCTTCGTGGATATCGGCGTCCACCAGGACGGCCTCGTCCACATCTCGGTCCTGGCCGACCGGTTCGTGAAGGACCCCCGCGAGGTGGTGAAGCCCGGCGACGTGGTGCAGGTGCGCGTCGTCGAGGTGGATGCCAACCGCAAGCGCATCGCGCTCAGCATGCGCTCGGAGGAAGCGGGCGCGCCGCGACCGGGGCGACAGGAGGAGCGCTCCTCCTCACGCCCCCAGCAGAGACCCGCGCCGGCCCCGGCGCCACGCGGCCCGGCCCCCGACGGGGCCATGGCCGAGGCCCTGCGCCGGGCGGCGGAGGGCAAGGACCGGGGACGCCGCTGACGGCGGCGTGCGTCTCCTCTCCCAGGAGACGATTTCGGGTACCTCGGGCGCGATCCGGACCCAGGCATAGGCTCTGAATCCCGTGATCGGGCTCTCGGCTGGACGGTGAGCGATCTTCGCGCCGTTCATACCGAAATCTCGGCTGGGACCGTTTCCCGGCATCCGGCACGTCGCGTAAAGACCTCCGCCTGTCGCTGGCCCGAGTGGTGAAGAGGATTCCAAGAGCTGCTTATCGTTGCGTATTCGGATTTGATTAACTTAGCGATCAAACAAGACAATCGGGTCAAGGCCGATATCGTTCGTGCGGCGTTGGTGGGCTGCATGAGCGTCAGAGACGATCATTTTCTTACGCTTCGCTTTTTAACGGAAGTGAAAATCTACGATGATTCACCAACTCGTCTATTATAGCCGTAACGTCGTGCAGGGTAACGACCGCGCAATGCTTACGAATCTGCGGGACATCGTTTCCGCTTCTCAGCGCAATAATAGCAGAGACGGGATCACCGGCTTCCTCATTTTCGACAAGACGTGGTTCATTCAGATTCTGGAGGGTGAGCAAGCCCAGGTGAGTGCCACCTATACTCGGATTGCACGCGACCCGCGCCACGCCACCGCAACCATCATGGATGCGCGCAATGTTCAGAGCCGCTCCTTCCCCAACTGGACCATGGGCGGCGCGATGCGAACGCCAGAGGTGGAAGAAGTCTACCTGCAGCACGGTATCGGAAGCGCGATCGAGCCGACACGCCTGAAGAGCGCCCACGTCATCAATCTCGCCCTCGATCTTCAGGCCTTCGATGCGGCCAAGCGTCAGGCGCAGCGTCTCGCCAGCTAGCCCCGGCACCCGAGGGTTCGCAGAGTGCACGGACGGCCATGGGTTTTGCTCGTCACCGTCTGGATAATCTGCAGAACCGGCCGTGACGGCTGAGACGGGATCGGCGGCTCAGCACGCCGCCACGTTCACCGCGAGGCCGCCGAGCGAGGTCTCCTTGTATTTCGCCTGCATGTCGTGGCCGGTCTGGCGCATGGTCTCGATGACCTCGTCCAGGCTGACCCGGTGGATGCCGTCGCCGCGCAAAGCCAGGGAGGCGGCCACCACCGCCTTGTTGGCCCCGAAGGCGTTGCGCTCGATGCAGGGGATCTGGACGAGGCCGCCGATCGGGTCGCAGGTCATGCCGAGATGGTGCTCCATGGCGATCTCGGCGGCGTTCTCGATCTGCAGGGTCGAGCCGCCGAGCAGCGCGGCGAGGCCCGCCGCCGCCATGGCCGCCGCCGAGCCGACCTCCCCCTGGCAGCCGACCTCGGCGCCGGAGATCGAGGCGCGGCTCTTGATGAGACCGCCGATGGCGGCCGCCACCAGCAGGAATTCGCGGCCGCGCTCGTCCGACCAGCCGGGGCAGAAGTCGCGGGCGTAGCGCAGGACAGCCGGAACGATCCCGGCGGCGCCGTTGGTGGGGGCGGTCACCACCCGGCCGCCGGCGGCGTTCTCCTCGTTCACCGCGAGGGCGAACAGGCTGATCCAGTCCATGATCTCGTGGGCCGGCCGGGCGTTGAGGTGGCGGTTGGCTTCCAGGTCCTCGAACAGCTTCTTGGCCCGCCGTCGCACCTTGAGGCCGCCGGGCAGTTCGCCGGTCTGGCGCAGGCCCCGGTCGATACAGGCGAACATCGCGTCGCGGATGGCGTCGAGCCCCTCGTCGATGGCCTCGCGGCTGCGGCTCGCGCCCTCGTTGGCGCGCTGGACCTGGGCGATGGAGAAGCCGGTGCGCAGGCACGTGGCCAGGAGATCGGCGGCGCTGGCATAGGGCAGCGGAAACTCCACCGCCTCGCCCGCGCGGACCGCCTCCTCGCCGACGACGAAGCCACCGCCGATGGAATAGCAGGTGACCGTGTCGAGCACCGTGCCGTGCCCGTCGAGGGCACGGAAGCGCATGCCGTTGGTGTGCACCGCCAGCACCTCGGTGAAGTTGAAGACGAGATCGGTCTCGAGGGCGAAGGCCGGCCCGCCGAGGCCGAGCCGGCCCGTCCGCTTCGCCTCGGCCACGTACTCGTCCACCCGGTCGGGGTCGATGGCGGAGGGGCTATGGCCGAGGAGGCCGAGGAGGATGGCGACATCCGTCCCGTGCCCGCGCCCAGTCCAAGCGAGGGAGCCAAAGATCTCGGCGCGGATACGGGCGAGACCGGGACGGCGCCGCGTCCGCTCGCGAAAATCGAGGGCCGCCACCATCGGCCCCACCGTATGCGAACTCGACGGGCCGATCCCGATCTTGAACAGGTCGAAGGCGCTGATCATCGGTCCCGGTCCGTCTCATCCGCAACAGCGCGCGGCGTCGCGACCGCTCGTCTCATCGGCCTGATCTGAAGCTCGGGCCTCGTCTTCGCAAGTGCGAAGCCAATTCCGCGAGGGCGGGATCATTCCTTGCCGGCCACCTCGTTGTCGTCGCGGGCGCGGTGCAGCAGGAAGATCGAGATCACCATGGTGAGGATGAGCCCGGACAGCACGCCGAGCTCGATCATCGAGGCACGGAACAGCGCCTCGCGCTCGGCCGTCATCGGCGCGTGCATCACCTCGGAAGATTGCAGGGTGATGACGAGGACGCGCCGGATCGAGGCGATCAGCCCGACGATGAGGAAGGGCTCGCAGGTGAGCCGCCCCGAGCGCATCGAGACCCGCACCGTGTGCAGGATCTCCACCAGCATCAGCAGGAACAGCAGGCTGTCGACGATCTTGAGGAGTTCGCCCGAACCTCCGAGATGGCGGATCGCGCCGAGGAGCAGGCCCGTCGCGTCGATGAGGGCGAGGATCGCCGTCCCGGCGAGGAGCAGGCCGAGGGCGGCATAGACGGCGTGTTCGGTGTGAAGGAAGACGAAGGCCGAGATCCGGGTCAGCCGGCCTTCCTGCTCGCTGTCTTGCGCCATGTCTCGCCTCCCTTTCCTTCAACTGTCGCGAAGGAGGCGAGAGTCCAGGCTCGGTGCCGGGATTCGTGCGTCAGTGAAAGAACGGCAGAACGTGCGGCGCGTAGAGGCCGAAGCCCAGCATCACCAGGCCGGCGAGGCCCAGGAACCCGCCCGCCAGCGTCAGCGCGGCGATGCCGGTGATGACCTGGGCCGAGGCGAGCACGATGCCGATCTGGAAGGCGGCCGAGCCGAACTCGTAATGGTGGTAGCGATGGAGCGCGAGGTCACGGTGCTCCTGCGAGGCCCGCGCCTTCTCCTGCAGCTCCTTGCGCCCGTCGCCGGTGGCGGGGTCGGATTCCCAGCGGGCCATGGTCTTGGCCCATTCGGCGCGCTTGGCCGCGATGGCCGGTGCGTTGGCCGTCTCCGGCGGGATCAGGGCGAGGGTCTCGTCGGCGGTCTTGAGGATGGTGCCGCGGATGGTGCGGGCCTGGTAATAGGCCCATTGGTTGGAGGATTCGACGTTGGCGCTGAGCGCTTCCGTCTGCGCACCCTTGGCCAGGGTCTCGGCCAGCGCCAGGAACAGCGCCAGCACCGAGATCAGCAGCGCGACCTTCTTGTTCGAGCCCTCAATGGCTCCATGACCCGACATGCCGGATGCTCCCGCTCGATTTCGACGGCGGCAGTCACAGCCGATCCGAAGAGGAAGCGCAACCGTTTCCTCCGCGGTACCCCCGCCAGCGCCGTCAATCCTTGAAGACGTAGCCGGCGATGATCTTGAGCCCGACCGGGCGGCCGGCGGCGAGGCGGTGGGTGTCGGAGGCTTCCACCACCACGGTCTTGCCCTCGGGGCGGTCCACCTCGATCCGCTGGCGGCCCTGGCTGCGATAGGACGAACGCACATGGCCTTCGAGATGGGCCTGGTCGGGCTCGGCGAATTGCAGCTGCCACGGTCGCGCATAGAGCTTGACCGGGCCGACGAGACCGGGCGGTGCCTTCACCGGGGTGAGGCGGCCGTTGACACGGACCTCGCTTCCCTGGGCGATGGCCTCCACCTCGATCGTGTCGCCGAGGAACTTCAGCACGGTGGAGGAGACCGGATTCTCCTGGACCTCGTCAGGGGTGCCGATCTGTTCGAGGCGGCCCTTGGACAGGACGGCGACGCGGTCGGAGAGCTCCAGCGCCTCGTCCTGGTCGTGGGTCACGAAGATCGTGGTCTGGCCGGTGCGGTCGTGGATCTCGCGCAGCCAGCGGCGCAGGTCCTTCCTCACCTGGGCGTCGAGGGCGCCGAAGGGCTCGTCCAGCAGCAGCACGCGGGGCTCGACGGCCAGGGCGCGCGCGAGCGCGATGCGCTGGCGCTGGCCGCCGGAGAGCTGCGACGGGTAGCGGTCGGCGAAGCCCGAGAGCTTGATGAGGTCGAGGAGATCGCCGACCCGGCGCTTGATCTCGGTCTTGGCCGGCCGGTCCGCGCGCTTCCGGGCGTTGAGGCCGTAGGCGATGTTCTCGGCGACACTCATGTGCTTGAACAGGGCGTAGTGCTGGAACACGAAGCCGACGGCGCGCTCCTGCACGGGAACGCGGGTGGCGTCGTCGCTGCCGAAGATGATCCGCCCGCGATCGGGGAAATCGAGCCCGGCGATGATGCGCAGCAGCGTGGTCTTGCCCGAGCCCGAGGGGCCGAGCAGCGCCAGTAGCTCGCCCGCCCGCACGTCGAGGGAAAGGTCGTGCAGCACCGCCGCGGTGTCGAAGGTCTTCGACAGCCCCTCGACCCGGATCGCCGTGGACGAACCCACCGGGTCAGTGACCCCGTGCGCCCGCTGCGATCTCGGCGCTGAATCGCCATTCGAGGAGGGATTTGACGAGGAGGGTGACAAGAGCGAGGCCGGCAAGGAGGGAAGCGACGGCGAAAGAGGCAACGAAGTTGTACTCATTGTAGAGGATCTCCACGTGGAGCGGCAGTGTGTTTGTCAATCCGCGGATGTGGCCCGAGACCACCGACACCGCGCCGAATTCACCCATCGCCCGGGCGTTGCAGAGGAGCACGCTGTAGAGCAGCCCCCAGCGGATATTGGGCAGCGTCACCGTCCGTAAGGCATGCCAGCCGGAGGCGCCGAGGGTCAGCGCCGCTTCTTCTTCTGCGGTTCCCTGCTCCTGCATCAGCGGGATCAGCTGGCGGGCGACGAAGGGAAAGGTGACGAAGATCGTGGCGAGCACGATGCCGGGAACGGCGAAGATGATCTGGATGTCGTGCGCGAGCAGCCACGGGCCGAGGAACCCTTGAGCGCCGAAGACGAGGACGTAGATCAGGCCCGAGACCACCGGCGAGACCGAGAACGGCAGGTCGATGAGGGTCACGAGCAGGTTCTTGCCGCGGAATTCGAACTTGGCGATGGCCCAGGAGGCCATGACGCCGAAGACGAGGTTGAACGGCACGGCGATGGCTGCGGTCAGCAGGGTGAGGCGGATCGCCGAGCGGGCATCCACCTCGGAGAAGGCGGCGAGATAGGCCGACCAGCCCTTGGCGAAGGCCTGGATGAACACCGTCACCAGGGGCAGCACCAGGAACAGGGCGAGGAAGACCACCGCGATCCCGATCAGCAGCGCGCGGACGGCGAAGCCTTCGGTGACCACGCTCCCGGCATGGGCGGGGGGCCGAGTGGTGGCGAGGGCGCTAGACATATCCGAACCTCCGGCGGCTCCAGGCCTGGATCAGGTTGATGGCCAGCAGCGTCACGAACGAGATGCCGAGCATGATCGTCGCGATGGCGCAGGCGCCCCCGTAATCGAACTCGGAGAGCTTGATGACGATGAGGAGCGGCGCGATCTCGGAGACGTAGGGCAGGTTGCCGGCGATGAAGATGATCGAGCCGTATTCCCCGACGCCGCGGGCGAAGGCGAGGGCGAAGCCCGTGAGCACCGCCGGGATCAGCGGCGGTACCACCACCTTGATGAGGGTGTGCCAGCGATCGGCGCCAAGGGTGGCCGAGGCCTCCTCGATCTCCTTGTCGATCTCCTCGATGAGGGGCTGCACCGTCCGCACGGCGAAGGGGAGGCCGATGAAGACCATGGCGATGTAGATGCCCACCGGCGTGTAGGCGGCCTCGATCCCGAGCTTGGCGAGTTGCTCGCCGACGAGACCGTTGGGCGCATAGAGGGAGGCCAGGGCGATGCCGGCGACGGCGGTGGGCAGGGCAAAGGGCAGGTCCACCACCGCGTCCACGATCTTGCGGCCGGGGAACCGGTAGCGGGTCAACACCCAGGCGATGAGGAACCCGAAGACCGAGGCGGTGAGCGCCGCGATGAGCGACACGCCGAAACTCACGCGCAGGGCGCTGGCGACGCGCGGATCGGTGGCCACCTCCCAGATCCCCCACAGGCCGAGGCCGGAGGCGCGGGCGACGAGGGCGGCGAGCGGCAGCAGCACGATGATGCCGAGGCAGGTCAGCGTGTAGCCGAAGGTGATGCCGAAGCCCGGAATCACGCTGGGCTGACGGAAGCGTCGTCTCGGACGCAGAGGGGGCTCTGCCATGGGGTGGTCCTGAAGTGGGTCGCCTCGCTCACGCATCGGCGGGTCGGGAAGCGGGTTCGGTGTCCGGCGGAAGGTCGCCCTCCGCTCCGCGGGCACCCTCCCCGTGACGGCTACGGGTCACACATTTCGCGGTCTGCGCTGACGAGCCCTCCTCCCCCTTGTGGGGAGGAGTTGGAGGTGGGGGTGGTCGGGCGACGCTCAAGCTGCGGAGGCAAGCGGCGCCACCCCCACTCCCGACCTCTCCCCACAAGGGGGAGAGGGACGCGCTCTGCCGTTAAGAGCGGATGTGTGAATCCCGTAGCCGCGACGGGGGAGGTCCGCGTTACTGTGGCGGCTTGCTCAGCTGGTCGAACAGGCCGCCATTGTCGAAGTTCTTCTTCTGGATATCGTCCCAGTTGCCCTGGAGATCCTCGATCTTGAAGAGCTTCAGCTCGGGCAGCTGCGCGAGATGCTCGGGCTTGGCGGCCTCGCGCTTGATCGGACGGTAATGGTGCTTGGCGAAGATCGCCTGTGCCTTGTCCGTGTAGAGGAACTGCAGGTAGGCCTCGGCCTGCTTGCGGGTGCCCTTCTTGTCGACATTGGCGTCGACCAGGGCCACCGGCGGCTCGGCGTAGATCGAGGTCGGCGGCACGACCACGTCGAACTTGTCGCGGCCGAACTCGTCGAACACGAGATAGGCCTCGTTCTCCCATGTCGGCAGCACGTCGCCGAGACCGCGCTGGGCGAAGGTCACGGTGGAGCCGCGCGCGCCCGTATCGAGCACCGGCACCTGCTTGTAGAGCTGGCCGACGAAGGCGTTGGCCTTGTCGGCGTTCTTGCCTTCCTTCTCGTAGGCGTAGCCCCAGGCCGCGAGGAAGTTCCAGCGCCCGCCGGCGGAGGTCTTCGGGTTCGGGGTGATCACCTTCACGTCCGGCTTCACCAGGTCGCCCCAGTCCTTCACACCCTTCGGGTTGCCCTTGCGCACGAGGAACACCACGGTGGAGGTATAGGGCAGGCCTTCGTTGGGCAGCTTGGTGCGCCAGTCGGCCGGGATCTTCTTCGAGATGCGGCTGATCGCGTCGATGTCGGAGGGGATGCCCAGGGTTACCACATCGGCGGGGATACCATCGATGACGGTGCGGGCCTGCGAGCCGGAGCCGCCATGGGCCGCGCGGATGGTGACCGTCTCGCCGGTCTTGGCTTTCCACTCCTCGATGAAGGCCGCGTTGATCTCCTTATAGAGCTCACGCGTCGGATCGTAGGAGACGTTGAGGAGTTCGGTCTGCGCCTGGGCGCTGCCGGCGGCGAACAGCGCGGAGCCGAGCCCCGCCGAGACCAGGCCGACCGAACCGGCGCACAGGGCGAGGATGCGCCTTCTCTGGGAGAGACGGCGGGCGTTGGGCGTCGAGGACATGGTCGAGCTCACAGGGTTGTCTCCGGCTACGTCGCGGCGCGGGAACGTCGCCGTCCCGATGCCCCGGTGATGCTACGTTTCGTTCTTTTTAAAGAACAATGTCAAGCTCGGCCGGATTGGAGTTACTGAGCTTAGATAGGTAATTCTCCTTCAGAAAACGAGGCCATGACGAGATCTTGGCGGTGTGGGGAACGAAAATCTCTCCGTTGCCGCCGATTTGGAACAACATGCTCAGGGAGGCTGGTTCTTTAGAAAGGACGTTCCGCCCCGGATCACGCGCCGATCCGCATGGCGTCCTCCGGCCGATCGCGAGGGCCGCTAGGCCGACGAATCGGCGAAACGGAGAGCGGGGCCGGACGGCGTCGGACCGATCCATGGAGGCACGACGAAGCGCCGGTTGCGGGATGCCGCGACCGGTCGTCCGGGCTGGGTGGCTCACGCTACGTCGAGAGCCGTGATGTGGAGGCAGGCTGGAACGCCGAAGCGTCTCGCGAGGGCCGTTCAGTCGGAGGCGAGGGCGACAAGGGAGAACAGGGTCGCGAGCAGGATGTTTCCGGCGACGACGAGAACGAGGACGGTCATGGGATCGGGTTTCGCGGGTTGGCTGCGGACGGGCCGGGCAGGTCCGGCGCGTGGGCGGGACCAATAGCACCGCAATTCTGAACGGCGTGTGTTGTCCCGCTCATTCCACGTGACGCGTCAGCCTTTCGTGCGGCCGAGCTTCGTCAGCAGCGTCTCGATCCGCTCGCTCACCGGCTCGACCAGCGAAGCCGCATAATGGGTGCGCAGGTTCAGCCCGAGATGGCGTCGTACGCTCGCGGAGAGCGCCACGGGTCTTGCCCGGGGGGCTCGACCGTCCTGCCCGTCATCCGGCTGCATTTTGGTCATGAGGGGTGGCTCCGCTCATATCGACTTTCTCACGGGTGAGTGAGTCGGTCGTGACCAGAAGGCTCCCACGGATTGGTTAAGAACAATTTTATCGATTCCGCGAAAGCCGCATGCGGCCGAGCTTTGCCGGGCGGCGCCAGTTTTCCCCTTTCCTGTCAATGACATTTTACATTTCCAGGGCGAAATAAATCCGCCGCCCGTCCCTCCGGGAGGAAACGGCACGCCTGCAAAGGGTTGCCTCCGGCCGGCCCCTCGGCCGACCCGCCGACAGGGTTACCGAATGGTTTCCGGCTGTGGACGGCCGCACCGAAGCGGGGTTACAACGCTCTCGCTCGCTGAGTCGGATTCAAGTGTTCGGAGAGCAAAAACTGCACGAAGGGGAGATCTTCAAAGAATGCAGACCATCACCATCACAGTGCGAGAGCGCGACACCGTATTGGCGGCATTGCGTTACTATCAATTCTATCGCCTTCAGGGCCATCCCTTTGATCCTCGGCAAGATCACCTGATCGATGCAATTGCGAGTCACTCAGGTGAAAGTCTAGATCTTGCGGAGATCGATGATCTGTGTGCCGGCATTCAGGGCAACAAACACGCCTTGAGCGCGGCCGCCTAGGACCCCCCGAAGGAATACTCCATCGACGGCGGCGGCCTTTCCGCGCCGCCTCGAATACAGGGACGGGCGAGCCGGCGCGCATTCCGCGTCCGCGCCGATACGACGCCGGTCGCGGCGGATGTCCGAGACGGCCTTAAAAGAAAAAACTTCTCTTTTTACGCTTTGCCGGGACATCCCCACGACCCGCCGCGCCATCGCGCAACGGGCCATCGTGCGGGCCACAGGCACCGTGCCGGGCTCCCCCGGCCAGTGCGCCGCGACGGCGGTCGCACCCGCGCCTCACGGAGCCGTGGCGAGCTGGCTCTTGGCGCGCTCCAGCGCGGCGTTACAGGCCTGGGCGTCGCCCTTGCCGTCGGCGGTGCGGGCCTCGTCCAGGGCGACCTTGGCCTGCATCGCGGCATCGGAGCCTCTGCCGGCTTCAGCGGATTTCTCCGGCGGAGCGGCCGGGGTCGAGGCGTTGCCTCCCTGCCCGGTCTCTCCCTGGCCTTCCCGCGCTCCGGCCGCCGCCTTGCCCGAGGTCGAGGCCGAGATGGCGCCGGTCGCCTCCTCCTTCACCTTCGCTTCGAGGCGCGCGATCTTCTCCGAACACGGGGAGGCGAGGACCGGGCCGGCCACAAGGCTGGCGGCGAATCCGGCGGCCAGCAAGGCGGCGAAGGAACGGGGTCTCTGAAACATGGGGCATCCTCAACGGGCGGGTCTGTGACGGGACAACCCGCCGCCGGCCCCTTCGGCTCCGCCGGAGCGGCGAAGTTTACGCCTCGGCGAATCCCGGCCGCGCACCGCCATGGTCGTGGTCGCATTCGCCGTGATCCGCCAGAACCTGGATGACCCGGCACTCGCCCACCCGCCCATGGCCGCATTCCGTCACCATGCGCTGCAATTCCGTGCGCAGGGAGACCAGCCGGGCGATGCGCTGCTCCACCTCCGCCAGGTGGCGCCGCGCGAGGCGGTCCACCTCGGCGCAGGATTCCTCCGGCTGCGCGCTCATGGCGAGAAGTTCGCGAATCGCATCGACCTCGAAGCCGAGCTCGCGCGCGTGCCGGATGAAGTTGAGCCGCGCCACCTCGGCGTCACCGTAGCGGCGCTGCTGCCCGTCGGTGCGCGGCGGCGACGGCATCAGCCCGACCTGCTCGTAATAGCGGATCGTCGGCACCTTCACTCCGGCGCGGCGCGACAGGATTCCGATCGAGAACGTCATTTTCCGCTTGATCCTCTAGTCGCTAGAGCTTGTAGGCTCCTGTCTAACGACGAAACAAGGAGAGAGCCATGGCCGAATCCTGCTGCGGCACGAGCCAGAACCAGCCCGACATCCACACGCACGCGCATGCTCATGCTCATGCTCATGCACCGGGCGACGGGCATCACCATGCCGTCGCGGCGCAGGCTCCGACAGCATCGGCGCACGAGGAATCCTGCGGCTGCGGCGGCGGCGTCCCGGTCTTCGACGGGGTCGATCCGCGCTACAAGCGGGTGCTGTGGTTCGTCATCGCCCTCAACGGCGCGATGTTCGTCACCGAGATGGCGGCGGGCCAGGCGGCCGGATCACAGGCGCTGAAGGCGGACGCCCTCGACTTCCTGGCCGACACCGTCACCTACGGCCTCAGCCTCGCGGTCATCGGCGCGAGCCTGCGCACCCGCTCGTTGGCGGCCCTGGCCAAGGGGGTGAGCCTCAGCCTGATGGCGGTCTGGGTCTTCGGCTCGACGATCTACCAGACCCTCGTCCTCGGCGTGCCGAGCGCGGAATGGATGGGCGGCATCGGCCTGCTGGCGCTGGCCGCCAACGTCGCTTCGGTGTTGCTGCTGATGCGCTACAAGGATGGCGACGCCAATGTCCGCTCCGTCTGGCTGTGCTCGCGCAACGATGCCATCGGCAACATCGTGGTGATGGGCGCGGCTCTGGCGGTGTGGGGCACCACCTCCGCCTGGCCGGACCTCGCGGTCGCCGCCCTCATGGCGGGTATCTTCCTCACCTCCTCGGTCCAGATCCTGAAACAGGCCTGGGGCGAGTATCGGGAGGGAGGCCGGGAGGCGCGGGCGGTGGCGGCTGAGTGAGGTCCGAAAGGCGATTCTGCCTTCGGCACTTCCAACCCGGCCCCTCATCCTGAGGAGCCGGAGCGCAGCGAAGGCCTCGAAGGAGGCCTCCAGGTCGCGCAGTCGGCTCTGGACCCCTCCTTCGAGGCCGCTGCGCGGCACCTCAGGATGAGGTGGAGGGCTGGACCACGTGTCGAACGATGTGACCCTCCGGCCCAAGTCTTCGGGCCGGAGGGTCTTTGTGCTTACGAGCTCAGCTGGTCGCGGATCGGCAGCTGCCGGATGCGGCGGCCGGTGGCGGCGAAGACCGCGTTGGCGATGGCCGGCGCCACGGGGGGGACGCCCGGCTCACCGACGCCGCCGAGCGGACGACTGTAGTCGTTGTTCTGGATCAGGTGGACGTGCAGTTCCTTCGGGGCGGCGTCGAGACGGGTGATTTCGTAGCCGTCGAAGTTGTTCTGCTGCGCGCGCCCATCCTTGAAGGTGATCTCGGCCGATAAGGCCAAGCCCATCCCCATGACGACGGCACCTTCCATCTGCGAGCGGATACGCTCCGGGTTGACGTGCGGCCCGCAATCGACGGCGATGTCGATGCGCTTGACCGAGACCTCACCCTTGGACCCCACCTCCACTTCGGCCGCCACCGCCGTGTGGGTGACGAAGCTGTAGTGTCCGGCAATGCCGAGGCCCCGTCCCTTCGGCAGCTTCCGGCCCCAGCCGATGCCCTTGGCCGCCGCCTCGATGACACCACGCAGGCGCGCGGTCTCGATCGGGTAGCGGGCGGGATCTTCGCCGTAATTCCAGACATCGCCGATGCTGGTCGGGTCGATCACCCGGTCGGGGCCGATCAGGGCCAGCAGGTACTCCTTCGGATCCTTGCCCGCCGCATGCGCCAGCTCGGCGACGAAGGACTGGATCGCGAAGGCGTGCGGGATGTTCGAGACCGAGCGGAACCAGCCGATCCGCACATGCGCATCCGCCGCCGGATTCTCGAGGCGGATGTTGGGCACGTCGAAGGGCGTGTTGGTCAGCCCCATCCCGAGCTCGAAGGGGAGCTCGTTCTTGGCGCCGGCCGCGAAGATCGAACCGATCGTCGGGGCGGCCGAGCGGTGGAGCCAGGCCACCGGCATGCCCTTGTCGTCGAGGCCGGCCTCCAGGCGCTCCACCGAGATCGTGTGGTAGTAGCCGTGATGGAGGTCGTCCTCGCGGGTCCAGGTGAGTTTCACCGGGGCGCCGTCCACGGCCTGCGAGCACAGGGCGGCCTCGAGCACGTAATCGGGCTTGGACTTGCGGCCGAAGCCGCCGCCGAGCAGCGTCACGTTCACCCGCACCTTGTCGGCCGGCAGGTTGAGCTTCTTGGCCAGCCGGTCATGGGTCGCCTGGGGAGCCTGGGTACAGGCCCAGGCCTCGCAGAATCCGTCCTTGATCCGCACCGTGGCGGCCGGCGGCTCCATCGGGGCCTGGACGAGATGGGGCACGAAATACTCGGCCTCGATCCGCTGCTTGGCCTTGGCCATGGCGCCGTCGACGTCGCCCTGGTTGCGCACGACCTTGCCGGGCGCGCGCGCTGCCTTCTCCAACTCGCCCCGGAAGGCGACCGAATCGTAGTTCGCGTTCGGGCCGTCGTCCCAGGTGATCTTCAGGGCCTCGCGGCCCTTCATCGCCGCCCAGGTGTTCTTGGCGATGACGGCGACGCCGCCGATCGGCTGGAACTCGGACGGGATCTCGGGGGCGTCGATCTTGAACACCTTGACCACGCCGGGGATCTTCATGGTCTCGGCATCGTCGTAGCTCGCCACCTTGCCGCCGAAGACCGGCGGGCGGGCGACGAGGGCGTAGAGCATCCCGTCGAGCCGGGTATCGAGGCCGTAGATCGCCTTGCCGGTGGTGATGTCGCGGTTGTCGATGAGGCCGATCTTGCCCTTGCCGATGAACTTGAAGGCCTTGGGGTCCTTCAGGATCACGCTCTCGCGGGCGGGGACGGCGAGTTCGGCGGCGGCCGCCGCGACATCGCCGTAGCCCAGCGTGCGCTTCGACTTGGCGTGGGTGAGGACCGAGTTCTCGGCCTTCACTTCCGTTGCCGGCACGCCCCATTGCTTGGCGGCGGCCTGGACCAGCATGGCCTTCGCCGCAGCACCCGCATGGCGCAGATGCGGGAAGAAGTGGCGCAAGCTGCGCGAGCCGTCGGTATCCTGGTTGCCGAAACGAGCTTCGTCACCCCAGGCCTGGGCGACCCTCACCTTGGCCCAATCGGCATCGAGCTCGTCGGCGACGACGAGGGCGACGGAGGTGCGCACGCCCTGGCCCATCTCCGAGCGATGGCAGGTGATGGTGACGGTGCCGTCCGGCGCGATGGCCACGAACACCTTCGGGTCGTCCTGCCAGCCATGCGGCATGGCATCGGCGCCGAATTTCTTCGGCTCGTCCTTCTTGTCCTCTGCCCGGGCGGAATCCTTCCAGGACAGGGCGAGGACCAGGGCGCCCAGGCCGCCGAGCATGGCGCGGCGGCTGACATTGGCGAGAGCGCTGGGCGCTTCCGAAGCGGCGGCGGTCGTCTCGGCGGCGAGGTCGGCCGTGAGCTGTGCGTCGTGAATCACAGGCGCTCTCCCTTGTTGGCGGCCGGGGCATTGCCGGCGGCCTGGTGGATCGCGGCGCGGATGCGCGGATAGGTGCCACAGCGGCAGAGGTTGCCGCTCATGGCCTCGTCGATCTGGGCGTCGTTGGGCTTCGGCGTATCCTTCAGGAGGGACGCCGCCTGCATCATCTGCCCGCACTGGCAATAGCCGCATTGCGAGACGTTAAGGTCGCGCCACGCCGCCTGGACCGGGTGGTTGCCGTCGGGGGAAAGCCCCTCGATGGTCACCACATCCTGGCCCTCGGCCGCGGAGATGGGGGTGACGCAGCCGCGCACGGCGGTGCCGCCGAGATGGATGGTGCAGGCGCCGCAGAGCGCCTGGCCGCAGCCGAACTTGGTGCCGGTGAGGCCGACTTCGTCGCGCAGGAACCACAGCAGCGGCATATCGGGATCGCCGTCGAAGCTGCGTTCAGCCCCGTTCACGGTGAGTTTGATCATCGGTCTATCCTGTCATCGCTCAGGCCACGGACCGGTCGAGATCGGCTGGCCACCAATCCGTCGGGCTCGCGAATACCTCGGAGGTCGTCAGTCAGGCGCGGGGCGCGCGCGACATGGTCGCCGTCCCGCATCGAAACATATTTGAGGTGCGGCAGCGGATCCGGCGCCCCTCCATAGGGAACCGTCGCAGTGCACGAAGCCCCCACGCCCCGTACCTCATAATGAATCCAATTAAACGGTAGGGGTGCTGCAGTGCAACGGCCGGCAGCCGCGGGCGCCGCTTTCGCGAAGCTCGGCTGCGGATTCGATGTGCTGTTGCGCACGGCGCGTATTGAGGCGCTGCGACGTTTTCGACGATCGCTCGTTGTCTATGCCGGCTCTGCCGACATCGCTCCGGCCGTGGCTCAAACCGTTCGAATCATTTTGATATCGGCGTGGTCACACCGCATGATCGCTCTGTCCACTTAGATGCGGATGCCAAAGTCGATCATCCAATCAGCCCCCCTCATCCTGAGGTGCCCGCGTCAGCGGGCCTTGAAGGAGGCCTCCAGTCGTCGCGCGATCTTAAGGAGCCCTCCCTCAAAGCCGCTACACGGCCCCTCAGGAGGAGGCAAAGCCCTGGAGAAACACCGAAAACGGGCGCTCAGGTCTCCACGAGGCCGGAACTTGACCCGCTCGCCTCGGAATCCCCCCGCCCATGGGGCAAGGCGAGGTATTCCGACGAGCGCATCTCGATGAGGCGCGAGACCGTGCGGTCGAACTCGAACGCTTCGCGGCCCTCGGTTGCCGTATAGAGACCGGTCGGCTCGGCCGCCGCCGAGGCGATGAGCTTCACATGGGCGTCGTAGAACGTATCGACGAGGGTGATGAAGCGCTTGGCCTCGTTGCGGTTCGCCTCGCCCATCACCGGGATTCCCGAGACGATCACCGTCTGGAACGACTGGGCGATGGCCATGTAGTCGGACGCGCCGAGCGGCTGGGCGCAGAGATCGGCGAAGCCGAACCGGGCGACGCCGGCGGCCTCCTCCGGCACGGAAACCTCGCGGCCCTTCACCCGGATCGTGGCCGGCTTGCCCCTCGCCTTGCCGGTGAGGCCCTTGAAGGCCTGGGTGAGGGCCGCCTCGGCCGCCTCGTCGGCGGGCACGTGATAGACCGAGGCCCCGCCGAGCTTTTCCAGGCGGAAATCCGTGCGGGAATCGAGGCGCAGGATCTCGACCCGGCTCTTCAGCTCCGCGACGAAGGGCAGGAACAGGGCACGGTTGAGCCCGCCCTCGTAGAGCCGGTCGGGCTCGACGTTGGAGGTCGCCACCACGGTGACGCCGCGCTTGAACAGGGCCCCGAACAGCCGCCCGAGGATCATCGCATCGGCGATGTCGGTGACCGTGAACTCGTCGAAGCAGAGCAGCGTCGCTTCGTCGGCCAGCGCGTCCGCCACCACCGGGATCGGGTCGTCACCCTTGGCCGTGCCCGCCTTGAGCGCCTGCCGGTGAGCGTGGATGCGCTCATGGGCATCCGACAGGAAGCCGTGGAAATGGACCCGGCGCTTCTTGCCCGGCGCCGCCTCGTGGAACAGGTCCATCAGCATGGTCTTGCCGCGCCCGACGGAGCCCCAGATGTAGAGGCCCCTGGGCGGGCCTTCGCCGTCGCCGCTGCGCCCGAACAGCCAGCCGAGCGCGCTGCCCTTCTTCGCCCGTCTGCGCCGGTCGAGATCCTGGACCAGCCTGTCGAGAGCCTGCACCAGATGAATCTGGGCCGGGTCGCGCTCGATGGCGCCGGACGAGACCAGCATGTCGTAGCGTGCCGAGACCGGACCGGGAGGAGAATCGCCGCCCTGCGAACCGGCGGACGGGGCGGAACCTGAGGGGGGACTCACGACGATGGCGACCTCGGATACGAGACGGCGCGATGGCCGCGCGCGCGTCGATGGAACCGGTCCGGCGACAGGTCCGAAGACCGTAGGCCCGAAGACCGGTCTGCCGCGCGTCGCCGGGGGGATCAAGCGCGGCGCGTCGGCGGGATGACGTTTTGTTGCATTGCACAAAACCGGTGCCGATGCCATCTGGTAGCTTCCTCGAGGGAGGTTACGCCCGGAGCCCGCGCAGCATGCGCGTTGTCATTCCGGAGTACGGCACCACGATGCCCGACACGATTCCGACCGGACCGAATGTCCGGCGCCTCTGGCCCAGCGACCGTGCCATGGTCGAGGCCTATTTCCTAAGGCTCGACCCCGATACCAGAGCCAACCGCTTCATGGCCGCCCTGAGCGATGCTGCGGCCGTCGCCTACGCCGCCCGTGCCCTCACGGTCGAGGGGCTGGTCTTCGGCGGTTTCGTCGAGGGGACGTTGCGCGCGCTCGGCGAATTGCGCCCGCTCACCGGCCCCGTGCCGGGGCTGAGCCTCGGTCGCGACGCGGAGGCGGCCTTCGCCGTGGAGCGCGGGTTTCGCCGCAACGGCCTCGGCCACGCCCTCTTCCGGCGGATCGTCTCGGCGGCGCGCAACCGCGGCGTCCGCGACCTGCATGTCCGCTGTCTCAGCCGGAACGGACCCATGCGCGGACTCGCCACGAAGCTCGGCGCCGTCGTAACCCTGGCCGATGGCGATGCGGAGGGGGCTCTCGTCCTGGCCCGTCCGACGCCGATCTCCCTCTGGCGGGAGGGTCTCGACGAGGCGCTGGACTTCACCCTGGCGGTGGCCGCCGCGGCCGAGCCGCTGAAAAGGGCGGCGTGAGAGATGGCGTCATCCGGCGGATTGGCGGCGGTGCCGCCCGGCGCTATCCTTTGCTCCCACCGGGCGGCGCATCCGCCCGGCACCCCGGTCGAAACGATCGCTCCGCCATGAGATCCTGTGCCATGAGATCCGCGCTCGCCGCCTGTATCGTCCTGGCTCCGCTCACTGTTTCGGCACAGGAGCGGCCGGCGACGCCCGCCATGCTCTGCGCCGATGCCGCCGCCCTGGTGAACCGCGTCGGCGCCATCGTGATGACGACGGGGCCGATCACCTACGACAGGATCGTCCGCGACGGCGGCTTCTGCCCCCTGCCGGAAGCGCCCAAGCCCACCTACGAACTCACCCGTGACGTGGCCAAATGCTTCGTCGGATATGTCTGCCGCGACAAGTTCAACGAGGGCAGCACGCGCGACTGAGCACCGCCACGCGCCGGCGCCATGGCCAAGCTGTCACCGTGTGGCCCAGTCTCCACCCAATGGCCGCCGCATGGCGCAGTTAGACCGGGTCCCGTTCGTCATGATCGAGGGGGCTTGCCGCATGACCATTGCCGAGAATCTCGTCCAGGATCGGCGACCGCCGGACGGTGCAGCCACGGTCCGTCTGGAGCTTTGCGTGGCGCATACGCTGCGCGTCATCGCGGCGGCCCGCACCGAGCGCGACGACGCGCCGGTGAAGGCGGCCCGACGCCAACTCGCTGAAATCTATGGCGTAACCCGTCTCAACCGACGCCTGGAGCGCGGTCGGCACTCGGCCTGAATCAGCGCGGCGCACGCCCCGGTTTCATCGCCAGCCAGATCGTGTGGCGGGCGCCGCTGGTGACATTGGCCCTGACAGGAACTTCCTCCACGGCGAACCCGCCCCGGCGAAGGCGCTGAGTGAAGGTTCGGTCCGGATGCGCAGACCATACGGCGAGCACGCCACCAGGCCGCAGGGCCGTCATGGCCGCGCCCAATCCCGCCCCGTCATAGAGCCTGTCATTGGCCGCCCTGGTGAGCCCGTCGGGGCCGTTATCGACGTCGAGGAGGATGGCGTCGTAGGCCGCGGTCGCCGAGCGGATCGCGCCGACGACATCGCCGATCCGCAGGTCCACCCGCGTATCGTCGAGGGCATTCGCCGACAGGGCGCTCAACGGTCCCCGCACCCAGTCCGCCACGTTCGGCACGAGTTCGGCGACGACGATCGCGGCGTCGGGGCGCAACGCATCGAGGGCCGCGCGCAGGGTGAAACCCATGCCGAGACCGCCGATCAGGAAACGCGCGCCCGCGCGGCCTCCGACCCGCTCCGCCGCGAGTATCGCCAGCGCCTTCTCCGAGCCGCTGAGGCGGCTGTTCATCAACTCGTTATGTCCGAGCTGGATCGAGAATTCGGTGCCGCGCTGAAGCAGCCGCAACTGGCCCGCATCCCCGGGGATCGGTGCGGTGTCGAGGACGAGCCAGGGAATCATGAGCGGGGCCGGCGGGACTGCATGCCGACCCGGCTATCACAACCGGGGCGAGGGATCACGCGAGGCCGGGCAGACACCCCTCCCCGACAGGGGAGGGGCCGCTGGCGTCCGGCTAGAACAGGCCTTCGATCTGCCCGTCGGCATCGAGATGGATGCCCTCCGAGGCGGGGACCTTGGGCAGGCCGGGCATGGTCATGATCTCACCGCAGATCACCACGACGAAGCCGGCGCCGGCCGAGAGCCGCACGTCGCGCACCGAGATGGTGTGGCCCGAGGGAGCGCCCATCAGGTTCGGGTCGGTGGAGAACGAGTACTGCGTCTTGGCCATGCAGACCGGCAGGTTGCCGTAGCCGTCCTTCTCGAACTGGGCGAGCTTGGTGGCGGCCTTGGATTCCACCTGGATGTCGCCCGCGCCGTAGAGCTTGGTGGCGATGGTCTTGACCTTGTCGGTGAGCTTGGTCTCGGTCTCGTAGGCGAAGGTCAGCGGCTTCTGCTCGCCCTCGGCGAGCTTGACCACGGCCTGCGCCAGCTCCTCGGCGCCGGCTCCGCCTTCCGCCCAATGCTTGCAGGTGATGGCCTCGACCTGGAGCTTGTCGCGGCACAGCTCCTTCAGCTTGGCGTGCTCGGCATCGGTGTCGGCGTAGAAGTGGTTGACGCCGATGACCACGGGCAGGCCGAAGCCGCGCACGTTCTTCACGTGGCGGGCGAGGTTGGCGAAGCCCTTCTCCAGGGCGTCGAGGTTCTCGGAGCCGAGCTCCTTCTTGGAGACGCCGCCATGCATCTTGAGGGCGCGCACTGTGGCGACGATGACCACCGCCGAGGGCTTCAGCCCCGCCTGCCGGCACTTGATGTCGATGAACTTCTCGGCGCCGAGATCCGCACCGAAGCCGGCTTCGGTGACCACGTAATCGCCGAGCTTGAGGCCGGCGCGGGTGGCGATCACCGAGTTGCAGCCATGGGCGATGTTGGCGAAGGGGCCGCCATGGATCAGGGCCGGGTTGCCCTCCAGGGTCTGGACGAGGTTCGGCTGCAGCGCGTCCTTGAGGAGCACGGTCATCGCTCCCGTGGCCTTCACGTCGGCGAGCGTCACCGGCTTGCGGTCGCGGGTCTCGGCGATGACGATGCGGCCGAGGCGGGCCTCGAGGTCGTCGAGGTCACGGGCGAGGCAGAACACCGCCATGACTTCCGAGGCCACCGTGATGTCGAACCCGTCCTCGCGCGGGAAGCCGTTGGCGACGCCGCCCAGCGACTGGGTGATAGACCGCAGGGCGCGGTCGTTCATGTCGACGACCCGGCGCCAATGGATGCGGCGCACGTCGATGTTGAGCTCGTTGGCCCAGTAGACGTGGTTGTCGATGAGCGCGGCGGCGAGGCTGTGAGCCGATGTGATGGCGTGGAAATCGCCGGTGAAGTGCAGGTTGATCTGCTCCATTGGCACGACCTGGGCCTTGCCGCCGCCGGCGGCACCCCCCTTCATCCCGAAACAGGGTCCGAGCGAGGGCTCCCGCAGACACATCACCGTCTTCTTGCCGATGCGGTTCAGCGCATCGCCGAGGCCGACCGTGGTCGTAGTCTTTCCTTCGCCCGCCGGGGTCGGGCTGATGGCGGTGACGAGGACGAGCTTGCCCTCGGGCTTCGATTCCAGCGACTTGATGAAGGCGTGGTCGATCTTGGCGATGTGCCGGCCGTAATGATGCAGCGCCTCGTCCGGAATGCCGATTTTCTCGGCCACCTGCGTGATCGGCTTCAGGGTTGCCGCGCGGGCGATCTCGATGTCTGAGGGCATAGGTCTCTCCCGGTCTGTCGTCGCGATGGCGTGTCGCGCGGGCGTTTATTGTGGAACGTCGTGTGTTCGGGGCGTCGGGCATCGGCGCCGCGGGCACCATGCTTCACCGTTGTCATCACTGTGAGCGATGGAGCAAGCAAAAGCGCGTCGGAATTTTTCAACGCATCTGCAAAATTTCATTTGAGAGTGCGGAATCCAGCATGGATCGCCCGCGGCGGTGGGCGGGGCCGGCGTCAGCCCGACATCGCCGTTGCTGTGTAGCCGGCTTGGTCCAGAGCCTCGGCGATCGTCAAGGCCTGGGCATCGGTGGTGATCGCCACGCGCCCGTGATCGCGGTCGACGGCGATATGCGCCTCAGGATCGATCCGGAGGATCGCCTTGCGCACGGCCTCGGCGCACCCGTCGCAGGTCATGCCGTCCACCTGCATCAGCAGGTCCACCCGTCTCGCGTCCATCCACCCGCTCCCGTCGCTGGGTCATGTCCCGCACTCATGTAGAGCCAAATCCCCTCCGGCCGCGAGAGGGAATGGCCCCGGCGGCCTCCGCGGCGATGCCAGGCTGGCTGAAGCCAAGCTTGGAAGCTCATGCAACACATGGCAAAAAACCGGTTCACGCAGCCTGCGTCCATCTTGTGGGACCTCGTCGTGTCGGCGACAACCGGAGCCTATCCCGACTTGCGGAATCCGTAACCGGGACCCTGCATCTCCGCTCGATTGTCGTGAGGGTAAGAGTATTCCGATGGCCCGGATCGTCGGCCGACGCACGGTCCCGTGGCTCCTGAGTCTGATCGGGTTCGTGGTCCTGGCGCCGCTCGCAGTGATCTCCCCCATCGGCGGCGCCTTTGGATTGGCGGCCATGGGCGGCTTCGTCGCCATCCTGGCCTCGCGCCGGGCGCGTAAGCTCGACCAGCGCTGCGAGAAGCTCTCGGGCGAATTCGACATTCTCTCGCAACGCCTCGTGCGCCTGGAGACCGTGGCCCGCCTCATCGCCGACCAGCAGATGCGGATCGAGCGTGCCCGCGCCGACGAGGCCGAACCGGCACAGGGCAAGCAGGCCGGGAACGCCGCGGTGGAGGCCGCCGTCGAGGAAGTCACGGCGGAAATCGGCCTGCTCAGCGGCATCGTCCGCGAACTCGCCGCCGTGGTCGCCACGCAGGATGGTGAGATCGCCCGCCTCAAGGCGACGCCGCCGGCGGGTCCCGCCCCGACTCCGGTCGTCCGGCCGGCCTCCCGTCAGCCCGTCCTCGATGCCCCCGTCGTCCCGCCGCCTTCCCCGGCATTCCGCAACGAGACGGGCGGGACCCCCTGGGTGCCCCGAGCCTGGCCGCCGCTCGAGCGGTCCGAGCCCGTCACGGACCGGGCGCGACCGGACCGGAGCCGCGATGCGGTCATGGTCGCGGCCTTCGACGGCGACGGGCTCGAAGTCCATCTCCAGCCCATCGTCTCCCTGCCCCAGCGCAAGGTCGTGTCCTACGAGGCACTGGCGCGCCTGCGCCTCGGCGCCGACATCCTCAAGCCGGAACTGTTCCTGCCGGTCCTCGAACGCCATGGACGGACGACCGAACTCGATCGACGCATGCTTCCCCTGGTCGCCACCGTGGCACGCCATCTCAGCGGGCGCGGCAGTCAGGCCGCGGTGACCTACGCCCTGTCGCCGCATTCCCTGTTCGAGCCCGGTTTCCTGCGCACGCTGCCTCGGCTGCTCGTCGGCGAGCCCGGTCTGTCGGGCCGCCTCGTGATCGCGCTGCCCCAGTCGAGCTGGCGCAGCCTCGACGCCGAGCAGGCGGGCGCGTTGGCGGAACTGCGCGGCCGTGTCGGCTTCGCCCTGGACCGTCCCGTTGACCTGCGGCTCGATCCACTGGCCCTGGCCGACCGGGGCGTCAGCCAGGTCAAGGTCCCCGCCGATCTCCTGCTGCGTCCCGATTCCCGCCAGGCCATGCCCGATATCGCTCTCGACGACCTCGTCGCCTCCCTGTCCCGGGCCGGCATCCGGCTCGTCGCGGAGTCGGTCGAACGCGAGAGCGACGTGCCCGATCTCATCGATCTCGACGTTCCACTGGCGCAAGGCACCGTCTTCGCTCCGGCGCGGGCCGTGCGGGCCGAGGTCCTGGCCGCCACTCCGCCACAGGCCGCACCATCCCCGGTGCCACCTCCGTCCCGAGAACCCGGCGGCGACGATCCGGAACCGCCGCCGCAGCGTCGGCCGTTCCGCGATTTTCTGCGCCGCGCCGGCTGAGGCAGACCTGCCCGGACCCCGGCGCGTCGACGGCGCTGCGTTGATTTCAGTGCGTGGGCGGCCTAACCGATCAGCCGTTCTCGATGCCCCCGATACCTTGCCAGTCAGGCCAGATTCATGAGCGAAACGATCGCGCGCGCCGCATCCTCGGCGCCGGTGCCGATTCTGGGCGGGCTTTCCGCCGTCGCCGAGCGCTACGACCTCATACTGTGCGATGTCTGGGGTGTCCTGCATGACGGGACGCGGGCCCATATGGGAGCCGGCGAGGCGCTGATCCGATTCCGCACCCTGCCCGAGGACGGTCGCCGGCGGCGCGTCATCCTGGTCTCTAACGCGCCCCGCCCCTGGGCCGGCGTCCGGACCATCCTCGACGGCTACGGCGTCCCGCGCGAGGCCTACGACGCCATCCTCACCTCCGGCGATCTGACCCGGCGGCTGATCGCGGAGCATCCGGGCGAGCGCATCCACCATCTCGGGCCGGAACGCGACGCGACGATCTTCGATGGCCTCGACATCCGCCTCGTGGCGGCCGGGGAGGCGGATCGCGTGGTCTGCACCGGCCTGTTCGACGACACGACCGAGACGGCGGAGGATTACCGCGAGACGCTGGCCGGGTTCCGGGCACGGGACGTGCCGATGATCTGCGCCAATCCCGACCTCGTGGTCGAGCGCGAGAAGAAGTTGATCCCCTGCGCCGGTCTGATCGCACAGGCCTATGCTGAGATCGGCGGCGCGGTGACCTATGCCGGCAAGCCGTACCGCCCCGTCTACGAGGCGGCGCTCGCCATGGCGGCGGAGCTCGACGGTGGCTCCGCGCCGGACGTCGCCCGCGTCCTCGCCGTTGGTGACGCCCTGCGCACCGACATCGCGGGGGCGGCGGCCTACGGCATCCCGAACCTGCTGGTGGCGCGCGGAATCCACGCAGAGGAACTGGGCGTCCTCGCCGAACACGACACGCTCGGCGAGGTGTCCGAATGGCTCGCCCGGCAGGAGGTGCGCCCGGATGCCGTCATAGAGCGGCTGGTCTGGTAGCGTTCCCGGATCTCATCGGCCCCGGATCTCATGGGCCCCAAGCGGCGAGACCCGCCGATCAGGAGAACAGGGCGTCGATCTCGTCCTGGGCTGTGGCGGGCCCCTTGATCTGCGGTCCGTTGAGGAGGAGGAGTTCGGCTCGCACCCGGCGCTCTACCTCGGCCGGGTCGACGCCGCCCTCATCCTTTGCCTTCACCGCGGCGGCAAAACGCGTGAGGCGGCCTTCGAGCTGGCGCAGGGATTCGCTCACCTTGGCGATCCGCTGGCCGGTAATGTCCTGGAACGTGCAGGCCTCGAAGATGTCGTTCATCCGTGCCTCGACGGCGGCGCGGTAATTCTTGTCGTTGGGCAGGCTGAGGATTTCCTCGGCTGCATTCATGATGGAGTTCGTCGCCCCCGCCGTTGCCTCGACGACACTGCCGAGTTCCTCATGCGCCATTGGCAGACGGTCACGGGTGAGCTCGTTCGCCCGCAGGGCCGCGATCTCCCTACGGACATGCGCGATGTAGTCGGCGATCTCGACCAACTCCCGGATCAGCGACGGTCGCGTCGATGCCGGGTCAGGGCTGGCCGTCCGTGCCTTTTCCGCCATGGCCATCGCCTGTCGCTCCACGATGCTGTGAGTCGCCGAAGAAAGAGATCGGGTCTGCGGCTCAAGCGCCGCAGACAGCCTCGATCTTGCTCTTCAGCGTCGCCGCATTGAAGGGCTTGACGATGTAGTTGTTCACGCCGGCCTTCTTGGCCGCGATCACGTTCTCGGTCTTCGATTCGGCGGTGACCATGATGAACGGCGTGGTGCGCAGGGCCTCGTCGGCACGCACGTGGCGCAGCAACTCGTAACCGGTCATGGGCTCCATATTCCAATCGGAAATCACGAGGCCGTATTTGCGGTTCTTCAGCCGGGCGAGGGCGGCGGTCCCGTCGGAGGCATCGTCGACCTCTTCGAAGCCGAGCTGCTTGAGCAGGTTGCGGATGATGCGGACCATCGTCTGATAATCGTCCACGACGAGGATCGGCATGCCGAGATCGAGGGCCATGGGTCGGGGTGCTCCGTCGGTGCAGGGCCGGTGCGGCATGCCGCGAACCGGGAAAGTGGCAAAAGAATTGGGGGAAGCGCCGCCTCGCGCCGCCTCTCGTCCGTGAAAGTACCTCGCCCAGCATTGCGAAGCGGTTAACTGCGCAGTGGATCGCGCATCCCCCGTCGATGGGGTGGCCGCTTCCCTTGACCCCCCTCCGGCTTTTCGACAGGTTCCCGCGCGGAATCCCCCACGGCCGCCGCTTCGGCCGCAGCTTCTTCGAGACCCTTTGAACCCGATGGCGCCAGCCGACGATCCTTTTGTGCGCCCCGGAGCCGCCTCCCCGTCGGGGCGGCCCTTCACGATCTGCCGCGAGGACGAAGCGGTGCCGGCGGCCCTTGCCGGGGCCATCGCGGCGATCGGCAATTTCGATGGCGTTCACCGGGGCCACGGCGCTCTCGTGGAGGCCGTCCGCGAGGAGGCCGACCGGCGCGGTGTGCCGGCGGTGATGCTGACCTTCGAACCGCATCCGCGCGCCTATTTCGCGCCCGACCTGCCGATGTTCCGGCTGACGGGACCGGCCGCCAAGGAAATCGTCTTCGCCCGCCTCGGTCTCGACGGCCTGATCGTGCGCCGTTTCGACGCTCTCATGGCGGGGACCACTGCCGCCGAGTTCGTCCACGGCCTGCTCGCGCGCGATCTCGGCCTCAGCGGCGTCGTGATCGGCCACGACTTCCATTTCGGGCGGGGACGCGAGGGAACGCCGGAGGTGCTGGCCCGGCTCTGTGCCGAAGCCTCCCTGGCATGCCGGATCATCCCCCCGGTCTCGATCGGGGAGGGCGAGGCTCCCGTCTCGTCGAGCGCGATCCGGGAAGCCCTGCGACAGGGCGACGTCGTCCGCGCGAACCGGCTTCTCGGCTACCGCTGGTTCGTCTGCGGAGACGTCCGGCACGGCGACAAGCGCGGCCGGACGCTGGGCTATCCCACGGCGAACGTGGCTTTGCCCGATTGTGCCCTCTCTCACGGAATCTATGCCGTCCGCATCGGGTTGCCCGATGGAACGGTGCGGGACGGCGTAGCGAGCTATGGCCGTCGTCCGACCTTCGACGACGGCGCGCCCTTGCTCGAGGTCAACCTGTTCGGTTTCTCGGGCGATCTCTATGGCCGGACCATCGCTGTGGAGTTTCTCGGCTACATCCGCGGCGAAGAACGCTTCTCCGGCGCCGAGGCTTTGATCGCCAGGATGGATGTGGATGCGGCCGAGGCGCGCACGCTCATCGCGAACGACCGCGTTCCGTCGATGATTGGCTGAGATCCGACGCGCGACGGCCGGGGCGCGCCATCCGGCGGATCAGCGCTTGGCGGGATCGATCGAGGCGAGGCGCCGGGCCGCCTGCTGCAGGGCGTCCTGCTGGCCGTTGCCGCTGAGCGCATAGACCGAGCGACCCGCCGTCCAGTAGACGGTCTCGCCGTCGCCCGGGCTCGTCACCTCTCCGGTGAAGGCCGCCTCGTTGGTGCCCCGTGCCGCGAACAGGGAGATCTCGCCGAGATCGGGGGTGTCGATCACGACCTCGACGCCTGCGCCGTGACGCGCGGGCACGATCTGGACGTCGCGCACCGACCAATCCCCCGGAAGGTCCGGCAGGACGATGCCCGTGGCGCTGGAAATGCCAGCCTTGTCGTAGCTCGGCGAGGCGGGCGAGCCGAGACGGACGCGGATCTGGGCTACCTCTCTCGCCTGGCGCGCATCGGCGATCAGGGCCGGATCCACCGGCGCGGCGAAGGTGTCGGGCACGCCGAACACGCCGGTATCCGAATGCGCGATCCAGCCGGCACCCACGAGAAGCACGATCACCGCCGCCCGCTTGAGCCGCTCGCCCACGCGCCGCCAGGCCATGGACCGGTCGAGGCGGCGGGCGGCCGCGCGGTTGCGCTCCGGTCCCGGTCCCGGCAATTGCGAGAAGGCCTGGCGCAGGGCGTCCCTGTCATGCATCTCGGCCATCACCCGCGCCGCCGCCTCCGGCGTGCGGGCGAGATGAGCTTCCACCTCGAGCCGGCGCATGACGTCGAGCTGGCCATCGACGAAGGCGGCGAGGTCACTGTCGGTGATCGGGTCGATCATGACGGTCGTATCCAGTTCAACGATCGGAAACGGCGAGGCTTCCATACAGTCCTGGTACTCGGAGGAACCGAATACCCTCGAATTCTGCGCTGTTACGAGCCGCCAATGGCTTTCGACCCGAGCCGGATGTCCTGCCGGGCATCCTGGCCGTTCCAGTCGCTGACGAGGCGCAGATGCGGTCGCTCGGGTCTGGCCGTCCCCGAACCCGGCAAGGATTCGGAGCGACTGCGGCCGGTCTGGCCTTCTTCGAAGGCGCGAAGGGCGGCGCGACCGCGACCGAGGCGGGACATCAGCGTGCCGATGGGAATTCCGAGCACGGCCGCTGCATCGGCATAGGCCATGCCTTCGAGGGTCACGAGGTGGAGCGCGGCGCGCTGCTCCTCCGGCAGGGTCAGGAAGGCCTGACGGATCTGTGCGAGACGCACCTGTCCCTCCTGCGCGGGCGGCACGCTCTCGTCACCCATCTGGACGAGGGCTTCGGCATGGCGGGCTTCCACCCGCTTGCGGCGCTGGTCGTCGATGAAGACGTTGTGCAGCACCGTCATCATCCAGGTCCGCAGGTTGGTGTTCGGCCTCACGGAGAGACCGGATTCCAGCGCGCGGACGAGAGTATCGTGGACGAGGTCGTCTGCCTTCAGCGCGTCGCGCGTCAGCGAACGCGCATAGCGTCGCAGCGGGACCAGAAGGTCGACGATGGAGGAAGCGGAGGCGGTCTGAGTGGGTTCGGCCGTCATGGTCAGTTAACGCGCGAGCCCGGCCGGCTAATCCGACCGAGCAGCACGCTATCGATAGGTCGCTTCGATATTTAGGCCGCCCGAACCGTGTCCAGGAAGTTTCGCACCTGGACGTCGAGGTGTTCGGCCTGGACCGACAGTTCCGAGGCGGAAACGAGGACTTGCGCCGCTGCTGCGCCGGCGCCCTCGGCCGCATTGGCGACACCGGTGATCGTGAGCGTCACCCGCTCTGTCCCCTGGGCGGCCTGCCCGACGTTGCGCACGATCTCCTGCGTGGCCGAGCCCTGCTCCTCGACGGCCGCCGCGATCGCTGACGCCACGTTACTCATCTCGTCGATCCGTCCTGAAATCGAGTCGATCGCCGTAGCCGCCTCGCCGGTCGAGACCTGGATCGCACTGATCTGGCGGGCGATCTCCTCCGTGGCCTTCGCGGTCTGGCCGGCCAACTCCTTCACCTCGGACGCGACCACAGCGAAACCGCGGCCCGCATCGCCGGCCCGCGCCGCCTCGATAGTGGCGTTGAGCGCCA
The DNA here is from genome assembly GCF_001422345.1 of Methylobacterium sp. Leaf93. Classification (NCBI taxonomy): domain Bacteria; kingdom Pseudomonadati; phylum Pseudomonadota; class Alphaproteobacteria; order Hyphomicrobiales; family Methylobacteriaceae; genus Methylobacterium; species Methylobacterium sp. Leaf93. The sequence goes on along the minus strand of NZ_LMMS01000001.1, from coordinate 657,687 downwards.
GCAGGTTGGTCTGCGCGGCGATGCTATTGATCAGCCCGACGACATCGCCGATCCGGGCCGCCCCCTCGCGCAGGGTCCGCACCAGTCCGGCGGTCTTGGCCGCCTCGGACACGGTGGAACCGGCGAGGTCGGCCGAGGACTGAACCTGGCGGCCGATCTCGGTGATCGAGGAGCCGAGTTCCTCGGCCGCCGCAGCGACCATGGTGACGTTCGAGGCGGCGTGGCCCGCAGCGATCGCGACCGTCGTCGATTGGCTTGCCGTCTCGGTCGCGGCCGAACTCATGCTCTCGGCGGTCATCCGCAACTCGGTCGAGGACGAAGCGACCGCCCGGATGATGCCACCGATGGCGGTCTCGAACGACCCGGCGAGATCGCTCATTGTCACCTTGCGCAGCACCTCCGTGTCGGCGCGCGCCACAGCGGCTTCCGCTTCCAGAGCCTTGGAGCGGATTATGTTGTCCTTGAAGATCTGCACCGCTGCGGACATCGCACCGACCTCGTCCCGGCGTCCCGCACCGGGAATTTCAGCCGAGACGTCGTCGGCGGCGAGCCGGGTCATCGCGGCGGTCATGCCGCGGATCGGGCGGGCTATGCCGAGATGCAGGAGCAGCAGCGAGGCGAGCGCTGCGAGGATCATGAGACCGAGGCCGGCGAAGCTGGCCCTGCGCGAAGAGGCGATCGCGGCCTGGGAGGCGGCGGTACGCTCACTCAGCCGCGCAGTCTCCACGGCCGCGATCTCGCCGGCCAGGACGCGAAGACCGTCCATCGCCGCCTTGCCGGTCCCTGAAATCTCGATCTGGCGTGCCTCGGCCTGCGTCGCGGGATCGCGCATCAGGGCGATCTCGCGCAAGGCGACCTCGTTGTTCCATCGGTGACCCAGAGCGTTGTAGGCCGCGAGCCGCGCCTGTTGCGCCGCGTTGTCCGCCGTGAGGCGCTTGGCCGCCGCGAGGGCCGCCACGTAGGCTTCGCCAGCGGTATTGTAGGTGGCGAGGAAGGCTTCGTCTCCCGAAAGCAGATAACCGCGCACGCCCGTCTCAGCAGAGACCATCGCGCCGCTGAGCCGATCGACCGCGCTCAGGACCTGATGCGTATGATCCGTCAAGGACTCGGTCTGCTCGATCGTAGCAAGGGTCGTCAGCGACACCATCGAAACCCCGATGCTAATCGCGACTGCGAAGGACATCGCGACACCGATTTTCACGGCAATTTTTAGACCTACGATCCACGACAACATGACGACGGAGCTCCGGGGCGTCGAGGCGCCGACTTGCTCGGCCTCGATTGCGCCGCGGAGAATGTCGTGTCGGCATTAATTTTCTATTTTAGAACCGAGATCTCCCACGAACTAAGCAGGTTTCGCAAAAGTGTTGCCGGTTTTATGCCATAAAACCCGCTACGATATAGATATCTAAGCAAGGTGAGGCGTTGCCGTGCCGATGCCACCCTGCTGCCATGATCGATCGACCCGCGAGCCCGACCAGCCGGAACCCTACTGATAGGTAGCCTTGAGATTCAGCGTGCAGGTTCGTCCGATGCCTTCGTAATGCTCGGCGAGCCAAGCCTGCGCCGCCGCGCGGCCCTTGTCGCGCAGCCCTTCGAACACGCGGATCCGGGCATCCATCCGCGAGGAGGCCTTGTAATCGTCGAGGGCCCCAGTCCCATCGATGCGATGGACCAGCATGCGGTGGTAGTCGTTGCGGCCGAGCACGCCGTCCTCGATCAACCCGTCGACGAAATCGATGGCGCGCAGTTCCCGCATCAGGTTGGCGTTGAAGGTGATCTCGTTGAGCCGGTCCTGGATCTCCTCGCGCGAGCGAGGGGTCTCGCGGCGTTCCACCGGATTGATCTGCACCAGCACCACGTCGCGGGTCCGGGCCCCGTGGAAGAGCGGGTAGATCGGCGGGTTGCCGAGATAGCCGCCGTCCCAATAGGGCACGCCGTCGATCTCCACCGCCTGGAACACCGTCGGCAGGCAGGCCGAGGCCATCAGATGGTCGATGCTGAGGGAATCCCGCTCGAAGACGGCGAGCTTGCCCGTCCAGACATTGGTGGCCGAAACATAGATCCCGGCGGTCTCCGCCGTCCGGAGGCGCTCGAAATCCACGTGCTTGGCCAGGGCCTTGCGCAGCGGGTTCACGTTGAGCGGGTTGGAGACGTAGGGGCTGGTCTTGAGCGCCCGCGTCCAGAAGTCCAGGACTGGGTTCTCGTTCCAGAAGTCGAACAGCCGGTCGAACAGGCCGCGCTGGGCCGGCCACAGGTCGCCGTCGAGGCTCGCCTCGCGCCAGAACCGGTCGAGGGCGGCACGGGCGCCCTCCGGCCCTCCGGCGATCCAGCCATCAACCATCACGACCGCGTTCATCGCCCCGGCACTGGCACCGGTGACGGCCTCGAAGGCGAGGCGACCATCCTCGATCAAGGCATCGAGCACGCCCCAGGTGAAGGCGCCATGGGCGCCGCCGCCCTGCAGGGCCAGCGCGACGGTCTTCTCGGCATTCGGACCGGCCAGGCTGACGGGCGGGCGCGAGGCGGGGCGCGGCGGGGCCACTTCCATATCGGTAGAAGGCGAATCGATCGGGGCAGGCTGTTGGGAATCGAGCATCGTCAGCTCCACATGGCAGAATTGCACAGACGCATCGATACAGTGCGCATGGACATGCTGCATTGCAGCATCAAAGGTCGCAGGGCAGCAAACCGGTGGCTGCATGGATCGGTTCCGCTTGGGCCGTTCCTATGGCGGATGGCGGACATGTCGCACTGCGCCAATTCCCTCGACATCGCCCATGGGATAAGACATGTCAGCCGACGCTGGGCGAACGTGTTGCGCGCGGTCCGTCCTGCCCCGTGGTTCCACCATGCGGTACGCGGACTTGACGCATGCGCCGCGCCATCTCAGCTAACCGGCAGGGGTCTCGATCACGGGACCCTTCACCCGATCTTTGCAAAGGATCGGCAGGATTTGATACCAGACGACCATGGCCGGGCGCTCGCTAAAGGGCAGGCCAGGCCATAAGCAAGGTCAGCGATGGACGCCATGATGGAAGCCACTTCCGCCGATCCGTTCGGCCCCGGCATTTCGATTACCGGCCCGGAGATCGCCGGTCCGACGCCGCGTCACCGCACGGTGGGGGTCACGGTGGGTGAGGGCGAGGGGGCCGTCACCGTCGGCGGAGGCGCCCCGGTCGTCGTCCAGTCGATGACCAACACCGACACGGCCGATATCGACGCCACCGTGGCGCAGGTCGCTGCCCTGTCGCGGGCCGGCTCCGAACTCGTGCGCATCACCGTCGACCGCGACGAGGCGGCCGCCGCGGTCCCGAAGATCCGCGACCGTCTGGCCCGCATCGGCGTCCATGTGCCCCTGGTGGGCGACTTCCACTATATCGGCCACAAGCTCCTCTCCGATCACCCGGCCTGCGCCGAGGCCCTGGCCAAGTACCGGATCAATCCGGGCAATGTCGGTTTCAAGGAGAAGAAGGACACACAGTTCTCGACCATCGTCGAGCAGGCGATCCGCTACGGCAAGACCATCCGCATCGGCGCCAATTGGGGCTCGCTGGACGAGGCCCTGCTCACCCACCTGATGGACGAGAACGCCCGGTCCGCGCGTCCCATCGATGCGCGCGCCGTGATGCGCGAGGCCATGGTGCGCTCGGCCCTGTCCTCGGCCCAGCGCGCCGAGGAACTCGGCCTTCCCAAGAACCGGATCATCCTCTCGGCCAAGGTCTCGGCGGTGCAGGATCTGATCGCGGTCTACCGCGAGGTCGCCAGGCGCTCGGACTACGCGATCCATCTCGGCCTCACCGAGGCCGGCATGGGCTCGAAGGGTCTGGTCGCGGCCTCCGCGGCCATCGGCGTGCTGCTCCAGGAAGGCATCGGCGACACGATCCGCTATTCGCTGACCCCGATGCCCGGCGGCGACCGCACCGTGGAGGTCAAGGCCTCGCAGGAACTCCTGCAGACCATGGGCTTCCGCACCTTCGTGCCGATGGTGGCCGCCTGTCCCGGCTGCGGCCGCACCACCTCGACCACGTTCCAGGAACTCGCCCGCGACATCCAGAACTGGATCGTCACCTCGATGCCGGAATGGAAGAAGACCTATCCGGGAGTCGAGGGCCTGAACGTCGCTGTGATGGGCTGCATCGTCAACGGACCCGGCGAATCGAAGCATGCCGATATCGGCATCTCGCTGCCCGGCACCGGCGAGACCCCCACCGCACCGGTCTTCATCGACGGCAAGAAGGCGATGACCCTGCGCGGCGCCACGCTGGCCAAGGATTTCGAGACGGTGGTGATCGACTATATCGAGCGCCGTTTCGGCCAGGGCGCCCGCACCGCCGCCGAGTGAGCCCGTCCGTCGTGACGCCCGTCGCCCCGCGCTGCTCCGGCACGCGGGGCGACTTCGCTCGCCTTCCCGGGGAAGCCTTCCCGGACATCACGGGATCGTCGTTCTCGGCGTCACACCCGCATGATACGACTTTGGCATGCTTCGCGCTGGGAGCCGTCGTGCACCGGTACCTCAGGGGCCGGCCGCCGGTTCGGCCGCGACGTGTCCGTGTGAGGCGGGACAGGGGAGCGATCACGGCTCGCCCGTCTCCGTCGCTACGTCACGCTCCAAAAAATCCGAGCCTCCCCATTCGATTCCTTTCCCCGTCGCAGAAGCCTGATCGCAGCGCATGACGCAAACCTCCATCCCGAGCGTCCCCGGCGCTCAGCCAGGCCCCGCGGCCCATCCCGAGACGGGGTCGGGCGAGCATGGGTCGGGCAATCACGGGCATGGGAAGACGAGCTTCTGGACGCTGGTCGTCGGTTCTGTCGGCGTCGTCTACGGAGACATCGGCACCAGCCCGCTCTACGCCTTCCGTGAGGCGCTCGGCCCGGCGCGGGCGGACGGCATCCTGCTGACCGAGGAAGTCCTCGGCACGACGTCGCTGATCCTCTGGGCGCTCCTGCTGATCGTCACGATCAAATACGTCGTCATCCTGCTGCGCATGGACAATAACGGCGAGGGCGGAATCCTCTCGCTGATGGCCCTGGCCCGCAAGGCGCTGGGCGGGTCGCGTATCGTGTTCATGCTCGGGCTGCTCGGCGCCTCTCTGTTCTACGGCGACGCCGTCATCACGCCGGCCATCTCCGTGCTCTCGGCCGTGGAGGGCCTGAAGCTCGTCACCCCGGCCTTCGAGCATTACGTGCTGCCGATCACGGTGGCGATCATCTTCGCCCTGTTCATGGTCCAGAGCCGGGGCACCAGCAAGGTGGCGGCCTTCTTCGGCCCAATCATGGTGGTCTGGTTCCTGGCGCTGGGGCTCGCGGCCCTGCCGCACATCGTCTCGCGGCCGGAGGTCTTCCAGGCGTTCAATCCCTGGTACGCGGTGCACTACCTCCTCGGTCACGGCACCGGGGCGCTGGTGGCGCTGGGCGCGGTCTTCCTCGCGGTGACCGGCGCCGAGGCGCTGTTCGCCGATCTCGGGCATTTCGGACGCCGGCCGATCCAGGTGGCCTGGCTCGGCCTCGTGGCGCCGTGCCTGACCCTGAACTATCTCGGCCAGACGGCGCTGGTCCTCAACGTGCCCGACACGACGGATCCGTTCTACCAGCTCGTGCCCGAATGGGGCCTTCTGCCCATGGTGATCCTGGCGACCATCGCCACCGTCACCGCGAGCCAGGCCGTCATCACCGGGGCGTTCTCCCTGTCGCGCCAGGCTATCCAGCTCGGCCTGCTTCCGCGCCTCGAGATCCGCCACACCTCGGAATCGCATTCCGGCCAGATCTTCCTGCCGCAGGTGAACATCCTGTTGCTGATCGGGGTCGTGGTCCTGGCGATCCTGTTCCGGTCGTCCTCGGCCCTGGCCTCCGCCTACGGCATCGCCGTGACGGGAACGATGCTGCTGACCGCGAGCATGGGCTTCATCGTGCTCTGGAAGTCGTGGAAATGGTCGCCGATCGCCGCCGCCGCCGCGATCATGCCGTTCATCGTCATCGAGTTCCTGTTCCTGCTCTCGAATCTGCTCAAGGTGTTCGAGGGCGGCTACGTGCCCCTCGTGCTGGCCGGGATGCTCATCATCGTGATGTGGACCTGGGTGCGGGGCGTGAACATCCTGTTCAACAAGACCCGCAAGACAGACGTGCCGCTGCTCGAACTCGTGGGCATGCTGGAGAAGAGCCCACCCCATCACGTGCGCGGCACGGCGGTGTTCCTCACCAGCGACCCGTCCATCGCCCCGGCGGCCCTGCTGCACAACCTTAAGCACAACAAGGTGCTGCACGAGAAGAACGTGATTCTCACGGTCGAGACCGTGGACACCCCCCGTGCAAGCGAGGCGGACCGTATCCGCATGGAGCCGATCGGCCCGCACTTCTCGAAGATCGTGATGAAGTTCGGCTACATGGAGCAGCCCAACATCCCGCGGACGCTGACGCTCCTGAAGAAGCAGGGCTTCAAGTTCGACATCATGGCGACGTCGTTCTTCCTGTCGCGCCGTTCGATCCGCCCCGCCGCGCATTCCGGTATGCCGCTCTGGCAAGACCGGATCTTCATCACGCTCGCCAAGAACGCCAACGACGCCACCGACTTCTTCCAGATCCCCACCGGCCGTGTCGTGGAAGTGGGGACTCAGGTCACCGTCTGAACCGGCCGGGTCACGGCCTCGGCAGGTTGATGACGGGCGGCGGCGGTGGCGCCTCGGGGGCAAGGGCCGCCAGCGTCGCCGGGCTCTTGGCATGGGCGGCGACACGCGTTCTCGCCACCGGCTTCGATGAGGCTTTGAGGTGCGCGCCCTGGCCTACGGCGGAGTGGGAGGCGGTGACCGCGCGATCCGGTTCCGCCTGAGCCGTCGAGGCGGGCTGCGTGCCCGTCACCTCCGGTAAGGCGGAGGCCACAGGTGTCGCCGGAACACCGGCGGGAGCAGGATTCGCGACGGCCTGGACCGGTGCGGCCGGAGCTGCCTCCGAGGCCGCCGCCGCATAGGCCAGGGCGGCCGGCGGCCGGGCCTGCTCCACGGCGCCGGGCTTGCGCTTCTCGTAGAAGGCGTTGCCGCCGGCCACCGCCACGTAATGCATGTTGTTGTAGTGGAACGTGCGGCCCGCCGTGTGGAAGTACATGGCGCGACCGACCTTCGGGTGGCGCTGGCCGGCCAGGACCGCATCGGCCGCGTCCGCGACCTTGGTCAGGTCCTTCTCCGCCATGGGCTTGGTGAGCACGCCGGTGGCGAACTGTCGGGGCTGGCCGACCACGGCGCAGATGCCGCCGTTCGGGAAGGCGGCGGCTTCGAGGCGGTTCATCACCACCGTGCCGACGGCGAGCAGGCCTTCGGAATCGCTGCGGTTCGATTCGAAATACATGGCGCGGCCGAGACAGTCGCGCTCTTGGTCGCTCACCGCCATGGGTTTGGCCGCAAGGCCCGGGCCGCCGAGGGAGCCGGTCGTGGTGGGGGAATTACAGGCACCGAGGCCCATCGTCGTCATCAGCAGGACCCCGTAGAGTCCCGTCGTCGCCGATCGGGGATACCCCATGCCGTCTCGCTCCCGTCCGTTTCCTGGACGGTCTAGCTCGGCGGGAAATGTGGTTTCTTTTCGGATACGGTCCGGGAGGTTCGCTCATCTTCCCGATGCTGTGGCTTGAGGGTCACGCCCGGCTTTTCTCTCTCCGGCCAGGGCGAACCCGATCCGTGCCTCAGAGCATCGGCAGGTGCGCGGGTTTGGCCCCGCGCGGAAAGGCATCGTCGAGGCGCTGCCATTGACCATCGGTCAGCGTCAGCTCGCCGGCGGCGGCGTTCTCCTCCACATGCGCGATTCGCGCGGCCTTCGGGATCGCGAGGACGGAGGGCGACCGCGTCAGCGCCGCGAGGGCGACCTGCCGCTGCGTCGCTCCCGTCTCGGCGGCGATCTCTCCGAGCACGCGTCCGCCGGCCGAGTCCGGCTCGGGGAAGTCGTCATGGCCGAAGGGGCTGTAGGCGACCAATGCGACGCCATGCGCCGCGCACCAGGGAAGGACGGCATGTTCGATCGCCCTTTCCCCGAGATGATACAGCACCTGATTGCAGGCGATGCGGCCCTCGCCGGCCACGGCGAGAGCGTCTTCGAGATCGGGGACGTCGAAATTACTGACGCCCCAGGAGAGGAGCTTGCCCTGCCGGACCAAGCCCTCGAAGGCACCGATGGTGTCCTCCAGCGGAGTTCCGCCCCGCCAGTGCAGGAGATAGCTGTCGAGCCGGTCCGTCTTCAGGCGCGCCAGCGAACGCTCGCAGGCGGTGACGACGGATCGGGCCGAGGCATGGTTCGGCAGCACCTTCGAGACGAGGAACACCTCGTCGCGCCGTCCAGCGATCGCCTCCGCCACCACGAGTTCGGCCTCGCCATACATCTCGGCGGTGTCGATATGGCTCATTCCGAGATCGAGGCCCCGCCGCAGGGCGGCGACGGCGTCGGGCCGGTGTGCCTCGTCAAGATACCACGTGCCCTGGCCAATGACGGAGACGGACCGCCCGGTCGGCCCGAAGGTCGCCTGCCGCATTCGGATCTCCCCTCGAATGGCCCACGGCCGGATGCATGTCCGGTCGTATGGCTGCGCCTCAGGCCGTCAGGGTGCCGTGGCAGTGCTTGTACTTCTTGCCCGAGCCGCAGGGGCAGGGCTCGTTGCGCCCCACGCGGCCCCAGGTGGTGGCGTCGTTCGGGTCGCGCTCGATCACGGCCGCGTCGGTGGACATCGCCTGCGCGGCGTAGCCGTAGGCCGGCCCGCCGCCGCCGCTGCTGCCCGTGCCGCGCCCGGCATAATCCATCTCGTTCTCGCCGGTGACGGGATCGAGGTGCTGGGCGAACATGGACGGCAGTTCCGGGCTCGAGAACGGGTTCGCCCCTTGCGAGTCCTGCTCCTGGTACGTGATCTCGATGCGGGACAACTGCTGGGTCACCTGCTCGCGCAGGCTGCCGACGAGGCCGTTGAAGAGCTCGAACGCCTCCGACTTGTACTCGTTGAGCGGATCACGCTGGGCGAAGCCACGCCAGCCGATCACCTGGCGCAGGTGGTCGAGGGTGACGAGATGCTCGCGCCAGAGATGGTCGAGGGTCTGAAGCAGAACCTGCTTCTCGACATAGGTCATGACCTCGGGCGTGTTCTTCTCGGTGCGGGCGGCATAGGCCTCGTCGGAGGCGGTGCGCAGGCGGTCGCGCATCTCCTCGTCGGCGATGCCCTCTTCCCTGGCCCAATCCTCCACCGGCACGTCGAGGTTCAGCACCTCGGTGACGCGCAGGCGCAGGCCCTCAATGTCCCACTGCTCGGCATAGGCGTTCTCGGGCACGTGGACGGCGACGAGATCGTCGACGACGCCGTGACGCATCTCGTCCACGGTCTCGCGCACGCTGTCCTGGCCCATGAAGTCGCGACGCTGCTCGAACACGACCTTGCGCTGGTCGTTCATGACGTTGTCGTACTTGAGCACGTTCTTGCGCATGTCGAAGTTGCGCGCCTCGACCTTCTGCTGCGCCTTCTCGATCGCCTTGTTGATCCAGGGGTGGATGATCGCCTCACCCTTCTCCAGGCCGAGGCGGGTGAGCATCCCATCCATGCGGTCGGAGCCGAAGATCCGCATCAGGTCGTCCTGAAGGGACAGGTAGAATTTCGAGCGGCCGGGATCGCCCTGTCGGCCGGAGCGGCCGCGCAGCTGGTTATCGATGCGCCGCGATTCGTGACGCTCGGTGCCGATGATGTAGAGGCCGCCGGGCAGGGCCTTCTTGCGCCCGGCCTCCGGGTCGGCCGGCTCGCCCGAGGCCAGCACCTTGGCGCGGTTCTCCTCGATCTCGGCCTTGATCGCCGCCGCCTTCGCGTCCCGCTCGGCGCCTTCGGGCAGGCCGGCGAGCTCCTTCTCCAGGCGCATCTCGAGGTTGCCGCCGAGTTTGATGTCGGTGCCGCGCCCGGCCATGTTGGTGGCGATGGTGATGGCGCCCGGCACGCCGGCTTCGGCGACGATATAGGCCTCCTGCTCGTGGAAGCGGGCGTTCAGCACCGCGAAGGTCTTCGTCACCCGGCCTTCGCGGGCGGCGGCGTAGACGTCGGTCAGCGCGTTGAGGTCGGAATAGTCGAGCTGGCGGAAGCCGGCCTTGGTGAGCATCTCGGCCAGGTGCTGCGACTTCTCGATGGAGCCGGTGCCGACTAGGATCGGCTGGTGGCGCGCATGCGCCTTCTCGATCTCCGCGATGATGCCGTCGTACTTCTCGCCCACCGTCCGGTAGACCTCGTCATCCTCGTCGACGCGCTCGACCTCCTTGTTGGTCGGGATGTCGACGACTTCGAGCTTGTAGATCTCGGCGAATTCATCGGCCTCGGTGGAGGCGGTGCCGGTCATGCCGGCGAGCTTGGAATAGAGCCGGAAGTAGTTCTGGAAGGTGATCGAGGCGAGCGTCTGGTTCTCGGGCTGGATCGTCACCCGCTCCTTGGCTTCGAGGGCCTGATGCAGGCCCTCCGAGTAGCGTCGGCCCTGCATCATGCGGCCGGTGAACTCGTCGATGATCACCACCTCGTCGTTCTTGACGATGTAGTCCTTGTCCAGGGTGAACAGGGTGTGGGCGCGAAGCGCCTGGTTCACGTGATGGACGAGGCTGACATTGTGGGCGTCGTAGAGGTCACCCTCCTTTAGCAAGTCGGCGCCGCGAAGCAGATCCTCGATGAACTCGTTGCCGCTCTCGGTGAGCGAGACCGAGCGCTGCTTCTCGTCGAGGTCATAATGCTCCTTTTCGAGATGCGGCATCAGCGCGTCGACGGAGACGTAGAGCTCAGAGCGATCGTCCACGGGACCGGAGATGATGAGCGGCGTGCGCGCCTCGTCGATCAGGATCGAATCGACCTCGTCGACGATCGCGTAATTGTGCCCGCGCTGCGACAGCTGCGAGAGCTCGTACTTCATGTTGTCGCGCAGGTAGTCGAAGCCGAACTCGTTGTTGGTGCCGTAGGTGATGTCGCAGGCATAGGCGTCCCGACGCTGCTCGTCATCGAGCCCGTGGACGATGGTGCCGACGGTGAGGCCGAGGAAGCGATAGACCCGGCCCATCCACTCCGCGTCGCGGGAGGCGAGGTAGTCGTTCACCGTGACCACGTGCACGCCGAGGCCCGACAGGGCGTTCAGGTAGACCGGCAGCGTCGCCACCAGGGTCTTGCCTTCGCCGGTGCGCATCTCGGCGATGCCGCTCTCGTGAAGAACCATGCCGCCGATGAGCTGCACGTCGAAATGGCGCTGGCCGAGGGCGCGCTTGGCCCCTTCGCGCACGGTGGCGAAAGCGGGAACGAGGATATCGTCGAGGGTCTTCCCGGCAGCGAGCTCGGCCTTCAGCATGTCCGTCCGGGCACGCAGGGCCTCGTCCGACAGGGCGGAGATCTCCGGCTCCAGGGCATTGATCTCGGCGACGCGGGGGCGATAGCCCTTGACGCGGCGATCGTTGGACGAGCCGAATATCTTCTTAGCGAGGGCGCCGAGCATCGTGAACCTGCGGTCGATCGAAATATCAGAAGGCGTGAGTTGGCCGGGCTTATAGAGGTAAATATTGCACGGCGCATCCGAAAGGGCGGACTGCCTTCAACTCCGAAGGCCAAGGGGGCCGCGTCCGCCGTCGTCGCCTTTGGACGGCAGTCGATCTGCTAAAGCGCCAAAGCGGCTCTTTGGTTCTCGATGATGCGCACCAGAGCCAGGGCCGTGAGCTCCGAGGATTTCGGATTGGCCGGCAGGGCCTGATTCTCGATGCTCATGTCGAGGGTCCCGAAAGCGCCCGTCGCCTGGAGGCGATGTCCGTTGCCGGTGGCGCGGGGATCCGCCACCAGGGCGATACGGAGCGGCCGACCGCGATCCGGCCGCGCCGCCGAAAGATTGGAGAGGAGAGACAAGGGCCGGTATCCCCATGACTGGCGAAGGCTGACACGGCTCGACGCCCTGTTGCGCGATCTCGAGAAATCTTCGGTCGCTGGCTTGTCAAGCTTCCTGCCGGCCGCTGGACATACAGGCGTCAGTTGATCTCACAGAAACCCGCGCCGGTGCCGACGACGCGCTTGTCGACGCACCATGACGCGGCCGAGCGGACCTCCTTCGCCGCCGGCGCGGGGACCGGGAGGACCGGGCGCAAGGTCACGGAGTGTCCCGCTGTGGTATCATTCTCTGTCGCACCCGCGATGGCGCGGACGGGCCGCGCCGCGCCGATTCCGGCACCCAGGGCCGCCGATCGGGCGGGAGTGATGGAGGGAGCCGGGTGGGAGACGGAGATGGAGCGCCCGCCCTTGAACCGGGCCTGCGCCGTCGTGATCGAGGCGGACAGGATCAGGCAAGCGGCGGTGATGATGGTGCTGGTCCGCATGCCGCTCTCCCACGAAACCCGGAAAGGATGGCGCATGCGGGCTTAAGACCGCTTTATCGTGATCGGACGGATTCGCCCGAAACCCCATATGCGCTTGTCTTCCGCCCTTGCCCGCGCCACCTCTCGCCTACAGATGCCTACGGCGTCCCGCCGCTCGCTGTTGCCACGTCTCCAACCTGGCCGGACAGAGCTTCGTGGACGCGGCATCCACCTGTTCGAGGAATCCCCATTGATGACGTCGCCTCTCCTTCTCCGGCGCTCGGGCGCCCTGGCGCTGGCCGTTGCGCTGCCCTTCGCCTCCGTGGCCTTGCCGCTGCGGGCCCTGGCGCAGACGCCTGCCCCGGCTGCGGCTCCCGCCCCGGCCGCCGCGGCGCTGCCGCCCGAGACGGTTGTGGCCAAAGTGAACGGCTCGCCGGTCACCGCGGGCGACCTCGCCATCGCCGCCGAGGACCCGGCGCTCTCGCTGCCCGGCGTCGACGAGGCCCAGAAGAAGAACCTGCTCATCGACTACATGGTCGACCTCAAGGTCGGCGCGCAGGCGGCAGAGGCAGCCAAAGTCGGCGACTCGCCCGAGTTCCAGCGCAAGCTCGCTTACTTCAAGAGCAAGCTCCTCCTCGACGAGTATCTGGAGCGCGAGGCGAAGAAGGCGGTGACGCCGGAGGCCGCCAAAGCCCTCTACGACCAGACCCTCACCACGATGAAGCCGGAGGAGGAGGCCCATGCCCGCCACATCCTCGTGGACAACGAGGAGGAGGCCAAGAAGATTTCGGCCCGGATCAAGGGCGGCGAGGACTTCTCCAAGATCGCCGCGGAGGTCTCGAAGGATCCCGGCTCGAAGACCGAGGGCGGCGATCTCGGCTGGTTCACCAAGGAGCGGATGGTCGCCCCCTTTGCGGAGGCCGCGTTCAAGCTGCCGGTCGGCCAGGTCTCCGACCCGATCAAGACGCAGTTCGGCTGGCACGTGATCAAGGTCGAGGAGCGGCGCACCAAGCCGGTGCCGACCTTCGCCGAGATGAAGGAGCAGGTGGACCAGTACCTCACCCGCAAGTCGCAGCAGGACCTCATCCTGAAGCTGCGTGAAAGCGCCAAGATCGAGCGCACCGATGCGGCCACGCCCGCCGCGGCGCCCAAGGCTCCCTGACGTTCGGCTCCCTGAATCAGGACGCTCTGCGAAAACGAAGAAGGCCTGCCGCGTCGCCGGGGCAGGCCTTCTTCCCGTCGATGACGCGAGGCGGCGTCAGGCGATGTACTGGGCGCCGTTGATCGTCAGGGTCGAACCGGTGATGAAGCCCGAATCTTCCGCCGCGAGGTATTCCACCGCGCGGGCGATCTCGGCGGCCTCGCCGAGGCGTCCCACGGGAATCGTCGAGATGATCTTGTTGCGGATGTCCTCCGGCACCGCCATCACCATGTCGGTGGCGATGTAGCCCGGCGCGATCACGTTGACGGTGATGCCCTTCGAGGCGCTCTCCTGGGCCAGCGCCTTGGCGAAACCGATCACGCCGGCCTTGGCGGCCGAGTAGTTGGTCTGGCCGGCCTGGCCCTTCTGGCCGTTGATCGACGAGATCAGGATGATGCGGCCGAAGTTGCGGGCGCGCATTCCCTCGATCACCGGGCGGGTGACCGTGAACATCGAGTCGAGGTTGGTCTTGATGACCGCCTGCCACTTCTCGAAGGTCATCTTGTGGAACGCGCCGTCGCGGGTGATGCCGGCATTGTTCACCAGGATGTCGATCGGGCCGAGTTCGGCCTCGACGGCCTTGATGCCGGCCTCGCAGGCGGCGGCGTCGCCGACGTCGAACTTGAAGACCGGGATGCCGGTCTCGGCCTTGAAGGCGTTGGCCGCCTCGTCGTTACCGCCGTAATTGGCGGCGACCTTGTAGCCCTTGGCCTTGAGACCCGTCGAGATCGCGGCACCGATGCCGCGCGTTCCACCCGTGACGAGGGCAATGCGTTCCTGAGCCATGGCTTCCTCCAATTTTCTTTGATGTTCGATGGCGTGCGTCATGCAATTTCTTGCAGATTCTCGGCGCGGGCGGGCTTAGCTCAATCGGCTCCGCCCGCCCATGCCATTTAAATTTGCTACGTCCTCAAGAATTCTCCAAGACGATGTCCCCAATGTTTGCGGGCATCCTTCAAGATCTGTCACGAGCGCAGAAATTATACTGTATTCAATCGAGCCCGATGGGGCTTCAGACGCGCTCGATGCACATGGCGACGCCCATGCCGCCGCCGATGCAGAGGGTGGCGAGGCCCTTCTTGCCGTCACGACGCTTGAGCTCGTGCAGCAGTGTGACGAGGACGCGGGCGCCGGACGCGCCGATCGGGTGGCCGATGGCGATGGCGCCGCCATTGACGTTCACCTTGTCGGTGTCCCAACCCATGTCCTTGTTCACGGCCAGCGCCTGGGCGGCGAAGGCCTCGTTGGCCTCGATCAGGTCGAGGTCGGAGGGCTTCCAGCCGGCCTTGTCCAGCGCCTTGCGCGAGGCCGGGATCGGGCCCGTGCCCATCACCTTCGGATCGACGCCGGCGGTGGCCCAGGACACGATCCGGGCCAGCGGCGTGATGCCCCGGCGCTCGGCTTCCGAGGCCGACATGAGCACGATGGCGGCAGCGCCGTCGTTGAGGCCGGACGCGTTGGCGGCCGTCACGGTGCCGTCCTTCGAGAAGGCGGGCTTGAGCTTGGCCATCGCCTCGATGGTGGCGCCGTCACGGATGTACTCGTCGGTGTCGACGATGGTGTCGCCCTTGCGGCCCGGAACGGTGACGGGGACGATCTCGTCCTTGAAGCGGCCTTCCTTGCGGGCGGCCTCGGCCTTGTTCTGCGACTTCGTCGCGAACTCGTCCTGCTGCTCGCGGGTGAGCTGGAAGGCCTGGGCCACGTTCTCGGCGGTCGTGCCCATGTGGTAGCCGTTGAAGGCGTCCCAGAGGCCGTCCTTGATCATGGTGTCGACGAGCTTCACGTCGCCCATCTTCTGGCCGCCGCGCAGGTACTGCGCGTGGGGGGAGAGCGACATCGATTCCTGGCCGCCGGCCACGATGACCGTGGCGTCGCCATTGGCGATCTGCTGCATGCCGAGAGCGACCGTGCGCAGGCCCGAGCCGCAGACCTGATTGACGCCCCAGGCGGTGGCCTTCTCCGGGATACCGGCCTTGATGGCGGCCTGGCGGGCCGGGTTCTGGCCGGCGCCGGCGGTGAGGACCTGGCCGAAGATCACTTCGTCCACGTCGTCGGGAGAGACGCCGGCACGCTCCAGGGCGGCCTTGATGGCGACGGCGCCGAGTTCATGGGCCGGGACGGTGTTGAAGGCACCTCCGAACGAACCCACTGCGGTCCGCGCCGCTCCGACGATGACGATGTCTTCCGCTGCCATTGACGTTCTCCTCTTGAGGGCCGGCGCGACGTTGAAGCCCTCTGAT
Source organism: Methylobacterium sp. Leaf93 (assembly GCF_001422345.1). Classification (NCBI taxonomy): domain Bacteria; kingdom Pseudomonadati; phylum Pseudomonadota; class Alphaproteobacteria; order Hyphomicrobiales; family Methylobacteriaceae; genus Methylobacterium; species Methylobacterium sp. Leaf93. The sequence goes on along the minus strand of NZ_LMMS01000001.1, from coordinate 641,937 downwards.
GGGCATGCGCGCTTGAGGCCAACTCAGGCGATGAAAGCGCTGGGCAGGGTGAAGTCAAGCGCGTGCGGAAGGTCGGCGAGTGACCGGCCGGCGTTTGTCACCGGAGGCGCCGCGCGGCGTGTGGCACTATTCTGCGGGGATCGGGGTCAAATTGCTGTTTTCGTCAGCGGGCGAAAGCCTTAAGGTCTGCTCACGCGCAAATACGAATGATACCCGGACGGCGCATCGGGCCTCGAAGGGATTGGGCGCTGGAATGAACGTGTCGGGAAAGGCCACGAGGATGGCGGACAACGGTAAGTCTCAGCAGACCGTCATCAAGAAATACGCGAACCGGCGACTGTATCATACCGGAACCTCGACCTACGTCACGCTCGAGGACCTCTCGACGATGGTCCAGAACGGCGAGGATTTCCTCGTCTACGACGCCCGCTCGGGCGACGACATCACCCGCTCCGTGCTCACGCAGATCATCTTCGAGCAGGAGAACAAGGCCGGCGACGACAATCTGCTGCCGGTGGCCTTCCTGCGCCAGCTCATCCGCTTCTACGGCGACAGCATGCGGACGATGGTGCCGAGCTTTCTCGAATTCTCCATGGCCAATTTCGCCCGAGACCAGGACGGCCTGCGCGAGAAGATGAACCAGAGCTTCGCTCCCAAGGTGTTCCAGAGTGCCATGGAGGAGCAGGTGCGGGCCAACATGAGCTTCTTCGGCGATGCCATGAAGATGTTCACGACCTTCGGCACCGGGCCGCTCTCCGGCATGAAGTCCTCCGCGTCCGCGCCGACGCCGTCCCAGCCTGCGACCCCGGTGGCCGCGCCCGATAGCGACCTCGACGAGTTGAAGCGGCAGATGGCGGAAATGCGCAATCGCCTGGAAGACCTCGCCAAGAAGTAGGCCGGCGACATCGGCGACGGGTCCTCCGACCGCGTCCTGAGAGAGTGCTGACGAACCGTTAACATCGGCCCACCCATTGCGCTTTTCCGCCAGTAACAGGCGGAAGGGCAGCGGGTGGCACAAACCGGCACGGGAAAGCGTACCATAACGGGACGCGGCGTCCCCGAGGGGGACCGCGACACGGCGCGGACGCTCGTGGTCGTCGATGGCGGTGAAACGGTGGCCCGCAAGGCGAGTGACGCCTATGGCAGGCCGAACGCAGAGTTCCTGACCCAACTTCTCGTCAGTTGCGAGCCGACGATGCGCGCCTCTCGGACAGAGCGCATGCGCTCGGCCACGGCGCGTTACGCCGAGACCACGCGGATCGGGACGAACAGGCGCCGCGCATGATCCGTCGAGGCGGATAACGCAAAAAACCGCCCGAAGGCGGTTCTCGCAGACATCGTCTCGTTCCGGTCCCTGGCGGGACCGTCGACGACGCGTAGGATCAGGCCTCGGCCGACTTCACCTTGAGGACCTGGCGACCGCGATACATGCCGGTCTTCAGATCGATGTGGTGGGGACGACGCAGCTCGCCCGAATCCTTGTCGGCGACATAGGTCGGGGCCTTGAGGGCGTCGGCGGACCGGCGCATGCCGCGCCGCGAGGGGGAGGTCTTTCGCTTCGGAACGGCCATGGGGTAGTCCTGCTACGACAAAAAGGGTGCACGGGCGCCGCCCCGCGAGGGAAGAGGCAACCTCGGCACCGTGTTCAAACGGAGATTCGATGGCGGCTGTATAGCGGCAGATCGGCCGCCTGGCTAGAGCCGCCCGAGGCCGGACTTCCGAAAATGGCGGATCGATCCGCGAAGGGGCAGCCGGCCCCGGTTCGCGGCGGGGCTCGCGAGGCCGTGAAGTCTCGTTAAGCGCCGGTTCAACCGTCGTGTCCTACCTGCGAATACGGAGACGCCTCAACGAAGACTGCGCCGCCGCATCTCGGGAGATTGCCGTGACTTCATCTCGCATGACTACATCTCTGCTCCGCACCCTGGCCGTGCTGGGCTGCCTCGCGGCGGCTCCCGCCCTCGCCCAGGCGCCGAGCCCCTCGACCTCCACTCCTTCCACCGTCGCACCGAAGGCGCCCACGGCTCCGGCCGCCCCGGCCAAGCCGACGGCGGACAAGCCCGCCGCTCCCGTCGCGCCGGCGGCCAAGACCGATCTCATCGATCTGAACAGCGCCTCGCCCGCCGAACTCGAGGCTCTGCCCGGCATCGGTGCGGCGCGCTCGGCCGCGATCGTCAAGGGCCGCCCCTATCACGGCAAGGATCAGCTCGTGTCGAAGAAGATCCTCACCCAGGGCGTCTATGACGGGATCAAGGACAAAGTCATCGCCAAGCAGAAGTAACCCTTCGGCTTGGGCTGCCCGGCGCCGTTCCGGTGCCGGGTTGTTCGCCGGGAGGCACGGTGTTACGCGGCCCAAGACCACGGTTCCCGCCGGAAGACACAAGCCAGATGCCTCCCCAGCCCATCATCCGCGTCCATCGCGGTGATCTCCCGGCCGATTACGTGCCGGGCACCGCCATCGCCATCGACACCGAGACGCTGGGTCTCAATCCGCATCGGGACCGACTCTGCGTCGTCCAGATCTCGCGCGGCGACGGCAGTGCCGACGTGGTTCAGATCGTGCCCGGATCGAGCCCGCCCGAAACGCTTAAGCGCGTACTGGCCGATCCGTCGGTGACCAAGATCTTCCATTTCGCCCGGTTCGACCTCGCCGTGCTCTACAAGGCCTTCGGCGTGATGCCGGAGCCGGTCTATTGCACCAAGGTCGCCTCCAAGCTCGCCCGCACCTATACCGACCGGCACGGCCTCAAGGACGTGGTCCGCGAACTCGTGGGCGTCGACCTGTCGAAACAGCAGCAATCCTCCGATTGGGGCGCCGAGTCGCTAAGCCAGGCGCAGGTGGACTATGCCGCCTCCGACGTGCTGCATCTGCATGCGGCGCGCGCCCGCCTCGACGCGATGCTCGACCGCGAGGGACGCACGGATCTCGCACGGCGCTGTTTCGAGTTCCTGCCCACCCGCTCCCTCCTCGATCTCGAAGGCTGGGCCGAGACCGACATCTTCGCCCATACCTGATCGGCGCGCGAGACCATCGCGGCCGGTATGGAGGGTATGCCGGGGACGGTGCGGCGGCGCACATCGATCATGCCGTGGCGATCCCGCCCAGTTGATGATTCCTCAATGCTCCGCCCATAAGGTTCCGGCACGGCCACAACTTCGCCATCGGCCGCGCGCATCCGGCGCTAGGCCATGGGGTAAGCGGGTTCCCACGGTTCAGCACATGATGGGCGAGACGTGGCATGTTGCGGGGCGCAACCTGCCGGTGTCCCATCGGATCGGTCAGGCGGAGCGGCTCGGATCATCACCATGCACGGGGTCGAGGCCATCGATGCGACAGGGACGACGGGATCGGGCGCGGATGCGCGCCGTCACCGTGCCCATGCGCGGGCTCGCAACCACAGCACGCAGGTGCGCTACCTGCGTCGTCTCATTCCCCTCTCGGCCGGAGCCGCGGTCGTCGCCCTCGCCGTGGTGACGCTGTTCAACCCGTTCGGCAGCGCCCTGCCGGCCGTCACCATGGGGCCGGTCACCCTGTCGGGGACCAAGGTGAAGATGGAGAACCCGCGCCTCTCCGGTTTCCGGAAGGACAACCGGGGCTACGAGGTCATCGCCACGGCCGCCTTCCAGGACGTGCGCAAGCCCACGCTGATCGAACTCCAGGCCATGAAGGGCCATCTCGTCACCGACGATTCGGGCGGGCTCGCCCATATGGAGGCCGCCTCGGGTCTGTTCGATTCGGCACGCGAGACCCTGTCCCTCGAACGCGACATCAAGTTGTGGACCGACAAGGGCGAGGACATCCGCCTCCTGACCGCCGCCATCGACTTCAAGGCCGGTACGGTGAAGTCCGACCAGGCCGTCGCCGTGACGCTTCCCACAGGGACGGTGGCCTCCGACGGTCTCGACATGGTCGATAACGGTCGCGTCATCTCCTTCGTCGGCAATGTCCATGCGGTGTTCCACGGATCGGACAAAGCCGAGAACGCCGGATCCGAGATCAAGCCCGATGTGAAATTGCCGCGCATCCTCACCTCCGCCGCCGAGCCGCAGGATGGGGAGGCACGCCGATGAGCCGTTCCGCGCTGATCTCCACCCTCGCCCTCTGCAGCCTCCTCGCGGCAGGGAGCGCGATGGCGCAGATTCCGTCCGGCACGTCTCCGGCGCCCGCCGCGAAGGCGACCAAGCCGACCGCGCCGGGGAGCACCTTCGGCGCCAGCGGGGGCAAGGAACCGGTCAAGATCGACGCGGACCGGCTCGACGTGTTCGACCGCGAGAACAAGGCGATCTTCGCCGGCAACGTCGTGGCTGTGCAGGGCGACAGCACCATCCGCTGCTCGACGATGACGGTGCATTACAAGCGCGGCAAGGATGCCAAGCCGGGGGCGCCCGCGCCTGCCGCCGATGGTGCCAAATCGCCGGCTGGCATGGCGGAGAACGGCATCCAGAAGGTGGAATGCGCCGGCCCCGTCACCGTGGTGCAGAACGACCAAGTCGCCACCGGCGACAACGCCGTGTTCGACCAGGAGGCCAAGCGCATCGTGCTCACCGGCAACGTCGTGCTGAGCCAGTGCCAGAACGTTACCCGGGGCAGTCGCCTCGTCTACGACATGAATACCGGCCGGGCGAACATGGACCCGGTGGCCGGCGGCCGTGTCTCGGCGATGTTCGTGCCGCAGAAGGAAGAGGCCGCCAAGGGTGGAGCCAAGGGGTGCGCCCAGCCCGCGAGTGCCGCGGGCAAGCCCGCGCCGAAACCTTCTGAGGCGGGCGCGGAGAAGCCCTCCGCCAAGCCGAGAGCGCAGGCCAATTGACCTCCGCCCTGCCGGCGGCCCCGGCGCCAGACCCGATCAGCTCGCGGATCGCCGATGCCGCTTCTGCAGGCGCCGTGCGCGCGCCCTCCCTCCTGTCGCGCCTCTTTCGCCGCGGCAAGGGGCGGGCGGCGGGTGGTGAGGCGGGCTTGTCCGGGAGTGGCGGCGGTCCGGGCATCCTCCACGTGGAAGGGCTGCGCAAGAGCTACGGCGCGCGCACGGTGGTGCACGAGGCCGGGCTGACCGTGCGCAACGGCGAGGCCGTGGGCCTGCTCGGCCCCAACGGCGCGGGCAAGACCACGATCTTCTACATGATCACCGGCCTCGTCTCGGCGGATCGCGGCTCGATCAGTCTCGACGGACTGCCGATCACCCACCTGCCGATGTATCAGCGTGCGCGTCTCGGCATCGGCTACCTGCCGCAGGAAGCCTCGATCTTCCGTGGCCTGTCGGTGGAGGACAACATCCGCGCCGTGCTCGAAGTGGTGGAGCCCAGCCGAAAGGAGCGCGAGCGCAAGCTCGATTCGCTGCTCGAGGAATTCGACATCGCGCGTCTGCGCAAGGCGCCTTCGATCGCGCTGTCGGGCGGCGAGCGGCGTCGCTGCGAGATCGCCCGCGCCCTGGCGACATCACCGAGCTTCATGCTCCTCGACGAACCCTTCGCCGGCATCGACCCCATCGCGGTGGGCGACATCCAGGATCTGGTGAAGCACCTGAAGCAGCGCGGCATCGGTGTGCTCATCACCGATCACAACGTCCGGGAGACCCTCGGCCTTATCGACCGCGCCTATATCGCCCATTCCGGCCGCATCCTCACCGAGGGCACGCCGGAGGAGATCGTCGCCAATGAGGATGCACGGCGCCTTTATCTCGGCGAGGGGTTCCGGCTTTAGGCCACCGGCTCGATCCGAGTCCGCGAATCACGCTCCCGACCGGGCTGCCCGCATTCTCGGCTGCCTATTTTCTCGCCACGTTACCTGACGCTCAAAAAATGCATGCGTTTTGTGCATGTCTTTTGGCTGGTCCTCCGCGCATGCCCGCGGTTGGGGAATCTAATTTCTCTTTGGTACGAGGCAGTTGCGTGACCATGGGGCGCATCCGTCAGCCCCAGGCGCGTCGGGTCCGATGGTGCGCCGCAGCATCGCGGTGGAAATCGCGCGCATGGCGCTTTGACGCCGGCGCAAGATGGCGATAGACCTAGGCGAAGATAAAAAGAAGCAACATTCATGCCGAGCGGCGTAGGGTTCTGTGCGCGCCTTCGGCTGGGCTCACCTGAAGGCGTCGGGTCACACCATGAGCTTGCTGCAGCGACTGGAAATGCGTCAGGGCCAAGCCCTGGTGATGACGCCACAGCTTCTCCAGGCGATCAAGCTCCTTCAGCTCTCCCAGATCGATCTCGCCACCTATGTGGATGCCGAACTGGAGCGCAATCCGCTCTTGGAGCGCGTCGAGGGCGAGCCGGACGGTGACCGCGCGAACGGCGAGGTGGCCCCGGAGGCCGCGGGCGACGGGGATGGCGAGTTCGACTCGGCCGAGCCCGACAATTGGATGTCGACCGAACTCACGGCCAGCAGCGCCGAGATGGAAAGCGTCCTCGACACCCGCCTCGACAACGTCTTCTCCGACGAGAATCCGAGCCATGCCCGCGAGGCAGTCTCGGGCGACATGCTCAGCTTGACCCCGGCGCCCTACGGCAATACCGGCGGCAGCTTCGACGGCGAGGCGCCGGATTTCGAGGCGACCCTGACCTCGGAGGTCTCCCTGCGCGAGCATCTCAGCGCGCAACTCGACCTCGCCACCCGCGATGCCGGCGACAGGCTGATCGCCGGCTTCCTCATCGATGCGGTGGACGATGCCGGCTACATGCGCGAATCCATCGACGAGGTGGCCGAGCGCCTCGGTGCCAGCCTCGATTCCGTGGCGCGGGTGCTCAAGCTGATCCAGACCTTCGACCCGCCGGGCATCGCCGCCCGCGATCTCGCCGAATGTCTGAGCCTGCAGCTGCGCGAGCGCGACCGGTTCGATCCGGCGATGCAGGCCCTGGTCTCCCGCCTCGACCTCGTGGCCAAGCGCGACTTCCCGAGCCTGCGCCGGCTCTGCGGCGTCGACGACGAGGATCTCGTCGACATGCTGGCCGAACTGCGCCGCCTCGACCCGAAGCCCGGGCGGGCCTTCGGCTCGCGCGCCGTGGAGGTGCTGATCCCCGACGTGTTCGTCCGGGCGGCCTCCGACGGCTCCTGGCTGGTGGAGCTCAATGCCGAGGCGCTGCCGCGCGTTCTGGTGAACCAGAGCTACTATGCCCGCGTCTCGCGCGGGGCGGCGGCCGAGGGCGACAAGGCGTTCCTGTCCGAATGCCTGCAGACCGCCAACTGGCTCACCCGCAGCCTGGAGCAGCGGGCGCGTACCATCCTCAAGGTCGCCTCGGAGATCGTCCGCCAACAGGACGCCTTCTTCGTGAACGGCGTGGCGCATCTGCGCCCCCTCAACCTCAAGACGGTCGCCGAGGCCATCGGCATGCACGAATCTACCGTGTCGCGGGTCACCTCCAACAAATCCATCGGCACCAGCCGGGGCACCCTGGAGATGAAGTACTTCTTCACCGCCGCCATTCCGGGGGCGGCGGGCACGGCTTCGCATTCCTCCGAGGCGGTGCGCCACCGCATCAAGCAGCTCGTGGACGGCGAGGCGACCGGCGACGTGCTCTCGGACGACGCTCTGGTGCAGAAGCTCCGCGACGAGGGCATCGACATCGCCCGCCGCACCGTGGCGAAATATCGGGAATCCCTGCGCATCCCCTCGTCCATCGAGCGCCGCCGCGAGCATTTCGCCTACGCCCGCTGAGGGTTGCCGCGTTCTGCGGATGACGTCTGCCCGCCGGGGAAAGCTTCAGGCTCTTCCGCCTGTCACCTCCCGTGCAATGCCGGCTCGCCATTCCGTTGACTTCTCCTCCCGGGGCTCCTTTACTTGCCTCCCGAACGCAACAAAACCGGAGGATACATGGGGTCATTGCGCGTCACAGGCCACGGCCTGGACCTCGGCGAAGCCCTTCGCGGGCGTGTCGAAGAGCGAATGGCCGCCACCTTGTCGAAATATCTCGACAGCCACATGAACGGCACCTGTTCCGGCCATGTGACGCTTCGACGGGATGGGACGGCCTACCGTACCGATTGTGTGCTTCATCTCGTCTCGGGCCTGACGCTCGAAGCGTCCGCCGCTTCGCACGACGCGCATTCGAGCTTCGAGCAGACGGCGGACAAGCTCGAGAAGCGCTTGCGGCGCTACAAGCACCGGCTCAAGGATCATGGCGCCGCCCTGCATGAGGGCGCCACCGTCCAGGCGGCCTACGCCGTCTTCGCCGCGCCGAGCGACGCGGAGGAGGACGTGATCGACGACGATCTCGCCGAGGACGAGGAGGCGCATCCGCCCGTGGTCGCCGAGAGCACCAGGGCGCTCAAGCGCCACTCGGTGAGCGAGGCGGTCACCGCCCTCGATCTCACGGGGGCACCGGTGATCGTGTTCGTTCACGCTGGTACCGGCCGCATCAACGTCGTATACCGCCGCAGTGACGGAGCGATCGGTTGGGTGGATCCGCCGGAGGCGGCAGCTTAACGCGCTCTGCCGGCCGCGTGCCGACCATCGGCCGCCTCGGGATGCGTGGGGACCACGTATCCGCAGCGCTAATGTAGACGAGCGGGGGCCGGTGGGTCGCCGCCGATGGGGCGATGGTCCTTCATGCCGATTCTGGAATTCCTCAGTCCGGATTCCGTGGTGACCTCTCTGCGCGCTCGCGCGAAGAAGCAGATCCTCCAGGAATTAAGCACCCATGCGGTGCGCCAGCTTCCCGCTCTCGACGAGCGTGAAGTGTTCGAGACTCTCCTGCAGCGCGAGCGCCTCGGCTCCACGGGCATCGGCGACGGCGTCGCCATTCCCCACGGCAAGCTTCCAGGCCTCGACCGGCTGTTCGGCCTCGTCGCACGGCTGGAGCGGCCGGTGGATTTCGAATCCCTCGACGGTCAGCCGATCGACATCGCCTTCCTTCTCCTCGCTCCGGAGGGCGCGGGCGCGGAGCATCTCAAGGCCCTGGCGCAGGTGGCGCGGCTCCTGCGCGAGCCGGGAGTTCTCGACCGGATCCGGGCCGCGAGGGATGCCAGCGCCCTCTATGCGCTCCTGACCCAGCCTACGAAATCCGAGGCGGCATGATCCTGATGGACGTGAAGGCGAAGTGGGCGCCGGTGGCGGCCGCGATGGCGGGGATCGTCCTGTCGCTCACGCCGGTGCGGGCCGACGTGACCTGCGCCCGCGACGTGCTCGTGGCCAACTCGATGCAGCGTCAGGCCATCGACCAGCTCGAGCAGGCGGATGGCGATGATGCCAACCGCTGCCGGGTCTGGCGCCGCCACGTGGAGACCATGCGCCGGGTCGCCAGCGTCTACGGCCGCTGCCTATCCGGGGCCGAGCGCGCCGCCAAGCTCGCCGAGGTGCAGACCTCCGAGAAGGATTTCTCCGGCATCATCCGGACGCGCTGCCGCGGGCTGTAGTGTGTCGGCCCGAATGGCCGGAACCGGTTTTCAGACGCGCCGATGCTGCAAGGTAAGTGGGCGGTCGGCACACAGGCCGTTACGGCCGGTCGATTGACTCCGGCCTGCGGCGCTGGCTGTCTTCATCCGCGCCGCCATGCTGTTTACTCGCCTCCCCGACGATCTGTTCAAGCCGCTTGCCTCGCCGAGCCGGGCCTTCAACGCGGCCCTGCTGCTGCATCTGCATGCCAGGGTGTTCGCCGAGACCACCGAACCTCTGCGCAAGAGCGAACTGCTCGCCTCCATCGGTGATTTCTCCGCCGACTGGTCCCAGGGCGAGATCGCCGACGACGAGGCGACGCCAGTCGATCCGGTGGAGCGACGCTCGGCGGTCTACCGGCGGCTTCTCGACGCCGGCTGGCTGGTGGAACGGCGCGAGCGCTACGTGCCGGTGGTCGATTTCGATCCGGATGCCCGCCTCGTCATTGAGGAACTCGCCCGTCTCGACCGGGGCGAGACCCGCTCCTATGGCGGCGCGGTGCTGGAGGTACTGGGTAGCCTGGAGAGCGCGGTGGCCAACCCGGCCGAACGTTCGGAGGCCCTGGTCAACGCAGCCAAGGCCTCGCGCGCCTTCCTCGGGCATCTGCGCAGCCTCGCCGGCTCGATGCGCAAGATCGAGGAGCGGATCCTGCGCGAGGAAGACCAGGGCGTCGCGTTCCGCCTCTATTTCGAGGAGTTCGTGGCGCGCCATCTCGTCAGCGACTACCGCACCCTGCACACGCGCCTGAACCCGTTCCGCTTCCGCTCCGGCATCGTCCGCGAGGCGGGCCGCGCCCTGCGCGACGACCTCACCCTGCGGGCGCTCTCCGAAGCGGGGCTGCGCGAGGGGAGGGCGCCCGAGCTGTCCCTGGCCGAGCGGGCGGTGCGGGCGGATCTCGCCGAGATCCTGTCGATCTTCGAGGGGCTCGACCGGCATCTCGACGCCGTGGCCGACATCGTGGCACGCCTGGAGCGCCGGATCGCGGCGGCCCTGCGCTACACCGACCATCGCGATTCCGACCGGATCGAGCGTACCGCCGCGGCGTTGCGGGCCGTAGGCGCCGCCGAATGGTCGGAGACCGCTCCCTCCGCCGAGGTCTCGCTCCTGCGTCCGCCCATCGGCGAGCCGCATCTCTACACCCCCCGCATGCGGCGCGCGGCGATCCTGTCCGAGCCGCTGCCGGAGATCCATCTCGACCCTGCCATCGAGGCCTTCATCCTGGCCAAGGACGCCTTCCGCCAGCGGGTGATGGTGACGCCTGAGCGCGTCATCGCCTTCGTCGAGCGCAAGCTTGGGGCGAGCCCCGCCGTCCGGGGTTCCGAGATCGTGGTGGCGGATGTGGACGAGTTCGTGGTGTTCCAGCGCCTGCGCGAGATCGACGTGCTGTTCGACGGTATCCTGACCACGCGCTACCGCCTCTCGCGGGTCGAGGGCCGCGTTTCCAACGGCTGGCTCGACTGCCCGGACTTCCTGGTGGAGCGACGAAACCCGGCGGTCCGCCCCGTATCGGTTCGCCCGCGCGGCGCATGAGCGGCGACGGGTCCGGCATCGGCCCGCAATTGGTGGCGATCTTTGATCACCGCCCGATCACATTGATGTTTCCGGACTTGGCAGACGTTGGAAGGAGGATCATGCTTGCCGAAGACCCGCCGGAGATGCGGGAATATTGGGAGATGTGTCGATGACGTCCGGGAAATGCTTGATCAAGTCGGCCTGGATCGCGGTCGAGGTTGGCAAGGAGAGATCCGAGCGCGTGCTCGTGGTCGAGACCTACATCGCCGTCAGTCCGCTGGAACGGAACTTCGACCCCTCCCGCTACGACCGGGTCGTGGCGGAGGTCCAGCGCGTGCTCGCCGAGAACCCGTCCATCGACCGCGCCTCGATCCTGAGCATGCACCGTGATACCCAATGCCTCTCGCTGTTCAAGGCGACTCAGCAGGCGGCATGAACGCCGGGCCTTTGTGAAAAGACCGCGATCCGGGTAACGAGGCGCCACGGCGGGACGGGTGTTCCGCCTCAGCGCTTCATGGATTGTCGGGATGATCGAGGCCTTCCGCGCCATCGTCGACGGTGACGAGCCTCCGCCTCCGGGGACGCGGGCACCGTCCGGGGAGGATCTGACGCGGGCGCTCCAAGTGCTGCTCAAGAGTCAGTGCGTCTATTCCGATACCCCCGGCATCGGGCGCTCTTACGAGATCGCCCGGCACTACGCGCCCTTTTTCAAGAGTTACTTCGCCTGCCTCGGCTACGGATTCGAGGTCTCGCCCCGCGACCAGATGGTGTTCCTGCGCGTGCCCCCGGACGGGGTGCGCCATGACGGCCAGGCCGAGCGCCTGCGCAAGGACGAGACCCTCGTCCTGCTCGCCTTGCGTCTCGCCTACGAGGAGGGGCTGCGCGCGCACCGCGTCACCACCGACGGCGTGGTGGAATGCACCACCGACGACATCGCCGAATCGATCCGCACCGCTGCCCGGAGCGAGGCGCCGGAGGAGGCGCGCCTCACTGAAATCCTCCGCCTCTTCGCCCGCAAGGGTGCCCTGCGCCTGGGGGAGCGCGACAAGGCCGAGAAAATCACGCCGCTGATGCTGCTACCGGGCATCGCCGTGCTCTCGCCCGATGCCTGGATGGAACAGGTCCGCGCCTGGGCCGCGGCGCGCCTCGACGACGACGGCTGACAGCGGGTCGCCGGGGCGGGCGAACGCCCCGATGCCGGCCTTCGGGCGGGATCGGTGCTGCTTAATAAAAGATTTCACATGAAAACATTCCGGTGCGCGGGGACGGACCGTCCCGCCCCTATAGGAGGTGACGCTGCGACCCGACTTGCATCGCGAGCCGACGGCGTCCATGCCGGGCGACCGACACGCCCCGCAGGGAGCCGCCCGACCGGTGTACCGCCTCACCGACATCGTCCTCTCCAACTGGTACCTGATCCGGCGCGAGCAGATCCGCATCCGGGGGGCGGCTGCCCTGGTGGGGCCGACGGGCGCCGGCAAATCGACGATCTTTGATGCCGTTGGAACGGTGCTGGCCGGCAACAATGCCAGCCGCCTCGCCCTCAACGCCTCCGCCTCAGGGCGTAGCGCCCGCACGGTCCGCGATTACTGCCTCGGCTGGATCAGCGACCCGGCCGAGGGCGGACGCCCGACCCGCGAGGCCTGCGAGACCCTGATCGTCCTGGTCTTCGAGAACGAGACCACCGGCCGCGTCGTCTCGGTGGGCCTCGCTTTGGCGGCCCGTGCCGAGGACAGCCGCGAGACCACGCTGTCGCGCTTCATCGCGGTCGGCCACCGCTTCGAGATCGCCGATTACGTCCGCGAGACCGCAGAGGGCAGCTTCGTCGCGCCCTGGCCGGAGATCGCCAAGGACCTGCGCATCCAGGCCGACCGGTTCGAGGAATTCCGCTCGTCGGGCGAGCGCTTCACCGCCGAATTGCTGGCGCTGATGCGCGAGGGGGCGTCGAGTCCGGAGCCACGGCATTTCCTGCGCACCTTCTCCAACGCCGTGGCGTTCAAGCCGATCTTCGATTCCTCCGCCTTCGTGCGCTCCTTCGTGCTCGAACCGGAGCCCCTGGACGTTGCCCGCATCCGCCAGTCGGTGGAGAACTGGCGCCGCTTGCTGGAGACGATCGAGGAGTTGGAGCGCCGACTCACGCATCTCGGGCGCATCCTGAAGCGCTACGAGACCTGGGCCGAGGCCAGCCTCTCGGCCGCCCTCGACGATCTGCGCGCCGCCGGCGCCGATCTGCGCCGGCGCATCCTCGATTACGCGACCGCCCGCTCCAGGCTCGGCGAGGTGGCCGAGCGCCTGCGCATCGCCCGCGAGAGTGTGGCCACCAGCCAGGGGTTCGTGCGCGAGATCGACGGGGAGATCGCCGGCAAGAAGGCGATGCTCGCCGGGAGCCAGGGCGAGGGGCGGCTCGCCGCCTCCAATGCCGGCCTCGCCATGCTGGCGCGCGACAAGCGCGACCTCTCCGCCCGCGTCGCCGACCTCGTGGGGATGGTGCAGGAGGCGGGCAAGCTCAACACCCTGTTCTCCGAGATTCAGCGGATCGATCCCGACGCCGCCCGGATCGTGGCCGCCTGCGCGCGCTCCGGCCTGCGCCGCGAGGCGCCCCCCGAGGAATCCCTGCGCATCGACGGCCCCCTCGGCGGCCTGATCGAGATGCTCGTGGCCCTGCCCGACATCGCCACGCCCCTCGACACTGCCGCCGAGGATATGGCCCTGCGCGCGCGGGCCCAGGAGAAGGAGGCGCAGGTCCTCTCGGCCGAGATCGGCACCGGGCGGACGGGCGGCGCCCGCCTCTCTTCCGACACGGCGGGCTTCCGCGACGAACTCGCTCGGCTCGGGATCGAGGCCACGCCGATTTGCGAGCTCGCCGAGATCACCGATCCGAAATGGGGGCCGGCCCTGGAGGGCCTGCTCGGCGGCGCCCGCGAGGCCCTGGTGGTGGAGCCGGACAGGCTGAACGAAGCCTTTGCCCATCTCGAAGCCCGCAAGAGCCAGTTCTACCGCTGCCTGCTGGTCAAGACCACGGACACCGCCCGGCGCCGGGGCGGGCGCGACGACGAAGGGCCGATCTCGCTCATCGAGACCCGCGATCCTCACGCCCAGGCCTTCCTCGCCGCGCGTCTCGGGGGCTACGATCTCGCCCCGAACGACGCGGCCCTCGCCCATATGAGCCGCGCGGTGGCGCCGAGCGGCCGCTCCACCTCGGGCATGGCCTATTCCGTGGTGCGGCCGGTCCAGTTGATGATGACGCGGGGCAGCCGCGGCCCCACGGCGGAGGGACGGCAGAACCTGGAGCGCGCCGTGGCCGAGGCGCGGCGCCTGCGCGGCGAGGCGGGCGTGCTGCGCGAGGCCGCCCGCATCGCCGCCATGCTTCGGGTCCGCCTCGCAGAAGCGAATCTCGACATCGTCTCCCTTCGCCAGGAGGCCGACGCCATGGAAGGGCGCCGGCGCAGCCTCACCACCGAGCGCGAGGCCGTGGAGAAGGCGGATACCGGCGCGCTGGAGGCCGAGATCAAGGAACTCGCCAAGGAGCGCTCGGCCTATCTCACGGAGCTGGTCCAGGTGCTGGAGCCCAAGCGCGACGCGCTGCTCGGCGAGGAAGCGGGGCTGAAGGCAAAGGTCACCACCGCGCGGGAGGCGATACGCGGCGCGCTCCAGGCGAGGCGCAGCGCCCACGCGCGCTGGATCGCCGGCGATTCCGTCCGCATCCGACTCGTCCGGCCGGACGGGTTCGATCCGCTGGCAGTGGCTAAGGCGCGCGCCGACGCCGCGGGCCTGGAGTCGAAGGAACTGGCGGCCTTGGCCAATGCGGCGCGCGGCGCCGCCCGCGAGGCGATGGAGACGGCGCGCACGCAAGGCCGTGCCGCCGAGCGCGATCTCGCCGAATATTGCGTGCAATGGCGGATCGAGAACCCGCTCGGCAATGGCGACGCCCCGGCCTCCTTCGGTTTTTCCTGGGTCGCCCGCGCCCATGACGAGGTGGCCGGCCACGAGTTGCGGCGCTATCGCGACCAGGCGGTGCGGGCAGAGGGCGAGATGCGCCGCCTCATGACCGAGGACCTGCTGACGCGCCTCGCCGACAAGTTCGAGCGGGTCCGCACCCGCCTCGACGCCCTGAACGAGCGTCTCTCCACACAGACCTTCACCGGCCAGACCTACGCGTTCGAGGCCACCGTCGACCGCCGCTATGCTGCCGTGCATGCCCTCGCCACCGAGGTGGCTCGCTCGGCCGACGCGGCGCAGGCGATTCTGCCGGGGGAAGGCGAGGAAGCGCCTTCGGGTCCGCTCGCCGCCGCCATCGAGGAGATCACCGCCCTGATCGCCGGCGACGAGAGCGCGGCGCGGCTCGCCGATTACCGCAACTATTTCGTCTACGAGATCGGCATGCGCGACAAGGCGGGCAACCGCACCACCATGTCGAACCGGGCCCTGCGCGGCTCGGGCGGCGAGGCGCAGGCGCCGTTCTACGTGGCCATCGCCGCCTCGCTCGCCTCGGCCTATTACCCCGGCGACCGGCCCGGCGACGAGAATCCGGGCCTCGGCCTCTGTCTCCTCGACGAGGCCTTCTCCAAGCTCGACGTGCGCA
This sequence comes from Methylobacterium sp. Leaf93, assembly GCF_001422345.1. Lineage (NCBI taxonomy): Bacteria > Pseudomonadati > Pseudomonadota > Alphaproteobacteria > Hyphomicrobiales > Methylobacteriaceae > Methylobacterium > Methylobacterium sp. Leaf93. The sequence continues at coordinate 626,484 of NZ_LMMS01000001.1, read as the reverse complement.
ACTCGCAGGCCCTGGTCGATCTCTATCAGGCCTGGGGGCTGCAACTCCTCATCGCCGCCCCGGAGGATAAGCGCACGACGCTCACCGAGGTGATGGACACCATCGTTACCGTCTACAAGAGCCCGGACCTGACCTCGGTGCGGATCGAAGCCGAGCATCCGCTGGAGACGGCCAAGCGCGCCCTCGCGGCCATCAACCCGGAACGACAGGGAATCGAGACGTTCCAGGTCTCCGACGCGGCGGAGTGAGGGGGTGGCTCTCCCTCAATGCGCTCGGCCTTGGCGAAGGCGCGATCAGGTCCGCCGCGACGCGGCGTCCCGGATCGCGGCAAGAGTCAGGATGGCAGGGGCACCGCTCCCCGTCACCGCGAGGTGATCGGCGCCGGTGGAGAGAAGCAGCGCCAGGGCGTCCTTCAGCGATGTCTCGGCAGTGACGGACGGCGCATCCGCGGCCTCACCCGGAACCGCGACGACACCCGCTTGCGTCAGCGTGAGACGCCGCAGAGCACGGTCCTCGCCGACGAAGCTCTCCACGAAGGCGTCGGCGGGGGCGACCAGGAGGCGGTCTGGCGTGTCGGCCTGGACGATCCGGCCTTCGCGCATCAGCACGACGCGATCACCCATCCGCATCGCCTCGTCGATATCGTGGGTGACGATGATGACGGTCTTATTGAGCCGGCGAAGGATTGCGCCGATCTCGATCTGTAGCCGGCTACGCGCAATAGGATCCACGGCCCCGAAGGGTTCGTCCATGAGGAGGACGGCAGGGTCCGCCGCCAGGGCGCGGGCGACGCCGACGCGCTGGCGCTGACCGCCGGAGAGTTCGTCCGGCCTCCGGTCGCAGTGGTCCCGCGGATCGAGGCCGACGAGGGTGAGCATCTCGTCCACGCGATCCGCGATCCGGGAGCGAGACCAGCCCGACAGCTTTGGCACGGTGGCGACGTTCTCGGCGACGGTCCGGTGGGGGAACAGGCCGATGCCCTGCAGGACGTAGCCGATGCCGCGGCGCAGCCGCACCGGATCGATCTCCGCCACGTCGCGACCGTCGAGGAGGATGCGCCCGGCATCCGGCTCCACGAGCCGGTTGACCATGCGCAGGGTGGTGGATTTGCCGCAGCCGGAGGGGCCGATGAGAACGCAGGTCGTGCCTTCCGCGATGTTGAGGTCGATCCCGTCGACCGCCGGTCGATCCGCGCCGGCAAAGCGGCGGGAGGCGCCCTCGAACCGGATCATCGACCGAGCCTCGCGGGCTCGGGCCTCAGCAGCCGAGGCAGATCGAGCCCATCGTGGTCCGCATCTTCCGGTCCCAGGCCTTGTCGCGGGCAGCGGAGACCTTCTGCGCCTTGAGCATGTCGCCTTCGGTGGAAGCCCGGTTGAAGGTGGAGGTCGGCGGCTTCGTCACACCCATGGCGGTGGTCATGCGCTTGGGGGCCGGCTGCTGCGCCGTGGTGGAGGGCTGCGCCTGGACGGGCATGGTGACGAGCAGGCCCAGACAGACGGACGCGGCAAGGAAGCGTGTCATGATCGATCTCGACTTTTCGAATGTGTAGAAACGCAGCAGAGGCAAACGAAGACCACGCCCCGATTACCAGCCCTCTTCGTCTATCATGACGGCAAGGTTGAGGCGTTGCGATGCGATTTCTCGAATGGCAGGTGGTTATAGTGCCGAATTGTCATGCAGCTTTGCGTGTGCCAGCGCACCGGGCGACGATCGTTTCGGTCACGGTGCAGCGGGTCACGTCTGTCATGTCGGCCGGAATGCGACCAGGGTCATGTCGTCCCGGGGTGTCTCGGAGCCGCGATAGGCGGCCAGCTCGGTTTCCAGTGTCTCGATCTGCCGGCCCAGTTCCTCCCCGCGGGTGCGCAGGAGGATCTCCGCGACGCCGCGATACCCGAGCAATCGCCGCTGCGTACCGTGGGTACCCATCTGGTCGGTGATGCCGTCGGTCATCAGGTAGAAGGTGTCGCCCGGCGCCACATCCAGGGTGACGTTCCCGGTGCTGAACCTCTCGCTCCCCTGGCGCGGATAACCGAGTCCCCGCTTCGCCCCCCTGATCCGGCTCACTCCCGTATCCGTGACGGTGGTGAGCGACAGGCCGGCGCCGGCGAAGGTCAGGCGCCGGGCCTCCGGGGCCCAGATGCACAGGCCGCAATCGAGCCCGTCATCGGAATCCGAACCGCGCCCGTCCTGGCGCAGCTGGGCGCGGACCATCTCGTCGAGGACAGTCAGGATCTCGGCCGGCGAGCGCAGGCCGCGCTCGTGCAGCACGCGGTCGAGGGCGGTGGCGACGATGAGTGTGATGAAGGCGCCTGGTACGCCGTGGCCGGTGCAATCGGCCACGACGATGATGCTCACGTCACCGAGGCGTTCGAGCCAGAAATAGTCGCCGCCGACCTGATGCAGCGGCTCCCACAGCACGGCGACGTCGAGTCCCGCACCGGCCAGCGCCATCCGGTCGGGCAGGACGGAGGTCTGGATGCGACGGGCGTAGCCGATGCTCTCCATGACCTGGTGGTTGGCGTCGGCGAGCTTGGCATGGGCGAGTTCGAGTTCGGCGAGGAGTTGCTTCGCCTCGTCGCCGGCGCGCAGGCCCTCCACCATGCGGTTGAAGGCCGAGGAGATCACGTCGATCTCGTTGCTGGAACGTATGGCGCCGTCGAACGCCACCGTCGACCAGCGCTTGTGCTCGACCTCGCGCATGGCGAGCAGCAGGCGCTTCAGGGGGGCGAGGACGTGCTTGCGCACGTTGGCATGCAGGGTCAGCACGAAGGCGAGCATCAGCACCAGGCTCGCCCCGACCGCCAGGAGCGCCTGCTTCTCGGCATTGGCGCGCAGGGCTTCGGTGGAGAGTCCCAGCGTCAGGCTTCCCACGGGCTTCGCCTGGCCCGCCAGGGTGATGGCGGTGGAGGCGCGGATGAGCTCGATGCCGCGTCCCCCCGGCATCTCACCGATGGACATCACCAGGCCGCCCTCCACGTTCCAGGCACGGACGAAGCGGAACGCCGGATCGAGGGTGAGGGCCTGGACCTGCGCCGTGTAGACGTCCGGCCGCTCGCTCCAATCGGGTCGGGCGATGGCCTGGGCGGTGAGGGCGACGAGAAGGTTCGCCCGTTCGGTATAGAGCCTGAGACTGTCGTTGTAGTTCACCCAGGCGATACCGACCTGCGTCGCCAGCACCACGATGGCGATCACCGGGTAGATTCGCAGGAACAGGGTATGCGCCAGACTGTCGAGGTCGCGCCCGCGGGCCGAACCGCGCAGGGCGCCCGGCCGCATCGTACCGGGCGCGGATGTGGACACGTCGGTGAAACCGGCCAGTTCCAGGAAGTCGTCGCCGCGCAGGGGACCGCCTCCCCTTAAGGAGCGCTTGCGGGTGGGGGAGGCGACGGCGGGCGTTGCCCCCTCGGCCGCAGGATCGAACGTCATGGCGGCGGTCCGTCCGCGGACGGGCCGCGGGACGGGCGGACACAGCCCCGTCCGGCATGTTTGGCCGCATAGAGCGCGGCATCGGCCCGGCCCAGGGTCTGCTCGAAGGTCTCGGTTCCCTCGATGGCGGCGATGCCGATGCTGACTGAGAGCGCCAGCGGTCCTCCGGGCCACGCCACGCCGGTTTCCCCGACGAGGCGGCAGATGTCTTCGGCGACTGCGAGTCCGGCATCGGCCCCGATCTCGGTGAGCAGAATCGCGAACTCCTCGCCGCCCATGCGGCCGATCACGTCCACCTTGCGCAGGCGCCTCTGGCAGGTCTCGACGAAGCTGGCGAGGGCCGCGTCTCCGGCGGCGTGGCCGAACTCGTCGTTGAGGCGCTTGAACCTGTCGAGATCCGCCATGAGGAGGCAGGCGGGAATCCGGTCGCGCTCGTATCGCAGCCATTCACGCTGGCTGATCTCCATGAAGCGGCGACGGCTCACCGCGCCGGTGAGGTCGTCGGTATCGGCCAGGTGCCTCAGCTTCGCTTCGAGACGGGTCCGATGCTCGATCTCGCCGGACAGCGCCTCGTTGAGGGCCTGCAGGTCGCGTTGCTGCTCGGCGAGGCGGTGATTCGCCTTCTGCAGGTCGAGCTGCATCCGGTCGCTCATCCTCACGAGGCGGCGCTGCTCGCGATAACTGCGCCGGTAGGCTTCGGCGAGTTGCTGGACGCCGCCCGCGACCTGCGCGAGCCCCGCCAGCATCCCATCGGTCTTCCCCAGGACCGCTTCCTCGGTATCGTACAAACTGAACGCGTCGCCGCCGACGGGGGGATGGTCGGTCGGCGGAACGATCCCGGGCTTGACCTTCATCCGTGTCAGTTCCCCGCCTGCGAGGTCTCGACGAGATCGAAGCGTGCATGGGAAAAGTCGGAGGCGAAATCCTCCCCGGCCTCGGCGATGGTCTCGTCGCCCTCGGCGTAGAGCCAGCGGATGGTCACGCCTCGACCTTCGCCGGCGGCGTCCTCGAGGGGCATGAACAGGTTCATCAGTCCCTTGGCGCTGGAACTGTTGAAATAGACGAGGGCGACCTCGAACACGATCGGTTCCGGACCCGACAGGGCGAGGTAGGACCGCAGGGCCTGGAGCAGGGGGCCGAAGAAAGCCGCGGCATCCTCCGGATACGATTCGCCGCTCAGCCTGAAACGGCCGGCTGCGAAGTCGAAATCCACCTCGGGGGATCGGGCGGTCGCCGGGATTTGAATGCGGTCCATCGCCGGGGCGCCGTCAGATATAGGCTTTGAGGCAGAACAGACTGCGCTCGTCGCCGAGATCGTGAAAATCGAACTCCACGGGAGCACTCGAGCGGCGGGCGATCTCGATCAGGCCGATGCTCCCGCCGAGGCTGCCCTCGTCGGGGGGCTGGCGCAGCTTCTCGCGGTAGAAACGCTTGAGTTCTTCGCTGGACATGCCGGCAATGTGATCCAATCGCTCATGCAGAACGGCGGCATCGGCCTTGGGGACCTCGTTGCCGCACACGACGAAGAAGCGTGCGTTCTCGACGCCGACCACGATCATCCCCGCACTGATCATGCCGCAGGACGCCGTGTCCCCGGGGAGCTTGTCGGCCGAGTAACGAATAATGTTCTGGGCCTGCTCGACGAAGATCGAGAACACCCGCTTGGCGATGGTCGCGTCCGTCTCACCCTGGATCATCCGAAGCTTCAGAACTTCGCCGAGGGAAAACAGGACGTTCTCCGAGATGTCGCCGCCGAACGACAGGATGATACCGTTACGCTTCGAGGTCTCGAAGAAGGATTTGAAGTCCCGCGCGAGCACAGCATCCTCCTCCCGATGGCGGAAGGTGCCGCGCGGTGAGCGCCCGCCTTCACTGCCCGACAGCACTAACTCAAAGGCCTCTACAGACAGTTACCGCCTCGGAATCCAGCGGAGTGCGAGCAAATTCCGTTCCATCCGGTTAACCAGGACGACAGGATTGGACGACACCGCGCCATGGTTCCGACAGGAGAACTATCTCGGTCCAAGGTGTCGATGATAGATCCGACGGCGTCGGGTTCGTTCTGCGAAAAGAAACAATTTATAGGGATTTGTTTCTGTAAACCTCGCGAGCGCGCCTGTGTTTGGGCACGAACCCAGACCTTGCCGGTCTGAAGCGGATCGGATCGTGACACAAGACAAGTCCGTCCTCATCGTATCGGATCGACCGGACCGGGTGAGACTGCTGGCGCGCGCCATCACCACCATCCTGCCCTGCCGCAGCGTTCTCGGGGACCAGTCGGTTCCCGCCATCCTCCCCGTCGTCGCCGTCATCGATCTGGATCCCCGTGACGGCGTAGCGGCGGCCTGGGTGGTCCGTCTCCTGGCAATGCACGTACCCTGCCTCGTTCTCACGAATGCGTCCGCCCACATCCCGGACAGGGCGAATCCGGCCCTGCGCGTCACGGCGGCCGATACCCCGCGCCCGACCATTCTCTCCCTCCTGTTCAGCCTCATCGATGCCGGCGAGAAGTTGCGCACGCGTCACGCCCGCGAGACCGCCGCATTGGAGGGCAGGGCGCACCGCGCCTGCTCCGTGGTGGCGGACCTGTTCCATGCGGCGCAAACCGATCGGCCGGTCTCCTCGGAGGAGGCCGATGCGGGAACCGACGTCATTCTGGAGGCCGTCTCCGAGGGGGGCATCCGCGCGTGGCTCGACGTGATCGGACGCTACGACGAACTGCTCTACCAGCACTCCCTCAGCGTCGCCGGCTTCGCCGCGGCCTTCGGCTTCCACCTCAAGCTTCCCCGGGCCGACCGGAAGCGTCTCGCCAAAGCCGCGTTGCTGCACGATATCGGCAAATCGAAGATTCCTCTGGCCATCCTCAACAAGCCCGGCGCGCTGACCTCGAACGAGATGGCGACCATGCGCACGCATGCCGCCGCCGGTGCAGACTTGCTCGCCCGGCAGGAGGGGTTCGATGCCGCCATGCTCGACGTGGTCCGGCATCATCACGAGATGCTCGACGGCAGCGGCTACCCGGCCGGCCTCTCCGGCGATGCGATTCCGGATCTCGTCCGCCTCGTGACGATCTGCGACATCCATTCGGCCCTCACCGAGCGGCGGGCCTATCGCAATCCGCTCCCGCATGCCGAGGCCCATGCGATCATGCTCGGCATGACCGGCAAGCTCGACATGCCGCTCCTGCGGGCCTTCCAGCCCATCGTCCTGCAATCGAGCCATGGCGACGCACTGGTCTAACGACTCGGGGCGTTCGGTTTACCGAACCGCGTCCGGTTCACGGGGAGAGTTCTTCCAGGTTGGCCCCGTCGATCGCTCGTGATTCTGCATGAAATTGCCAAGTCGAAAGTTTCATCTCCTACGGGGACGTCTTGCCGAAGACCGATCTCCCACGCCCCGTTCTTTTAAAAGCCCGTTTCGTTGACCCGGATCGCCGCTGGGATCACATTTCGGTAACGGTGCCGAGGGGCATTCCACGACCGGACGGCGCGTTCGGATCAAAGTCCCCGGCGCATTCCCGTACCCGATCGGTAGGCGCTCAATGTCTCTTCAAGGCAGCTCTTTTCCAGGCCCGCTTCCGCGCATCGTCGGCTTCAGCGCCAATCTGCAGCGCCCCTCGAAGACGCGGGCGCTGGTCGAGGCGGTGGCCGAGGCGACCGGTGCGCGACTGCGCGCCGACATCCGCCTGTTCGACGTGGTCGATGCCGGGACCGGCCTCGGCGCCGCTTGGTCGCGCGACCAGCTCTCGCTTCCCGCTCGGCGCATCCTGGAGGCGATCGAGAACGCGGACGCGCTCATCGTTGGAACGCCGGTCTACAAGGGTGCCTATACCGGCCTGTTCAAGCACCTGTTCGACTTCGTCGATCCGACGGCTCTCGTGGGCAAGCCCGTCGTGCTCTCGGCCACGGGCGGGGGCGCGCGACACGCCCTCGTCGTCGAGCATTCCCTGCGGCCCCTCTTCGGCTTCTTCAGCGCGCAGACCGTCCCGACCTCGGTCTATGGCAGCGACGCGGATTTCTCCGACGGTGTCCTCGTCGATGAGGGCGTGCGGGCGCGGGTGTCCGACGCGGCGAGCCAGCTCGCCGCACTGCTAGGGGCACGGGCGAAGCCGTCCGCCTCCCTCGACACGGCGCCGGCCGCCGCCTTCGCCGCGCCGAGTCGCTAGCCCGCGCGGCCGACCGGATCGACCGTCCCTGCTGCATCCGGGCGATGGCCCCATCGGCCTCCATCTCAAGGCCTAAATCAACAAGGGCTGGACCATGTCACGGCAGACAACCCTCGGTTCCGACATCCTCGGCCGCCTGACGCCCTGGCTCGTGCCGGTGGCGATCATCGCCGGTTGGCAGGCCGCGGCCTCCACGGGCCTCGTCTCCACCCGCTTCATGCCCGCCCCCTCGGACGTGATCGCCGCAGGCTGGCAGGCGAGCAAGACCGGTGAACTCTGGACCAACCTCTGGATCAGCTTCCTGCGCGCCGCCGTCGGCTTCCTCATCGGTGGCAGCATCGGCTTCGCCCTCGGCCTCGCCAACGGCCTCTCGCAGCTTTCCGAGAAGCTCACCGACACGACCCTGCAGATGGTGCGCAACATCCCGCACCTGTCGCTGATCCCCCTGGTGATCCTGTGGTTCGGCATCGACGAGGAGGCCAAGCTCTTCCTGGTGGCCATCGGCGTGTTCTTCCCGATCTACGCCAACACCCTGCACGGCATCCGCTCGGTGGATCCGCAACTGGTGGAGATGGGCCGGGTCTACGGCATGTCGCCCACCACACTGTTCCTGCGGGTGGTGCTGCCCGGGGCGCTGCCCTCGATCTTCGTCGGCCTGCGCTACGCACTCGGCATCATGTGGCTGACGCTCATCGTCGCCGAGACGATCTCGGCCTCGTCCGGCCTCGGCTACATGGCGATGCAGGCGCGCGAATTCATGCTGGTGGACGTGGTGGTGCTGGCCATCGTCATCTACGCCCTGCTCGGCAAGATCGCCGATACCCTGACCCGGCTCCTCGAGCGTTCGTTCCTCGCCTGGAACCCGGCCTACCGAAACATCTGAGGGGCATCGCGCCGATATGCCCCCGTTCCTCGATCAACCCCACGGACGACGTCCATGACCGCCTCCACCCTGCTGCGCGCGCCCGACGCCTCCTTCGTGCCGCCCCGCGAGGTTCCCGTCGTGCCTCAGGCCCGCCAAGCCACGCGCCCCGCGCCCGTCACGGGCCCGGGGGTCGCCGTCACCCTGCGCGGCCTGTCGAAATCCTTCGACGGCCATCAGGTGATCGAGGGGCTCGACCTGCACATCCCGGCGGGCCAGTTCGTGGCCATCGTCGGTCGTTCGGGCTGCGGCAAGAGCACCCTGCTGCGCCTGATCCTCGGGCTCGAACAGCCGAGCGCCGGGCGGATCGACCTGGAGAACCCCGGTGCGCGCTCGGCCACGAAGCGCATTATGTTCCAGGAGCCGCGCCTGCTGCCCTGGGCCAGGGTCGTCGACAACGTCGCCGTGGGGCTCGGCGGGGCCGGGCGGCGCCAGGAACGGCGCGAGCGGGCGGCGGCCGTGCTGGCCGAGGTCGGCCTCACCGACAAGGCCGGTAACTGGCCGGCGACCCTCTCCGGCGGCCAGCGCCAGCGCGTCGCCCTGGCGCGCGCCCTCGTCAGCCGGCCGGGCCTGCTCGCCCTGGACGAGCCCCTCGGCGCGCTGGATGCCCTGACGCGCATCGACATGCAGGACATGATCGAGCGGATCTGGCGCAACCAGGGCTTCACCGCCATCCTCGTCACCCACGACGTCGCCGAGGCGGCGGCCATGGCCGACCGCATCCTCGTGGTGGAGGAAGGCCGCGTCGCCCTCGACCTGACCGTGGACGTGCCCCGCCCGCGCCGGCGCGGCGACCCCGAACTCGCGCGGCTGGAAGGCCGTATCCTCGACCATCTGCTGAAGGACCGTGCCCCGGCCTGATCCCCGGACGCGCGCGATCCCACCGGCACAACACCAGGAGCACCCATGACCGCAGAGACCGACGTCCTCTGGTTCCTTCCCACCCACGGCGACGGCCGTTACCTCGGCGCGCAGGAAGGCGCCCGCGACGTGTCGCTGGCCTATCTCCGCCAGATCGCCCAGGCCGCCGACGAGCTCGGCTATTACGGCGTGCTGCTGCCCACCGGCCGCTCCTGCGAGGATTCCTGGGTCATCGCCTCGGCGCTCGCCGCCCTGACGAAGCGCCTGCGTTTCCTCGTGGCGGTGCGTCCTGGCCTGCAGGAACCGTCCATGGCCGCGCGCATGGCCGCGACCCTGGACCGGATCTCGGACGGGCGCCTCCTCATCAACGTCGTCACCGGCGGCGACCCGGTGGAGCTGCGCGGTGACGGCGTCTTCCTCGACCATGACGAGCGCTATGTCGTCACCGACGAGTTCCTGCATGTCTGGCGCGGGCTGATGTCCGGCGAGACGGTGAATTACGAAGGCAAGCATCTCAAGGTGGAGGACGGCCGGCTCATCTTCCCGCCGGTCCAGAAGCCTTATCCGCCGCTGTATTTCGGCGGCTCCTCGCCGGCCGGCATCGAAGTTGCGGCCGAGCATTGCGAAGTCTACCTGACCTGGGGCGAGCCGCCCGCCGGCGTCGCCGAGAAGATCGCCAAGGCGAAGGAGGCCGCCGACCGCAAGGGCAAGACCTTCTCCTACGGCATCCGCCTCCACGTCATCGTTCGCGAGACCGAGGGCGAGGCCTGGGCCGCGGCCGAGAACCTGATCTCGCGCCTCGACGACGAGACCATCGCGCGGGCGCAGGCCACTCTCAAGCGCCAGGATTCCGTGGGCCAGAGCCGGATGATGGCGCTCCATGGCGGCGACCGCTCGAAGCTCGAAGTCGCGCCCAACCTCTGGGCCGGAGTCGGCCTCGTGCGCGGCGGCGCCGGCACGGCGCTCGTCGGCTCGGCCGATCAGGTGGCGGACCGGATGAAGGAATACATCGACCTCGGGATCGATCGTTTCATCCTCTCCGGCTACCCGCATCTGGAAGAGGCCTACCGCTTCGCCGAACTCGTCTTCCCGAAGCTGCCGCTCCGCGCCACCACCGGCGTCCCCCCGAGCAACGCCCGCAACAACGGCCCGTTCGGCGAAGTCATCGCCAACGACATCGTCCCGAGCCGCCGCATCGCAGCGCATTGAGGGGATGCATCGCTTCTCCCCGGCCCGCGGGGAGAGGGGGGCTCTCGCCGGACATCTGTTCCAAACGCTGCACGAGGACATTCCATGCCCCGTTCCACCGCGCGCACCCTCTCCCCGCCCGGGCAGGCGACCCTCGCCTTCCTCACCGCCCTGGCGTTCCTGATCCTCGGCACGCTTCTCGCCCGCGCCGAGGACAAGGTGATCCGGGTCGGCTACCAGAAATACGGCACGCTGGTCCTGCTGAAGGGCAAGGGCCTGCTCGAGAAGAAGCTGGCGCCCCTGGGCTACAAGGTGACCTGGGCCGAGTTTCCCTCGGGACCGCCTCTGCTGGAGGCATTGAATGCCGGGGCCATCGATCTCGGCTCGGCCGGGGAGGCGCCCCCGATTTTCGGGCAGGCCAACAACCCGGATTTCCTCTACGTCGCCCATGAGCCGGCGGCACCGCTCGGCGAGGCGATCCTCGTCGCCAAGGGCAGCCCGATCAAGACCGTCGCCGATCTGCGCGGCAAGAAGATCGCCCTGAACAAGGGTTCGAACGTCCATTACTTCCTGGTCGAGGCCCTGGCGAAGGCCGGCGTGCCTTACGAAGCGGTGACGCCGGTCTTCCTCGCTCCCGGCGACGCCGTCGCGGCCTTCTCGCGCGGTGCCGTCGATGCCTGGGTGATCTGGGACCCCTTCCTCGCCTCGGGCGAGCGGGCCACCGGCGCGCGGACCCTCGTCAACGGGACCGACATCGTGCCGAACCGCCAGTTCTACCTGTCGACCCGCCGGTTCTCCGATGGCAACAAGGAGGCGCTCGATACGACCCTCGCGGCGATCGGTGAGATCGACGCCTGGGCCAAGGACAATACCGACGCGGTGGCGGCCGAACTGGCCCCCGCCATCGGCATCCCGGCGCCGATCCTCACCGTCGCCCTCAAGCGCCTGACCTACGGCGTGACCCCGTTGGACACGGCCGTGATCGCCGATCAGCAGAAGGTGGCCGATACGTTCCACCGCCTCGGTCTGCTGCCCAAGCCCATCGCCGTCTCCGACGCCGTGCGGAAATCCGGGAGCTGATGGGAGTCTACCGCCCGGCCGGCGCCGGCATGAGCCGGCGCAGGACGAGATGGGTCGTCCCGCACAGGACGAGGGGGATGACGACGAGAAGGCTCGCGAACCAGGCCCAGGCCGGCATCATCGTCTGGGCGACGGCGTCGCTCATGCCCTAAGCGGTTGGCATTGTCTGGCCAACGGATGACGTCTGTGATTCAGGTTCCAGCATAGGCCGCGGGATCGGATCATGGCGGGCCGATCGTCCATGCGCGCGAGTGAGGCGCTGGCCTGTTTGCGCGAGCCGGATCGGGCGCGTGCGGTGCTTCTAACGCTTGCGGGCTGGACCAGTGAGCGCATCGCCGAGGCGTTCGAGTCCGCGAGGACATGGTACGTGTGTGGCGCAGCGACTTTGCCTGCGGTGGGGTCGACGCGCTGAAGGCGTGTGTGGCCGCAGGGCCGACACCTCTCAAAGCACAAGCCGCCCTGCGGGTCGCAACGCCCCTGCTCCGAGAGCCCCGTCGCCGACTGTCCCAACTGCACGCTGGCGCAGCTTGCTGGCGGGATCGAGAGATGGGAAGGCATCGGCATCTCCCGCTCGCAACGCTCCAAGGTGCTGCGTAAGAATACTTTCGCCGCAACGACCCCGGTACTATCCGAAAAATCTATAGGACGCGGAGGCCGGCGACGTCGTGCTCGTCTACGTCAATGACAGCGAGGCGTTGACCCGTCCCTATCTGGCTAAAGCTTTGGGCCGATCTGCGCGAGCCCGCGTCTGGGTTGCCCGGCGAAACCGGTCGCGAGCATGCGCGACAATGGGCCGATCCATAGCGGGAGGGCGGCCAGAGCCACGCTGGTGGCCCGCGCCCGTCGATGCCGAGGCGCTCGACAGCGCCATCCATCAAGCCGTCGACACCATCAACACCGAGCGAGTTCCCAATTCGTTGGGTATTCAGCGAATCCCGGCTTAGCGATGATCTCCTGCACGTCCGCACTGCAGCGCATTTTGGAATGCATGGATCACGTTTCGCCCCTGGTGCTGACCAATTAAGACCGGACGGGCCCTGCAGAAGCAATGTTTCGCTGAACTCTGGGACCGGGCCATGCTTGAGACTGGGATTGGACAGGTGTCTCTCCCCGGATTGGAAAATCCGGTCAACCTTCACTTCCACGATCTCCGTGGAACGGCCGTGACCATGCCCTCCAAGGCGGGCGGCAATCCTCAGCAGATCGCCACCATTACGGGTCATTCGCTCAAGACGGTGAATGTGATCCTTGATCGCTATCTCGCGCGCACAGACCAAGCGATCTTCAGTTGGGAGAACTCACCACGAACGAAGTCTGCAAACCGACCGCAAACCAGCGCTCAAGTCCCCGAATCCCCGAAGGGAAAAATTTATGTCTAACGATAAGATAAATGGCGCGCCCGAAAGGATTCGAACCTCTGACCCCCAGATTCGTAGTCTGGTGCTCTATCCAGCTGAGCTACGGGCGCCGACCTGACCGGGGGAGAGTTGTGCGCTCCGCCGTCGGTGGGGGTGTCTAGAATCTCCTTTTCAGCTTGGCAACCCCTTCTCGACCGATCGGCGTGCCTTTCTGCGATCCGCGTGATCGTGGGTGTTCGTGGGACGCCGTGTCGGTCATGCTCGTCGCTCTTCCCCTCGCAGGATACGCCCGACCCGTCATGACCACGCGCACCCCTTCCCTCTCCGGCGACGTCCTCGCCGCCATCGGCGGAACGCCGCTGATCCACCTGCGCCGTGCCTCGGACCTCACCGGCTGCACCATTCTCGGCAAGGCCGAATTCCTCAATCCCGGGCTGTCGGTGAAAGACCGGGCGGCCCTGTCCATCGTCGTGGATGCCGAGCGGCGCGGGTTGATCCGGCCGGGCGGCACCATCGTCGAGGGGACGGCGGGCAATACCGGCATCGGGCTCGCCCTCGTCGCCTCGGTCCGTGGCTACCGCACGGTCATCGTCATCCCGGAGACGCAATCGGCCGAGAAGAAGGAGACGCTGCGCCTTGCCGGCGCCCGCCTCGTCGAGGTGCCGGCCGTGCCGTTCTCCAATCCGGACAATTACGTGCATGTGGCGCGCCGGCTCGCCGAGCGTCTGGCAGCCACCGAACCGGCCGGCGCCTTCTTCGCCAACCAGTTCGACAACGTCGCCAACCGCCAGGCGCATGTGGAGACGACCGGCCCCGAGCTCTTCGCCGCGACGGAGGGGCGGATCGACGGCTTCGTCTGCGCCGCCGGGACGGGGGGCACCCTCGCCGGCACCGCCCAGGCCTTGCGGGCGCTCAAGCCCGGGATCACCGTCGCGCTCGCCGACCCAGAGGGATCCGCCCTGCATGCCTATTACACCACCGGCACGCTGAAGGCCGAAGGCTCCTCGATCACCGAAGGGATCGGCCAGGGCCGGGTGACCGCCAATCTCGAAGGGTTCCGGCCGGACCATTCCTTCCGCATCCCCGACACGGAAGCCCTGGACATCGTGTTCGGGCTGATGCGCGAGGAGGGACTCAGTCTCGGCGGTTCATCGGGAATCAACGTCGCCGGCGCGATCCGGCTAGCGCGGGTTCTCGGCCCCGGCCACACCATCGCGACGATCCTCTGCGACGGGGCGGCGCGCTACGCGTCGAAGCTGTTCAACCCGGCCTTCCTCACCGAGCGCGGGTTGCCCGTGCCGGCCTGGCTCACGGAAACGGCGGGCGAACTGCCGGATTGGCGAGCCTGATATCGACTTTCCTGCAACACCGTCATCAATCTGCATCATTGAAACGCCCAAGCGTTGAACGGAATCGGCGGATGGGCGTTTCACCGGTCAAGCTCAAGCAATGTTGGTTGGGCGTGACCGGAGTTTCTTTCCCATGACCCTGACCACCATCCTGCTCATCATTCTGATCCTCGCCGTCCTCGGTGGCGGCAACTTCCTCGGTGGCGGTGCTTATCGCGGACAGAGCTTCGGTCTGGGCGGTATCCTCATCATCATCCTGATCGTGCTTCTGGTCACGGGACGCCTCTGATCGCGCGTCCGAACCGGCGGGGTGTTCCGGCGCCCCGCCGTTCATGCATCGGGGACGTCGCGGTCCCGAGAGGACCGGGTGGATTCCCTACTGACAGGTGAGGCCGACCATCGAACCGGCCGCCCCGGAGGCGACCGCGCCTAACGTCGCGCCCGACCTGTCCATGGCCACCCCCGGGGAGACGCCGTTCTCGGCTAGAAACGCCAGTGCCACGCGGCCGTCGACCAGAGGGTAGCTCATCGGCGGCGCCACACCGGCCACGAGCCGGGGCGACGACGGATAGCGGGCCACGAGGCCGGCCAGGGCGCCGTTCCGGTCGAGCACGACGGCTCCCGACGATCCGGGTTGGAGCGGCGCCGAGAGCCTATCCCCGCAGGCTTGGCCCGACGATACGGCGATGCCACCTCCCCCATCGGCGCCCAGGACCACCAGCGCGTCGCCCGGCGTCAACGCGTTCCCTTTCGCGGCCAGGGTGGCGACGCGGCCCTTCGCGCCGGCCGCTTCCAGAAGCGCCAGACCACGCCCTGCATCCACCTTGACGATCCGCGCGGCCACACCGGCGATCCGCGGCGCCGCGCAGGCCTCCAGGGCCGAAGAACTCGTCAGGACACGCCCCGGGGCGACGATGAGGCCGATTCCCACATTCGTAGCGGCCCGGGTCAGAGGCGGCAGGGGGCTCACGGCCGGGCCTGGCAAGGGCCTGCCGGGCGTCGCACCGGGTCTGGCGGCCATCTCGGCAGGGGCGGCATCGGCCGTCTCCGGGAACGGCACGAAGCTGTTGGCGACGGCGATGACCAGGCGGTCTACATCCGGCCCGAGGGCCTTGTCGTAGCCGATGGTGAAGCCGCGAACTCCCCCCGGGGCGGCGGCGTAGCGGATGTAGGATTTGCCCGCCGCCGTCTCGCCGGTGACCACGAGGAAATCCGGCCGCTTGATCTTGTAGGTGATCTTGCGGTCGGCGCCCGGCGCGGTGATGCGGGCGAATAGGGCATCGAGACCGGCCTCCTCCGGGGCGAAGGATTTCGTGTCGAGGGTGACGCGGCCATCCCCGCTCTGCCAGCGGGTTCCGCCGGCCTGAGGGCTGCGCTTGGCGAGCAGCCGCTCGGGCACTCCGATCACGACGCCGCTCGCCGGATCGGGCTTCACGGTGAAGCGCGCCGCCTTCCGAGCCATCTCGCCGGCTGCGAGGATCGCCGCACGCATCCTCGCGTCCGGGAAGCCGGGCGCCGTGTTGCCGGCACGCTTCTGGTAGGAGAGCAGGGCGTCGTAGGTGCGGCGCCCGAACGTGCCGGTGATGACGCTGTTGTAGTCGCCGGTCCAGACCAGCGCGTCCTGCAGGCCCTTCCTCTCCGCCTCCGGCAGGGGCTCGAAAGCCGCCTTCGCCGCCTCGAAGGCGGGGTCGGCCGCCGGTGCCGCACGGGCAGGCGCCTGGGCGGGGCCTTGCGCCTGAACCGGCAGGACGAGGAGGGCCAGAGCCGCCGCCACCCCGGCGAATCGCGTGCGCTGCGTCATGGTCCACGCTCCCCGATGGCCTGTGCCGATGCCGTTTGCGAAGGTGTGACAGAGGGATCGCCGGATATCCAGCCGATCGTCAGAGCGAACGCGTCATTGCGGCCCGCGCGCGAGGTGCTAGGGTCCGGCGCGGCACCGAGGGGGGATCGGATGCCGCCGAGGACGAGGTGGGCGATGTCGGGATCAACCGGGCTCGGGCGCGCGACCGCCCATCTTGCAAGAAATTTTCTTGCCGGAAGCGTTCTTGCCGGCTCCTTGGCCCTCGGCGGCATGGGCGCCGCACCGGCTTTCGCCCAGGCGCCCGATCGTCCGGTGGCGCGGATCGCTACCCCGAAACCAGCGCCATCCCCCAAGGCTTTCGTGCGTGACGCGCTGGCCAGTGACGCGGTCCGTCTCGAAGCGACGGTGAGGGCGGATTCCGCCACGTCGGGCCTGACCAGACCGGCAGCCAAGCTGCGCGCCGAGGGCGAGGCCCTGGTGCAGGCGGAGAAGCCGGCCGATGCCCTCAAGCCCCTCGCCGGGGCCATTGCCGCCGATGCGGGCGACCCACTGAACTGGCTCGCCTATGCCCGCGCCGCGAGCACGGTGGGCAATGATAACCAGACCGGCGTCTATTCCTACCGCCGGACCCTACGCGGCCAGGCTCGGGCCGCCGCCTATCAGGCTTACCTGAAGGCGCGCGGCGCCGCCGCCGAGGCCGAGGCCCTGGCGGTGCTGGGCGAGGTCTATGCCGATCAATCCGAATGGCGGCCCTCGCTCGAGGCCTACCGCGCCAGCCTCGTGCTCGCCGACGACGCCACGGTGCGCGAGACCTATGAGGGTCTGCGCGCCGAGCACGGCTTCCGCATCCTCGACTACAAGGTCGATTCCGACGCCGCCGCCCCGCGCGTCTGCTTCCAGTTCTCCGAGAGCCTGGCCCCGAAGACCGATTTCACGCCCTACGTCGCCGTCTCGGGCGCCGCCAATGCCGCCGTCACCGGTAGCGGCCAGCAGATCTGCGTGGACGGGCTGAAGCACGGCGAGCGCTACGCCTTCGTGCTGCGCTCGGGCATCCCGTCCTCCGTGGGCGAGGCCCTGCTGAAATCGGCCGATTACGAAGTCTATGTGCGGGACCGCTCGCCCCAGGTGCGTTTCACCGGGCGCAACTACGTCCTGCCGCGCACCGGACAGGCCGGCGTGCCGCTGGTCTCGGTCAACGCGCCGAAGATCGACGTGGAGGTGCTGCGCGTCGGCGACCGTGGCCTGCTCCCGTCCCTGCGCTCTGAGGAGTTCCTCGGCCAGCTCAGCGGCATGACCGCGAAGACCATCGCCGACCAGAAGGGCACCCGCGTCTGGAAGGGCACCCTCGACACGGCCAAGGCCGAGCTGAACCACGAGGCGGTCACGGCCTTCCCGGTGCTGCAGGCGGTCGGCAAGCTGGAGCCCGGCATCTACATCATGCTGGCCCAGGCCAGCGGCGTCGCCACGAATGTCGATGAGGACGGCGGCTACGAGACCCAGGCGACGCAATGGTTCGTCGTCTCGGATCTCGGTCTCACCGCCTTCAAGGGCCGCGACGGCATCCACGTCTTCGCCCGCTCGCTCGCGAGCGCAAAGACGGTGCCCGGCGCCGAGATCCGCCTCGTGGCCCGCAACAACGAGGTGCTGGCCACGAAGAAGACCGACGGCCAGGGCCACGTCGCCTTCGATCCGGGCCTCGCGCGGGGCGAGGGCGGGATCGCGCCCGGCCTCGTGGTGGCGCAGCTCGGCGACGATTACGGCTTCCTCGACTTCTCCCAGAGCGCCTTCGATCTCACCGACCGGGGCGTGAAGGGCCGGCCGCAGCCGGGCGCGGTGGAAGCCTATGTCTTTCCCGAGCGAGGCGTCTATCGCTCCGGCGAGACCGTTCAGGTCACGGCCCTGCTGCGCGACGCCGCCGGCATCGCTGTGCCCAACCTTCCCCTCACCCTGGTGGTGAAGCGTCCGGACGGGGTCGAGTATCGCCGCGTCCAGGTCGCCGATGCCGGCCTCGGCGGCCGCGCCCTGCCCCTCGCGCTGATGCCGGGCGCGATGCACGGCACCTGGCGGATCGCCGCCTATACCGATGCGAAGGCGCCGCCTGTGGGCGAGGCCACGTTCCTCGTCGAGGATTACGTGCCCGAGCGCCTGGAGGTCACTTTGACGCCGAAGAGCCCGACCCTGACGAAGGGCGGGCCCGCGACCATCGACGTCGCCGCGCGCTATCTCTACGGCGCGCCGGGCTCGGGCCTCGACGTGTCGGGCACGGTCCTGGTCCAGGCCGCCGCGACGAGCGGGATCAAGGGGCTCGACGGGTTCTCCATCGGCCTCGACGACGAGAAGGTGGAGGCGACCTCGGCCGAGATCGAGGCCAAGGCCACCACGGACGCCAAGGGATCGGCGTCCGTGACGGTGCCGGTCCAGGCGCTCAGCGCTCCGCGCCCCACCGAGGCGAAGATCACGCTGCAGGTCGGCGAGCCGGGCGGGCGGGCCCTGAGCCGAAGCGTCACCCTGCCGATTCTGCCCTCCGGCCCCGTCCTCGCCATCCGCAAGAATTTTTCGGGCGACCTCACTGAAGGCGGTGTCGCCACGTTCGACGTAGTCATGGCGAGCCCCGACGGACGGAAAATCCCACAGAACGGCGTCGCCTGGACCCTGTCCAAGGTCGACCGCAACTATCAATGGTACCGCGAGGGCGGGCGCTGGTCGTTCGAGCCGGTGACCTCGACGCGGCGCATCGCCGACGGACGGCTCGATCTCGCCGCCGACGCGCCGGGCCGGGTCAGTTCCACAGTCGGTTTCGGCACCTACCGCCTTGAAGCCCTGGTCGCCGGCCGGCCCGAGGCCACCGTCAGCGTCACCTTCACCGTGGGCTGGGGCGGGTCCGAGACCGCGGACGTGCCCGATCTCCTCGACCTCAAGCTCGACAAGCCGAGCTACGCCGCCGGCGAGACCCTGCGGGCGCGCCTCCAGCCGCGCTTCAAGGGCACGGCGACCCTCGCCGTGGTGAGCGACAAGGTCCACGACATCCTGGACGTCACGGTTTCGGAGGCCGGCGCCACGGTGGACATCCCCGTGAAGGCGGAATGGGGGTCGGGCGCCTATCTCGTCGCCACCGCCTACCGGCCGCTCGACCAGGCGGCCAAGCGCCTGCCGGGCCGGGCGCTCGGCCTTGCCTGGTTCTCGGTGGATACCGACAGGCGCAGCCTCGCCGTGACCGTGGGGGCGCCTGCGACCACGCGGCCCCGCGAAACCCTGACCCTGCCGATCCAGCTCGCCGGTCTCTCCTCCGGTGAGGAAGCGCGGATCAGCGTGGCCCTGGTCGATGTCGGCATCCTCAACCTAACCCGCTACGAATCGCCCAATCCCTTCGGCTATTTCTTCGGGCAGAAGGCCCTGGGACCGGAGATCCGCGACCTCTACGGATACCTGATCGACGGCATGCAGGGGACGCTCGGCGCGATCCGCTCGGGCGGTGACGGCGGCGCGGCCGAACTCTCCGATTCGCCCCCGACCCAGGCGCCGCTGGCGCTCTATTCCGGCGTGATCCGCGTCGGCCCCGATGGCCGCGCCAGCGTCGATTTCCCGCTGTCCGCCTTCAACGGCACCGGCCGGGTGATGGTGACCGCCTGGAGCAGGACCAGGGTCGGCTCGGCCCAGGCCGACGTCATCATCCGCGATCCGGTCGTCCTCACCGGCACCCTGCCGCGCTTCCTCAATGTGGGCGACCGCTCGCGCTTCTTCATCGCCATCGACAATGTCGAGGGGCAGGCCGGCGACTACACCGTGGATCTCGACCTCTCCGGCCCGGTCCTGGTCTCGGCTGGCGCGGTTCACAGCACCATGAAACTGGAACGCGGGGCGAAGACCTCGCTCGTCATCCCGATCACCGCCGCCGGCCCCGGCCTGTCGCGGCTCGACGTGAACCTGTCCGGCCCCGGCATCGCCGGCACCGTGGGCCAGAGCTTCTCGCTCAACATCGGCCCCGGCACCGGCGCCCTGGTCCGCCGCTCGGTGAGTTCCCTCGAACCCGGCGCCAGCCTGCAGGTGACGGGCGACCTCCTGGCCGACATCCTCCCCGGCACCGGCTCGGTCTCGGTGACGGCCTCCTCGCTCGCCGCCCTCGACGTGCCCGCCCTGCTCCAGGCGCTGGACCGCTACCCCTATGGCTGCTCGGAACAGACCGTGAGCCGGGCGATGCCGCTCCTCTACGTCAACAAGCTCGCCTCCCTCGACAGGCTCGGCATCGACGACAAGGTGGACGAGCGGGTGCGCGAGGCCATCGACCGCGTGCTCTCGCGCCAGGACGCCTCGGGCGATTTCGGCCTGTGGAGCGTCGGCGGGTCGAGCGACGTCTGGCTCAACGCCTACGTCACCGACTTCCTGACCCGCGCCCGCGAACGCGGATTCGCCGTGCCGCAGACCGCCTTCTCCAATGCCCTGGACCGCCTGCGCAACACGGTCGCCAACACCACGGAGGTGCGCGACGGCGGCATGGACATCGCCTACGCGGCCTATGTACTGGCCCGGAACGGGCGGCCGGTGATGGGCGACCTGCGCTACCTCGCCGACACCAAGCTCGGTGAGTTCGCGACCCCCCTCGGACGCGGCCAGATCGCGGCGGCTCTCGCCCTTCTCGGCGACCGGGGCCGCGCGACCAAGGCGTTCGAGTCGGCGGTGACCGCGCTCGGATCCGCGCGCGACACCTCGACCTATCGTCCCGATTACGGATCGCGCCTGCGCGACGGGGCCGGCCTTCTCGCCCTCGCCGCCGAGACGGGCCTCGCCCGCGATACGATCCGGCCGTTGGGTCAGGTCATCACCCAGGAGCGCGCCAGCGGACGCCTCACCAGCACCCAGGAGAATGCCTGGATGGTGCTCGCCGCCGAGGGGCTCGCCAAGGACGCGGAAGCATTGAGCTTCAGTGTCGACGGCGTGCGGCAATCCGGCCCGGTCTCGCGGCTCTACCGCGCCCCCGCCCTCGACGGGAAGCCCGTCACCATCACCAATGACGGGACGGGCGCCGCCCAGACCGTGGTGAGCGTGTCGGGCAATCCCATCGCCCCGGAGCCGGCGGAATCGCGCGGCTATGCCATCGAGCGGACCTATCACCGGCTCGACGGCACGGTGGTGGATCTGGCTCAGGGGGTTCGCCAGAACGACCGCCTCGTGGTGGTGCTCAAGGTGACCGAGGCCAAGGCCAGCGCCGGGCGCCTCCTGCTGGTGGACCGCCTGCCCGCCGGCCTTGAAATCGACAATCCGAAGCTCCTCGATTCCGATGCCCTGGCGGGGCTCGCCTTCGCCAAGTCGGACGTGCAGCCGGTAAGCACCGAGTTCCGCGACGACCGTTTCGTGGCGGCCTACGAGCGCAACCCCGAGCAATCCGCCTTCTTCACCGCGGCCTATACCGTGCGGGCGGTCTCGCCCGGCACCTACGTCCATCCCGGCGCCACCATCGAAGACATGTACCGCCCCGAACGCTTCGGCCGCACCGCCTTCGGCTCGGTCGAGGTGAACGCGAAGTAGGGCCATGAATCGCGCGCGGAAGCGCTTCCCCTCCCCCTTGTGGGGAGGGGTCAGGGGTGGGGGTGGTGCCGGATGTGGCGCGGCCTCTACGCAACCACCCCCACCTCCAACTCCTCCCCACAAGGGGGAGGAGAGCCTCGCGCTTCGTCCGATCTACGTGGTCATCGCCCTCCTCATCCTCCTCCCCGCGCTGACCCTCTGGCGCTTCGTCGCGACCCTCCCGCCCCTCGACCTGACCCAGGCGAACCTCCGCTCCACCGTCATCCTCGACCGGGACCGCCATCTCCTGCGCCCCTTCGCCACCGCCGACGGGCGCTGGCGGCTGCCGGTGACGGGGGCGGAGGTCGATCCGCGCATGCTCGCCATGCTGAAGGCCTACGAGGACCGGCGTTTTGCCGACCATCCCGGCATCGACCCCGCCGCGACCCTGCGTGCCGCGTGGCAATGGCTCCGGCACGGCAAAATCGTCTCGGGCGGCTCCACCCTGTCGATGCAGGTGGCTCGCCTCGTGGAGCCGCGCCCCGAGCGCTCGCTCAGCGCCAAGCTCCGGCAGATGGTGCGGGCGGTCCAGCTGGAACGCTGGTTGGGGAAGGACGGCGTGCTCGACCTCTACCTCGCGCTCGCCCCTTATGGCGGTCCGGTGGAGGGCTTGCGGGCGGCGAGCTTCGCCTATTTCGGGCGGGAGCCCGCTCGGCTCTCCTTTGCCGAATCCGCCCTCCTCGTCGCACTGCCCCAGGCGCCGGAAGTGCGCCGGCCGGACCGGTTTCCCGTTCGTGCCCGGCAGGCGCGCGACAGGGTCCTCGACATCGCCGCGGCGCGCGGAATCATCACGCCCGCGGAGGCGAAGGTCGCCAAGGCCGAACCGGTGCCGGACCAGCGAAAGCCCTTCCCGATGCTGGCGGCCCATGCGGCGGAAGCGGCCGTGGCCGCCGATCCCGCCGCGCGGGTCCAGCGCCTCTCTCTCGACGGGCGTCTGCAGGCGAGCCTCGAACGGCTGGCCGCCGAGCGCGCTGCCGCCATGGGGCCGGGCATTTCGGCGGCGATCCTCGCCATCGACAACCGCACCGGCGCGGTGATCGCCCAGGTGGGGAGCGCCGGCTATCTCGACGCCAGCCGCTCCGGGGCCATCGACATGACGGGGGCGATCCGCTCGCCCGGCTCGGCCCTGAAGCCGTTCATCTACGCGCTGGCCTTCGAGAACGGCATCGCCCATCCCGAGACCCTCCTCGACGACCGGCCGGTGCGCTTCGCCGGCTCCTACGCCCCGGAGAATTTCGACCTCAGCTACCAGGGCACCGTCACCGCGCGGCGCGCCCTGCAACTCTCTCTCAACGTGCCGGCGGTGGACTTGCTGGAGGCAGTGGGCGCCGCCCGCTTCATCGCCCGCCTGCGCGGTACGGGAGCGCGGATCGACCTGCCGCGCGACACGGCACCTGGCCTGCCGGTGGCTCTGGGCGGCCTCGGCATCACCCTCACCGACCTCGCCCGGCTGTTCTCAGGCCTCGCCCGTGGAGGCTCGGTGCCCGACCTGATCCGCCGCCTCGACGGGCCGGCCGCGTCGCCTCCGCCGGAGTTGCGCGTCACCGAGCCGGTGGCGGCCTGGTACGTCGCCGATACCCTGCGCGGGGCGCCGCCGCCGGAGAACGCGCTGCCGAACCGGATCGCGTTCAAGACCGGCACGTCCTACGGCTATCGCGATGCCCTGGCGGTGGGGTTCGACCGGCGCGTTACCATCGCGGTCTGGGTCGGGCGGCCGGACGGCAACGCCGTGCCGGGTCTCGTCGGGCGGGCGGTGGCCGCGCCGATCCTGTTCGACGCGTTCTCGCGCTTCGGCGGCGAGCCCGATTCCGTGCCGATGCCCCGCGACGCCCTGGTGACCACCACCGCCGGCCTGCCGCCGCCCCTGCGCCACATCCGCAGGGACGTGCCCAAGACCCTGTCGGCAGCTCTGGGCTCAGCCCTCAAGATCGCCTACCCGCCGGATGGCGCCCGGATCGATCTCGGCCTCGCCGAGCCCGGCCCCGCGCCGAGCCTCGCCCTGAAGGCGCTCGGCGGGGTGCCGCCCCTCACCTGGATGGTCAACAGCCTGCCGGTGGCCGAGAGCGCCCGGCGCCAGTCGGAATGGGCACCGGACGGCGCGGGCTTCGCCAGGATCTCGGTGATGGACGCGTCGGGGGCCAGCGACAGCGTGGTGGTGAGGCTGGAGTGAGGGGCCGGCCCCTTTTCACTACGCGGGCAGGACGACCACCTTCGTCTTGACCGGGGTCCGCGAATACAGGTGGATCATGTCCTGGCTGAGCAGGCCGACACAGCCGCTCGTGATGCCCGAGCCGATCGAGTCGGGCTCGCTCGAGGCGTAGATCGTGTAGAGCGTGTAGGCGCCGTTCTGGTAGAGATGGAGCGTGCGGGCGCCGAGAGGGTTGTCGAGGCCGCCCGGCATGCCGCGGGCGTATTTGGCCACCTCGGGCTGGCGCCGGATCATCTCCTTGGGCGGTGTCCAGGTCGCCCATTCGGACTTGCGGCCGACATAGGCGTCACCGCTCCACAGGAACCCGGCACGGCCGACATTGGCGCCGTAGCGGGTAGCGGCCCCATCCTCCTCGATGCGGTAGACATAGAAGTTGCTGGGATCGACGATGATCGTGCCGGGCGCTTCCTTGGTTTCGTAGCGCACCGTGCGGCGATAGTATTTCGGGTCGACCTTCCTGATGTCGGTGGCCGGGATCGGGAATTTCTCGTCCGGCATCGGACCGTAGATCTTCGCCGCCTCGGCGAGGATCAGGCCGTCGGTCGTCGCGCAACCGGCGAGCCCCAGCGCGCCGAACCCGGCGGCCGAGCCGGCCAGAAACGATCGGCGGCTGAGACGCCCCGTCCTGCCACCGAGCCGGGCACTCTCGTCCATCCCGCCGGCAGCGGCCTTCCCTGCATCCATCGTCATGATTCCGGACTTTCCTGTCCTGTGGCCCGACGGCACAACGCTCCGGCGAACGCGCCGACTGCCAAGCTGAGTTAACCGGTCCCCGACTTGACTGGCAAGCTCGGCAGCAGGCCATTCGAAAGAGCTGCGCAGGCGGGTGAGTCAAGAGTGAACCCTGGCCGGGGAGCGGCTTCCCCGCCACTGTCGGCGCATGGTCGTCCACACGGGACAACGAAGCGTCTGGCGCATGTAGGGGGATGGCGGATAATGGGGTAAGCACTTGGTGGGGGAGGAACATTTGTCATGACCGAGAGCCCGGAGCCGTCCTCCGCAGCCGCGGACCCCGCCGGGCGGCTGTCCGAGGTGTCACGCCTCGCGAGCCTTCTGGCGGACCGCGTCCTCAGCGCGCAGATCGCCAGCCAACCCATTCCAAAAGCTCACATTCACGCCTTGCTGGACGCGGCCATCATTCTCGAAAAATACGAGGTCAGGCTGCCGCCGCTGCTCGAACAGATGGTCGAGACGCTGGAAGACGAGGATGCCGGGAAGCCGGCCGGGACCGGGGCCGAAGAGCCGGCGACCGAGCCTGTCGAGGGCGAAGAGGCCGATGCCAAGCGCCTCGCCTGGCTGTTTCGTCCCTTCCAGGGGACGAAGAGCTGAGCCGGTCCGCATCGGCGAGCCGACGCTCGACCTCGCCCAAATATTTGAAAAATCACAGACTTTTAGCGCTCGGCGCCGGCTAGATAACGCCCGCGCCCTGAGCGCCTCAGGAGGTGGTGGCGCTCTGAAGGCGATGCGCGAAAGAACGTTCGGACGGCGCCAAGGGTAAGGCAGCGTCATCAATGGTCGCGCGGCAATCGTTAGTCACGCTGCCGACAACGCTCCGTAGTGGAACTCGGCGATTTCCTGGATCAGGTCGCGCCTCTGCTCGTCGATCAGGTCCGGAAGGATATCGTCACCTTCGCTGTCGATGGCCGAGAGGAGGCGGACGTCCGGGAATACACCCTCGAACGTGACCAATACCTCCGCCTGTGCGTAGGAATCGTGGGGGTCGAGACAGCGATGGCTCATCATCGGGCAAACGGCGCTCAGTGAGATAAAGCAAAAAAGTGCCATACACCTGGTCTGTCCCGGGAAAAATATAGCATGATAATGCTTATTTGCATCTCGAGGCCGCACGCCGCCACACTTTGAGCGGGGGCCGGACAGGAACGGCGATCCGCTCGGTACCGCCACGCACCCCCCGTTTCGACCGCCACGCGACCCCCTCTTCGGCCGCCATCTCTCGGTCCGTGGCATCCGCATCGCGGAACGGCGCATTCCCCAAGATGGTTGTCGGCGGGGGGCCTCACATGCGCGCAGTGATCTTCGACATCGACGGCACGCTGCTCGACAGCGTGGACCTGCATGCCCAGGCCTGGGTCGAGGCCTTCGCCCATTTCGGGGTGGAGGCCGATTTCGTCACGGTCCGGCGCCAGATCGGCAAGGGCGGCGATGAACTCATGCCGGTGTTCCTGCCGCCGGAGCGCGTGGAGCGCGAGGGCAAGACCATCGAGGCCTACCGCTCCGACCTGTTCAAGCGGGACTATCTCGACCGGGTGCGGCCGTTCCCCGGGGTGCGCGCCCTGTTCAAGCGGATCGGGGCGGCGGATATGCGGATCGCCCTGGGGTCGTCGGGCAAGAAGGACGAGGTCGAGCATTACCAGGAGATCCTGGGCATCGCCGATCTCGTCGACGTAGTGACCACCTCGGACGACGCGGAGCGCTCCAAACCCCACCCCGACATTTTCGAGGCGGCGCTCAAGAAACTCGCGCCCCTGAAGGCAAGCTCCATCCTCGTGGTCGGCGATACCCCCTACGACGCGGAGGCCGCCGCCAAAGCCGGGCTGTCGACGATCGGCGTCCTGTGCGGCGGCGTCCCGGCGGCGGACCTTTCGAGGGCCGGCTGCATCGCCCTCTACCGCGACCCGCAGGATCTCCTCGACGGGTTCGATCGCTCGCCCCTCGCCGCCACCTGACGGGAACTCATTGGGCCGAGGCCCGCTGGGAGCGCCGGGGAGGGGGCTCGCTTCGTCGCAGCCCGGAACAGGGACGGGTGGTCGTTCTTGTCAGAACGACACCGCGCACCGCCGGGATGCGAAGCAATCGGAGCCGAGAACGATGATGATGATTCGTCAAAGCCTTGCCGTCATGGTGGCTGCACTCATCGCAGGCCCTGCTTATTCTCAAAGCAAGCCTCTGGCGCCACCGGCGAGCGATGCGATGCCGCCGGTCGAGCTGACGGTGACGCTCGAAAACGGAAAGCCCGTCTGCGCACCGGCCGAGCTGAGATTGCCCGCCGATACGAATGTGGAGCTTCATATCGTGAGCACGGCGAACGCCCCGGTGACGATCACCGCCGAGGGCCAGTTCGAGAACGCCAAGGTGCTGCATGCGGATGGCGACCTCGTCCATGTCATGAGCGAGAAGGGCTACACCGTGAAGCAGAACGGCAAGGGCGTCCTGCGGCTTCGGACGATGAAGGCGGGCGAGACGGCCTATGGCTGCACCAGCACCCGCAACGCCGACGCCCCCTTCGTCGGCAAGCTGATCCTCACCCCGCCCGCCGGCTGACCGGGCGACAGGGCCGTTCGAGGCAGGACACCGTGGGTTTTTCGCGCCGGCGTCCCATTTTCGCGCCAATGCCAGGCGACCCGCCGGGTATCGGCCCGCAAGGTCCGTCGGGCCGGCTCCGATCGTCGCAGTTTTTAACCCACTCTTTAAGCGGTCAGGCCCTATGAACTCCGTCCTGAGCGCTGTCGATACGAATCATCCCCCCTGGCTGACCATCACGGCGCGGACAATCACGCTCGATTGTGAAGGCGCGAGACGATGGCCGTACCGAGTTCAGCACAAGCCAGCCGCAGCGACGGAAAGACGGCCCTGCTGCTTCAGTCTAAGGACCGCGACGGGACGTATCATTTCGCCGGCGACGATCATATCGATGGTGTTCTGATCGGATCGAAATGGACGATCGGCACGCTGACATACAGCTTTCCGGCGAGCGGGAGCTTCTACGAAGGGTCCGGCTACGAGAGTGATCCGTACCAGAGTGGCGACCCCGTCTATCACCAGCCCTTCAATCCGCAGCAGCAGGAGGCGACGCGCTACACCCTCGATCTCGTCTCCTCCTATACCAACCTGACCTTCCAAGAGATCACCGAGACCGCCACGGTTCATGCCGAGCTGCGTTTCAGCCAGACCTCCTGGATTGACGAAGGATCGGCCCATGCCAATTTTCCGTCGAGCAATCTCCAGGCCGGGGATGTCTGGTTCGGCACCTATACCGACCAGCCGTTCTACAGCGTTCCGGTAATCGGAAACTGGGGTCAGGCGACGAACATGCACGAGATCGGGCATGCGCTCGGCCTGAAGCATGGCCACGAGGATTATACCTACGCCCCCCTGAATGCCGAGCTCGGCCTCGCCGGTAGCCCGCCCCGCTACGGCACGGCGGCACTTCCCCTGGAGAAGGACGGGCAGGATTGGTCGCTGATGACCTACCGGTCCGACCCGACCAATCTCGGCGCTTCGTTCGAAGGCGAGGGGTTCAACCAGCCTCAGACCTACATGCAGGACGACATCGCCGCCCTGCAGTTCCTCTACGGCGCCAATTTCGCGACCAACAGCGGGAACACGACTTATCGATGGGACGCCAGGAGCGGCGAGATATCCATCGACGGCATCGACCAGGGCGCTCCCTCCGCCAATAAGATCTCGATGACGGTCTGGGACGGCAACGGCCGGGACACCTACGATCTCTCCAATTACGCGACCGCCCTGGACGTGGACCTGCGCCCGGGGGCCTTCTCGACCTTCTCCACCGCGCAACTCGTGAACCACCAGGCCTATAGCGGCGGCGACGCGATCGCGCTCGGCAACGTCGCCAACGCGCTCCTGCACCAGGGCGATCTCCGCTCCCTGATCGAGAACGCCATCGGCGGCCGGGGGCATGACCGGATCGTCGGCAACACGACCGATAACCGCCTCGACGGCGGTCTCTCCTCGGACAAGATGTTCGGCCTTGCCGGAAACGACACCTACCTCGTCGATAACGGGCGCGACATGGTGGTGGAGAGGGCCGGTCAGGGCACCGACTATGTCCGCAGCACCGTCTCCTACGCCCTCGGCGAGAATGTCGAGCACCTGATCCTCATCGGCAACGGCGCGACGAAGGCCACCGGCAACGATGTGGCGAATGCTTTGCGCGGCAATGTGGGCGACAACGTGCTGGACGGCGGGGCCGGGCGCGACCGGCTCTACGGCAATGACGGCGCGGATCGGCTCAGCGGCGGCGTGGGCAACGACCGGCTCGATGGCGGTGCAGGCAACGACACGCTCAGCGGCGGAGAGGGCCACGACGTTCTCATCGGCGGTCGGGGCAGCAACGTGCTGACCGGCGGGCTCGGCGACGATCTCCTCTACCTGGGCGCGGGCGCCGACCGATCCGTGTTCGACACCTCTTCGGGACACGACACGCTGTTCGATTTCAGCGCCTCGAGCGGAGACCGGATCGACCTTTCCGGCCAGACCTACTCCCTCGGCCAGTCCTCCGACGGCTATGCCCTGCTCGCCCTGTCGGGCGGGGGAACGGTCGAACTGGACCACATCCGCGTCTCGCAGGTCGATTCGGGGTTCTTCGTTTAAGGCGGCCGGAGCTCACGCCGGGAATACTGATGCGGGTCTCATTTTCGTCCAGTCTACGGCATTCACACATGTAAGGGCCGCGCGGCCCTCCTCCCCCTTGTGGGGAGGAGTTGGAGGTGAGGGTGGTCGGGTGACCCTCAACCTGCGGAGGCTGGCGGAGCCACCCTCACTCCTGACCTCTCCCCACAAGGGGGAGAGGGACGCGCTCTTCTTGTAAAAGCGGATGGCTGAATCCAGCAGTATTTCAGAAGAGCTCCTCCTGACTGGCGTACCGGAGGCGATCAGCCGCCTTACCCCGCCCCAGCCTCCACGACACTCACCACGCTGCGGCCGTTGCCGCGCTTCTCCACGCGGACCTGCACGGCGATGCGCTCGATCATCGCCGCCACATGGGTGATGACGCCGACCTTGCGGCCGCGGCCCTGGAGCGTCTCCAGGGCGTCCACCGCGAGGTCGAGGGTCTCGGCGTCGAGCGAGCCGAAGCCTTCGTCGATGAAGAGCGTGTCGACGAAGGAATCGCGGCCCTCCAGGCCCGACAGCGCGAGGGCGAGGGCCAGGGAAACGAGGAAGCGCTCGCCGCCCGAGAGGCTGCGGGTGGCGCGCACCTCCTCGCCCATGTCGCGGTCGACCACGTGGAGGGAGAGGTTGGCCGGGTCGCCGCGCACCAGCCGGTAGCGCGGGCTGAGCGCCAGCAGGTGCTCGTTGGCGAGCCGGACCAGATGTTCCAGCGTCACCCCTTGGGCGAAGAGGCGGAACTTGACGCCGCTGGCCGAGCCCACCGCCTCGTTCACCGCCTCCCAGACGGCGTAATCGGCCCGCGCCTCGGCGATCGTCGCCTCCAACCCGGCCGCCCGCTCCCGCGCCGCGTCGTCCCGCTGGAGATCGGCCGTGATGGCGCCGAGGCCCTGTTGCTGGGCGGTGATCGTCTCCGCGAGGCCCGACGCCGCCGCTTGCGTGGCGGGAGCGTCGATCTCGGGCGCATCGATGAGGAGGGCGAGGTCGGCGCGCCGCGTGGCGAGGGCGGTCTCCGCCTCGCGCGCTTCCGCCATGCGCGCATCGACGGCTTGGCGCAGGGAGGTGCGGATCTCCGGGGGCAGGGCCAGGGCCTCCCGCACCGCCTCGACGCCGCGCGGGGCGCAGGCGGCGAGGAAGGCGGCGTCGGCCTCCTCGCGCAGACGCCCGGCCGCGTCGCGGGCGGCGGCCCCGTGCTCGGCCGCCGTCACCGCCGAGGCGAGGGCGGCCTGGGCGGCGGCGCGGGCTTCTTCCGCCTGTTTCAGCGCGTCACGGGCCCGCTTGCGCGCGTCGTTGATCCGGGTCCGATGCGCCCCCGTCTCCTCACCGCTCAGCAGAGGCGCACGTTCGGCCCGCAGCCCGGCGAGCCTGTCGGAGCGGGCCAGGGCCTGGCGTCCGGCCGCGTCGGCGGCGTCGCGGGTGAAACCCAGGGCCTCGGCCGCGCCGGCGCGGCGCGACGCGAGGGCCTGGACCTCGCGGTCGAGCTCGTCCCGATGCCGGTCGAGGGCACGGTACGCGGCGGCGATCTCGGCCACGCGCTTGGCCGCACCGGCCCCGTCCCGCTCGAGATCGGCCAGCGACAGGCCGGCACCCGCCAGATAGGGCGCGATCTCGCGGCCGAGGGAGACGACCCGCTCCGTATGGCCCGAGACGCGGACCGCCTCGCCATTGGCGGTGAGTTCGGCGAGACGCAGGGCCTCGCGCTCGGCGGCGCGGGCGAGTTCCGCCGCTTCGATCTCCCCTTCTCCCGCCTCGATCCGCGCGGTGAGGGCGTCGATCTCGCCGCGCAGGGTCCCGGACCGCTCCAGGGCGGAGAGCAGCGGGGCGCGGGCGCGCTTCAGGGCCTCGACGAGGGCGCTGAGCGCGGGGGCCGCCTCGGCATCGAGCCGTTCCGGGATGGTCCCGTCCACCCCCGCTTCGCCCCGCGTGGTGAGGAGGTGCGGGTGCAGGCCCGCATAGGCGGAGGCCGCCCGACCCTGCGTCTCCTGCGCGGCCGCCGCCACCTGTTCGGCGTTGCGCGCCCGCGCGCCGGCGGCGGCGCCGGTAGACGCGGCCTCCGCCAGGGCTTCCCGGGCGGCGGCGATGGCCGTGTCCTGTTCCGCCCGCTGGGCTTTGAGCGCCTCGGCCACGCGCCCCAGCCCATCCTGGTTCCGGGCATGGGGATGATCGGTGGCGCCGCAGACCGGGCAGGGCTGGTCTTCCACGAGCAGGCTGCGCAGATGCGCCGCCTGCTGCGAAACGGCCTCCTCGGCGAGCTCCGCCAGGGGGGCGACGGCCTTACGCATCTCGATGGCGCGGGCCTGCCGGGCGGCGGCCTCCTCCCCGGCGCGCCGCGCGGCCTCCTCGGCGCGGCGGGCGGCCTCCGCCTCCGTGGAGGCGCGCTCGACGGAGAGGGACGCCTCCGCGTGGCCGCGCGCCAGGGGCAGCGCCTCGCGCAGGTGATCGGCGAGGCGGTCGATGGTGCCCAGGCGTGCCCGCGCAGCGCCTTCGCCGATCCGGTCCAGGGCGGCGGCGAGGCCGGCCCGGTGGTCGGCCGCCTGCGTCCGCGCGGCCTTCGCCTGCGCGATCGCCCGGTCCCCCGTGGCGATCGCGGCCGAGCGGCGGGAGGCCTCGTCCGTGGCCGTGCGGAGAGTGGCCTTCGCCTCGGCCAGTTCCGCGCTCAGGGTCGCGCGCTTGGCAAAGAGCTGGTCGGCTTCCTCCGTCCGCCCGGCGAGGAAGGCGCCGCCCGTATCGGCCGCGAACCGGGCGGCCACCTCGGCCCGCGCGGCCTCCGCCGCCGCGAGGCCGGCATCGAGCGCCTCCAGGGCCGTGCGCGCGTCCAGCGCCTTCGCCTCCGCGGCGGTCGCCGCCTCGGTGGCATGGGCGGATTCGGTGGCCGCCCCGCCGATTTGGGTGTCGAGCTCGGCCGCGCGGGTCCAGACCGGCCCCAACGCCTTGAACCCGATTTCCGAGGCCTCGTCCGCCTTGGCGGCGTCGTCATGGGCCTCCCGCGCGGCCCCGGCCCGCGCCTCGGCCTCGCCGCGCGCCGCGAGAGCCAGGACCAGGGCCGCCTCGGCGGCGGCGAGGTCCCGCTCCGCCCGCGCCGCATTCCGCGCCGGTTCGCGTAGGGGCTCCACCGCGTCGAGTTCGGCCAGCCGAAGGCTGTCGGGCCGATGGGTCTCCAGGGCTTGCCGTGCGACAGCGAGGCGGCTCTCGGCCGCCGAGACCAGGCCCCGGGTGTCGGCGATGCGCTGCGCATGGGCCAGCGCCGCGTTCAGGTCCGCCAGTTGGCCGGACAACTCCGCCACCTCGGCCTGGAGCCGCGCCCGCTCGGCGTGTTTCTCCGCCCGCGCCGACTCGTCGAGGAGGCCGACGGCGTCGCGATGGGCCTCCAGCTCCTTCACCGCGGCGCGCTGCGCCTCGGCCCCGGCATGGATCCGCTTCGAGATCTCGGAATAGATCGCCGTGCCGGTGATCTTCTCCAAGAGCTCCGCGCGCTCGCCCTCGGCGGCCAGCAGAAAGGCATCGAACTCCCCCTGCGCCAGCAGGACGGTGCGGCGGAACTGGTCGAAGGTGAGGTCGGTGAGGTCGCAGATCGCCGCGTCGACGAGGCCGGCCTTGCTGTCGCCGACGGAGCCCCCGTCCGCGAGCCGGGTGAGGGAGCGCGTCTTGTTTTGGAGGCGGCCGTTGGCCTTTCCCCGCGCCCGGTAGACCGACCACCGCGCGCAGTAGCCCTGTCCGTCCCGGCCGATGAAATCGACCTCGGCGAAACCTTCCGTCGCCCCCCGCCGCAGGATCGCCCGCTCGTCGCCGATGGTGATGGGATCGCCGCCGGGATCGGGCGCCCGCTCGCGCCCGCTGGTCGCCACGCGCGGATAGCGCCCGTAGAGGGCGAGGCAGAGGGCGTCGAGGATGGTGGACTTGCCCGCCCCCGTCTCGCCGGTGATGGCGAAGATGCCGGTGGCGCCGATGGGGCCGCCGGCGAGATCGACGGAGAAGGGGGCCGCGAGGCTCGCGAGGTTCTCGCCGCGGATCGCCAGGATGCGCAAGGGTCGTGGCCTCGTCTCAAGAAATCAGGGGGATGCGGGGAAGAGTGTCATAGCCCAGGATGACGGGCGGACGAGGGCGATGCCGTCGCCGCGCAACGATGTCCACACGCGGCGGGATGGCGGCAGGGCTTCGAACTCGGGGGAATGGGATGTGGCACGACACTGAACAAGCCACGTCGTCATTCCGGGTCCGCATCGCGGAGCCCGGAATCCAGAGCCCCTCTGTGAGCTCGATAGGGCACGCCCGGCGGATCTGGCTTGCACGCCTCTGGCGCGGCCCTACGGGTCCGGGCTCGCTTTCGGCGCGGGTGTCTAAACCGGTGTGAGCGGTCCCGCAGATCGGATGGCATCGACCCGAATGCGGAGCCCTTGGGATGGCGGGCGCCCATAGTCGCTCATCTTGACTGCCCCCCTCTGAGAACGCCGGGAGAAAACGAGCGGTCTCTTCGGAGGAGATGAAGAGACCGAAGAGTGCGGCGTCTGCCTCGTGCTGCCCTTGAAGGCTCTTCGGCGCCTGTCATGTCCCGACCCCTAGCAGGCCCTGGGAAGGGCCGCTTTCAGGCAATTTAACGGGATCGATACTACGACCGAGTTGGGTCGGAACACGTCCGTCTGCGCTACGAATGCGAAAATAATGACGGTCTGCGCGATGGCGGCTCGGACGGCCCTGCTGCAGTATCGTGAACGGGATTTGGTATTTGTTCGCGCACCAAATCGTCACGTTGAGGAAAACCTGTGTACATTCGTCCTAGAATGCGAGTTAGGTCTCACGCTCGCGTAAGGAGATCATACCCCATAGCTGGGTTTTTTCCCGTCAACAGGTAAATGACATCCTCGTTACGGGCTGATCGACGCAATAGTAATCGGTTCTGTGCTTCGCTACACGAACCAGACAATGATGCCGCTTTCTCATCCCGTCCGTGAACGATCTGGTTCCTTATCCCTGGCGCTTCTGCTCGCCGGGATCCAACTGCTTGCCTTCAGCGAGCGGTTCCTCCTCACCGTGGTGGCACAACCGCTCAAACTCGAGCTTTCCTTGACGGATGCGCAGCTCGGCTTTCTCCAGGGCTCGGCCTTCGTCCTGCTGCACGCCCTCGGCATGCCGTTTTGTGGCCGGATCGCCGACCGCGGGCATCGCCGTGCGCTGCTTATCGGAGGCATCGTTCTGTGGAGTGCGGCCGGCATCGCGTTCGCGCTCGCGGGATCCTTCGCGCTCATGGTGGCTGCACGCATGCTGCTGGGGCTCGGGCAGGCGGTGGTCGCGCCCGCCGCGCTCTCGCTGATGGCCTACCGCCTTCCGCCCGGCCATATGGGGCGGGGCCTGTCCTGGCTCACCGCCAGCACGAGCCTGGGGCGAAGCCTCGCCCTGCTCGGAGGGGGAGCGGTCCTGGCGCTGCTGACCGCCGCCGGGGGCCTGGACCTGCCGGGCGCCGGCCACTTGCCGCCGTGGCGGGCCCTGCTCATCCTGTCCTGCCTCCCCAACCTTCTCGCCCTCGTGGCCGCCCTGTGCATCGCCGAGCCCCCGGCCCGAAGGCACGCCGTCACGCCGCGCAACGGTCGCGCGTGGGCCTGGATCTGGCGCCATCGCGCCGTCTACCTCGCGCTCTTCGTGGCCGCGGCCTGCGCGGCCCTCGTACCACAGAGCCTCGGGGCCTGGGCACCGACGTTCTACGTGCGCGTCCACGGGTTGACGCCTGCCGAAAGCGGCGTGCGCCTCGGCCTGATAAGCATGCTGATCGCACCTTTGGGTCACCTCGTGGGTGGATGGCTTCTCGACAGTGCCCGCGCGTCCGGCCGGCGGATCACCGCCGCGCGAATGCTTCTGGCCGGATTGCTCCTGGTGCCCCCCTGCACCGCGGCGATGACGCTGGCCCCGACCCTGCCGCTCTCGCTCGTTGGCTTCGGCGCCCTGGCGGCGACGCTTGGTTTCACATCTCCTGCTTACGTGGCTTGCCTCCAATTCCTGACCCCGGCCTCCATGCGCGGTTTCGTGAGCGGGGTATTCATCGCGGGGGTGGCACTGACGGCGATCGGCGTGGGACCGTTCATGATCGGACTCCTGAACGACCGCGTGTTCGGGCAGGCGGGAGTCGGCTCGACCATGCTGGCGGTCTTCGTCGTGGTGGCCCTGCTCGGTGCCGCGCTCACCCATGCGCTGGTCAGGTCTATCCGCGCGCAGGGGCGACCGGCGGTCGGCGTGGCGGGGCTCGGACGGACTTCAAGCCCATACCGGCCCGCGTCGGAAACGGCGCATTCTCCACGCCTGTAAGGTCCAATATGATTTCAAGCACCAAAGCAGATAGCGCTTCCGAGCTTTTGCGGCCGAAGCTTAGCAGCGACCGATTTTCATTGAGTCAGACCTGTCGGCGCTTTATTTAACGACTTTAAGGGCTCGGATCATGTTCAGATCGGACGGTCGGTCCTCGATCAAGGATTAAGCGTGTTTTGAGCAGTTCGCCGATCGTTCACACGCTTGTTCAAAGCACGGCTGAAGTCGAGTCGAAGCGAGCGTTCGAATTCTGGCGCGACACGGCGCTTTCCATGTCCGGCGTCACCAGCGCCGGGGCGGAGGAACGACGGTCGTTCGCGGCCAGTCGCCTCGTCGCCGTCACGGCCCATAGCACCTTGCTGCACACCGAGGGCCCGCGGGTCGATGTCGAGCGCACGGCGCGCCATGTCCGCCAAGACGGGCGCGACACCATCACAATCGCCCTGGTCCTGCGCGGTACCCAGTACTTTGAACAAGGGGGCCGCGGCGGGCGGATGGCTCCCGGCGACATCAGCGTCACCGACTCCGGACGCCCGTTCCTGATCGGGGCCTACGAGGACTACGAGGAGATCCGGCTTAGCGCGACGCGCGCGGCCTTCAGGGCCCATGTCGGCGAGCCGGAAGCCTACGCCGGGCGCCTGATCGGCGACGGCCCCCTCAATGCGCTGTTCGCGACCTACCTGCGGTCCTACGCGGCCTTGGTGCCGGGCATGACGGAGGCCGAGGCCGGCATCGCGGTCGAGGGCACCTTGCACCTGTTCCGGGGTTTGGTGGGCGCTCGCACGGGCGCCGTCACGGCGAACGCGTTGCTGTCGCTGGCCGCGGTGCACATCGAACGCAGCCTACACGATCCGGGTTTTGGTCCCGACGCCCTGTGCCGAGCGTTGTGCGTCTCCCGCAGCCGTCTCTACGCTGCCTTCGCGGACGGCGAAGGCGTCGCGGCGACTATCCGCGACGCTCGACTGGATCGCGCACGTGGGTACCTGTCCGACCCGGCGCTGGCGAAAGAAAGTATCGCGACCATCATGATCCGTTGCGGTTTCACCGACCCGTCGATGTTCAGCAAGGCATTCCGTCGACGTTTCGGGATGTCGGCGCGCGATCTCAGAACCTCGAACACCTGAGAGCGGACGCTTTACCGGAACTGGGGCGGCCACCAACCGCGTCACCGGCCGAGCCAGAACGCCGCGTCGCCAGGAAGAAGGGGCAACACGTCGCGCGAATGGACGAAGGTTTCTTGAACGACCGCGATGGGCGCAGTGCGGAAGGTCCGCTTCCGGGTATAAGGCCTACTTCCGGTTCCCACCGAGACTGTGTGAAAACGCGGAATGGATAGAAGGATTTCCTTTCGAACACTTCAGTAGCGCCGGAACCGGCATCCTATCATCATCAGAACGGTAGTCTGGCAGTTTGGAATGTCTGCCACGGAGAGAATTGTTCTATATTTTCGGAACGATGAAGCGCTTTCACACAGCCTCCACCCTTCTCGGACGTTCATGGCTGGGTACCAAGCGTCGGATTTCCGCCACTCGGAATCGGAACGGGAGCGGGGGGCGATCTTTCAGGGCGACATTTCAAACAGAGATCCTGACCGGCAGGGGCCAGGACTTTGACATCGCACAGCGGTTCGTGTCATCGGGCCGCGATGTCGATGCCGGGCCGTCCCACCGGCGAGGCGGGCTCCGACGGGGAACGGCGGGTCGACCTTGGCCGTTGGCAGGGACGTCGATCCTGTGCGGGCGAGCGTTCCGATCCCGCGTCGCGCCATCCCGGATCGACCGTCGCGACGGAGAGAGAGTGGCAGTGAGTGTCCTCGTGAACGGGGGCGAGTGTGGCGCGCTGATCGAGGCCATCGATTGGTCCGCGACGCCCCTCGGACCCTTCGAGTCCTGGCCCGCCTCCCTCCGCACGCTGACGGGGATGATGGTCGCTGCGCGCCAGCCCATGTTCGTCACCTGGGGGCCGGGGCGGATCGTCCTCTACAACGACGCCTATGCCCGGCTCCTGGGCGCCAAACATCCGGCCGCCATGGGGCGTCCCATCGCCGAGATCTGGTCCGACATCTGGAGCGACCTCGCCCCCATCGTCGCCGATGCCTATGCGGGACTCTCCATCCAGATGGACGACGTCGCCTTCGTCATGGAGCGCAACGGCTTTGCCGAGGAGACGCATTTCGCCTTCTCCTACACGCCGGTGCGGGAGGAGGACGGCAGCGTCGCCGGCTTCTTCTGCGCCTGCACCGAGACCACCGATCGGATCGGTGCGGAGAGCCGGCTGCGGCAGAGCGAGGCCGAGGTTCGGGGCGTCCTCGACGGGATGGGCGAGGGCTTCCTCCTGCTCGACCGCGATTTCCGGGTCCGCCGCATCAATGCCGAAGGCCTTCGCCTCGACGGGCGCCCCCCCGAGGCGATCCTCGGCCGTCACCTCCTCGAGGTGTGGCCGGATGCCGAGCGGATGCCGACCTGGCCGCTCTACCGCCGCGCCATGGCGGAACGCGCCTCGGCCGAACTCACCTACCGCCACAGCTCGACGCAGCGGGACATCTGGATCGAGGTCAGGGTCTATCCCTCCGGCAGCGGCCTCTCGGTGTTCTACCGGGACGTCAGCGGGCGCCGGGCGGCGGAGGAGGCCCTGCGCGAGCGCGAGGAGCGTCTGCGCCTCGTCATGGAGGGCGCCCGCGACCACGTCGTCCTCACCATGAACCCGCAGGGGATCATCACGAGCTGGTCGGCGGGTGCCGTGGAGGTGTTGGGCTGGACGGCCGCCGACGCGCTGGGCCGTGACGGAGCGATGATCTTCACATCCGAGGACCGGGCCGCCGGCATCGATGCGGCGGAACTCGCCGAGGCGGTGAACCAGGGCCGCGCCGATTCGGAGCGCTGGCATCGGCGCGCGGACGGGATGCCGGTGTTCCTCGCCGGCTCCCTCCACCGCCTGCCGCCGGACCCGCAGGGCCGTTCGCCCGGCTTCCTCCGGATCGCGCGGGACGAGACCCAGCGCAGGGCGCAGGCCGAGGCGCTGACGGAGAGCGAGGCGCGGTTCCGCAACATGGCCGACCATGCCCCGGTGATGATGTGGGTGACGATTCCCGACGGGTCCTGCATCTACCTCAACCGGCGCTGGTACGAGTTCACCGGGCAGACCGAGGCGGAGGCCCTCGGCCTCGGCTGGACCAAGGCGACGCATCCCGACGACGAGGGGCTGGCGGCGGACACGTTCCTCGCCGCCAATGCCGCGCACGAGCCCTTCCGGGTGGAGTACCGCCTGCGCCGGGCCGACGGCACCTATCGCTGGGCCATCGACGCCGCGACTCCGCGCTTCGGCACCGAGGGCGAGTTCCTGGGCTATGTCGGCTCGGTCATCGACATCGACGAGCGCCGGGAGGCGGAGGAGCGCCTGCGCCAGAGCGAGGGGCGCTTCCAGGCCATCGCCGATTCCATCGACCAGATGGTGTGGTCGACCCTGCCGGACGGGCACCACGATTACTTCAACCAGCGTTGGTACGACTATACCGGGGTGCCGGCGGGTTCCACCGACGGCGCGGGCTGGAACGGCATCTTCCACCCCGACGACCGGGACAAGGCCTGGACGGTCTGGCGCCATAGCCTGAAGACGGGCGAGCCCTACCACATCGAATATCGCCTGCGGCACCGCTCCGGGCAGTACCGCTGGGTGCTGGGGCGGGCGCAGCCGGTGCGCGACGCGGACGGGCGGATCGTGCGCTGGTTCGGCACCTGCACCGAGATCCAGGAGATCGTGGAGGCCCGCGAGGTCCTGGCCCGCTCGCGGGCCGAGCTCGAGCGCGAGATCGCCGAGCGCATCAAGGAGCGCGACCGCATCTGGACGCTGATCCCCGACCTCCTGATGTCGGGCACCCTCGACGGCCGCCTCCTCAACGTGAACCCGGCCTGGACCGAGGTGCTCGGCTACGACGAGGCGACCCTGCTGGCGACGCCGTTCTGGGAGATCATCCACCCCGATTTCCTCCCCCACAGCGCGGAGGCGGTGGAGGCGATGCGGCAGGGCCGCACCGTACGGCACCAGAACCGGGTCCGCACCGCGAGCGGGGAGTATCGCTGGTTCGATTGGGTCAGCGCCCCGGTGGGCGAGGTGTTCTATGCGGTGGCCCGCGACATCACCGACGAGAAGGCCCGCGAGGCGGCCCTCGCCCAGACCCAGGACGCCCTGCGCCAGTCCCAGAAGATGGAGGCGGTGGGCCAGCTCACCGGCGGCATCGCCCACGATTTCAACAACCTGCTCACCGGCATCTCGGGCAGCCTCGAACTGCTGCAGACCCGGATGGCGCAGGGGCGGCTGACCGACCTCGACCGCTACATCAACGCGGCGCAGGGCGCCTCGCGCCGGGCGGCGGCCCTCACCCACCGGCTGCTCGCTTTCTCGCGGCGCCAGACCCTGGACCCGAAACCGACGAACGTGAACGCCCTGGTCTCGGGGATGGAGGATCTGATCCGCCGCACGGTCGGGCCGGCGGTGACGATCGAGGTGGTGGGCTCCGCCGGCCTGTGGCCGGCTCTGGTCGATCCGAACCAGCTCGAGAACGCGTTGTTGAACCTCTGCATCAACGCCCGCGACGCCATGCCGGATGGCGGCCGCCTCACCATCGAGACCGCCAACAAGTGGCTCGACGGCCATGCCGCCCGCGAGCGCAACCTCGAACCCGGCCAGTATCTCTCGCTTTGCGTCAGCGACAACGGCACCGGCATGACGCCGGAGGTGATCG
Source organism: Methylobacterium sp. Leaf93 (assembly GCF_001422345.1). Lineage (NCBI taxonomy): Bacteria > Pseudomonadati > Pseudomonadota > Alphaproteobacteria > Hyphomicrobiales > Methylobacteriaceae > Methylobacterium > Methylobacterium sp. Leaf93. Next base: position 586,158 of record NZ_LMMS01000001.1, on the reverse strand, counting down.
CCCGCGCCTTCGATCCGTTCTTCACGACGAAGCCGCTGGGCGAGGGCACCGGCCTCGGCCTGTCGATGATCTACGGCTTCGTGCGGCAATCGGGCGGCGAGGTGCGGATCTATTCCGAACTCGGCGAGGGCACGACCATGTGCCTCTACCTGCCGCGCCATTACGGCGAGGCCTCCGAGGTGGATGAGGCCGGCGCCTTCGCCGCCGCGCCGCGCGCGCAACGGGGCGAGACCGTGCTCATCGTCGACGACGAGCCCACCGTGCGCATGCTCGTGACCGAAGTGCTCGAAGAGCTCGGCTACACCGCCATCGAGGCGGCCGACGGCGCCTCCGGGCTCAAGGTGCTGCAATCGGACGTGCGCATCGACCTCCTCGTCACCGATGTCGGCCTGCCCGGCGGCATGAACGGCCGCCAGATGGCCGACGCCGCGCGGGTGGCCCGGCCCGACCTCAAGATCCTGTTCATCACCGGCTACGCCGAGAACGCCGTGGTCGGCAACGGGCATCTGGAGCCCGGCATGCAGGTGCTGACGAAGCCCTTCGTGATGGAAGCGCTGGCCGGCCGGATCAAGGACATGATCGCCTCCGGGTAGAGCCGAGGACGACAGGGGCTCCCGTTCCGGACCCGCGGGCGCGCCGCGGCTCGCGCGGCCTTCCGCATGCGGGTCCGGTGAACGGGCCGGCCCTTGTCCGGCCCTCGTAAGCGGGATTGCTGTCCAGATTTGTGCTGTATTTGTCTATACCGGTCAAGTCCATAACAATATCTTAAATTTTGATGACTATACCGCTTTCGGACCCCTCGATACCAGTCCGACCGGCGGAGTTTTCTCGTGGCGACATTATACTATACCCTGAACGGTAATTATGATCCGGAGTTTTCCGCGACGGCATATTCTGCGCCTGTCAACTCCGCCATGCGGGTATTGGATTTCGGACCTGGATCATCAATCGAGGGATTTGAAAACTATCAAAACCAGTTTGTATACTTGGTAAGCGGGCCTGATGTTGCGCCTGAATACCAGGGCTTCCAGCTGGCGACCGATCAGGCCGGCCTCTATGTCGATTTCCGCGACTTCGACTACGTCACGCGGGTCACCGGCGGAAATTTCGGGGATTACGTCTTCACGGGCGACGGTAACGACGTCCTGAACGGCGGCGGCGGCGACGACTTCCTGATCGGCGGGGGCGGCAACGATGTGCTGGAGGGCGGTCGCGGCAGCAACAGCTTCGACGGCGGCACGGGCACGAACACCCTGAGCTACGAGCATTTCGATGCGCCAAGCCTCGGCGGCACGTTAGGGGTAATCATCAACATGGAGAGCGGCTCGGCCAGCGACGGCGAAAGTTCCTTAGTCCAGGATACATTTTCCAATATCGCCAACGTTCGTGGCTCGCAGTATGGCGACATCATTTCTGGTGATGCGCAGAACAACGTCATCGAAGGCGGTGTGGATGTCGACAGTCTGACCGGTGGCGATGGCATCGATACGCTGAGCTTCGAGCATTCGAGTGATGGCGTGATTGTCGATCTTCAAGAAGGTTTCGGCTCCGGCGGCGACGCGGAGGGAGAGACCTACGGATCGTTCGAAAACATCCTCGGCAGCACGACCGACGACGCCCTTTACGGAGACGGCGGCGCCAACACGCTGAACGGCAATGGCGGCAACGACGAATTGTACGGGCGGGATGGCAACGATCGCCTCGTTATCGGTAACTCGCCCGTGAAGGTGGATGGTGGCGAGGGGACGGACCTGCTCTTCATCCTCAGGGACAGCACCGTCGCGCTCACCGACACCTCGTTCACCGGCTTGGCCAGCATCGAGAAAATCTATGTCCGCGACGGGGCGTCCCTCACCATGACGGGGGTCGATATCGGCGCGAAGCTCTATTCGCAGAGCGTCGCCGATGGCGGCTCCACGATCACCGGCACGGACGGCGCCGACCGCATCGCAGCCGGAAAGGGCAACGATGTCATCGCCGGCGGCCGGGGCGGCGATTCTCTCTTCGGCGGCGCGGGTGCCGACACCTTCGTCTTCGCCGCGGGCGATGGCCGCGACGTCATCCGCAAGTTCGATGCGATCAACGACACAATCGACCTCAGCGCGCTCGGCGGGGACACGGATGGCCTGGACGTCCGGTCGTTCCACGGCGGCGACAGCACGCTCATCACCCTGGCCCACGAATTCGGACCGACCGACAAGATCATCCTGCTCGACGTGGCGTTCGGCTCCCTGACGGAGGGCAGCTTCATCCTCTGACGCCCGCGCCGTGACCCGTCCTGCCCGGTCGCGTGAACCCATCGCGACCGGGCAGGCGGGTGGAGCGTCCCTCCTATTGCGCGCGGCGCGACAGCGACACGGCGTAGGCCGGCGAGCGGATCGCGAACATCGGGTCGTCGGCCGGGCCGGCGATACCGGCGGGGAGGTCCACCACCGGATCGAAGGTGGCGGCGTCGCAGGTGGCGGCAGGCTCGAGAGCCGTGATGGCGAGGGTGCCGAGCTTCGTGCTCTTGCGGCTGTCCTCGGGCCACAGCGCCGTGGGGTCGGCGGTGGGGTCGCCGGCCTCGCCGTGGATCGCCACCAGGGAGAAGGTGGCCGGCCCCTTGGCGAGACGCTCCTTCAGCTCGTCGGCATAGAAGCTGTCGGGCTTGGCCTTCAGCTCCTCGTCGGTGAGGCCGAGCTGGCCCGCATCCGCCACGGTCTTCAGCTTGACCACCTTGGCCTCGTTCTTGGCGTTGGTGAGCGTATAGGCGTGGACCCCCCAGTAATCGACGCCGGCAAAGCTCGCCGGGACCGGGCGCGCATTGAGCCAGGCCGCCTGTTTCGTGGTCTCCGGGTTGGCGGCGGCGAAGGCCTTGACCTTCTCGGCATCGGGTTTGCCGTCCGGCCCCGGCGCGCGGACGGTGGCGAAGTCGAGGAGCTGCTGGGGCGTGCGCGTCGAGAAGACCGGCGCCGAGATGATGACGAGGACGAGGTCGCCGGAAGGATCGCGCAGGCGCATGGCGAAGCCCCGCGTCACCGGCTTGGCCTTGTCCGAGATGGCGGGGTTGCTGCCACCCATGGAGAACCGCGCGGTCACCGGCACGGATTTCGCGAAATGCGGCGCCTTCGACAGGTCCGCCGCCTCGGGGGAGGGGGTGAACTGCCCGGTGACGCAGACGCCCTTGGCGCCGCTCGCCCGCACGCCGGGCTTGTTGCCTCCCGCCGTCACGAGAGCGCCGACGATGGCGGCGGCATCCGCCTCCTCGGCCTGCACCGGAGCGGCCAAAGCGAGCGCCATGGCGCAGCCGGTGGCGACGATCGAGACTTTCATGGCGCTGTTTCCCCCTGTGGCGCCCGGCTCGCATCGGTGGGGCCCGGCGAATCTCGATGGCGCACAATCGAATTGTAATACCTACAGGGTAACGGCGGCGTGACAAGAGACCGATGCGGCGGCACCGAACCTCCAAAAGCCTGTTTGAGTTATTTTTCCAGAGCTTTACCTCATCCTGAGGCGCCGCGGAGCGGCCTCGAAGGAGGGCCCCGGAATTCTCCGCGCGTACTGGAGGCCTCCTTCGAGGCCTTCGCTCCGCTCCGGCATCTCAGGATGAGGGGGCTGATTGGAGAACCGAGTCCGCCGACCGATCCGATCGAACACGCTCCGCATTCAGCCTTCGGCCTCGGCCCGGACCCGGTGGAACACCTCCAGATGCGCCGGCTCCGGCGGCGCGCCGCGCACGCGGGCGAAGGCGAGGCGGAAAAGGTCCTCCGGGTCCCGCTCGGACAGGCGCACGAGGGGCGCCGCCTCGACGGCCTCCGCCACTGGATCGGCCGCCGCCGTCACGCGGGTGTCGACGATGCGCACGGGAAAGCCGTCCGCGATCCGGTCCACCTCGGCCCGGTGGCCCGGCCCCAGCCCCTCGCGGGCGAGGCGGACCTGGATGTAGGGCCGCTCCTCCATCGGCAGGGCCGGGTCGAGGTCGAGGGCCTTGAGATGGTCGCCGAGGTCGGAGAGCCGCATGTCGCCGCGCGGCGGCAGGCGCAGGAACGGAACCGGGCGCGGGATCGGGATGTGTTCCACCCGCGCCGGGCCGTCGCCGAGGGTCACGAGGCTGACGCCATGGATGTAGGGCTGCTCGGTGGCCGAGAGCGGGATCAGCGAGCCGGAATAGCGCACCATCCCGCCGCCGATGGTCTGGGCCTTGTGGAGATGGCCCAGGGCCACGTAATCGGCCTCCATCGGGAACACGTCCGGCGGCACGGCATGCTCGCCGCCGACCAGGATGCGGCGCTCGGCCCCCTCCGATTCGGTTCCCCCGGCGACATGCAGGTGCCCGGTCAGGAGAAGCGGCAGGCCGGAGAGATGCGGCGCCGCCGCCTCCATCACCTGGGAATAAAGGGCACGCACGGCCCGGACGATGGGCGATCCCTCCTCCCGGCGTAGGGGCGGCAGGCAGGCGGCGGTGGGATAGGACACCGCCAGGATCTGCGCCGCCACCTCGCCGTTCCTCAGGACCGGCACCAGATGACGCTCGATGGACAGGGCGCCGTCGCGGCGGCGGACATTGCCGATGACCCGGACCCCGATGGCCTCGAGGATCGGGCTCGGCGCCTCGAGGCGCCCGGCCGCGTCGTGGTTGCCGGCGGTGAGCACGATGGTCATGGAGGGGCGCGCCCGGTGCATGCGCACCAGCACGTCGTACAGCAGCGCCTGCGCCTCGCCGGACGGATTCTGGCTATCGTAGACGTCGCCCGCCACCACGAGGGCGTCGACCTCGTGGCCGACGACGATGGCTTCGAGATGTGCCAGCGCCCGCGCATGCTCGTGGGCGCGGGAATAGCCGCGCAGAGACTGCCCGATATGCCAGTCGCCCGTATGCAGCACGCGGATCACGTCATCGCTCCCACCTCGCCCGGACATCGCCTGTGTGGGCCGGGGCCTTGTAGCGCGCCGCCACCGCCGGTCCTACCCGGCGGCCCGCCTCCGCTTTTTTGCAGAGATGCTTAACGGCAGACGGTCACGGTCTTGACCACCCAGCCTTCGCCTGCCTGCCACAGCTTGCGGCGGCTGCGCCCGCACCGGAGCTCGTCCGGCTCGGCCGAGGTCCAGGTGACGGCGGGCGCCTCGGTCGACCGGGTCTCGTCGGCGGTGGCCTCCTTGGCGGGGGATCCGGCGGCGGGCGCCGTCTTGGCCTTGATTGTGTTGGCCTTGACCATCCGCGACCGCTTGGCGGCCTTCGCCCGGGAGGAGCCGACGGCCTTCGCCTTGGCCGTCGACCCCGAGAGGACCGGCTTCGGGCCGGCCAGGGCCGGGCCAGGCCCGGCGATGAGAAGCCCGAGGGCGAGCGTCAGGGCTGACGCGCCAAGGCGTGCGAACGAAGAGATCGGCACAGGATTCGTCCGTCTTCCAAGGATTCGATGGTGTTGAAATGCAAAGACGTATGTCGACGTGAACAGAGGTTTTTGCAATCGCAAGACTCGATGAAATCACCACATCTCCCGCTCATTCTCGCGCCATGATGAAAGGTCCGTCGCTAGGCCGACCTCGTGCCTGCCCGGCGACCCCACCCGGCCGCAATGCTGATGAGCGACGGGCCGGCGTGACGCCGGCCCCGGGTCTTGCTAAGTCACCGCACGATCTTGGCTTTCATCCTCGCGCCCTGGCGAGGGGCCCATCCTCGAGTACCCCATGTCCGAACGCTTCGAGCCTGAACACACCGAGTCCGAACGCTTCATCTCCGAACTGCCCGTTCTCCCCGTCAGCCGGCGGACCCTACTGAGCGGCGCGGGCGCGGCCCTGGCCCTGATCGGTTCTCCGCTCGCCGCCCTCGCCCAGGTCCGCGGCCGGCTCTCCCTCGAATCAGAGGACGGTTACGGCCCCTATGACGACGACCGTCTCTACCGGGACGAGGCCGGGCGGCTCTACCGCCGGCGGGGCGGGCGCTACGAGCCCTATGGCGAGCGCACGGCCGCCCCACGCTTCGAGGACGATCCTGATGCGGACCCCTATGCCGATCCCAATGCCCGCCGCCGGGCGCAGCAGCCGCCGGCGAACCAGGGCAACGCCGTGGCACGTCCGGTGGATGACGGGCCGATCGACTACGCCAAGGCCTATGCGGCGATCACCGACGAGCCGTTCCCGGTCCATGCCTTCAACTGGCGCAAGGCGAACCCGGTGTTCCTGCGCCAGGAGATCGCCTATACCGGCCGCGAGCCCCCCGGCACCATCGTGGTCGACCCGCGCGCGCACCACCTCACCCTGGTCCAGGCCAACGGGCGGGCGCGGCGCTACGGCGTCGGCGTCGGCAAGCAGGGCTTTTCCTGGTCGGGCGTCTCGACGGTGAATTCCAAGCAGATGTGGCCGGATTGGTATCCGCCCAAGGAGATGATCGCCCGCACGCCCAAGCTCGCCCGCTCGGTGACCCAGCTCCAGAGCGGCCTCGGCGTTCCCGGCGGCTCCCGCAATCCGCTTGGCGCGCGGGCGCATTACCTGTGGCAGGACAACAAGGACACGCTCTACCGCATCCACGGCACCCTGGAGCCCGAATCCATCGGGCTCAGCGTCTCGTCCGGCTGCATCCGCATGATCAACCAGGACGTGATCGACCTCTACGGCCGCGTCGAGATCGGCACCCGCGTCGTCGTTCTGACCTGAGGCTGCCTGTCCCCGGCGGGCACGGCCCGCCGGGTTCTCTTTTCGCGATGGCGTGAGTCCGGGCAGATGGTGCGAGCCCCCCCCCGGGAGGCTCCCTCGGGGCCGCCACGCGGCACCTCGGGATGACGCAAGCCTCGGACAAAGAAGTCGAATGGCTCACGGCGATTCCGCACGCGGGCCGCCCGCTCGAACCGCTTCCGGGCGAATGGCCCGCCCGGTGATGCCACGGCGACGCCGGAATTCGTGGTGGAACTCCGACGCTCGGTACCCGCCGAACGTCCAAGTCGGGTGGATTTTTGCCCGGCTACTTCCGGCAGGAACGGCGTTGAGGCGGACGTTGCTGACCTGTTCGCTCACAAACAGTTGCGGATACTCGTCCTCGCGTCGGCTGGCAGCGCGCCGCCCAGGCTAAACGAGCAAGCCCACTCATCGCCTAGAGCGCTCTCCGCCGAAGTGGATGCCGGTTCGGCGAAAAAAGAGCGCGGCACAACAAAGGCCGAGAGATGTGCCCCGACCCAACGTGGTCGGGCGCAGCTCTAGCGCAATCCCACGAAGGATGAGGGCAAGGGCTCGTAGCCGGTCCCGAGCAGCCGCTTAACCTTATCCGTCTGCATGTCGCCGATCATCGCCAACAGGTCGTCGCCTCCGTATCGCACTGACAGGAAGGCGCGATCCAGCGTGTAGAAGGCAAAGCGATCGTCCGTGCGTAGCCAGCAGAAGGACTCGCCGTTCTCGCTCGTGGCGAAGAAAACCAACTCATTGTAGCGGGCGGCGACGCCTACGCTCTCCTCATCGTAGGGCTCCAGGCAATCCAGGTCGCCGAGCCGGCCGCCGTCAGCGATCCAGTGGGCGACGAAGTCGTCGAGCACGTCGGTCAGGCCGCGGCCCCGATCTTCGAACGTGCCAGAGGGGCAGCTGAACGGCATGAAGATCAGCAACAGGTCATTGGTCCGGCCGGTGCCGTAGGTCTCGGCGAAGGTGCGATAAGACGGCGGCAAGTCGCCGATGGCCGTCTCCAGGGCCGCAAGTTCGTCCTGCGTAGCCGCTCGGGTGATCTGGATCGAAGCGAACAGTCGCTGGGTCACGTCGCGGGGCTCGCCATTGGAGGAGGACGTTAAATCCGTGGAAGCGGCGTGGCCAGCCCTGACACGAACGTCGGCTTACTACACCGAGCTGAAGTTGCCGCAAGGCCGACGAATGGCGGCTTTTGGGAAGCGCTGGCAGCGATCTTGGCGGCCGGCATGGATCGCGAGCGCACCCAACGCCCGGGTTCCATCCGTCAGATTTCGACCGATAGAGACATGCCGGATCATCCGGTCTCGTCCGTAATAGTTCTCTCAAAACAGTCTTCCGCATCATCGACAGGGTATTTATCAGTACAATTGCTGATATGTAGAAAGTCTGCTCTCTAATTCCCCTCGACGATCAGTCGCTATTTCACCTCGTGTTGAGTGCGGCGCTGTTCCAAAGTTTGATTGTCTGGGGGATGTCATGCCTGTCGTTCATTATAGTCGCGGATCCGTATTCGATCCGGATCATTACAGCTTTGTATACATTTATGAGCCAACATACGACTCGAACCAGTCGCCTTACACGTATATCGCGAATTGGACGTCCGTAAAAAACGATGCTTTCACCGGAAGTTTTACGAACGACTATACCGGTGCGAGGTATGACCACAGATTCTATTTTTGGGAATTGAGCTATCTCATCGACTTTTCCGACAACAAAGGCTCTGTTTTCCTGCAGGGGCACGTGTTCGACGACATCCTTCGCGGCGGGTCCGGTGCGGACACGCTTCTCGGCCTGGACGGCAATGACGTTCTCGAAGGAGGCAGGGGCCAGAATCGCCTGGACGGTGGGGGCGGCAACGACACCCTGCGCAGCACCGGCGAGGCGGATACGCTCCTGGGCGGGAACGGCAACGATCGTCTCGTCCTTCACCGCGCCGGAGCGGCCGTCGATGGCGGCGCGGGCAAGGACAAGCTGTTCCTGCAGGGAGCGGACGCGTTCAGCTTCACCGACGACACGCTCAAGAGCATCGAGGCCGTCCATGTGGGGGCGGGGTCGTCCCTGGATCTGTCGGAGGTCACAGAGGGCGTAGCCATCGTCCTGTCGACGACGGGAAGCGCACCCCGCACCCTCTACGCGACCCAGGGCGCCGACCACGTCACCGGCGGCAGCGGCCTGTCGACCATCAGGGGGCAGGGCGGCGACGACCTCATCGAACTGGCCGGCGGAATGGCGTCCGTCTTCGGCGATGGCGGCGACGACACGATACGCCTCGGTTCCGGCGGACGCTATGCGAGCGGGGGGATCGGCAACGATCACATCACCGGTGGTGCCCAAAGCAACTTTCTTCAGGGAGACGCGGGCGACGACTGGCTCAGTCTGGGGACGGGGTACGGTAGCATTTCCGGGGGAGAAGGCGACGACGTCATCATCGGCAGCAGCCGCTACCCGAGCGATCTCAGCGGTGACGCCGGCAACGACCGCATCGTCGCGCGGTCCGGCGATGCCGAAATCCGTGGCGGCAACGGCTCGGACACGCTCTTCGGCGGAGGGGGGCGAGACACCTTCACCTTCGCCGGCGACTTTGGGCGGGACGAGATCTTCCGATTCGCTATCGCCCACGATTTTCTCGACGTATCGGCGCTCGCGTCGACAATCGGGGACCTGACTTTGACCTCGGTCCACAGAGGCGCGGACACGCAGATCACCGTCGTCGGCGACCCCGACCCGACGCACAAGATCATCCTGCACGACGTGACGAAGGCGGAATTGATCGAGTCCGGGCATTTTCTGTTCGCCTGAACCCTCGGCTGGCCGGGCAAGGTTGCGCATGCCCGGTCCACAAACAGCGTCACCGATCCGGCGATCGCACTCACAACATTGAGAGATTCGCCCAACCGCTGGTCGTGGCGGGCGCATGTCGCGGCCTGCCCCGATCCGAATCGTCGATGCCACGCAAAGGGTTGCCGGACCCATTCCCCGAAGGCATGTCTCGAGGCTAATCGACGGGTCTCGCTCCGCTCATGGCTGGGATGCGGAACTTCCCCCCTGTCTCTGGCTTTTTCCCGTCATGGGGCGTGCGCTGGACGCCGCCCGCTATCGGAATTCAAACGGAGTTATGACGTTATGGCAAAGAGCTTGAGCGGGCGCACGCGTGTCGACGGGGATCGCCTGAACACCCCGACCGATCTCGCCCCCGAGGCAACCAAGAAGATCGCCGAGGGCCTGACCGTCCTGCTGTCGGACCTCTTCGCGCTGTACGTGAAGACGAAGAATTTCCATTGGCATGTGAGTGGCCCGAATTTTCGCGACTACCACCTGATGCTCGACGAGCAGTCGCAGCAGATCTTCGGCATTATCGACGATGTCGGCGAGCGCGCCCGCAAGATCGGCAGCACCACCCTGCGGTCGCTGGGGCAGGCCTCCCGGCTGTCTCGGGTCGAGGACAATGACGCGGAGTATGTCAGCCCCCTCGAAATGCTGGCCGAGCTGCGCGACGACAACAAGACGCTCACCGCCAACATGCGCGAGCTGCACGAGGTGACGGACGAGGCTAAGGACGTCTCCACCACTAGCCTGCTGGAGGAGTGGATCAACCAGTCCGAGGAGCGGACATGGTTCCTCTACGAGGCGACCCGCAACGCCACAGAGGGCGGTCACTGACCTCGACCGGCCGAATGAACTCATGAAAAAGGCCCCGCATCCTCCGATGCGGGGCCTTTTTTGTCTCTGCCTCCGGCCTGCCGGAGGCCAAGCCTCACGAGGCGAGGGTGATCTCGCCTTCCCGGACGGCGCGCTCGCCGCCGCCGGACTTGATCCGGTAGAACGGCTCGCCGGTCTGGTCCTCGGGAACGAGGCGGACGATCTCGAACACGTCGGCGGGATCGGCCTTGACGTCGGCATAGCCGATGCGGGCGCGGCGCACACGCTGCCCGAGCTTGAACTTATGGGCCATGGGAGTGCCTTTCTGAAGTCGACGCGAAAGGGGTTCCGCGTCCCCGGACGGGTGTTCGTGGTCGCGCGTCGCCATGCCGAAAGCCTCTGGCCTTGCGGAAAAGGACGAGATGGGCGGCAACTCCGTCCGGCGATGCCACCCTGCGCCCGAACCCTCACGCAGGACCGAGCCAACCCATTCGACGTGACAGGTCCGATCGCTGACGATCGGTCCTGACGTCGAACCCAAGTGATGCCCGTCCCGAACCTATGGGTCGGGACGGCTCTTCGGGATTTCGTTTCGCAGCGCCGGTCTTCGGGAAGCGGGATCCGCCCCTCACTCAAGACCGATGCGGCACCGGTGCGCCCTATTTGCGGGCCTTGGCCTTGCGGGCGGCATAGCGCGCGTCGCGCTGCTGCTTCTGCTCGATGCGCGCGGCGGCGGCGAGAGCGATCTTCTCCTCGGCGAGGCGGGCCGCTTCGATGGCCTGACGCTCACGCTCGGCCTCTGCTTCGGCGACGGCCTGCGCGGCGGCGGCGGCGCGCTCGGCCTCGCGGGCGGCGACGCGGATCTCGCGCTCGCGGGCGATGGCCTCACGCTCGGCCTTGCGGGCCACCACCGTCGGATCGTCGGCGGCCGGGCGGTCGCGGAAACGCGCCAGCGCGGCCTGACGGGCTTCCTGCGAAGCCTTGAGGCGGTCGGTCATGGAGTTTTCGTTGAATTGGCTCACACAGAATCCTGGTTTGGAATGCGGCGGGGCAAGGCCGCATAAGAAGACGTCATCGAAAACGCAGGAAGCCGCTCCCCCAATGGAGAGCGGCTCCGTCACCAGTGTCGGATTCTCAGGGAACCCGGCATGGCTCATGCGGCACGTGGCTCAGGCGGCCTGGAGGCTGCCGGCGGACTGCTTGCCGCTACGCTTGTCGGTTTCCATTTCGTAGGAGACCTTTTGGCCTTCGGCGAGACCGCGCATACCGGCGCGCTCGACGGCGGAGATGTGCACGAACACATCGTTGCCGCCGTTATCCGGCTGGATGAAGCCGAAGCCCTTTTGCTCGTTGAACCACTTAACAGTACCGACAGCCATCATAATCCTTCGCCCTTGCGGGCATCATAGTTCGGAGGTCCGGACGAAGATGTCAGGCCTTCTCCGTTGTCTCGATTCGCACCCGACTTTCGTTCAGCAAAAGCCGTTTGGCTTCAGCAAATGAAAATCTGATCACGCTTCGATCACCCTCATGTACTCCCAATGGCGGGATTTAGCAAATGCCATGAAAAACTTGGGCTTTATTTTTGGTCGGGCGGAAGAAAATTTGCAGGGTATCCGGCCAATACGGAGGCTGATGTCGCTCGGCCGACAGGCCCCGTTCCCCGGCTTCATTCGGCGCGGCGTGAGGCCAGCGGCAGGTCGAGCTGGGCGCTCTCGGTATCGCGCCCGCTGCGGCGGTCGAGAAAGCCCAGCACCGGCGAGACGCTGACCCCGTGCAGGACGATGGAGAGGAGGATCGTCAACCCCGCCGTGCTCCACAACAGGCCCGCCCCCTCGAACCGCGCATGCCCGAGGGCGAAGGCGAGATAGTAGATCGTCCCGAGCCCCCTGATCCCGAAGATGCTGATCACCGCCCGTTCGGCGAAGGGCTGGTCGTGCCCGACGAGGCTGACCCAGCCGCAGAGCGGGCGCACCACGAAGATGACGAGACACGCGAAGGCGGCCCCCGCCCAGGTGAGGTCGCGCAGGAGCCCGCCGCCGAGGGCGAGGCCGAAGCCGACGAGGAGGATCATCATCGCCAACCGCTCGAACGCCTCCGCAGACCCGTGGAGGGCGTGATGGTAATCGTGGCCCCGGTCGGACCAGCGCATGGCCAGGGCCGCCACGAAGACGCCGACGAAGCCGTAGCCGTGCACCGCCTCCACGGCGGCATAGGTGAGGCAGGTGATGCCGAGAGCCACGAAGCCGTCGCCGGTGCGCGACAGGCGGGCGCGGTTCGGCAGGTGGAAGGTCAGCCAGCCGAAGCCCCGCCCGATGGCGGCGCCCAGGGCCACCCCCACCAGGATCTTCCAGACCAGCGAGAGGCCGACCCATTCGGTCCACCCGGCGGCATTCAGGCCGGAGGAGGCGGCGAACGCGATGGCGAGGTTGACGAAGGGAAAGGCGAGCCCGTCGTTCAGCCCGGCCTCGGAGGTGAGGCCGAAGCGCATCTCGTCTTCCTCGCCCTCCGACGGCGGACCGACCTGAACGTCGGAGGCGAGGACCGGGTCGGTGGGCGCCAGGGCGGCGGCGATGAGCAGGGACGAGGCGATGCCGAGGCCGAGGAGATGCGAGGCCAGGAAGCCGAGGGCGAGGATCGTCAGCGGCATGGCGATGGCGAGAAGGCGCCACGTCACCATCCAGCTCTTCCAGCCAACCCGGCGGTCGAGCTTCAGCCCGGCCCCCATCAGCGAGATGATGACGACGAACTCGCTGACCTTCTCGATGAGGCGCAGGTGATGCTCCGGCCGTGGGGAGAACTCGCCGATCCCCGGGATCAGCGACAGGCCGGCCCCGATCGCGACGCAGCAGATCGGCAGTGACAGCGGCAATTGCCGAAGCACCATCGGCAGCCAGGCGGTGAGGAGCACGAGGGCCCCGAAGCCGCCGAGCGTGATGACATACGTGTCCATGGCACCCGATTCGTTCCTGCACGCCCCCCGCCGGAATCACCACGACCCACACGCAAGACCGATTTACTTGAGTTGTCCGTTTCCGGATGGAAGCGCTGTCCTGCCCTCCGCCGCCGGCTACGCAATTTATACATCTTCTCGACGGCTGCTTTCTTGAGCCGAAGGCATCGATATCAGGCGCGACGGGCTCCCTCTCCTGGAAGGAGAGGGGACCCGCGCTGCCCGCGAGATGTGTGAACATCGTAGCCACAAGGGGGAGTGGGACGCGCTCTGCCTGCGTGTCCGGTTGTATGAACCCGATCGCCGCCGTCAGGGCGTGCCCGACCGCATGGTCATGTCGGGGTTGAGATCGACCCATCGGCGGGTCGCCGCCGCCTGGTAGAGCGCCTCGATCAGGCGGACGTCGCGCAGGCCCATTTCTCCGGGCGTGCGCAGCTCCCCGCCCTCCGCGATGACCTGCGAGAGGTGGTCGATCTCGCCGGTGAACTGCACCGCGTCGCCCTCCGCCGTCAGGATCTCGTCCGCGCGTTTGGCATTGCCGATCACGAGGCGGTTGCCCTGGTAGGCGGTGCCGGGATCGAGGGTGGCGACCGCCTTGTCGCCCCACAGGTCGATCCGCTTCTTGTCGGCGCTGTAGCCCGACGAGACCGTGGCGCGCCGGCCCGAGGGGAAGACGAGCTGGGCCGTGAACACGTCCTCCACCTCAGCGAAACGCGAATCGCCCGCCGGCGCATGCATCGAGGCGGAGACCGAGGACGGGCTCTCGCCGAAGAACCATTGCACGCCGTTGAGGCCGTAGATGCCGATATCGACGAGCGAGCCGCCGCCGGCCACGGCCTTCAGCATGCGCCACTGGTCCCGGGGCTTTCCCGGCTCGAGGGGGCGGTGATGGTCGGAGGAGGCGAAGCGCACCTCGCCGAGTTCGCCCGCATCCATCATCGCTTTGGCGCGCAGGTTATGTGGCTCCCAATGCACCCGGTAGGCGATCATCAGGCGGCGGTCGGCGGCCTTGGCGGCGTCGATCATCCGCCGGCACTCGGCGGAACTCGTCGCCATCGGCTTCTCGCAGAGGACGTGCTTGCCCGCCTCTAGGGCCTTGATGGTCAGATCGGCATGGGTGGAGTTCGGCGTGATGATATAGACGGCGGCGATGTCCGCATTGTCGGCCATCTTCCCCATCGAGGCGTAATCGTAGAGGCCGCCCGGTCCGATCCCGTAGCGGTCAGCGACGGACTTCGCCTTCTCCGGGTTGCCGGAGACGAGGGCGACGGCCCTGGAGCGCCGCGCGCGCTGGAAGGCCGGCAGGATCTGGGCCTGGGCGAAATCGCCGAGGCCGACCACGGCCCAGCCGAGATGCTTCTCCCGGGCCAGCGGCGGCGGCTGGTCGAGCTTGGGCTCGGGCCGGCCGGTGGGGGTGGTGGGGATCGCCTGGGAGGCCGCGCGCTCGGAGGCCAGCACGCCGCCGATTCCGGCGAGACTGCCGGCCATGAAGAGACGGCGGGACGGCGTCGTATGCGAGGCGTCGGACATCGTATCTCCGGATCCGGGAGGGGTAAATCTCGCGGCCGGATCGAGATTGCCGCCCTCCGACAACGCGTGACGCACCGATTGGATTCCTTCGGAACCTGCGGTCGAGGCGCGCGGGGGGATTAAAACGCGAAACCCACCTCAATGGATCTCGCGCGGCAGTCGGTTTTTACTTGAGCGTGGCTTTACTTGAACGTCTTGCGGGGGTCGAAGGCGTCGCGCACGGCCTCGCCGGCGAAGATGAGCAGGCTCAGCATCACCGCCACCACGAAGAAGCCGGTCAGCCCGAGCCAGGGGGCCTGGATGTTGTCCTTGCCCTGCGCCAGCAACTCGCCCAGCGAGGCCGAGCCGGGGGGCAGGCCGAAGCCGAGGAAGTCGAGGGAGGTCAGCGTCCCGATCGAGCCGTTGAGGATGAACGGCATGAAGGTCAGCGTCGCCACCATGGCGTTGGGCAGGAGGTGCCGGCTCATGATGCGGATGTTGGAGAGGCCGAGCGCACGGGCGGCGCGGACGTATTCGAAATTGCGCGCCCGCAGGAACTCGGCCCGCACCACGCCGACCAGGGCCACCCAGGAGAACAGCAGCAGGATGCCCAGCAGCACGAAGAAGCCCGGGGCGATGAAGGCCGAGATGATGATGATGAGGTAGAGGGTCGGGATGCCGCTCCAGACCTCGATGAAGCGCTGCAGGGCGAGATCGACCCAGCCGCCGAAATAGCCCTGCACCGCGCCGGCGATGACGCCGATCACCGAGGAGACCAGGGCCAGGATGAGCCCGAACAGCACCGAGATGCGAAAGCCGTAGATGACGCGGGCCAGCACGTCGCGGGTGGTGTTGTCGGTGCCGAGCCAGTGCATCTCCAGGCCCTTGCATCCCTCCCGGCCCGTCGTCTCCGCGCCATTCTGCTTCGCCGCCGCCTGGCACTGCTCGTCGGTGAGCATCCAGGTGGGCGGCGAGGGTGAGGGGGTCGGCAGCCCGTCGATGATCGTGTCGTAGGAATAGGGGATCGGCGGCCAGACCGCCCAGCCGTGATCGGCGATCTCCTTGCGGGTCTCCGCAGAGCGGTAGTTCGGCCTCGCGTAGAACCCGCCGAACTTCTCGTCCGGGTAGTCGATGAGGACGGGAAACAGGATCTCGCCCTTGTACGACACCACCAGGGGACGGTCGTTGGCGATGAACTCGGCGAACAGGCTCAAGCCGAACAGGCCGACGAAGATCACGAAGGACCAGAAGCCGAGCCGGTTTCGGCGGAAATTCGAAAGCCGCCGCCGGTTCAGCGGCGACAGCCCCCGCACCACCGGGGCGAGGGGAGGCGGGGCGGTGACGGGGACGGCTTCCGCGAGGCGGGCGATCTCGTTCATGAGACCGCCCCTATTGGATTGTGCGTCAGCCGTCGAGACGGACGGCCGTTCCCTCGATCTCGTTGGGGCGCAGGCCGCCGGTTTTCTCGAGGTGGCGGCGCAGCAGACGGACGTTGCGACGATTGGCCTTGAACGCAGCGTCGAAGATGTCGCCGGCGAGCGGCACGGCGCCGATCACCCCGTCGAAGGCCACGTTCATGGCCATCCGGGCCAGCAGCCATTTCGGAGCGCCGAGGCGGCGCGCCTCGTAGACGATATAGGAGGCGAGCAGCATGCCCGCCGCATCGCCGATGATCGGAACGAGGCCGACGACGGCGTCGAGCCCCACCCGGCGGTTGATGCCGGGGATCACAAACGCCGAGTCCATGAGGTGGGCGAACTGCTCCAGCCGCAGCAGCGAGGCCTCCCGGCTGTCTGGCTCGGCGCGGAAACGCGTGGCGGTCCCGTCCCGCTGGCCGAAGGTGCCGTTGGGCGATTCGCGGGTGGGCAATTCGCGAATGGGGAAGACGGCGTCGTTGAAGGCCATGGCGGGGCTCCGGGGGATGCGCGTCGTGGTCATGATGCAGGATGTGGCCCTGCCCGGTGGCTCCTGCAAGCGGCAGAAGCCCGAGACCTCCCGGCCTCACGCGGCCCGCCCCCGCATCAGGCCGGAGAGCCGCTCCAGGGCGGCGTCGAGGGTCGCGTCCTGCTTGGCGAAGCACAGCCGCACGAGGTTGCGCACCGCCCCTCGCGCATAGAAGGCGCTGATGGGGATCGCGGCGACGCCGTGCTCTCGCACCAGGGCCTGGCAGAAGGCCACGTCGTCCGCGCAGCCGAGGCGCGGCCCCAGCTCGCCGATGTCGATGGTGAGGAAGTAGGTCGCCTGCGAGGGCAGCACGGAGAAGCCGAGACCGGTGAGGCCGGCGCTCAGCCGGTCGCGCGAGCGGGCGAAACGCGCCCGCATGTCGAGGAAGTAGGATTCGTCCTTGGCCAGCCCGTAGGCGACCGCCTCCTGAAGGTTGGGCGGCGTGGTGAAGGTCAGGAACTGGTGCGCCTTCGAGACCGCCTTGAGCAGGGGCGGTGCCGCCATGACGAAGCCGACCTTCCAGCCGGTGAGGCTGAAGATCTTGCCGGCCGAGCCGATCTTCACGGTGCGGTCCCGCATGCCCTCGAACCCGATCAGCGGGCGATGGGGCCGTCCGTCGAAGGTCACGTGCTCCCACACCTCGTCACAGATTGCCGTCACGTCGAACCGCTCACAGAACCGCGCCAGCAGGGCGAGATCCTGGTCCCCGAACATCGTCGCGGTCGGGTTCAGCGGGTTGTTGAGAACGACGACGCGGGTGCGCTCCGAGAAGGCCTGCTTCAGCGCCTCTTCGTCGAGGCGGAAATGTGGGGGCCGCAGGGTGACGAAGCGCGGGATGCCGCCGGCCTGCCGGACGATGGGCAGGTAGGCGTCGTACGTCGGCTCGAACAGCACCACCTCGTCGCCGGGCGAGACCAGGGCGAGCAGGCTCGCGGCCAGGGCCTCGGTGGCGCCCGACGTCACCATCACCTCGGTCTCGGGGTCGAGGGCGAGGCCCTGGTGGCGCTCGTAATGGCTGGCGATGGCGCGGCGGAGGACCGGCAAACCCATCATCGGCGGGTACTGGTTGTAGCCGTCGCGCAGGGCCTCCGCGGCCTTCTCGCGCACGTCGGCCGGGCCGGGATCGTCAGGGAAGCCCTGGCCGAGATTGATCGCCCCGAGGTCGCGCGCCAGCACCGACATCACGTCGAACACCGTATTGGGGAGATCGGCGAAGACAGGGTTCATCCGGGAAACGCTCATGGGCGGCGGGGCTTCGATCGGGCTCCGCCTGGGGGCTGCTGGATTCGCACATCCGCTCTTAACGGCAGACCGCGTCCCTCTCCCCCTTGTGGGGAGAGGTCAGGAGTGGGGGTGGTTCCGCCAGCCTCCGCAGCTTTAGGGTCGCCCAACCACCCCCACTTCCCCCTCCTCCCCACAAGGGGAGGAGGGCCGCGCAGCCCGTAGCATGTGTGAATCCAGCAGCCCCCGGGGGGAGTTATCTTTCGCTCTCGGTACCACGGGCATTACGAGGCGGGAAATGGATGACCCGAAATGTGCGCGTTCGCACGCTCCTCAGCTTGGCGCTCCAGGCTTGCCCTGACGATTGTTGACATTCATCAGGCGTAACGTAGGTTCTGGTCATGGCCGGAGCGGGCGCCGCTCAACGGAAACACCGCCCCCTCGTTTCTTTTGAGTGGCGTACCGCTCCGGTCCTTTTTCTGAAGCTGATCCTCCCCGAGAAGACAGTCGTCACGCCCTCTTGGCGTGGCGGCTTTCTCGCGTTCTGCTTGTGCTTCGATGGTCTTCCGGGGTAGCGACCTCGCATCGGATCACGAGGACGCCCCCGTTGAGCACCCGCGCCTGCTGCGCCCTCGCTCTCTTCATCGCCCTGGCGGGGGCGGGATTGCGCCTCGCCGTGCCGGTGACGCCGCCGGACGCGGCCTATCGCGCGGTGGTCGAGGCCTACCCGTCGAAACCGCTGCCCTGAGGGCTTCGGACTTCCCGCCGTCGGCACCCTGGAAACAGCCCGGAAACCTCCGCGCCGCACTGGCGTCGCAATAGTCCGGCATGTGCGACGGCGATGCTGAGCGAACGATCGACGGGCACGGCCCTCCGGCAAACGTGCACGACTTCTTGCGCGGCCCTGGATCGTCGCCCCGCTGCGCGGTGGTCGCGCCCCCTGTTCCGTCGGGACTCTCGTCTCCATTTCGGTCACACTGCGTGGTGCCGGTCGGAAACGAGCGGCCGGATTGTCGAGGCATGAACGAACAATCGCCCATCCGGACCGAGACGGCCCGGCACATCGGACCCGAGACATCGGCGCCCACGCGCCGGCGAAGCCGTGCGGGGACGTGGCTCATCCTGCTCCTCCTCCTCGCGGGGGGCGGCGCGGCCGGCTACCGGTTCTATCTCGCGCCCAAACCTGCGACGGAGACCGCCGCCGACGGCGCGCCCGCCCGCGGCAAGGGCACCCGTGGACGACCCGGCGACATGGCCCAGGCGGTGGGCGTCGCCACGGTCTCGGCCGGCGAGATCCCGGTGGTGCTGTCGGGCCTCGGCACGGTGACGCCGCTCGCCACCGTGACGATCCAGTCGCAGATCAGCGGCTACCTCATGGAGATCGGCTTTCGCGAGGGCCAGACCGTGAAGAAGGGTGACTTCCTCGCCCAGATCGATCCGCGCATCTACGAGGCTCAGCTCGCCCAGTACCAGGGCCAGCTCGCCCGCGATCAGGCTCTGCTGCAGAATTCGAAGCTCGACCTCGCCCGCTTCCAGCGCCTCAGCCTGCAGGATTCGATCTCCAAGCAGAACGTGGACACGCAAGCGGCCCTGGTGAAGCAGAACGAGGGCACCGTCGCCATCGATCAGGCCCAGGTCGACCAGCAGAAGCTCAACATCGCCTATACGCGCATCGTCTCGCCGGTGGAGGGCCGCGTCGGCCTGCGCCAGATCGACCAGGGCAATTACGTCACCGCCGCCTCCACCAACATCGTGGTGGTGACGCAGCTGCATCCGATCTCGGTGGTCTTCACCCTGCCGGAGGACGACGTGGCGCGGGTGATGCGCCGCCTGCGCTCGGGGGCGAAACTCACGGTGACCGCCTACGACCGGGGCGATGCCAACGTGCTCGCCACCGGCACCCTCGACACGGTGGACAACCAGATCGACACCACCACCGGCACGGTGAAGCTGCGCGCGCTGTTCGACAACAAGGACGAGAGCCTGTTCCCGAACCAGTTCGTCAACGCCAAGCTCACCGTGGACATCGTGCGGGACACGCCCATCATCCCCACCGCCGCGATCCTGCGCGGCACGCCGGGCGCCTACGTCTACCTCCTCGACGGCGACGACAAGGTCGTGGTCCGCCCGATCACCGTGGGCGAGGCGGAGGGGGCGCGCACTGCCGTCACCAAGGGGCTGGCGGTGGGCGACCGGGTCGTGGTCGACGGGACCGACCGCCTGCGCGACGGCGCCAAGGTCCGCGTCACCGAGGGCGGCAAGGGCCAAGCGGCGCCCCCCGGTGAACCTGCGGCGCCCGGCCAGCCGGCGGCATCCGGCCAAACTGCACCTGCAACCGACGCCACGGCCACGACATCGACGCCCGCCGCCGGGACACCTCCCGAAAACCCGCCGCAGAAGCGCGAGCGCCGCAGAGAGCGGCCGGCGGCGCAGCCGTGATGGTCATTCTCGACGCCGTTCCTCCCTCCCCCCTCTGCGGGGGAGGGTGCCTGCGTAGCAGGCGGGAGAGGGGAGGACCTCTCCGGATAGCGCGCTCCCCTCTCCCGACCCACTGCGTGGGCCACCCTCCCCCGCAGGGGGGGGAGGGGAGAGGCGGCGCGCCCGTCATGGCCCTCGCCCCATGAACCCGTCCCGCATCTTCATCCTGCGCCCCGTCGCCACCACGCTGTTCATGCTGGCGATCCTGCTGGTCGGCATGGTGTCGTACCTGAACCTGCCGGTCTCGGCCCTGCCGTCGGTGGATTACCCGACGATCCAGGTCCAGACCTTCTATCCCGGCGCCAGCCCCGAGGTGATGACCTCGGCCGTGACGGCACCGCTCGAGCGGCAGTTCGGCCAGCTCGCCAACCTCAACCAGATGACCTCGCAGAGTTCTGCGGGCGCCTCGGTCATCACCCTGCAGTTCAGCCTCGATCTCGGCCTCGACATCGCCGAGCAGCAGGTCCAGGCAGCGATCAATGCGGCGGGCAACCTGCTGCCCTCCGACCTGCCGGCGCCGCCGGTCTACGCCAAGGTCAACCCGGCCGACGCGCCGATCCTGACGCTGGCCCTGACCTCCACGACGATGCCGCTCACCGAGGTGCGCGATCTCGCCGAGACGCGGCTCGCCCAGAAGATCAGCCAGGTCTCCGGCGTCGGCCTCGTCAGCATGGGCGGCGGCCAGCGCCCCGCCGTACGCGTGCGCTTTAACTCGCGGGCGCTGGCCGCCTACGGCCTCAACATCGATGACCTGCGCACCACCATCACCAACCTCAACGTCAATACGCCCAAGGGCACGATCGACGGGCCGACCCAGTCCTACGCCATCAACGCCAACGACCAGATCCGCGACCCGAAGGCCTACGAGCAGGCGATCATCGCCTACAAGAACGGCTCGGCGGTGCGGCTCTCGGATGTGGCCGACGTGGTCAACGGCCCGGAGAACACCAAGCTCGGCGCCTGGATGGACGAGACGCCCGCCGTCATCCTCAACATTCAGCGCCAGCCCGGCGCCAACGTCATCGCCACCGTCGACAAGATCAAGGCGCTGCTGCCCCAGCTCCAGGGGACGCTGCCCGCCGCGATCACGGTGACGCCGCTCACCGACCGCACCACCACCATCCGCGCCTCGGTGCACGACGTGCAGGTGGAGCTGGCGCTGGCCATCGGCCTCGTGGTGCTGGTGATCTTCCTGTTTTTGCGCAGCCTGTCCGCGACCCTGATCCCGAGCCTGTCGGTGCCGCTCTCGCTGATCGGCGCACTCTCGATCATGGACCTCTACGGGTTCTCCCTCGACAACCTGTCCCTGATGGCGCTCACCATCGCGACGGGCTTCGTCGTCGATGACGCCATCGTGGTCATCGAGAACATCGCCCGCCACGTGGAGGAGGGCGATTCGCCGATGGAGGCGGCCCTGAAGGGCAGCCGCGAGATCGGCTTCACCATCATCTCCCTCACCGTCTCGCTCATCGCGGTGCTGATCCCACTCCTGTTCATGGGCGACGTGGTGGGGCGCCTGTTCCACGAATTCGCGATCACGCTCGCCGCCACCATCGTGATCTCGGCGGTGGTGTCGCTGACCCTGGTGCCGATGCTGTGCGCCCGCCTGCTCAAGCACGCGCCGGAGGCCAAGCGCCGGGAAGGATTCATCGGGCGGGCCGGCCGGAGGGCCATGGACGGGGTGATCTCCGGCTACGGGCGGATGCTGCGCGTGGTGCTCAACCACCAGGGCCTGACCCTGTTGGTCACCCTGGCCACCATTGCGCTCACCGCCTACCTGTTCGTGGTGATCCCCAAGGGGTTCTTCCCGGTCCAGGACACGGGCGTGATCCAGGGCGTGACCCAGGCCGACCAGACCGTCTCCTATGCCGAGATGGCGGACCGCCAGCAGCAGCTCGCGCGCATCGTCCTGCAGGACCCGGATGTGGCGAGCCTGTCCTCGTTCATCGGCGTCGACGGGCAGAACGTGACGCTCAATTCCGGCCGCTTCCTCATCAACCTCAAGCCGCACGAGGGCCGCGCCACCGATGCCAGCGCGATCATCCGCCGCCTGAAGGAAGCGACGCGCGGGGTCGCCGGCATCCGGCTCTACATGCAGCCGGTGCAGGACCTCACCATCGACACGGCGGTGAGCGCGACGCAGTACCAGGTGATCCTGGAGAACCCGAACCTCTCCGAGTTCGAGACCTGGGTGCCGCGCTTCGTCCAGGCGCTGCAGCGCTCGCCGCTGCTGTCGGACGTGGCCAGCGACCTGCAGGGCAACGGGCTGGCTGCCTACGTCACCATCGACCGGCCCACCGCCGGCCGCTACGGCATCACCCCGGCCACCGTGGACAACGCCCTCTACGACGCCTTCGGCCAGCGCATCGTCTCGACGATCTTCACCCAGTCGAACCAGTACCGGGTGATCCTCGAGGCCGATCCCGACCTGCACAAGACCCTCGACAGCCTCAACGGCATCTTCCTGCCCTCCTCCACGGCGGCCTCGGGGCAGGTGCCGCTCTCGGCGGTGGCGCGGATCAGCGAGCGCCGGGCGCCGCTCCTCATCAGCCATCTCGGCCAGTTCCCGGCCACCACCGTCTCGTTCAACCTCGCCGAGGGGGTGGCGCTGGGCGATGCGGTGAAGACGATCGAGGCGGCGCGCAAGGAGATCGACTTGCCGCCGAGCTTCCGCGTGGTGCCGCAGGGCTCGGTCTTCGCCTTCCAGTCGGCACTCTCGAACCAGCTCTTCCTGGTGATCGCGGCCATCGTCACCGTCTACATCGTGCTCGGCGTGCTTTACGAGAGCTTCGTCCACCCGATCACGATCCTCTCGACCCTGCCCTCGGCGGGGATCGGCGCCCTGGTCGGGCTGATGCTCTTCGGCATGCCTCTCGACATCATCGGCGTCATCGGCATCGTGCTGCTCATCGGCATCGTGAAGAAGAACGCGATCATGATGATCGACTTCGCGCTCCAGGCCGAGCGCGAGGAGGGCATGGCCCCGCGCGACGCGATCTACGAGGCCTGCCTGCTGCGTTTCCGCCCGATCCTGATGACGACGCTCGCCGCCCTGTTCGCGGCGGTGCCCCTCATCCTCGGCACCGGCGTCGGCTCGGAACTGCGCCAGCCGCTGGGCATCGTCATCGCCGGCGGCCTCATCGTCTCCCAGGTGCTGACCCTGTTCACCACCCCGGTGATCTACCTCGCCTTCGACCGGCTGGAGCGGCGGTTCAAGCGCGGCGGCGGTACCAAGGCGGCGGGGGTGACGCCGTGAGCCGGGACTTCGCCGCCGCTCTCCCTCCCCCCTCTGCGGGGGAGGGTGGCCCCCGGAGGGGGTCGGGAGAGGGGAACCCGGTTTCCATATTGGGCGCGCAGAGCGACGAGGGGCGCAACCTCGTCAGACCCACTCCGCATCTGCGTGCGTTCGCCCGCGAACAACGTCGGCTCCGTACGCTTGCCGAGGATGCGTTCTGGCAGCAGGTGCGCGGTAGCCGCTTCCGTGGGCTCAAATTCAGACGCCAGGTTCCCCTGCCGCCCTACATCGCCGATTTCCTCTGCGCGTCCGCCCGTCTGATCGTCGAACTCGACGGAGCCCCGCATGATGAGGCCGAACGCAGTGATCGCGATGCCGCCCGCGATGTCTGGCTGCGGGAGCAGGGATTTGAGGTTCTGCGCATCCGGAATGACCGTGTCCTAAGCAATCTCGCCTCGGTTCTTGAGACGGTCGGCGCGACCGTCGAGGCGCGGCTGGCTCGCGCCACCTCCAACAGCGTCGCTCCCCTCTCCCGACCCGGCCTGACGGCCGGGCCACCCTCCCCCGCAGAGGGGGGAGGGAGTATGCGCCCGGCTCCCCGCCCATGAACGTCTCCGAGCCGTTCATCCGCCGTCCGGTCGCCACGACGCTGCTCACCATCGGGGTGCTACTGGCGGGGATCTTCGCGTTCTTCAAGCTGCCGGTGGCGCCGCTGCCGCAGGTGGATTTCCCCGTCATCCTGGTCCAGGCGCAGATGGCCGGGGCCTCGCCCGAGACCATGGCGACGACGGTGGCGGCGCCCCTGGAGCGGCGGCTCGGCATCATCGCCGATGTGGGCGAGATGACCTCCACCAGTTCCGTCGGGACGGTGCGGATCGTCCTGATGTTCAATCTCAACCGCGACATCGACGGGGCCGCCCGCGACGTGCAGGCGGCGATCAACGCCGCGCGGGCCGACCTGCCCACCGCCCTGCGCTCGAACCCGACCTACCGCAAGTTCAACCCGGCCGACGCGCCGATCCTGATCCTCGGGCTGACCTCGAACACCCTGTCGCCGGGCCAGCTCTACGATTCCGCCGCCACGGTGGTGCAACAGAAGATGTCCCAGCTCCCCGGGGTGGGGAATGTCGATATCGGCGGCTCGTCGTTGCCGGCGGTGCGGGTCGAGCTCGATCCCACCGCCCTCTACCATTACGGGATCGGCCTCGAAGGGGTGCGCGCGGCGATCGCCTCGGCCAATGCCAATTCCCCCAAAGGGGCGATCGAGACCGATACCCGCCATTACCAGCTCTACGCCAACGACCAGGGCCGGGTGGCGGCGGATTACCGCGACATCATCGTGGCCTACCGCAACGGGGCGGGGGTGCGCCTCACCGATGTGGGCAAGGTCGAGGATTCGGTGGAGGACAAGCGCAACCTCGGCCTCGTCAACGGCCGGCCGGGGGTGATCCTGTTCATCTACAAGCAGCCCGGCTCCAACGTGGTCGATACGATCAAGGCGGTGGAGGCGGCGCTGCCGCAGGTGAAGGCGGCTTTGCCCGGCGACATCGACCTCACCATCACCGGCGACCGAAGCGCCACCATCCGCGCCTCCCTCGCCGAGACCGAGGAGACCCTGGTCATCGCGGTCGTCCTCGTCATCGGCGTGGTCTTCGCCTTCCTGCGCTCCGGCCGGGCGACCCTGATCCCGGCCGTGGCCGTGCCGATCTCGATCATCGGCACCTTCTCGGCCATGTACCTGCTGGATTACAGCCTCGACATCCTGTCGCTGATGGCCCTCATCATCGCCACCGGCTTCGTGGTGGACGACGCCATCGTCGTCCTGGAGAACATCCAGCGCCATATCGAGCTCGGCAAGCCGAGGCTGGAGGCCGCCCTCGTCGGGGCGAAGGAGGTCGGCTTCACCGTCATCTCCATGAGCCTGTCGCTGATCGCGGTGTTCATCCCGATCCTACTGATGGGGGGGATCGTCGGTCGGCTGTTCGAGGAATTCGCCGTCACCCTGTCCCTGGCGATCCTGATCTCCCTGGTGCTCTCCCTCACCACCACGCCGATGATGTGCGCGCTGCTGCTCAAGCGCGAAAGCGTGCCGGAGGGAGAAGCGCCGCGCCGCCCCAACCTCCTGATCAGGGGGCTGGAAGGCGCCTTCGAGGGAACGCTGCGCGCTTATGAGCGGACCCTGCGGATCGCCCTCACTCACCGCCGCCTGGTGCTGCTCACGCTGTTCGCGACGATCGGGCTCAATGTCTATCTCTACATCATCGTCCCCAAGGGCTTCTTTCCCGAGCAGGATACCGGGCAGATGATGGGCGGCATCCAGGCCGACCAGCGCATCTCGTTCCAGGCGATGAAGCAGAAGCTGGAACAGGCCACCGCCATCGTGCAGGCCGACCCGGCGGTGGACAGCGTCGTCGGCTTCACGGGTGGGCGCGCCACCAACTCGGCCAACGTCTTCGTCGGCCTCAAGCCACGGGGCGAGCGCGCCTCGATCACCGAGGTGATGACCCGTCTGCGCCCCAAGCTCGCGCAGGTGGCCGGCGCCCGGCTGTTCCTGTTCCCGCGCCAGGACCTGCGCATGGGCGGGCGCCAGAGCTTCGCGCAGTACCAGTACACCCTGCAGGGCGACACGGCCGACGAGCTCTACGCGGCGGCCCCCCGGCTCGTGGAGGCGCTGCAGAAGAACCCGGTCTTCTCGGACGTGACCTCGGACCAGCAGGAGGGCGGGCTCGAGAGCCGCCTCGTCATCGACCGGGCGACCGCCTACCGCTACGGCATCACGCCCGACAAGATCGACAACACCCTCTACGACGCCTTCGGCCAGCGGCAGGTCTCGACGATCTACAACCCGCTCAACCAGTACCATGTCGTGATGGAGATCGCGCCGCGCTACCTGCAGAGCCCGGAGACGTTGAAGACCGTCTTCGTCTCGACCTCCGGCGGCAAGGCGCGGGGTTCGGCCATCACCAACGCCGTGGCCGGGACGGTGGCGGGGGCCGCCATGACGGGAACCACGGCCTCCACCATCGCCGCCGATTCCGCCCGTAACGCCGCCTCCAACGCCATCGCCGGCGGGGCGGGGGCCTCGTCCAGCGCGCCGGTTTCCAGCGCCAAGGAGACGATGATCCCGCTCTCGGCCTTCGCACGGGTGGAGACCGGCAACGCCCCGGTCCAGGTGAGCCACCAGGGCCTGTTCGTGGCGACCACGCTCTCGTTCAACCTGGCGCCGGGAAAGAGCCTGTCGGACGCCACCGCCGCTATCGAGGAGGCCGAGGCGGCCTTACGCCTGCCGGCCACGATCCACGGAGAATTCGCGGGTGCGGCCAAGACCTTCCAGGCCTCGTCTTCCCGCCAGCCGTTGCTGATCCTGGCGGCGCTCCTGGCCGTCTACACCATCCTGGGGATCCTCTACGAGAGCTTCGTCCATCCGGTGACGATCCTCTCGACCCTGCCCTCGGCCGGCATCGGCGCGCTGCTGGCGCTCCTCGTCTCCGGCACGGAATTCACCATCATCGCGCTGATCGCGGTGTTCCTGCTCATCGGCATCGTCAAGAAGAATGCGATCATGATGATCGACGTGGCGCTGGACGCCGAGCGCACGCGCGGAGCTACACCGAAGGACGCGATCTTCGAAGCCTGCCTCTTGCGCTTCCGGCCGATCATGATGACAACGCTGGCGGCCCTGCTCGGCGCCCTGCCTCTCATCCTCGCCGGGGGCGAAGGCTCGGAAATGCGCCGCCCCCTGGGCATCGCCATCGCCGGCGGCCTGATCGTGAGCCAGATCCTGACCCTCTACACCACGCCCGTCGTCTACCTCTATCTCGACCGCCTCCGTCGGCGGCCCAAAGCCGCCAGCGGCACCGCGCCGTTGCCGGCGGGGGAGTGATGATGTCGATGGCTCGTCGCGCATGCGCGACCCTCCCCCCTCTGCGGGGGAGGGTGCCTGCGGAGCAGGCGGGAGAGGGGGCGACCTCTCCGGACACGGCGCTCCCCTCTCCCGACCCTCGCTTACGCGAGGGCCACCCTCCCCCGCAGAGGGGGGAGGGTAACCGCCTCATTCGTAGAACGATCGCCCTCCTCCTCCTCGCAACAACCGTCTCCGGCTGCATGGTCGGGCCCGATTACGCGCGGCCCTCCGTGGAGACGCCGCTGGCGTTCAAGCAGGGGGGGATGCGCGAGGACAGCGTGGCCCATGTCGCCACGCGGAAGGGGTGGCGCGCGGCGCAGCCCAATGACGGGGCCGAGCGCGGCGATTGGTGGCGCGTGTTCCGCGACCCCGCCCTCGACCGGCTGATCCGCCTCGTCGACGTGGACAACCAGAACCTGCGCGTCTCCCTCGCCTCCTACGACCAGGCGCGCGGCCTCGTCGCCCAGGCGCGCTCGGCGCTCTACCCCACCGTCATCGGCGCACCGACGATCACGCGCTCGCGCACCCTCGGCACCGAGCGCACCTCGGTCTCGCTCCAGGCCCAGGCCTCGTGGGAGCTCGACCTGTTCGGCCGCATCCGGCGCAACATCGAGAGCGAGGTGGCCAACGCCCAGGCGAGCGCGGCGGATCTGGCGGCGGTGCGCCTCGCGATCCAGTCCGAGGTCGCCACGAACTATTACAGCCTGCGCTACCAGGACTCGCTCCAGCGCCTGCTCGACGAGACGGTGGAGGCCTACAAGAAGAGCCTCGCCATCACCGAGAACCAGTACAATGCCGGCGTGGCGGCCCGCTCCGACGTGATCACGGCGCAGACGCAGGTGCAGTCGACCCAGGCCCAGGCCATCGCGGTGGGCCTGCAGCGGGCGACCTTCGAACACGCCATCGCGACGCTGATCGGGCGCCCGCCCTCCGAATTGTCCCTGCCGAAGGGAAGCCTGCCGAAGACCCCGCCCGCGGTTCCGGTGGGCATTCCCTCCGCCCTGCTGGAGCGGCGGCCGGACATCGCGCAGGCCGAGCGCAGCGTCCAGTCCCAGAGCGAGCAGATCGGCGTCGCCGTGGCGGCTTTCTACCCGACCCTGGTCCTCTCGGGCTCGGGCGGCGTCTCGGGGCTGACCAGCAACGGCGTGTTCTCGGCGGCGAACCAGGTCTGGTCGGTGGCCGCCGCCGGCAGCGAGACCCTCCTCGACGGCGGCGCCCGCACCGCCGCCGTGCAGATCGCCAGGGCCGCCTACGATGCCACGGTGGCGACCTACCGCCAGACCGTGCTCACCGCCTTCGCCGAGGTGGAGAACGGCTTGGCCGGCGTGCGCATCCTCGCCCGCCAGCAGGCGGCGCAGGAGGAGGCGGTGGCCTCCGCCCGCCGCGCGGTGGAGATCACCCTCAACGAGTACCGCGCCGGCACGCAGAACTTCACCACGGTCATCACGGCCCAGGCGTTGGAACTGAACAACGAGGTGACCGCCCTGCAGGTGCGGCTCAACCGCTTCACCACGGCGGTGTCCCTCATCCGGGCGCTGGGCGGCGGCTGGGACGTCCGCAGCCTGCCGACCCCCGACGAATTGAAGGGCGACCSCCTGCCGATCGACCGGGGCCAAGCCGTCCGCACGGACGAATAAGTCCGTCCGCACGGACGAGTGATCGTTGCCTTGCACCATCCGTCGGAACGGCGCAGGGCATGGGCGGTTTGACCGGCGTCGCCGCCGTCGATGCCCGGAGTGTCCCGTCCCATGATTCATCCTGATGCCCCAGTGAACGACGGCAAGCAGCCCCGCGCCAACGACGAGGTCAGGACGGCGCCGGCATGTACCCTCGTCATCTTCGGGGCGGCCGGCGACCTGACGAAGCGCCTGCTGATGCCGGCCCTCTACAACCTCGCCTCGGACGGCCTGCTGGCGGATGGGCTGAAGATCGTCGGGGTCGACCACAACGACCGCACGAGCGAGCAATGGCGCGACGACCTCTCGCAGACAATGCAGTCCTTCACCGAGGACCACACCTCCGAATTCCACCCGGACTCCATCGATCCCGGCCATTGGGGCTTCATCCGTGAGCGCCTGACCTTCACCAAGGGGGATTTCGAGGCGGCGGAGACTTATCAGCGGCTCGCCCGGGACATCGGCGGCAACGCGATCTTCTATCTCGCCGTCTCCGCCCGCTTCTTCGGCCCGGTGGTGGACCATCTCGGCGCCGCCGGCCTGCTGAAGGAGGGGGAGGGCGCCTTCCGCCGCGTGGTGATCGAGAAGCCGTTCGGCACCGATCTCGCCTCGGCGCGCGCCCTCAACGCCCGCATCCTGAACCAGGCCGACGAGAGTCAGGTGTTCCGCATCGACCACTTCCTCGGCAAGGAGACGGTGCAGAGCATCCTGGCGCTGCGCTTCGCCAACGCCATGCTGGAGCCGATCTGGAACGCCGGCCATATCGACCACGTGCAGATCACCGCCGCCGAGACCATCGGCGTGGAGCAGCGCGGCGGCTTCTACGAGCCTACCGGTGCGCTGCGCGACATGGTGCCGAACCACTTGTTCCAGCTCCTGTCCATGGTGGCGATGGAGCCGCCCGGCAGTTTCGATGCGGAGGACATCCGCAACGAGAAGGCACGGATCCTGGAGGCCGTGCGGCCGGCGACGCCGGACCGGGCGGTGCGCGGCCAGTATGCGCCCGGCGAAGAGCACGGTCATGCCGTGCTGGGCTACCGCGAGGAGGCCGACGTCTCGGCCGATTCCCGCACCGAGACCTACGCGGCCCTGACGCTCACCATCGACAACCCGCGCTGGGCCGGCGTGCCGTTCTACCTGCGCACCGGCAAGCGCCTGACGGGGCGCCTCACCGAGATCGCCGTGCATTTCAAGCCGCCGAGCCACGGCCTGTTCGCGGGCACCGCTCTCGCGCCGAACGTCATGCACCTCCACATCGACCCGGACCAGGGGCTGAGCACCCAGTGGAACGCCAAGCGGCCGGGGCCGGACATGCGCCTCGGCGCGGTCACCTCCTCCGTGCGGTTCGGCGATTTCTTCGCCGAGGCGCCGAGCGTCGGCTACGAGACCCTGATCTACGACTGCATGGTCGGCGACCCGACCCTGTTCCAGCGAGCCGACGCCATCGAGGCGGGCTGGGCCGCCGTCGATCCCCTGATCCAGGCCTGGAGGGATGCCCCGGTGGAGACCTATGCGGCGGGCGGCGACGGACCGGCGGGGGCGGAGGCCCTGCTCGCCCGCGACGGGCGGGCCTGGCTTCCCCTCGCGGAGGGGTGAGGCTCGCGCGTCAGGCGGGCTCGGCGTCGAGGCGCCGGGATCGGCGAATGGGCGCAAGTGTGCGCAGGGCATCGTGGTGGAGGAGAAGGACGCCGGTGGCGCCCGACAATCTGCGCGCGGCGGGGGTGAAGCCGGCGTTGGAGACGACGGCCGCCATATCCGCCTGCCAGTAGCGCGCCGCCGCCGAGGCCTCCTGCACCGCCGCGTTGCCCACGGGCTTCGTGTAGCGCTTGCACTGGAGGACGAGGCGGATGCCTGAGCGCTCGGCGACCACGTCGGCCCCCTGGTCGCCGCTGGCCTTCGTCGGGCGCGCCGACCAGCCCGCCTCGCGCAGGGCCTCGGCGCAGAAGCGCTCGTAGGCGATGCCGTCCTCCGGCGCCTCGTCCTCGTCCGGCAGATCGACGGAGAGAGCGACATCGTCCACGATGTCGAGGACCGTCTGCCAGCGGGTATCGGCGAGATCGGTGAACCCCCTGGCGTCGAGATGCTGCAGGATCGTCCGCTCGGCGAAGTAATCCCGCTCGCGCAGCCAGCCGTCGTCGATCCGGTTGCCGTAGGCGTCTTCGAAACATTCCTGGCGGCGGCGCAGAGCAAGGGTCTCGGCATGGGTGCGCGCGAGCCGGCGGACCGTCCGCCTGAAACGCGCGGGCCTGTCGAGGCGATGCAGCAGGATCAGGCCAAGGCAGAGGCTGGTGGCGGCCAGGGCGGGTAGTCCGAACCAGAAGGCGAAGCCACCGCCGACGATCGTGGTCCAGAACAGGCGCGCGACGAGGCTCGATCGACCGGACATGCGCATCCCTTCCCGCCTTCGAGGCGGCCGCACCGGCCGCCTGTTTTCCGAGAATGCAGGGAGGGCCTTGCGACAGGCCTAACGGCACGGCGGCGAAAGACCGCCGGATGGACCACGATCGTCTCGCGGCATGACCAGGGACGGCGCGTCCTCAGTCTCTCTCAAAGAGATCCGGTTTGTTCTCCGGTCCGATCGGACACAGATATTGTCGTCCCGCCGGCGTTCGACGGACATCATGTCCCGATCTCGGGATGTCTTATTATATATGATAGATAGGAATGAGTTTCATTCAAATGTATCGCGAAAGTAGGCTCGGTTTTTTCGATAAATCGAACAACGGGCGCGGGTATGGTCGGTTGTCGTGACGAGCCGGACAGTCACCGGCCCCACAACTCTCCTGTGGATAGGTTTGCGGCTGCGGCTGTTTCGCCCCGAAGGTGATCCGGGCACCTTCGTTCGATGCCTGTCCGAGGAGGTCTCGATCATCGCGAGGCAGGTCGAGCAGCCTGGGATCGATGATCGAGCGAGAATGGGTCATCCCATCTGCTCGTCACACGCTCTGCTTCGCCTTCACCTGGCCGGGACGAAGCGCTCCGGAAACCGAACCGCGTCCTGGTGGCTCCGTCGTAGCCGTCGCCTTTCACCCGGAAGTCTTGCACCTCGGGGTGAGGTTGCGCCTCGGTGAGGCGAACCACAGCCTCGTCAGGCGCTGGTGGCCGTGCGAGGGCGACGACCGCGCGGCGCGGGTGTCGGCGGTGCCTCGACGACGGGTGCCTTCAAGCGAGATTTCCTGCGCTGCTGGCCTAGCCCCATGTTTTTCGCCAGTTCCGACCGTGCGGCCGCATAGTTCGGCGCAACCATCGGATAGTCGCTCGGAAGGTTCCATTTCGCCCGATATTCTTCCGGCGTCATGGAATAGCGCGTCCGAAGGTGGCGCTTCAGGGATTTGAACTTCTTGCCGTCTTCGAGGCAGATGACGAAATCCGGCGTGATCGAGCGTTTGATCGACACGGCCGGGGTCAGCGGCTCGGCCTTTTCCGGCGTCTTCGCCGTCGTCAGGCTGCCCAGGGTGGCGTGAACCGATGCGATGAGGGCCGGGATATCCGAAACCGGCACGGAATTGTTGCTGACGAATGCCGAGACGATATCCGCCGTAAGCTCAATATATTCCGCCACGAAGTCGTTTTCGATTTCCACGCTCACCCCCGAAAGTAGGACAGCCTTAGACCGCAGCGAGGCGCCGATGGAGCCTCGCCGAAAGGTCTTGTCTTCAGCTTGAATTGACTAGGCAGTTAGTATGATAGCCATTAACAAAGCGCAAGAGGCTTTGGCAAGACCAGGGTAACCGCAACAATTTGAAGGAAGCTTCCGGTGTGCTGCAGGAGCTTTCGGCATCTGAGAAATGGCCGGCGGTCCTGGCGTGAGGGGAGATTTTCTAATTCCCTAGGCTTGGAAAAAAATCCAGCTGGACAAAAAATTCAAAATTTATTTGTGGAACTGGAACCTTTATGCTGGTCGGTGAACTCTTTTAGCTCATAGTCGCAACTTCAGATGTGCGATGCGGTAAAAAACTACACATGGCATTGGCGCGCACATGCGGCGCGCGACGCGGCCAGCGGGCCGGTTGAACGACCGCGCCGGGAGGGAAAATTTCCTAAAAACCTGATGTCGGGAGGCCGATCTCGGCCTCCGAGGGCGCGTGCCGAGCAACCTCTACGTAATCATCGCGGCCAGAGCCCTCTGGACGTGGGGGCGACCTCAAGGCGTTTCCGTGCGGCTCCGTGGCCCATAGTTTTCGAAGCGCCTGATCGTTCGCGCGATCTCCGCGTCGGACAGTATGACCGGCTTCCCTACCTGGAGGGCGACGGCGTATTGGCGGCATAGGGCCTCCATCTCTACCGCCAGCCACAAGGCCTTGCCGAGATTACTGCCGATCGCGATCATGCCATGGTTGGCCAGGAGGCAGCCGAGGCGGTCGTCGAGGGCGGCCACCGCCGCGACCGACAGGTCCTCGGTTCCATAGGGAGCATAGGGCGCGCAGCGTATCGTCGGGCCGCCGGCGGCCGCGATCATGTAATGGACGGCGGGAATCTCGGCGCCGCACATGGCGAAGGCGGTGCAATAGGTCGGATGGGCGTGCACGACGGCCTCGATCTCGGGCCGTTGCCGCAGGATGTCGCGATGGAAGCGCCATTCGGAGGAGGGGACGAGGGCATGGCCGTGCTTCCCCTCCATGCTCATCGGCACGATGTCCTCCGGGCGCAGTGCATCGGCCGGGATCCCGGAGGGTGTCATGAGAAAGCCGTCGCCGTGGCGTACCGAGACGTTCCCGGCGGTGCCCTGGCTCAGGCCCAGGGTGATGAGGGAGCGCATCGCCTCGACGATCGCGCAGGAAATCTCGTAAGCTGTGGGTTCTGACATGTGGTTCCCCCGGTCGAGAGTGATCCGCGCCCTATACCTTGCCGTCCGGCGCGATGTCGCACGCCGTCGCCCCGGTCTGATCGAAGGTTACGCCAGTCCATGAGCACCTATCGCTTCGAGGCGTTGCTCGCCCCGCGGGCGATCGCGGTCGTCGGCCTCGGCCAAGGCGCGGTTGGCCAAGACGCGGTCGGCCAGGCCGTGGTCGGCAACCTGGGGAAGGCCGGGTTCGCCGGCCCCGTCCATCTCGTCAGCGAGGCGGGCCTTCCCACCCTCGACGACCTGCCCGAAACGCCGGATCTCGTGGTGATCGTGGCCCAGGCCGCGGAGGTGGAGGGCTGGGTGGAGAAGGCGGGGCTGCGGGGTGCCGCCGTAGCCGTGATCCTCACCTCCGATCTGCCGGAGGATCTCTGCGAGGCGGTGCGCAACCGGGCCCGGCAATGGGGCATGCGTCTCCTCGGCCCCAACAGCATGGGCCTGACCGTGCCGCGCGCGCAGCTCGATGCCAGCCTGTTCGCGGCGGCGCCTAAGGCGGGCGATCTCGCCCTCATCTCGCAATCGGGCACGGTGGCGGCGGGTATCGTCGCCTGGGCCGCGCATCGCGATGTGGGATTCTCGGCCATCCTGTCCCTCGGCACCGCCTGCGACATCGATATCGCCGATTGCCTCGACCATTTCGCCGCCGACATCCATACCCGCGCGATCCTGCTGTCGCTGAACGTGATTCCCAACGCGCGCAAGTTCATGTCGGCGGCCCGCGCCGCCGCCCGCGCCAAGCCGGTCCTGGTGCTGCGCACGGGGCGACACGCGGCTCCCCTGCGCCACACCGTCACCCATACCGGCGCCCTGGCCCGGCCGGATGCGGTCTACGAGGCGGCGTTCCGGCGGGCTGGGTTGCTGAGCGTCGACGGGCTCGACGCCATGTTCTCGGCGGTGGAGACGCTGGGCCGGCAGCGCCCCTTTCCCGGCCAACGCCTCGCCATCCTGGGGAACGGCGAGGGCATCGGGGCGCTCGCCGCCGACAGGCTCGCGGACCGGGGCGGCACGCTGGCCGCGGCGGGGCTCGGCGGCAACCCCGCCGATCTCGGCGTCGAGGCCGATGCGAAAGCCTATGCCGACGCCCTCAGGCCCCTTCTCGCCGATCCCGCCAACGACGCCGTGCTGGCCATCCACGTGCCCACCGCCCGCTCCGACAGCGCCGGCGTCGCCGCAGCCATCGCGGACACGGTGAGCGCGGCCCGGCGCAGGGGCGGACGGCGCAAGCCCGTCTTCGCGGTGACGGTGGGCGATGACGGAGAGGCCGGCGCTGTGCTCGCCGCCGCCGGCATCCCGCGCTTCGCCACGGACGCCGACGCGGTCGAAGGCTTTATGCACCTCGTCCGCTACCGCGAGGCGCAGGACGACCTGATGCGCACGCCGGATTCCCTGCCGCGCGAATTCTCCCCCGACGTGGAGGCCGCCCGCGCCATCGTGATGGCCGCCATTGAGGCGGGGGAGACCTGGCTCGATCCCCATGCCGTGGCGGGCCTTCTGGCCGCCTACCGCATCGACAGCGTGCCGCTGACGCTCGCCCCCGACATCGATGCAGCGGCTGCGGCGGCCTGGCCCATCATCGCCGAGGGCCGCGCGGTGGCGCTGAAGGTGGTCTCACCGGACATCGTCCACAAATCCGATGTGGGCGGGGTGCGCCTGGACCTCACCAGCGAGGCCGATGTGCGCGCTGCCGCCGCCGACATCCTCACCCGGGCCCGGCGCCAGCGGCCGGATGCGCGGATCATGGGGTTCGCGGTCCAGCCCATGGTGCGCAAGGGCAAACGCCGGGAACTCATCGCTGGCCTCGCCGAGGATCCCGTCTTCGGTCCCGTGGTGGTGTTCGGCCGGGGCGGCGTCGCCGTGGAGGTCATCGACGACCGGGCGCTCAGCCTGCCTCCCCTCGACCTCCGGCTCGCCAGCGAACTCATCGACCGCACCCGCGTGGCGCGGCGGCTGGCCGCTTATCGCGACGTCCCGGCGGTGGACCGGAGGGCGCTCGGCCTCGTCCTCGTCAAGCTCGCCCAGCTCTCGGCCGACCTGCCGGAGGTGCGCGAACTCGACATCAATCCCCTGCTCGCCGATGCCAACGGCGTGCTGGCCCTGGACGCCCGCGTGCTGGTCGGCCCGGCCCCGGAGCGGCGCGGTGGCACCCGCAATCCGCGCTTCGCCATTCGCCCCTATCCGGTGGAATGGGAGCGCAACCTCGTCCTGAAGCGCGAGAAGGTCACCGTGCGCCCGGTGCGGCCGGAGGACGAGGGGCTGTTCAAGAGCTTCTTCGAGCAGGTCAGCGCCGAGGATCTGCGCCTGCGCTTCTTCATGCCGGTCCGCGATTTCAACCACGCCTTCCTGGCGCGGCTGACGCAGCTCGATTACGCCCGCGCCATCGCCTTCGTCGCCATCGACGCGCAGACGGCGTCGATGCTCGGCGCGGTCCGCCTCCACGCGGATGCGAATCACGAGAGCGGCGAATACGCCATCCTGATCCGTAGCGACCGCAAGGGTACCGGCCTCGGCTTC
This sequence comes from Methylobacterium sp. Leaf93, assembly GCF_001422345.1. Lineage (NCBI taxonomy): Bacteria > Pseudomonadati > Pseudomonadota > Alphaproteobacteria > Hyphomicrobiales > Methylobacteriaceae > Methylobacterium > Methylobacterium sp. Leaf93. Next base: position 549,597 of record NZ_LMMS01000001.1, on the reverse strand, counting down.
GCCCTGATGCAGCTGATGATCGACTGGGCGAGGGCGGAAGGCCTGAGGCGCATCGAAGGCACGGTCCTCCGGGAGAATCGCCCCATGCTGGCCGTGTGCCGCAGTCTTGGCTTCGCGGTCCATCCGGACAAGGAGGACGGCGCGGTGATGAAGGTCGGGCTGGAGCTGGGGGCACCGTAACCGGGACGACCCGGATTCAGTCCTTGGCTTTATTGTTGTAGCACAAGATACCAACGAAGATCATGCCGACGCACCATTTGGTGAGATAGATGGCATCGAAGCTAGCATGGGGATAGTTCGGGTAGAATCCCACGCGGAACAGCTCGATCACATGCGAGAGCGGATTCCAGGAATAGATCGTCCGCACGGGCTCCGGTGTCAGGTCGACCGTCTTGAACGCGCCGCTGAACATCATCATCGGACGGCTCAGGAAGCCATAGATTCTACCCCAGCCCGGAAAATACGACTGGATGGTCGAATTGACGAGCGCCATTCCGAAGGCCAGGAAGCCGACTGCGGTCAGGCTCAGGAGGCAGTTTTCGGGAGCCCAGGGCATGGCCTCTCGTATCCCGTATACATAGAGCGACGAGAAGAACAGGGCCATCAGCATAAAGTTTTGAATCTGATGGATGAAGAATCTCGATAGTAGGAAATCGAACGGCTTGACGAAGTAATACTCCTTCGCTCGCGACTTCTGTGTACCAACACCGCGCGCGCAACGGCGAAAGATGTAGAACGGGAAGACGCCGGTCCCCATGAACAGAAGAACCGAGGGGCCGAAGGGAGGCTCCTTTCCGAAGAGATAGATTCGCAATCCCGCAATCATCACAACGAGGATGACGGGCTCGATGAAGAGGATGACGCCCAGAGCCGGGTGATAATTGCGGAAGCGGACCCAGAAATCACGGACGATCAATGCCGTCATGATCGTCAGCCACGGTCGTGCCCTCTGCTTGGAGGGGGCAGCCGGAAGGACGATCGAGGAGTTTGCCATCGTTCAGTCGCGATCCAGGGATGCCGAGGGACGTGGAGTGGCGGGTTACGGGACCGGCCCCCGAGCACCCCGTGCCGGGGGCGCGTCACGAGGCCGGAATGAGTGTCCGAGACCGAGTTGGCCCCGTTCAGGCGCGGCTGTTTACGATCGAGCGCACGGCGAGCAGGCCGATGAACCAGATCGCTGCCAGGATGAAGGCTCCGAGCGCCATCGACAGGAAGACACGTGGTCCGCCGGCGCTTTCGGGCAGGGCCGGGCGAACGTAGGGCGTGAGATAGAGGTGCTGGGCGGCTGCGCTGGCCCGTGCGCGGTCGAGGGATTGCAGCGAGGTGAGCAGGATCGCCTGTGCATATTGCCGGTCCATATCGAGGGCCTCGAACCGGGCGACGACGCCGGCCAGGACGTTGCGACCGGAGCGGCTGCCCGAGACCTCGCGCTCGACGGAGGCCAGCTGCTCGCGCGCCGCCTGGACGCGGGACTTGAGGGCCACGACGGAGGGCGCCGACTCGCTGAGATTCTGTCTCCGGATCGTGTCGTAATCGGCCTCCAACTGCGACACCGATCCGCGCAGGGTGCCGATGAGCTGGGTGTTGCCCGAGACGACGCTGGGTATCGGATCGATCACCCCCTCCTTTTCACGGAACTCGGCCATGGCGGCGCGGGCCTTGTCGAGGCCGGCTTTGGCCCGGACGACCTCCTGCTCGGCGAACTTGACGGCATCCTCCTCGGCGCGCTTGGCGATCTTGTTGACGAGGTTCTCCGACAGCGTGACGAGTTGATTGGCGATGGTCAGGGCATCGTCGGGCCGGAACGCCTTGATCTCGACGGAAGCGAGCCCGGTGAGCGGGTCGTAATTCGCCCAGATCATCTTGTTCCAGTAGCGCACCAGGTGCTCCGTCGACCGGCTCCTGTCGAACCGGTTCGGCCAATCGATCTCGGGACGGCTGTAGATCTCTCGGACATCGACGCTTTGAGACAGCTCGTCGACCACCTGACGGCTCTTGAGATAGTCGATCACGACGAAATTCTGCGCGGTACCGCCGCCGGCTGCCGCGCTGTGACCGCCCATGGCGCTGGCCACTGCCGATGCGGTCGTGCCCCCGCTGCCCCCTCCGCCGAGGGGGCCGGCCGACGGCGTCACCTCGGTCACGGAGAAGCGGAATTCGGCGAAGTATTGCGGCGTGGCGAGGAACAGAAAATACAGCCCGAGCAGGCATAGGGGCAGAAGCACGACGATGCCGAAGCTGAGCAGCGTGTGGCTCCAGTTATGTTCGGGCTGCGGCAGGGGGATGAGGGAAAACGTCTCGTCTTCCCCGGAATCGAGCGCCAGCTCCCGCCTCGCGTCGTCGTCCCGCCGGGGAACCATCTCGCGGTCGTCGTTTACAGCAAGTTCGCTGGACCGGGCCCGCTCCTCCCTGGTCACCGCCTCCTTGGATTCGAGTGTGGTGGCCCTGGCGGTCGGCAGGCGCGTGATGTTGTTGGGCGCTGAGCTCATGCGTCGCGGGGCCTGTCACCGAAATTCCGTAGCCCCCGACACTAGGAGATTTCCCGGCCCTTTTATGGCAACGCAGCAAGGACATGGCCAGTGTGGCTTTTCAGTCGCCGACCGAAGACCCGTCAATGATCGTCGAGAAGGCGGGGGCATTGCTGCAATCCTCCGAGAGGATTCGTGAGATGAACCGGATCTCGCCTGCGCTCTTTGCTGTCGCATGCCCCGGCCCCATTCGCCCCAAGGCAGGGTCACACTTTCGCGAGGGGGTCGAGTGCTTCTGCGCCGCCCGCGCCGTGGGTCCGGGTCGGGTCGCCTCTTTCGTGGGATGCGGCGATCCCGAAGGAATGCCCGAGCCTACGGATAGCCGTAGCGTGACTTGGCGGCGGCGAGCAGGCCGATCGCCTCACGCTCCCGCCCGGCGGCGCAGGCTTCCGCGGCGCGCGCGAGGTCGGAGGAGAACCGTGCGCCCACCGGCGCGTTGAGATTGCCGGTCGCCACATCGCTGTCCACCACGGCCTGTGTGCGGGCGATGCTCGGACCGCAGCCGGAGCCTGCCGGCAACGGGGCCGAGGCGACAGCGACCGGGGCGGCGGCCGGCGCCACCGCCGCCTTCGGAGAGGGGCCGGACGAGGTGCAGGCTCCGAGCCACGCGGCGAGGCCGATGGCCAGCATCAGGCTGGCCGGTTGCGGCGGCACGATGTTCCTGGTCACGGCGGCTCTCCTTCACGCTCCGGCGCGATGGCCGGCACGGCATGGACGCCGCGCCGGGTTCTTGCCTTCACGCGAGGGGCGGGTCAATCACCGCAGCCGGGGCTCCGGCGACGATCCCGGACCCCGTGTCGGACCGTCACGTCAGCCCGTCACGCGAGCGCGTCATTTGGCCTTCTCGGCGATGGCCGCGAGGCCGGACTCGTAGATCCCCGTGATGGCATCGGTCGCCACCGTGTCCGGAACACCCTTGGCCTTGAAGGTCCCCGTCCACGTCACCGTCGATCCTGAGCCTTTCGGGCTCACCGCGAGGGTGGAGGAATAGTCGGAGACCGGCAGCGGGCTCTCGACGATGGCGTAGGTGTAGCTCATCGCCTTGTCGTCGCGCGCCGTCTGCGATTCGACGATGGCGCCGCCGCCCTTGAGGCTGAGTTTGCGCAGCATCGTGCCGCCCTTGGTGGAGGGCTCGCATTTGGCGATGGCCGGGTGCCAATTGCCGATGCCGCAGAAATCGCCGATCGTCGCCCAGACCTTGGCCGGGGGAGCCGCGATATCGATGGTCTTGGTGAGGTCGATGGCAAAGCCGGGGGCGGTGCCGGCAAGCAGAACGAGGCCGGGCAGCACGATTCGACGCAGGAAAGTGCGCGACATGGACGGGTGTTTCCTTCCGATATTGTTATGTCGGCGCGGTACGAGGCGCACGCCGTGCCGTTGAACGGACGAACGTCAAGCTAGTCGCGAACCGGCACGCGACAATGGCCGGATCCCTGCCCACGAAGATGTGATGGACGGCGGTGCGTGCAGAGCGATCCTTGTCAACGGGGGCGTCGAGGGGTACGAAGCCGTTCGGTCGCATCGTTCGCGCGGCCGCTACGCCATTCGGGAGAGACGAGCCTTGGCCAGCGCCGGCTCCACGCAGGGAACCGCAGACACCGCCTTCGCAGCGGTGCGTGGTCATGCGCGTCCCCGAGCGCTCCTCGTCGGCCTTCTCCTCCTTATCCGCCCCTGAGGGCCGTCCGGGCGCGTGCGCCTGGGCTCTCAGGGGATCGTTTCGCGACCGGGGCCCTCGAGGGCTTCGTCGAGCCGATCGATGGATCAAGGCGCCGCGTCCCTCAGCGACCGCGCCTCCGACAGGACGACACGCCATGACCGACATCACCGCCCAGCCCAACGCCTCCCCGAAGGACAGGGTCCTCATCTTCGACACGACCCTGCGCGACGGCGAGCAATGCCCGGGCGCCACCATGACCCTCGACGAGAAGCTGGCGGTGGCCGAACTCCTCGACACGATGGGCGTCGACATCATCGAGGCGGGCTTCCCCATCGCCTCGATCGGTGATTTCGAGGCCGTCTCCGAGATCGCCCGCCGCTCGAAGCGCGCCACCATCGCCGGCCTCGCCCGCGCCATCCCCGCCGACATCGCGCGGGCCGGCGAAGCCGTCCGCCTCGCCCGGCGGGGGCGCATCCACACCTTCGTTTCGACCTCGCCGATCCACCTCGCCCACCAGATGCGCAAGTCCCAGGACGAGGTGGTCGAGATCATCCTCAAGACCGTGGCCCAGGCCCGCGACCTCGTGGAGGACGTGGAATGGTCGGCCATGGACGCGACGCGCACGCCGATCGACTATCTGTGCCGCTGCGTCGAGGCCGCGATCCGGGCCGGTGCGACGACGATCAACCTGCCCGACACGGTGGGCTACGCCACGCCCGACGAATACCGCAGCATGTTCCGCCAGGTGCGCGAACGGGTGCCGAATGCCGACAAGGCGATCTTCTCGGTGCATTGCCACGACGATCTCGGTCTGGCCATCGCCAACTCCCTGGCCGGCGTGGAAGGCGGTGCCCGGCAGGTGGAGTGCACGGTGAACGGCATCGGCGAGCGCGCCGGCAACGCGGCCCTGGAGGAGATCGTCATGGCGATCCGCACCCGCGGCGACGTGATGCCCTACGAGACCGGCATCGAGACCACGATGCTCACCCGCGCCTCGAAGCTCGTCTCCCACGCGACGAACTTCCCCGTGCAGTACAACAAGGCCATCGTCGGCCGGAACGCCTTCGCGCATGAAAGCGGCATCCACCAGGACGGCATGCTCAAGCATACCGAGACCTACGAGATCATGACGCCCGCCTCCGTCGGGGTCGCCAAGACCTCCCTGGTGATGGGCAAGCATTCGGGCCGCGCGGCCTTCCGCTCGAAGCTGGAGGAACTCGGCCTGCATCTCGCCGACAATCAGTTGCAGGACGTGTTCGAGCGGTTCAAGGCGCTCGCCGACCGCAAGAAGCACGTCTACGACGAGGATATCGAGGCCCTGGTCGACCAGGGCCTCGCCACGGCGCATGACCGCATCCGCCTCGTCTCGCTCTCGGTCATCGCCGGCACGCGCGGGCCGCAGCGCGCCACGATGAAGCTCGCCATCGACGACCGCATCGTCACCGAGGAGGCCGACGGCAACGGCCCCGTGGACGCCGTGTTCAATGCGATCCAGGCCCTGGTCCCGCACGAGGCGCAGCTCGAACTCTACAAGGTCGACGCCGTGACGCAGGGCACCGACGCCCAGGCCGAGGTCTCCGTCCGATTGAAGGCCGGCGACCGCAGCGTGACGGCGCGGGGCGCCGATCCCGACACGCTGGTGGCCTCGGCCCGCGCCTATCTCTCCGCCCTGAACAAGCTCTCGGCCACGGCGGTGCGCCTCCACGCCCAGCACGCCGCATCGGTTTAGCCGGAAAAATGACGCCCCGGGGGTGGACACCCCCCGGGGCCTTTGCTATCAGCCCCCTCGTCGCAGCGGGTTTGGTGGCTGCCGCGACTGCCGCAAGGCAATGGGTGCATAGCTCAGTTGGTAGAGCAGCTGACTCTTAATCAGCGGGTCCAAGGTTCGAACCCTTGTGCACCCACCAAATAAATCGCTGATTCGATCGCGGTTTTCCAAAACAGTTCAAAGCAGTCAGTCTCGGTCGGGAATGCGATCGGGGCTTTTTGCTGTGTTTTCCGGCATCTCTGGTGCGACCCGGCCAAGGGGCGGTCTTCGCTTCCTTGCAGTTCACCAGCGTTGGGAGCAACGAGGCGTTCGAGCCTTCCGCGCGGGCGCTCTCCCTTGCGGCTGTCCTCCACCTTCACAGCCACCTCGCCATGCCGTTCACCGTGGCACGCAGGGTATCGAGGGTGGCCAATCCTGCGCGCTTCCGCCCGGGCCGCTTTCCGCCCTGGGGCCTCAGTCGCGGTGGCGTGGCGGGGTCGGCCTCACCGATCCCGTCGTGACTGCGCCGTCCGCATCGATCCGGGTGCGAATGGGGCGGGAGAAGCGGCTGTCGTATTCGCCGACGTTCCGGGCGGCGGCCTGTCCGTCGAGACCGCCGGGGGCGGTCGCTGCCGGGATGCCGGCCGGTGCGGTGTAACTTTGCGCGAAAGCGGTGCCGGACAAGGCGAGACCGAGGGCGGCTCCCAGAATGAGGCGTGTCGTCATGGATGTCGTCCCAGGTTCGGGCCGGACTGCCTGAGGAGACGCGGCAGTCCCGGCCAATAACCTAGAATTTGTGCACCAAAGCCTCGTAAAGCAACACGGAATGGTCAGTGCGTGTGCATCATGTTCATGCACCGAGCGTGCAAGCCATATCCTCCGGATCGATGGCCACAGGAATAAGCCGTTTCATCCCATGGGTTTGGTTCGGGCTGCGACATTTTTTGCCAGTCATGGCCGGCATGGCATGACTCTTCCGCCGCCCGCGCGTCCTCGCTCCATCGACGCGCTTGCCGGACGTTCGGGGATTACGGGGACCGGGCCGGGCGCCCGTGGTCGCGGCCTCGCGGAAGGCCGTTCGGAAGGCGGCACTCCCCCTCTTCCGAAGGGCCGGGATCGTGCGGCTCAGCCTCGCCCGATCGTCGCCTCGATCTGACCGTGGGGCTCGTCGGTGGGCAGGAACACCGTGTTGGGGTTCTCCAGCCCGAACGGTGTCAGGTTGATCGGGATGTAGTGCTTGTTCGGCATGGCGAACCCGATCTCGGCGATCTCGGGAATGGCCGCCAGGACCGCCTCGCCCATGCGGTACATGCTGTCCTGCACGCTGGCGCTGTAGGTCGTGCCGAAGACCTCGATCAGGATGTCGAGCACCCGGGCATTGGTCGCGGTGTAGTCGGCGGGCGCGCTGGCCCAGGTCCAGGTGGCGTCCATGGCGGTCGCGGCGATGCGGTCGGTGGCGTCGGCCAGGGTGCGGTACGCGTCATCGACAAAGTCGGCCCAGCCCGATTGCGTGGTCTTCATGAAGGTGAAGCCCCGCAGCCCCGACTGCAGCACGGCGCCGTCGCGGCTCGCCACGAGCTTGACGTAGCCCGTCCCGTTGCCGTCGAGGGTGAAGACGTGGCCATGCGGCCGGCCGCCGATGGCCTGGCGCAGCCAGCGCGTCTCCTTGCCCTCGATCCCGATCTCCTCGACCTGCGGATACGTGTCGAGGAAGGTCGCGGCGACGGCCTCGGCGAAGGCTTCCTTGTCGAGGGACAGGTTCTTGGCCGCCACCACGTTGACGATGTTCTTCACGCTGTCGGTGGCGACGCAGGCCCGGTTGTCGCCGTCGGTCCAGGCGGCCTCGAAGGCCCCCTTCATCAGGACCGCGAGGGACAGTTCGCGCGGGGTGTGGTCGTCGCCGTCGCGGGTGAGGCGCATCACCCGCACGCGGCCCTTGCCGTATTTGGAGGCGATCAGGGGCATGCTTGTCTCCCAGGAGGGGCGATGAAGGACGACGGCCGTCCTCAATGTTCGGAGGACGCCGCCTGATGCCGGGCCGCGGCGCGGGCGGCCTCGTCGCCGGTCAGGCCGTTGAAGAACAGGTTCAGGCTCACCGCCGCGATCGCGCAGAGCAGGATTCCGGATTCGAGGAGCGGGTGCAGCGCGTGCGGCATCTGCTTGAAGAAGGCCGGGGCGACGAGGGGGATCATGCCGAAACCGACGGAGACCGCAACGACGAACAGGTTGTTGCGATTGCGGGCAAAGTCCACCGCGCCGAGGATGCGCACGCCCGTCGCGCCGACCATCCCGAACATCACGAGCCCGGCCCCGCCGAGCACGCATTGCGGCACCGCCTCGACCAGCGCCGCGAGCTTCGGGACGAGGCCGAGCCCGAGCATGATGAACCCGCCGACCACCGCGACGTAGCGGGTGCGCACCCCGGTGACGCCGACGAGCCCGATATTCTGCGAGAACGAGGTGTAGGGGAACGTGTTGAAGATGCCGCCGATGACGGTGCCGAGGCCGTCGCCGCGCAGGCCCCTGGTCAGGCGCTTCTCGTCCACGGGGTCGGCGCAGATCTCGGCGAGCGCCAGGAACATCCCGGTCGATTCGATCATCACCACGATCATCACGATGCAGAGGGTGACGATCGAGACGGGATCGAAGGTCGGGGCGCCGAAGGCGAAGGGCCGCACCACGTCGAACCAGGACGCGGTGGCCACATGGCCGAGATCGACCAACCCGAAGGCGGCGGCCACGAGCATCCCGGCGACGATGCCGATGAGCACCGAGGCCGAATTGACGAAGCCGGTGCCGTAGCGGGTGATCGCCAGGATCACGCACAGCACGAAGGCGGCGATGGCGAGATGGAGCGGTGCCCCGTAATCCGGGTTGCCGATTCCTCCGGCGGCCCAGTTCACGCCCACCTTCATCAGCGAGACGCCGATGACCAGGATGATCGTTCCGGTCACCACGGGCGGGAACAGCGGCAGCAGCCGTCCGATGAGCGGCGCCACGAGAAACGCGAACAGGCCGGCCGCGATCACGGCGCCGTAGATGCCGGTCAGCCCGATCTCGGGATTGGTCCCCATGGCGACCATGGGCGTGACGGCGGCGAAGGTGACGCCCATCATCACCGGCATGCGCACGCCGATCCCCGGCAGGCCCCAGCTCTGCAGCAGAGTCGCGAGCCCGCACGCGAACAGGTCGGCGCTCACCAGCATCGCCACCTGATCCGGCGGGAGTTTCAGGGCGCGCCCGACGATCAGCGGCACCGCGACGGCGCCGGCATACATCACCAGGACGTGCTGCAGCCCGAGCAGAGCGAGGGCGACGGGAGGCACCGTCGTCACGGGCGCCTTGACCGGCTCGGCGGCATGGATGCTGTCGGGAGGGGCGGCGATGGTCGTGGCACTGGTCATGGGGTCGACGCCTCCGCCGCTCCGGGCAGATCCCTCAGCGGGGATGCGGTGTCCGTGGGCGCAAGGCGTGTGCCACCGGGGCGGGACCCGGCGGTGGCGCGCATGGCCCGTTGCCTGCACCGGCCGGGCCTGCGATGCGTCGTCATCGCCTGCCTTCAACGGAGAGCCCGCCGCCATGGCGTCGACACTCGCAGCTCTGAACGAGGCCTCCGATGCGGACTTCGTGGCCACGCTCGGTGCCGTGTTCGAACACGCGCCCTGGGTGGCCGAGGCGGCCCTGCCGCAGCGGCCCTTCGCCACCGTGGAGGCGCTGTTCTCGGCCATGCGCGATGCGGTCCAGGGCGCGCCGGAGGGGCGGCGCCTCGCGCTGCTCACCGGCCATCCCGAACTCGCCGGGCGCGCCGCCCGATCCGGGGCCATCGCCCCCGATTCCATCGCGGAGCAGGCCGCGGCCGGCCTCGACCGGATGTCGGACGCGGAATACGCCCGGTTCGAGGCGCTCAACGCGGCCTACCGCGACAAATTCGGGATCCCCTTCATCCTGTGCGTCAAGCGGCACGGCCGCGCCTCGCTGCTCGGGACCTTCGACGCGCGGCTGGAATCCGCTCCCGATGTGGAGCGGCGCACGGCCGAGGCCGAGGTGATGCGGATCGCCGCGATCCGCCTGAACGCCCTGGTGAGCGGCCCCGGTCCGCTCGCCACGACGGGCCGGATCTCGACCCATGTCCTCGACACCGTCCGGGGGAAGCCGGCCGCCGGGGTGGCCGTCGACCTCGTCGAGTTCGTCTCCGCGACGGAGGCGGTGCTGGTGGCCCGCGCGGTGACCAACGCGGACGGCCGCACCGACATGCCCCTGATCCACGGGCGCCCCGTGCCGATCGCCACCTACGAACTGCGCTTCGGGCTCGGCGACCACTTCCGGCGGGTCGGAGCGGGTCCAGGCCTCGCTCTCCCCGAACCGCCCTTCCTCGACATCGTGCCCCTGCGCTTCGGCGTGGGCGACCCGGAGGGCCATTATCACGTGCCGCTGGTGGCGACCCCCTGGAGCTACCAGACCTATCGCGGAAGCTGACGCGGAACCTCTTCGATCTTCTTCGAGCGGCCAAAGACTTGCTTGTCGTTTTACGGTTCTCTTGCTCTTCGCCTCTCTTGGAAGGTCTTCGACCATGCGTATGACGATCTCGGCCCTCGCTCTGTGCGGGCTCTTCGGGTTGACCGGCGCCGCCCTCGCCCAGGGGACCGGTGCGCCCGCCGGCCGCGATCCGGCGACGGCTCCCGGCGGGACCGAGGGGATCGCCGGCCCGCAGAACGAGCGGGAGGCGATCCGGAGCGGCGATGCCATCGCCGCGCCACGCGGGGTCGGTGTGCCGGTTCCCCCGCCCTCCGAGGAGACGAAGGCCGACCGGCCGGCGCGCCACCACAACCACTGATCGCAGTGACGCTCCCATGAACGAAGAAGCCCCGCCGGAACGCTCCGGCGGGGCTTCTTCGTTCGAGGGAGATAGGAAGGGGTTATTGCGTCAGCTTGTCGTCGATCCCCTTCACGTACCAGTTCATGCCGAGGATCATCGGGTCGGGGGCGGTCTCGCCCTCCTTCACGGCGACGCTTCCATCCTGCTTCAGCACCGGCCCGGCGAAGGGGTGGATCTTGCCGTCCGCGATGGCCTGCTTGGTCTCCTCGGCCATGGCCTTCACGTCGTCGGGCATGTTGGTGAAGGGCGCCAGGACGACCATGCCGTCCTTGATGCCGCCCCAGGTGTCGTGGCTCTTCCAGGTGCCGTCGAGGACCGCCTTGGCCTCCGCGATCACGTAGCCGTTCCAGTCGTCGGTGATGGAGGTGAGCTGGGCCTTTGGGGCGAAACGGTACTGGTCCGAGGACTGGCCGAAGGCGAGCTTGCCCTGCTTCTCGGCCTCCTGGAGGGGAGCGGCCGAGTCGGTGTGCTGGGTCAGGATGTCGGCGCCCTGCGCGAGGAGCGCCTTGGCCGCCTCCGCCTCCTTGCCCGGATCGAACCAGGTGTTCACCCAGACCACCTTGATCTTGATGTTCGGGTTGACCGCCTGCGCCCCGAGCATGAAGGCGTTGATGCCGCTGACGACTTCCGGGATCGGGAAGGACGCGATGTAGCCCACCGTGCCGGATTTCGAGAGCTTTCCGGCGATCTTCCCGCAGACGTAGCGGCCTTCGTAGAACCGGGCGGAATAGGTGGAGACGTTGTCGGAGCGCTTGTAGCCGGTGGCGTGCTCGAACTTCACCTTGGGAAACTTCCGCGCCACCTTCAGGGTCGGCTCCATGAAGCCGAAGGAGGTGGTGAAGATCAGGCCGGCACCGGAGCGGGCGAGCTTCTCGATGGAGCGCTCGCTGTCGGCCTCGGGCACGTTCTCAAGGAAGGTGGTCTCGACCTTGTCGGGCAAGGCCTCCGCCAGGGCCTTGCGGCTGAGGTCGTGCTGGTAGGAATACCCGAAATCGGCCACCGGCCCGACATAGACGAAGCCGACCTTCAGCTTGTCGGCCGCGAGCGCCGGCCCGGCAGTAAGCATCGCGCACAGAACCGCACCGCCGAGTCTCATGGTTCTACCGCGCATCGTGGACCTGCCCCGCATCGTGTCGTCCCTCTCGATCCATTGCCGCGCACCCATCGGCGCCGTTCATGGGCTCTGTACTTTACCGGCTCGGCGTGAAGACCCGCCCGAGCGAGGCGGGCGCCAGCGAGCCGCCGTGGCGCTGCCCGAGGGAGAGCAAGACCAGGGCCAGGATGGTGGCGAGATAGGGCAGGGCGGAGAGGAGCTGGCCCGGCAGGCCGAGTCCGGCGGCCTGGGCGTGGAGCTGCAGCACCGTCGCCCCGCCGAACAGCAGGGCACCGGCCGCGACCCGCAGGGGCCGCCACGAGGCGAAGACCACCAGGGCGAGGGCGATCCAGCCGCGGCCCGCCGTCATCCCCGGCGACCAGAACGGCGTGTAGGCCAGCGCGAGATAGGCCCCGCCGAGCCCGGCGCAGGCGCCCCCGAACAGCACCGAGAGGAAGCGGACCTTGCGCACCTTCAGCCCGAGGGCGTGGGTCGCCACGTGGTCGTCGCCGATGGCGCGCAGGGTCAGGCCCGCCCGCGTCCGCCACAGGAACCACGACACGGCCACCACGAGGGCGACCGCCGTATAGACGAAGGCGTCCTGGCCGAAGACGAGCCGGCCGATTCCGGGCAGGTCCGTGAGGCCGGGGAGGGACAGGTGCGGCGCCGGATCGCGTTTCATCCCGACATAGTTTGCGCCCACCAGCCCCGACAGCCCGAGCCCCAGGATGGTGAGGGAAAGGCCAGAGGCGACCTGGTTCGCCGCGAGCCCGACGGTGAGGATACCGAACAGGGCGGCCAGGAGCAGGCCGGCTCCGGCCCCGCCCAGCGCCCCGAGGAAGGTCGAGCCGGTCTGCATCGCCACGGCGAAGCTGACGGCGGCGCCGAAGATCATCATCCCCTCGACGCCGAGGTTGAGCACGCCGGAGCGCTCGGCCACGAGTTCGCCGATGCCGGCGAGGATCAGGGGGGTCGCGGCCGCCAGGACCGTGACGAGGACCATCTGGACGATGTCGAGGGTCATGATCGGCTCCGGTATCCCTCGAAATGGCTCTACGAGACCGGGCGGCCGGACGGGCCGCCGGGCACGAGCCGCACGTGATAGCCGGCGAACACGTCGGCCCCGAGGACAAGGCCGAGGAGCAGGCCCTGGAAGGCGCGGGTGAGGTCGAGGGGCAGCTTCAGGTCGATCTGCGCGCCCTCGCCGCCGATGGTGGTCAGCGCGATGACGATGGCGGCGATCAGGATGCCCGGCGGCGAGAGCCGCCCGAGGAAGGCGACGATGATCGCGGTGAAGCCGTAGCCCGGCGAGATCTCCGGCTGGAGCTGCCCGATCTTGCCCGCCACCTCGACGATGCCGGCAAGGCCCGCCGCGCCGCCGGAGATGGCGAAGACGGCCAGCGTCAGGCGGGCGTCCGAGAAGCCGGCGAAGCGCGCCGCCCGCGGGCTCGCGCCGACGACCCGGACCTCGAACCCGAACAGGGTGCGGGCCAGCACGACGGTCGCCAGCACCACGGCGAGGAAGGCGATCACCACGCCCGCATGCAGCGTCTCGCCCTCCATGAGGTAGGGCAGCCGCGCCGCGGGATCGAAGCCGACGCTCTGGGGAAAGTTGTAGCCGGCCGGATCGCGCAACGGGCCGCGGACCATGTAGTCGAGGAGGAGCTGGGCGACGTAGACGAGCATCAGGCTCGTGAGGATCTCGGAGACGCCGAGGCGGACCTTCAGCACGGCCGGGATCATCGCGTAGGCAGCACCCGCGAGCGTCCCGGCGATCAGCATCGCGGGCAGGATCCAGAGCGTGAACCCCCCCATGCCGTGCGTGGCGACGCCGACCCAGCCGCCGGCCAAGCCGCCGATGACGAACTGGCCCTCGGCGCCGATGTTCCAGAGGTTGGCGCGGTAGCAGAACGCGAGACCGGTGGCGATCAGCGCCAGGGGCGCGGCCTTCAGGGCGATCTCCTGCAGCGACCAGACCTCGCTGAGCGGGGTGACGAAATAGGTGACGAAGGCGTCGCCCGGCGAGACGCCCAGGGCCGCCACGGCAAGGCCGCCGATCAGCACCGCCGCCACGAAGGCGAGCGCCGGAGAGAGGATGTCGAGCACCGGAGAGCGCCGGGTGCGGGGAACGAGGTCAAGACGCATGATGCCCTCCGCGTGTCGTTGGACCCGGCGCGCGATCCCGCTGCCGCCCGAGCGGGGCCGTCTGGGGAGGGCTTTCGGGAAAGGCGCCGGTCCCCTCTCCCCGCGGGCTGCTACCGGATTCGCTCATCTGCTCTTGCAGGCAGACCGCGTCCCTCTCCCCCTTGTGGGGAGAGGTTAGGAGTGGGGGTGGCTCCGCCAGCCTCCGCAGCAGGAGTGTGGCCCCACCACCCCCACCTCCAACTCCTCCCCACAAGGGGGAGGAGGGCCGCGCATTTCGCGACAGGCGTGAATGCCGTAGCCGCGTGCGGGGAGAGGGGATGCGCGGGCATCGGTCAGTGAGCATGGGTCCCCGCCTTTGCCACGTCCTGGGGTTCGGCCGACGGGTCTCCCGATCCGCCCATGAGCAGGCCGATGGCCTCGCGGGTCGTTTCGCCCGAGGGCACCGCCGTCGAGAGCGTTCCGTCGTGCAGCACGGCGATGGAGCCGGCGATTTCGAACAGCTCGTCGAGGTCCTGGCTGATGACCAGGATCGCGGTGCCGCGCGCGGAGAGATCGATCACCGCCTGACGGATATGCGCCGCCGCCGCCGCATCGACGCCCCAGGTCGGCTGGTTGATGACGAGCACGCCGGGCTCGGCCAGGATCTCGCGGCCGACCACGAATTTCTGGAGGTTGCCCCCCGACAGGGTGCCGGCGGCGGGGTCGGGCCCGGCCTTGCGCACGTCGAAGGCCTCGATCACCCGCCGGGCGAGATCGCGCGCGGCCCCGAGGCGGAGCAGGCCGAAGCGGGTCAGCGGCGCGGTCGGGTAGCGTGAGAGCAGGGCGTTCTCGGACAGGCTCATGAGAGGGGCCGCCGCGTGGCCGTTGCGCTCCTCCGGCACGAAGGCCGCGCCGAGGCGCCGACGCGCGTTGATGCCGAGCGCCCCCACGGCGGCGCCGTCGATGCGTATGGAATCGGGGGCCGGCGCGCGGGTCTCGCCCGACAGGGCGGCGAAGAGTTCGGCCTGGCCGTTGCCGGCAATGCCCGCGATGCCGAGGATCTCGCCGCCGGAGACGCCGAGGGAGACGTCGCGCAGCGAGGTGGCGTGCAGGCCCGGAGCTGGGAGGGTGAGGTGATCGAGGCGAAGGCGTTCCGTGCCCACTTTCCCGCCAGCGCGCCCCGTGACCTCGCGCACCGCGCTGCCCACCATCATGGCGGCGAGCGAGCGGGCCGTCTCCTCCTGGGGGTTGCAGGCCCCCACCACCTTGCCGCCGCGCAGGATGGTGGCGCGTACGCAGAGGCGGCGCACCTCGTCCAGGCGGTGCGAGATGTAGAGCAGTGCCCGGCCCTCCGCGCGCAGGCGCTCCAGCACGGAAAACAGCACCTCCGCCTCGCCGGGGGTGAGCACCGAGGTGGGCTCGTCGAGGATGACGAGGCTCGGGTCCTGGAGCAGGCAGCGAACGATCTCGATACGCTGGCGCTCGCCCGCCGAGAGCGACCAGACCGGGCGATCCGGTTCGAGGTGAAGGCCGTAATCGATGCCGAGCTTGGCGATGCGGTCGGCCAGCGCCCGGCCGGACAGGTCCTTGGGCATGACGAGGGCGATGTTCTCGGCCACCGTCAGGTTCTCGCAGAGGGAGAAATGCTGGAAGACCATGCCGATCCCGAGCCGGCGGGCGGCTTCCGGGTTGGGCAGCTGCACGATGTCGCCCTTGTGCGTGACGACGCCCTCCGTCGGCTCCAGCAGACCGTAGAGGATCTTCATCAGCGTCGATTTGCCGGCGCCGTTCTCCCCCAGGAGGGCGTGGATCTCACCGGCGCGGATCTCGAGATCGACGCCGTCATTCGCCGTGAAGCTGCCGAAGCGCTTGACGATGCCGTAGGCGCCGAAGAGCGGGGTCGGTCCCTGCCTCGGGCGAGGCGGCTGGGCGGCGGGAGAGAATGCGGTCGCCATCGTCAAACCGTGCCGAACAGGTGCCGGGCCAAGTGCGTGTGCTCCGCGCGAAGCCGGCGCGTGTCGAGGCCCACCGGGTGCCCGTCGATCACCCGCCATTGCCCGGCGACCATCACCCGGTCGGCCCGGTGCGCCCCGCACAGGACCAAAGCGGCGAGGGGATCGTGGCTGCCGGAGAAGCGCAGTTCGTCCAGGGTGAACAGGGCGAGGTCGGCCTCGCGGCCCTCCTCGATCCGTCCGATGTCGCTGCGCCCGAGGCAGGCGGCGGAGCCCTCGGTGGCCCAGCGCAGGGCGTCGAGATGGGTGACCTTCTCCGCGCCGTAGGTGAGGCGGTTCAGCATCAGGGCGTGGCGGACGCCCTCCATCAGGTTCGAGTTGTCGTTCGAGGCCGAGCCGTCGACGCCGAGACCCACGGGGCTGCCCGCCGCCTCGAGCTCGCAGGTCCGGCAGCAGCCGGACGCCAGGGTCATGTTCGAGGTCGGGCAGTGGCAGATTCCGACCCCCGCCTTGCCGAGGCGGGCGACCTCCGCGTCGTTGAAGTGGATGCCGTGGGCGAGCCACGCGCGCGGGCCCATCCAGCCGACCTCTTCCAGGTAATCGACCGGGCGCAGCCCGAAGGTCGACAGGCAATAGGCTTCCTCGTCGAGGGTCTCCCCGAGATGGGTGTGCAGGCGGCAATCGTGGCGCTCGGCCAGCGCCGCGCTCTCCTGCATCAGGCGCTTCGACACGGCGAAGGGCGAGCACGGTGCCAGCCCGATCTGCACCATCGCGCCGGGCGCGGTGTCGTGGAACAGGCCGAGCACCCGTTCGCTGTCACGCAGGATGGTGTCGTCGTCTTGAACCAGGGTGTCCGGCGGCAGGCCGCCGTCCCGCACCGACACGCTCATCGAGCCACGGGTGACGAAGGCGCGGATGCCGAGGCTCCTCGCCTCCTCGACCTGGATGTCGACGGAGGCCTCGAGCCCCTTGGGGAACAGGTAGTGGTGGTCGCCCGCCGTGGTGCAGCCCGACAGCAGGAGTTCGGTATAGGCCAGCCGGGTCGCTAGGCGGAACGCATCCGGGGTAAGCTTGTCCCAGACCGTGTAGAGCGCCTTCAGCCAGGGAAACAGCGGCTTGTTGATCGCAAGGGGATGGGCGCGCGTCAGCGTCTGGAAGAAATGGTGATGGGTGTTGACGAGGCCGGGAATGACCACGTGGCGCGAGGCGTCGAAGGTCTCGTGCACGGGCGCCGCCGGTGTCCCGCCCGACGCCACGCGCTCCACGATGCGCGATCCCTCGACGACGATGCCGCCGGCGGATTCCGCCGCGAGGATCGCCAGCGGGTTCCTGATCCAGAGGCGGCGGGCTCCGGCGTCTCGTTCGCTCATCCTGGCTCCCGATGTCAGGCGCCCCGGAGCGGAGCATATTTCAGGCCGTTCGGGTATCCGTGCATTCAGAAGATGTGAAAAGCGATGCCGGCGAGGAAGCTCTTCTCTTCGTTCCCCTTGAAGTTCGCGCGATCGACGTTGCCGAACTTGTTCAGCCAGTACTGGAACCCGATGAAGGCATCGAGCTTGTTGGGCTGGTTCCAGATCAGCTTGCCGACATCGAGGACGAGGTTCGTCCGCGACAGGAACTCGACGCCCGTCCCCGGATAATAGCCGCCCGGATAGTTGAACGGGTCGCGGATGCCCTTGCCCTTGGGCGTCACGATGTTGTTGAAGCCGGCGATGCTCAGCGGAATGTTGGGGATGAAGGTGAGCGGGAAATTGTAGACGATCTCGAACTCGGGAACGGTGTCGAAGCTGACGTCACGGTCGGGCTGGAAGTTGAAGCCGTTGCGGTTCCATTCCTTGTAGGCATGGGCGCTGATGTTGAGGAAGCCCGCCGGCACGTCGACCGAGAAGGTCAGGCCCCCGACGACGTCGCGCTTCTTGGGGCCGAAGGCGGTGTTCTTCGCGTTCGCATCGAAACCGAAGGAGAGCGAGACGTCCTTGACGATGCCCGGAATGGCGAAGGCCTTGGTTCCGGTGAGGGCGTTCAGGCTGAGGGTGCCGCGATAGAGGCCGTAGGCTTCCGTGGCGCCGTGATCGTATTGGGCGAAGCCGCCCGGGACGTTGGTGGTCCCCGCCGGGTCCTGGGACGTCGATTGCAGGATGTCGAGGGAGAAGAAGTTCGTGCCGTAGGCCCAGGCGTCGGCGTGGGAAATGTTGGTGATGTATTTCGGGATGTCGCGATTGCGGAAGCTGCCATCCGCCTTCTGGATCTGCACGCCCGGCTCCGCGGCCGGGAACTGGTAGCGAAAGCTGACCTGCGTATCGGAGAACAGGAAGAAGGACGGCGCCTTCACCGGCGCCGGCTCGGCGACCTTGAGCGTCTTCACCGGATCGAGATCGGCCGCCATGCCGCATCCGATCATGCCGAGTGACAGAGCCGCGGCCGTGAGCCCCCTTGCGACCATCGTTCTTCTCCTCATTCGCAACGTCTGAGGGGATCTCCGCAACCGATGTGCCATGGCGGGCCGCCGGCCGATCGCCGATGGGAGGAGTCATAAAATTGCAACGAATTCCCGGCCCCGTGCCGCGACGTCCTCCCGTTGCGGCACGGGGGAAACTCGTCGTACTCATGGCGCGCGCAGGCTGATGGCGCGCAGGCCGACCCTGCGCCGATCGCGTGTCATGAACCGAGACCACAGTGCCTGCGTCCCCGACCCGCTCCGAAAGCCTGTCCGACAGAATCGCCGACGCCATCCTGTCGGGGGAATTCCCGCCGGGCGCCCGGCTGGACGAACAGGTCCTGGCCACGCGCTTCGGCGTCTCGCGCACGCCGGTGCGCGATGCCCTTCGCCTCCTCAACGGCACCGGCCTGATCGACCTGCGCCCCCGCTTCGGCGCCACCGTGCGGACGATCACGCCGGACCAGCTCGACATGCTGTTCATCGCCATGGGCGAGATCGAGGCGACCTGCGCCCGCCTCTCGACCCTGAGCATGACGCCCGCGGAGCGCGCCCAGCTTCGGCTGCTGCATGAGCGCATGGGCGTCCTCGCCGAGGCCGGGGACCACGACAGCTACGTCGTCGCCAACCAGGACTTTCACGGGCTCCTCTACGAGGGCGCCCACAATACGGTGGTGGACGAGATCGCCCGCAATCTGCGGCGGCGGCTGACGCCGTACCGCCGCGTCCAGTTCCAGGCACCGGGGCGGCTCGCCCGCTCGCATGCCGAGCACGGCCTCGTCGTCCGCGCCGTCCTCGCGCGGGACGCCGCCGCCGCGAATTCCGCGATGCTCGTCCACATGAGCGTCGTCGAGGACGCCTTCGAGACCCTCGACGCCCAGAGCGCCGCCGCCCGCGAGGCGGCCGGCGAACGGGCGCGGGACCGGCTGGAGCGGCCGGCCGCTCCGCTCCGCGCGGGCAAGGCGCGCCTGCAACGCTGACGGCACCGGCTCCCCCCTAGGGGCATGCATAGATGCTCGCCAGGGCGAGGCGAATCTTCGGGCATCGAAGTGTATGGTTTGGGCAAGGATTTCCCCATCCTTGCATACATGATGAGGCGCAGTCAGCCCGATTCGCGATTGGGAGAGGCCTCTCATGCCCAACCTCCTCGACGCCCAGCCGTCCCCGCTCCCCTTCGACGCGTCGAGCACGGCCCTTCTCATCATCGACATGCAGCGCGACTTCCTCGAGCCCGGCGGCTTCGGGGAGAGCCTCGGCAACGACGTCTCGCTCCTCGCCTCCGCCGTGCCGCCGACGAGGGCCCTCCTCGACGCGGCCCGCGCGTCCGGACTCCTGGTCGTGCATACACGGGAGGGCCACCGCCCGGACCTCTCCGATGCGCCGCCGGCCAAGCTGGAGCGCGGCGAGCCCACGGCCCGGATCGGTCAGCCCGGGCCGATGGGCCGCATCCTGATCCGGGGCGAACCGGGGCACGACATCATTCCCGCCCTGGCGCCGCAGGATGGGGAGCCGGTGATCGACAAGCCCGGCAAGGGCGCCTTCTACGCCACCGACCTCGCCGACGTGCTCGCGGCCCGCGGCATCGCGACCCTTCTCGTCTGCGGCGTGACCACCGAGGTCTGCGTGCACACGACGGTGCGCGAGGCCAACGACCGCGGCTATCGCTGCGTCGTCGTCGCCGATGCCTGCGCGTCGTACATCCCCGAGTTCCACGCCGCCGGCCTCGCGATGATCAAGGCGCAGGGCGGCATCTTCGGCTGGGTCTCGGATTCGGACAGCGTCATCGCTGCCCTCGGCCGGCACGGCTGAACCCCTTTTCCCGGCGCGGCGCACTCGCCTCGCCCTGGCACGATGGAGGGCACCATGGCGATCGGCATGACGAACACGGCCGGCGCATCCCGCCGCCCGGCCCTCTGGGTGCCCGGCGACTGGAACGCGTTCTTCGGCTTCGGCACCAACATCCTCGTCAACATGCTGGTGCTCACGGGCCTGCTGCGCTTCGTCCTCGGCATGCCCGACGCGATCACCTTCGGGCGCATCCTGCCCGCCGTCGGCCTGATGCTCTTCCTCTCCACCGCCTATTACGGCTGGCTCGGCTACCGGCTCGCCAAGACCAGCGGCCGCGACGACGTCTGCGCGCTGCCCTCCGGCATCAGCGTGCCGCACATGTTCATCGTGGTCTTCGTCATCATGCTGCCGATCAAGCTCTCCACCGGCGATCCGGTGAAGGCCTGGGAGGCGGGGCTCGCCTGGGTGTTCATCCAGAGCTTCATGCTGATGATCGGCGGGTTCATCGCCCCCGTCATCCGGCGCATCACGCCGCGCGCGGCGCTCCTCGGAACCCTCGCCGGCGTCTCCGTCACCTTCATCGCCATGCGCCCGGCACTGGAGCTGATCCAGACCCCGGTGATCGGCGTCGTCGCCTTCGCCATCATCCTGCTCGCGTGGTTCGGCGGCGTGCGCTATCCGGGCCGGCTTCCGGCCGGTCTCGTGGCCATCCTGTTCGGCATGGCCGTCGCCTGGGGCGCCAAGCTGGTCGGTATCGACATCGGCGGGGTCAGCGGCCCCGGCCTGACGAGCGCGCTCTCCGGCATCGGGTTCTCGGTGCCGCTGCCGGCCATCGGCCACGTCTTCGGCGGCTTCGAGTTCATCGGGATCATCCTGGTGACGGCGATCCCCTTCGGCATCTACGACCTCGTGGAGGCTATGGACAACGTCGAGAGTGCGGAAGTGGCGGGCGACGCCTACCCGACCACGCAGGTGCTCACCGCCGACGGGATCGTCAGCCTGATCGGGTGCCTCATGGGCAACCCGTTCATCAACGCCGTCTATATCGGCCATCCCGGCTGGAAGGCGATGGGCGGGCGGATCGGCTATTCCTTCGCCACCGGCATCGTCGTTCTGCTGCTCGCCTGGCTGAACCTGATCTCACTGATCTCCAGCGTGGTGCCGATCGTCGCGATCTCGCCGATCCTGCTCTATATCGGCATGCTGATCGGGGCGCAGGCCTTCCAGGAGACGCCGCATTCGCACGCGCCCGCCATCGTTCTGGCCTTCGCGCCGCATCTCGCGGCCTGGGCCAAGACGCTGATCGACGGGGCGCTGGGGGCGGCCGGCACGAGCGCCGCTGTGGTGGGCATGGACAAGCTCGGGCAGGTCGGCGTGCTTTATCACGGCCTCGCCGTGCTCGGCGAAGGCGCGA
The DNA here is from genome assembly GCF_001422345.1 of Methylobacterium sp. Leaf93. Taxonomy (NCBI): domain Bacteria; kingdom Pseudomonadati; phylum Pseudomonadota; class Alphaproteobacteria; order Hyphomicrobiales; family Methylobacteriaceae; genus Methylobacterium; species Methylobacterium sp. Leaf93. The sequence goes on along the minus strand of NZ_LMMS01000001.1, from coordinate 527,981 downwards.
TCCTCGGCGGGCTGATCCTCGGCGCCATCGCGACCTTCATCATCGAGCGCGACTTCCCGAGGGCCTCGGCCTTCGCGGCGGCCGGGGGCGTCTTGACCTTCTTCGGCTTCATGCACGGCCCCGCCGTCGGCTTCGCGGTGACCCCGACCCTGGCGCTCGCCTACATGCTGGTGGCCGGCCTGCTCTTCGTGGCGGCCCGGGGCGCGGTCCCGGTCCCGGCGATGGCACCGACCGCGCACGCGCCGGCGGAGTAGGTTTCGCGTCGCTCGCGGGCATGGACGAATCCGTCCGGTCTGGGGCGCGGCCTTCGGTCCCGATGCCAGACCGGGGTGAGGCCGGAAAAAAGGGGTCGCTTCATCGGCAACCCCTTCGTATCCCGGCCCGACGCGCCGCGCTATTCCGCGGTGCCCCATTCGTCCTTGGCCTGGGCAGAGGTCCGGTTCAGCTTGACCTTGCCATCCTCCACCGCATCGATCGAGTCGATGTGGAGGAAGTGGTGCCGACCCTCGGCTTCGGGATCGGTCCGGGTGAGCTTGATGCGCTGCCCGTCGAGGTGGTCCACCGTGCCCACATGCCCGTCATCGGAACCGACGACCGGCATGTGCTCCTGGATCTTGCTGGTATCGACCATGGTGCGATCTCCCTACTCGGCCTTAATCTTGGCCTTGGACCCGGACTCAACTTTGGCGCCCTTCTTCCGGGGAGCCGGCTCGCCCTCCGTGCCGGCCTCGTCTTCGGTCCCGGCCTCGTCGGAGCCCTCCACATTGAGGCTCAGGGCGATCTGCGTGAGGAGTTCGTCGGTCTTCTTCTCCTCCTGGAGGGTCTCGTCGAGGAGCTTGGCAGCGTCCTCGTAGCCGAGCTGCCTCGCCCAGGTCTTGAGGGTGCCGTAGCGGGCGATCTCGTAATGCTCGACGGCCTGTGCGCAGCCGATCAGGACCGCGTCCGCCGCCGGGCTGTCGCCGAAGTCCTCGAGATCCTCGTCCATCTCGGCGGTCAGGCCCTGCATGGCCTCGCAGGTCTTGGCCCGCGCCGACTTGCCGATGATCTCGAACACCTGCTGGAGGCGCTCGACCTGGACGGCGCTCTCCTCCGCATGGGTCTCGAACGCCTGGCGCAGCTCGTCGTGCTCGGCGGATTTGGCCGACTTCTTCAACGCGCGAACGGATTGCTTCTCGGCGTAATAGACGTCCTTGAGGGTCTCATAGAAAGCATCATTCAAGTTTTTCTGTTTGGCGGCCATGGACATCATTCCACTTCAACGAGTGTATTATTCCGTACCGACGCGTCATGGCGCTGTCAGTCATCCAAGGAACGCTCGCTTTGCCTTGAGGCTCCCAAAAATGAGAGATCTATATTTGGGGGAAAACTATGGGGATCGCGCTCGGCCGTGGAACCTTTCGCCGTCAGGCTGCCATGCTTGGCGGTCGCGCCGAGGTCAGGACGCGGCGGGAGGATGGAGCCGCAGGCGTCCGGCCTCCCCGTGGGCCGTGAACCAGTCCCGCTCGGCGTCCCAGGGGTGGCCCGACCAGCCGGCGAAGCCGAACCCATAGACGTCGATCGGGGGCAGGGACGGGCTCCGCCCCTCGAGGATGGCGAGCGCCACCAAGAAGCCCGTGCTCGGATTCGGGGTGCCGGAGACGCGGGGGGCGAGCTGCTGGCGGGCGCGGTCATGCAGGGCGGAGGGCAAGACATGGACCGGGCGGTGGGCGAGCTTGTCCCGCAGGGGAGCCGTCCAGCAGACGCGCTCATGCGCTCCCTCCTCGTCCGGCGAGAGTTCGGGGAAGGCCAGCAGGTAAGTGCGGGCCTGCCGGATCACGGGGCGATCGAGGAACCCGTCATCCTCCACCCAAGCACGGGCCTGGCCTCCGCGATTGACGAGGGCGAGGAGGGTCACGCGCGATCCCGCCGGGCCGCCGAAACCCGCGGCGTTGTTGAAGCGCACCACGCAGGACGCCCCATCGATAGCCTGGCCGTGATCGCCGATCTCCGGCGCGTTGCCGACGAGGGCGAGGTGGGGATCGTCGATGTCCGGCCATGACGACATGGGTCGAGTTCCTTGAACAGGCCGCCGGTGCGGGGTCTCGCGGATTGGCGTTGGGTCCTGAGCAGGTTTCGCAGAAGTGGCCCCCGGTTCTGCGATCGAAAACCTGCGACACAGCAAAGAGCTAAGCCGGGTGGTGCGTTGGCTTGCCAACGCGAGCCTGCTTAGGCCGGTCCGTCCGGCCGGGCCAAGGACGATCCCGGCGCCGTCCGCTCCAGGGCGTTGAGGGCGTCCGCCATCGCGTGCGCGGCTTCCCGACCCAGGCCGACCTGCCGGACGCTCTTCACCAGCGCCGGCTCCAGAGTCTTGGTGTCGTAGACCGTCCATCCTCCGAGTTCGGGAGCGATGGCGTAGACGGCATGCTCGTTGTCGTTCATGGCGTGCCTCGCATTCGAGGAGAGAGGATAGGGCGCGCAGGCCCGACTCCCAGCCTTGCGCGGCGGCCCCCTTGCGCCCGCGCCGCGTCTTCACGCCCTGTCAGCCGCCGGAATCATGGTGCACTGGTTCGGACAACACGCAAAAGCCCGCCTCGGCCGAAGCCGGGCGGGTGAAGTTTTGCTCATAGGAAGGCTCCCCGAGAGGAGCGACATCATCTTGGCCCTTCTGGTATACCAGCGTCAAGCCCGGAAGGTCACCGGGTCGGCGGAAACCGCCGCCTCGTCGGCTCCGGCGCCTCTCCGAGAGAATCGTCGCCCCATTCTGCACCGAGATCCTCGGAAGAGAGCGGCGAGCCGTCGGCTCCCCGCTCCTCGTGTGGCTTTGTCGGCGGGTCGGGCCATCCGGAGCCGGAGGGCGATCGACCGCCGGGGGAGCCCGCGTCAGACGATGAACGACCCGCTGTCGAGGACATGATGACCCTGGAGGAGGACGGCGAAGTCGGCCGCTCCGTCGCCGTTGGTATCACCCTGCAAGAGGGTGTTGCCGCCGCCGAACTTCATCCGCAACTCGCCGGCCTCGCCCGAGAACGCCTCGGTTCCGACGAACTGGAAGCCCTGGTCTCCGGCTAGTCCCGAATTCGCATCGATCGCGCTCAGGTCGATGCGATCGCCCGCGGCGAAGTCGAAGTCCTTGACGATGTCGCGTCCGCCGATGGCGACGTCGCTGTCGGTGACGTCCTTGAACACGAAGGTGTCGGCACCGCCCCGGCCGTAGAGCAGGTCACGGCCGTCGCCGCCGTAGATCTCGGTGTCACCGGCATTGCCGTAGATCTCGTTGTTGCCGGCATTGCCGTTGGCGACGAGATCCCCGTTTCCGCTCAGGACCATCTTTTCCGTATTGGCTTCCATCGTATGGCTGACGGTCGCGCGGATCGTGTCGTAGCCTTCGCCCGGCTGTTCGATGGCGCGATCCCCGGCATTGTCGATGACATAGGTGTCGTTGCCAGTGCCGCCGCGCATCGTATCGGACCCGCTGCCGCCGAGCAGGGTGTCGTTGCCGGCATGGCCCGTGACGACATCGTCGCCGGCACCGCCGCTCAGACGGTTGTTGCCGTCATTGCCGGTGATGTCGTTGTCGAGGTCATTGCCGGTACCGCTGAAGTTGCGCGTTCCCGTCAGAATGAGGTCCTCGACATTGGCGGAGAGGCCGTAGCTCACCGAGGCATAGACCGTGTCGTGGCCCTGGCCCGGGAGCTCCACGATCTTGTCGCCGACCCTGTCGACGAAGTAGGTGTCGTCGCCGAGACCGCCATGCAAGACGTCGTTGCCGGTCCCGCCGTCGAGACTATCGGCTCCGCCATTGCCGAACAGGATGTCGTTGCCGCCGGCGCCATTGAGTACGTTGTCCCCGCCGGTGCCGAAGATGGCGTTGTTCAAGGCGTTGCCCGTCCCGTCGAGGTCACCGGCTCCGGTCAGGACGAGGCGCTCGAGATTGGCCCCGAGGGTGTAGTCGATCGAGGAGCGCACGGTATCGTTGCCCTCCTGGGTCAACTCGACGACCTGATCGCTTGCATCATCGACCACGTAGGTATCGCTTCCGGTGCCCCCGCGCATCGTGTCCGCGCCGGTACCGCCGATGAGGGTGTCGTTGCCGCCTCGTCCAGCGAGAGTGTCGTTTCCGGCGCCGCCGTCGAGACGATTGTTGGCTCCATTGCCTACGAGGCTGTTGTCGCCCTCGTTGCCGGTGGCGCCGATGGCGGCGGATCCGGTGAGGATGACGTTCTCCAAATTGGCGCCGAGGCTGTAGGTCACCGACGAGCGGACGGTATCATTGCCTTCGCCGGCGGCCTCGATGACCTGATCGCCCGTGGAATCCACGACGTAGACNATTGGCGCCGAGGCTGTAGGTCACCGACGAGCGGACGGTATCATTGCCTTCGCCGGCGGCCTCGATGACCTGATCGCCCGTGGAATCCACGACGTAGACGTCATCGCCGGCCCCGCCGCGCATGATGTCGTCGCCCGTGCCGCCGATGAGGACGTCGTCGCCGCCGCGGGCGGTGAGGCTATCGGCGCCGCCCCCGCCGTCGAGGCGGTTGTCCCCGTTATTTCCGGTGATGCCGTTGTCGAGAGTATTGCCTGTTCCGTCGATGTCGCCGCTGCCGGTGAGGACGAGGTTCTCAACATTGGCGGGGAGGGTGTAGGTCACCGACGAGCGGACGGTGTCGTCGCCCTCGCCGGCATCCTCCACCACGGTGTCGCCGGCCGAATCGACGATGTAGNACATTGGCGGGGAGGGTGTAGGTCACCGACGAGCGGACGGTGTCGTCGCCCTCGCCGGCATCCTCCACCACGGTGTCGCCGGCCGAATCGACGATGTAGATATCGTCGCCGCCGCCGCCGATCATGGTGTCGTTGCCGGCGCCGCCGTCGAGGATGTCGCCGCCGTTGCCGCCGCGCAGCGTGTCGTCGCCATCGCCGCCGGTCTGGGTGCCGCCCGCGTCGATGACGATGTCGATGAGATCGGGGGTGGCGTCGAGATTGAGGCCGACCAGGGAGACCGTTTCATCGAGGGTTCCGAGCCGTCTGGGTGCCGCCCGCGTCGATGACGATGTCGATGAGATCGGGGGTGGCGTCGAGATTGAGGCCGACCAGGGAGACCGTTTCATCGAGGGTTCCGAGCAGGATGTCCACGGTGCCGCCGACGAGATCCGTGACGAGGGTTCCGACGCTCCCGAGGATCCCGGCACTCGTTTCCGATCCTAGGTCGACCGGCTGAAACGGCAGGTCGATCGTCGCCAGGACCGTATCGCCGAGCTTCACCTCGACGCCGTCATAGCCGCCGCTGGCCGAGACCGTTCCGGTCGTCAGGCCGGTCGAGGCTTCGATCTCCCAATTGCCGGTGTAGTTGTAGGTGAGCCCATTCGCCTCGATGGTGAGAACGTCGAACGTATCCGTGCGGCTGCCGCCGAGTAGGAGATCGCCCACGCTGTCGACGAGGCCGGTGAATGTGAGATCGGCACCACCCAGATTGGGAACGAAGAAATCGCGAACGTCGAAACCAGCATTGGTCAGGATCGATACGGTGGCCATTGTTTTCTCCAAACNATGTGAGATCGGCACCACCCAGATTGGGAACGAAGAAATCGCGAACGTCGAAACCAGCATTGGTCAGGATCGATACGGTGGCCATTGTTTTCTCCAAACCCACAAATCGAGAACGACGGGATAGATTGAAGATCATGCCGGCTTACATGGCATGGCGGGCACTTGATGCCCGAGCTGCAAAGACCGAGCCTCCTCGATCGGTTCCGGAGCAATGGCGTGGTTGCTACATTATTGGCGGTTAGGTACGATTTAATACTTAATGATCATTTTCGTATGCTTCATGAACTGTATTCATTTTGCTGCAGTGAGTTATCGTTTTGTGCCGTGCAGCATTCGACGGAGATCGGAGGCTAAATCCTTCGATTTCGAGCCGTTTCGGGTCGTCCGATCGGGCCTGCCAGTGCGACCGCGCGGCAGCGGCCGGGCAAGGGATCCCGGCCGGTGCCGCGTCCCGCTCTTCCTATCGATCCCGGCCGCCGGGGTGCGAACGTCGGACGTCGGCGTACAGCGCCTCACACGCGTTCAACCAGACGTCGTGGGTGAAGTGGCGGAGGACGCGCCCATGCGCGCTGCGTCGCGGGATGGCCAGCGCTCGCCCGATCGCGTCGGCGAGGGCGATGTTGTCTCCGGGCCGGGCGAAGGCGCCCGCCTCGCCGATGACCTCGCGGGCTGCTCCCCTGTCGATGCTGGCCACCGGCAGGCCGCAGGCCATGGCCTCGATGGCGACGAGGCCGAACGGCTCGTCCCAGCAGGGGGTGAACAGGAAGACCGAGGCCCGGCCGATCTCCGCCGCGAGGGAGGCCCCGTCGAGATGGCCGCCATAGCGGATCGCGCCGCCGAGGAGTGGCCTGACCGCCTCTTCCCAGTATGGGGCGTCCTCCGTCGAGCCGAAGAGGGTGAGGGCGATGCCCGCCTTCCGCGCCGCCTCGATGGCGAGGTGCGTCCCCTTGTAGGGCGTGATCCGGCCGCACCAGACGGCGCTGCCGTCGCCACGGTCGCGGTAGGGCCAATCGGCCGGGTCGATGCCGTTATGGAGCACCGACACTCCGGGCGGCGCCCCATCCGGGAACCAGGCATGCAGCTGCCCTTGCGACGTCACCGTGATCCGATGCGAGGGGGCGACACCGTCGTGAACGAACCAGCGCAGGGCATCGTAGGGCGGGACGTGGAGGGAGGTGACGGTGGGCACGGCCTCCGTTCGCCCGCGCGCCAGGGGCAGGCGGCTGAGGCTGTTGTTGTGGACCACGTCGAAGCCCCCGGCGGCGATCCGGTCGCAGGCGGCGGCGTAGCCGGCATCGAGATGAGCGATCAGCGCCGGGTTGCCGGTATGCTCCTGGCCGGGGAACGTCCGCTCCTGGTGCTCGGGCAGGACCGGGTCAAGGGTGAAGCGCGGGTCGCTGTCGCCGGAGGCGAACAGCACGACCTCGTGGCCGCGGGCCTGCAGCCCCCGGGCGAGGTGCCAGCTATGGGCCTCCATGCCGCCCTTGAAGGGCTGGGCGATGGGCTGGCGCACATGGGCGAGGAGCGCGATCCTCATCGGATGGCTTTCATGCCGGCTCGGGCTCCGCCGCGAGGGTTCCGGCCCGTTCGGCGAGGGCGGCGTTGCGCGCATCCAGGATGCGGATGACCGAGGCGGTGTTCGAATAGGGCTGGTGGCTCTGCTGGCCCGTGAGCACCAGATCGTCGGCATCCGGGCGGCGCAGGATGCGGATCGGCCGGCCGGGCGTGTCGTCGATCAGGCCCATGAGGCGGAACGCATGGAGCCAATGGCCCATGGTCCGGTAGCCCCACTTCGCCTCGAACAGTTCGGCGTTGCGCACCACGCTGTCGAGATGGTGGATCGGCGGCATGTGGTGCGGGTGGTACTGGTGATAGACGCGCGCGCCTTCGAGCCAGGCGATGGCGATGCCGCGCTGGTCGAGGAGCTTGCCGAAATCGGTGTCCTCGCCGCCATAGCCCACATAGCGCTCGTCGAAACCGCCGACGCCGAGGAAGGTCGCCTTCCGCATGGCGAAGTTCAGGGACCAGAAGCAGCGATAATCGTTGCAGATCTCGATCCCCTCGGCCGGCGGGCCGCGCCGGTCCGAATGCCGGACGGCGATATCCGCGAACCCGTCGGAGCTCCACGCGCCGGCGGTGGCCCCGCCGGGGAGATAGAGCACCTCGCCCATCAGCAATCCGTCGCATTCGCCGAGGCGACGGGCGTAATCCGCCACGAGGGTCGGCGCGGGGATGCAGTCCACGTCGAGGAAGACCACCGCCTCCCCCGACGCGGCCGCCACGGCGCGATTGCGTGCGGCGGCCAGCGGCAGCGGGTCGCCCGCCACCGGGATCTGGCGGATCGGGAACGGCGCCTCCGGCAGGTCGTAGGGCTGGTCCTGCATGCGGGCGACGACGAGTTCGGCGGGTGCTTGCGTCTGACGCATCAGGCCGAGGACGAGGTTGGTCAGATGGGCAGGCCGTCCCTTGGCCAGCGTCACGACGGAAACGGTCGACATTCTCGAAGTCCGATTTTGGGAAGCGGAAGGGCTCAGGGGGCGGGCGCGCCGGCCCAGAGTTCGTCGGTGAGGGTTTCGAGCCAGCCGGCGGCGCGGGCGGCGGCGTCCGGGGCGTGGAGCGGGCGCAGGGTCTCGCCGTCGAGCCGGCGCGCCCGGTCGAGGAGATCGCGCCAGCCCTGGAGGTCGCCGGGCCAGTGCGGGGCCTGCACGGCGACGCCGAGGCGCACCAGGGCCTCGGCCTTGCGGGTCTGCTCGCCGAAATAGCGCCATTCGGGCATCACCACGAGGCGCCCGCCCACCCGCGCGACCTCGTGGACCGTGTTGTCGCCGGCGGACGCGATGACGATGTCGGCGGCCGCGAGGTAGTCGGTCACGGACGGCACCCAGCCGAGTTCGCGCAGGTTGCCGAAATCGGTCTCGTGGCCCTCGCGGTGGGTCGGCCCCAGGGTCAGCCAGAGGGCGTCGGGCACGGCGCGCGCCGCCACGGTGAGGGGCGCGTAGGGCGTGCCGCTGCCCCCGCCGCCGGTGACGGCGACGACGATCTCCCGGTCGGGATCGAGCCGCAGGCGGGCGCGGGCCTCGGCGCGGGGGAGCACCGGATCGACGCTGGTGCAGAGGCCGCCGCTGTAGAAGGTCCTGGCGCGCAGATAATCCGGGTAATCGTCCTGCTCCAGCCGCTCGTCGAAGGGGGCGAGCATGCCGATACAGGCCTCGTAGGCGCCCACATGGCCGATGTCGGAGCGGTCGCCGTGCATGCGGATCTGCACGGCCGGCACGCTCGCCGCGCGCGCCAGCAGGGCGATCTCGGCCGAGACGTCCACCACGAACAGGCCGACCTCCCGGTCGTCGAGATGCTCGAGGATGGTGCGCATGGTCCGGCGCGTCTCCCTCACGCCCAGCGGCACGCAATGCATCACGCGGGGCGTCGGCTCGGCGAACAGGCGCGCGGTGGGCACCCTGGCGCCGATCATGTCGGGCAGGGCGACGATCTCGATGTCGCGGGAGAACCCGTCGAACAGGCTCGGATCGGCGGTGAGGACGGAGACCGGCCGCGTGGCGGAAAACTCGGCCACCACGGCGCGGGTGCGGTTGGCGTGTCCGCGCCCCTGGTGGTGGACGAAGAAGGCGATGGGTTTCGTCATGGGGCTCGGGTCGGGGTCAGGAGAACAGGCGCGTGCCGGGCTGCCGGGCGGCGGCGATCTCGGCGGGGTCGGGGGTGCGCAGGCGCCGGATGGAGGTGGCCTGCGCGTCCCAGGCGATGAGGCCGGCCTCGCGGAACTGGCCGAGCCAGTATTCCATGCACCAGCTGCCGTGCCGGGCATGGAAGCGGGTGGCGTTGCGCAGGATCGACTCGAAATGCGGCAGGGGCGGCACGTGGACCGGGTGATGCTGGTGGTAGGCCCGCGCCCCGGCGATCCAGAAGGTCGGCAGGCCGGAGGCCGCGAGGCGCAGGGCGAAATCGGTTTCTTCGCCGCCATAACCCGAGAAGCCCTCGTCCATGCCGCCGACGCTGCGGTAGGCCGAGGCCGGGAGGGCGAAGGACAGGCCCCAGAGCTCCCGCGCCTCCGGCTCCGGGCGCAGTCCGGTCTCCGGGATCGGGGGCTTGGCCGGATGCACCCGCCCGGCACGGTCGAGTGCCTCGCAATCGAGGCTGGCCCCCACTGCGCCCTCGGGCAGGTAGAGCACTTCGCCCAGCAGCAGCGCCTCGGCCTCGGCTCCGGCATAGGCCGCCACCAGACCCGGCCCGGGGATGCAATCCACGTCGAGGAAGATCAGGCGCGAGCCCTGCGCCGCCTCGGCGGCGCGGTTGCGGGCGGCGGCCAGCGGCATCGGCTCCCCTGGTACGTGCAGGTGCCGGACGGGACAGCCGGGATCCGGCAGGTCGTGGGCCGGCTCCGGCTGCATCCAGGCGATCACGAGTTCCAGGGGCGCCTCCGTCTGTTGGGCGAGCCCGCGCATCAGGTTGCGCAGATGCCCGTCCCGGTGGCGGACCAGTGTGAGAACGCTCACCGAGCACGCTCTAGCCGGCATGGACGGGCATCTTCCGGAAATGCGCCACGCCCTCGATGACGCCGCGGGCATGCGAGGCGCGGGCGACGTAGGAATGGCCGAGCGCCGCATGGGTGGCGAGGTCGTCGGAGAAGTTGGCGACGATGATCGCCTGTCGCCGCACCCGCAGCATCTCCACGTCGTTGCCGGAATCGCCCGCCACGAACACGTTGCCCTCGGCGAGCCCGTACAGCGCGCGGACATGGTCGACCGCCGTCCCCTTCGAGGCCGCCGGCGGCAGCACGTCGAGGTAGCGGCCGTGGCTGTGGATGATGGAGGCGGCGAGGCCCGAGGCGTCGAGCCTGCCCCGCACGCGCCGGGCGGTGGCGGCATCGCCGAAATAGCTGAGCTTGTGCGGGCGCTGCTCCAGGGGGCCTTGCGGAACGAGGTCGGGAACCTGCCCGAGCACGGCCCGCACGTCCTCCCGGCTCCAGCCACGGGAGACCGTGTCCCGCCACGCCCGGTCGGCGGTGTAGCTCACCCCGTTGGCGTCGAGATGGTAGATCTCCGACCCCACCGACGTGATCATCACCTGGGGGCGCGGGCTCGCCTGCTGCTCCAGGATCGCCATGGCGCTGTGGAACGACCGCCCGGTGGCGACGCCGAAGGCGAGGCCCTCCTGCTCGCTGCGCCAGAGGCGGAACGCGGTGAGGCCGGCGTCGCACCCGACCAGGGTGTTGTCGATGTCGCAGATCAGGAGCTGGCGCGGATGGCTCGACGGCGCCTCGGCCGCCCCGAGGGCGCGCAGCAGGGCGTGGTAGCGCAGGGCGTGCCGGTCCCAATCGTAGGCCGCCGCCGCCCGCTCGCCGCCGGCGACGTAGCGGTCGCGCAGGCCGGGCTCGGTGAGGATGCGCAGGCAGGCCCGCGCGATCCCGGCTGGATCGCGCGGATCGACGAGGAGGCCGTTGCCGCAGGTCTCGACGATGTCGTTGGGACCGCCGCTGTCGGTGGCGACCAGCGGCAGGCCGGCGGCAGAGGCCTCGAGCAGGGTCAGGCCGAAGGGCTCGTTGAGGGCCGGGTTGACGAACACCCCGCCGCGCTCGCGGGCATAGGCGTAGAGGGCCGGCACGTCGTCGGGGCGGTGGGTCTTCGGATAGGCCACAAGCCCGTAGAGATCGTGGCGGTCGATGAGCACGAGGAGGTCGCGCATGGTCTCGGCCATGCCGCCGTCGAGGTCGTCGAGGTCGTCGCGGGTGCCGGCCACGAGGACGAGGTTGGCCCGCGCCTGCAGTTCCGGGCTCTCGCCATAGGCGGTGACCAGGGCGGCGAGGTTCTTCCTCGCCACGGGCCGGGCCAGCGCGAGCAGCGCGGGTTTTCCGGGCTCGCGCAGGAAACGGTCGATGGAGGCGTCCACCCTCGGGCAGGTCCGCGCCGCGTGGAAGCGCGCCAGGTCGCTGCCCGGCGGCAGCACGCGGATGCGGCCGGGATCGTAGGCGGCATAGGTCGCGTATTGCACCTCGGCCTCGTCGCGCGAGGAGGCGATGACCAGGGCGGCGCGGGCCAGGGCCGTCTCCTCGGCCGCGATCCGGTGGGCCAGGGACGGGGTATCCGTCGGCGGCCGGCCCATGGCGCGGGCCTTCACCCGTCCGAGGGAATGCGCGGTGAACACGAAGGGGATGCCGAGCCGGTCCTCGACCAGGGCGGCGACGGCGGCGGCGTCGGCATAATGCGCGTGGATGATGGCAGGGCGCACGGGCTGCGCGGCGATCCAGGCGACGAGGGCTTCGGAGAAGCTCGCCACCTCCCCGTGCAGCGCTTCCTTGGGCAGGTAATCCGGCGACGCGCTGGCGAGTCGCACGATCGTCACCTTGTCCGATACGGCTTCCTCGGGCACGGCGTAGTCGGCTCCGAGCGCACTCTCGAACAGACGGGTGGCGATGACGATCCGGTCCGAGGCCGGGTCCCGGTCACAGGCCCGGACGAGATCGAGCAGGTAGCGGATATGGCCGCCCGTATCGGCGGTGAGGCCGTAGGCGACGTCGTCACCGCGAAGACATCCTTGAAGCGCGATATGAAGAACGAACATCAGCGGCGGGGTGCCGGCGCGTCAACCACGGATAAAATGTCGACTTTCATACCTAAAACACAAGAACAACCCGTGATCCGTATCGCGCAGGTCGCAACCAACATCTTTCCGACCCCTCCGACGCATCATGGCGGGACGGAGCGCGTCATCCATGATCTCAGCATAGCACTGCGAAACTTGCAGGTTGAGGTAACGCTCTTCGCCCCGGCGGACAGTGTGACAGATATACCAAGGGTCGGGGATCATCTCAGTCTCGCCGCCCTGGAGGCCCGTGAGGGCCGCGTGGCTCCGGGGGTGCCGGCGGCCCTCGAAGCGCTCCAGATGGAAGCGCTTGCCCGCCGCCTCGACGATTTCGACATCGTCCATTGCCACGGCGAGTTCGCGCATGCGCCCGTGCTCGGCGCGCGGCGATGCCGCAGCCTGACGACCGTGCATTGGCGCGTGGACGAGCGCGACCGGGCGCTGTTCTTCGCCGGCTTCCCCGACCTGCCCGTGGCGGCGATCTCGGCGGCGCAGGAAGCCGGCATCCCGGCGGCGAACCGCGCCGGCATCGTCCATCACGGCATCGCCCGCGACCGTTACGCCCTACGGAGCGAGCCGGAGGGCCATCTCGCCTTCATCGGCCGGATGACCGACCAGAAGCGGCCCGACGTCGCCATCCGCGTCGCCCGCGCGGCGGGCCTGCCGATCCGCCTCGCCGGAACCGTGGATGTGGGGAACCCGGATTACTTCGACCGGGCGGTCCGCCCGCTGCTCGGTGACGACGCCGTCTATGTCGGCCCGGTGGACGATTCGGCCAAGGGCCGGCTCCTCGGCGGCGCGCGTGCCCTGCTGTTTCCCATCGACTGGCCCGAACCCTTCGGCCTCGTGATGATCGAGGCGATGGCCTGCGGCACTCCCGTGATCGCCTGGAACCGGGGCTCCGTGCCCGAGATCGTCGAGGACGGGGTCACGGGCTTCGTCGTCTCCTCCGAGGCCGAGGCGGTGGCGGCCCTGGCGCGGGTGGGCGAGCTCGACCGGGCGCAGGTGCGCCGCCGCTTCGAGGCGCGCTTCACCGCCGAGCGCATGGCCGCCGACTACCTCGCGATCTACCGGCGCCTGCTCGGCCGGTGAGCGGGCACATGCGCACGGCGCTCATCGCCTGGGACTATCCCCCCGCCCCGAGCGGCCTTTCCACCGCCGCGCGCGAGATCGCCGAGAGCCTGAGCGCGCTCGGCGTCGCCGTCACGGTGTTCACCCTCGACCGCACCGGCTCCGGCGACCATGCGGGCGTGAAAATCGAGGGGATCGGCCTCCCGCCGGGCTCCGCCCTCGCGCGGCTGCGCCTGTGGGGATCGGCCGGGCACCTCGCCGCGCCCATCGCTTTTCGCCGGGCGGTGCTGCGGGCCCATGCCCGGCATCCCTTCGATTGCATCGAGGCCACGAACTGGTATGGGCCGGCCGCCCTCCTCGGAGGCGGCGCGGCCCCGCCCCTGGTGACCCGCAACTCCACGCCGGCCGCCTTCTCGCGCGAACCGGCCGCTTCCCTGCGCGACCGCCTCGACGGTCTCGCCGCCGACCGGCTGGAACGCCGGCAGGCCAGGGCGAGCGCCGGCCTGATCTCGAACACCGGCGAGCACGCGGCGCGGATGACGGCGCTCTACGGCCTTCATCCGGCCCGGCCCCATATCGTCCGGCCCCATGCGGTGATCGGCCTGAGCCTGCCCCCGGAGATGCTGGAACGCGCGCGTGCCGCACCCTACCCGGAGGCCGCGGACGGCCCGGTCCGCCTGCTGTTCGTCGGCCGGGCCGAGCCGCGCAAGGGGTTCGACCTCCTGCTCGCCGCCGCCGCGATCCTCGGTGCCGACTGCGAATCCGGTGCGCTTCCTCTCTTCGAGATCGCCCTCGTCGGCGTGCCCGAGGCCGATCTCCCGGCGGATTGTCCCGCCGCCGCGCGACGGCGCCTGCACCCCCTCGGCCGGATCGACGCCGTGGCCCTGGAGGCCGCCTATGCGCGAGCGCATGCGGTGCTCGCCCCCTCGCGCTACGAGAGTTTCGGCCTCGTCTACCAGGAGGCCCTGGCCCATGGCCGCCCGGTGGTGGCCTGCGCCGAGGATGCCAGCGCCCGCGTCTTCATCGGTGGGCCGGGCGCAGGCCTTCTCGCGCGGGAAGCGACGGGGGCGGCCCTGGCCGAGGCCATCCGTCCGCTGCTCTTGGATTCCGCCCTGCGCCTGCGCCTGCGGGACCGCGCCCTGGCGGCGAGCGGGGCCTTCGACCGGGCGCGGCTCGGGGCCGAGACCCTGGCGCTCTACGAACGCGCCATCGCGTCGGCGGGTCAGGGCCGGTAGGGGCGCAGCAGCGCCGTCTCCTCCTCCGGCCGCCCCCGGCCGGGATCCATCGCCTCGTAGCGCCGGGACCGCGCCTCCACGTGGGCGCGCGAGAGCCGGTGCTCGATGGCGCCGTGGAGGGTGATGAAGCTCCGCCGCCACGCGCCGCCGAGATCGGGACGCTCATGAACACGCCCGCGGAAGCGGACATGCGCGCGATTCAGACGGTACTGAACGTCCGGATAGACATCCGACAGGATTCCATCGACGCAGTTGCGCCGGGGCAGGCCGATGGAGAGGACGTCTCCCTCCTCGGCCAGGGCGGCAAGGGCCGGAAGCAGCTCACCCACGGCGGGCGCGAGCGCCTCGTCGGCGTCGAGCTGGAGCATCCAGACGCGCCGCGACAGGTCCTGCAGGGCGTTGCGCTGGGCCGCGAAATCGCCGGCGAGGGGCCGGGCGGCGATCCGCACGGCCCCGGAGGGATAACCGGCGATGGCGGCGGAAACCGGCTGGCTGTCGGGGGCGTCGACGAGGATCGCCACGTCGCTCGTCCAGGCCGCATGGGCGGGAAGGCGGGCCAGCACGGAGTCCAGATCCTGCGGCCGGCAGAGGAGGCCGAGCGAGACCGTCGCCGGCGACGCGGCGTCGAGATCGAACAGGTCGCCGCCGGCGGCCCCCTCGGAATGCGGATGCAGCAGGGCCGCCCGGTCGGCCTCGCCGACCGCACTCACGCCACGGCGCAGCCGGGTGGCGGCAAGGCGCAGAGTGTAGATGTCGAGACCGTAGGGCGCTTGCGGATCGAGGCGGAACGCGCGCCCGGCCAGAGCCCGCGCGAGATCGGCCCAGCATGCGGCCGGGTCCGCCCCGTCTTGGACAAGCACGCCGCACGAGGCACAGGCGATGGGAAACGCCCGCCGCCGCCCATCCTCGTGGACGATGTGCCGGTCCGTCGGCGCGAGGCTATCGGCCTCACAGACGAAACAGCGTCGCATGGTTCTCCCTCATCGCGCCCGGCCTCCCCGCGCCGGGCATCATCGGCATGAATGCGCGGTTTTTGAGAGGGTATGACGGGGCACGGCCCCTCCGACGAGCCCTTCCTCTGAACGAGCCGACCTGCCGGGCTGGCGCCGAGGCGAATTTTTTCGGTTGAAGCCAAGCTTCGCCGCCCTAGATTCCGCCGGCCTACCCACAAGGAAGGATATCCGATGAAAGACCTGCGCTCCCTCGCGCTCGCCGCGGCGCTCGTATGTGCCGGCTTGACGTCAACGGCCCAGGCCGCTCCCCTGGCCGTGGATGCCACCTCGCTCGGACAGCCGGTAGCGACCGAAACCGTCCAATACGGGTACGGGTACCGGCCCCGTTACGGGCATTCGCCCCAGTATCGTTATCGGAAGCACATTCGCCGACAGATGCTCCATGAACGCCGCTATGACGCTCACCTGCGTCGCCAGGACCGAAATTATCGTCGGGCTTACCGTTACGGCTACTGACGGGCTGCAGACTTCAGGGTGAAGAGCCCGCGCATTCAGACCCCGCCCGGCGAAAGCCGGAGCGGGGTTTTTGCTGCGTGATGTGTGCAGCGGCACCTCGTCCCCCTGCCGGCACCGTTCCCGTCTCGGAATGGATTGCCGGCTGATCTTCAGCGATCATACTCTCGCGCATGGCATTCAGGGGGCCATGACGATGGATCGATATGGTATCGCAGCAAAAGGTCGCGCTCGATCGGGCACATCGCATCGGTGAGGGAAGAAGCGCCGAAGTCTTCATCGAAAAATCGGGACAGATACTGAAACTCTACAAGGCGAAATGGGGAAAGTCTCTCGCCGAAAAGGAGTTCGTCGCGACGTCTTTCGCTCATTCCCAGGGCCTGCGCGTCCCGGCTCCTTTGGGAATCATCGAGCGGCAAGGACGATCCGGCGTGCTGTTCGAGCACATCGATGGCAAGACCGTTCTCGAACATTTCAGGAGGAACCCGGTCGGCATGCTGGGCGCCCTGAGGCAACTCGCCCGTATTCAGATCGGCATCCACACCATCGTCAATGCTCCGCTTCCCAACCAGCAGGACGCACTGCGTGTTCAAGTCTCCCGAGCGAGAGTGCCGGCCTGGTTGAAGCAAACGACGCTCGCCGTGCTCGATCGCCTGCCCGACGGGGACAACCTATGCCACGGAGATCTCCACCCCGAGAACGCGCTCTACACGCCGAGCGGTCTGGTCGTCATCGACTGGGAGAAATCGACGGCAGGGCATCCCGCAGCGGACGTCGCTCGCACCGAGCTCATCCTTCGATCCGGACGCACCGGCGCCGTCAACGCTTGGGCGAAGGCGGCCGATGCGCAGGTCCGCGCGAGACTGGCCGATTTCTATGTCTGGACGTATTGCCGATTGAGCGGCATCGACAGGCGGGACATCGACGCCTGGCGACTGCCCATGATCGTCGCCCGCCTTTCCGGGCAGGCCGCCCCGAACGAGGAAGACCTTCAGGCGGAAGCGAGACGGCTGGGAAACCAATTCGCGCATCTGATCTGATGCGTGACCCGCCGCCGGGACCGGCCTGAGGCACTGCGAGCGAGCCGAGCCGTAATGTAGCGGGGTGGGCGGGGCCAACGGCACGCCGTTCGAGAAGGCGGCGGGCAATATCACGCGGAAACCGACGCTCGTCATGCGGTCCACGCCGTGCGGCCGGGATTTTTTTCGGGAAGCAGTAAGAGACTGCGAACTCTCGGGAAATTTGGTCGGAGTGGCAGGATTTGAACCTGCGACCCCCACGTCCCGAACGTGGTGCGCTACCAGACTGCGCTACACTCCGACGGCCGGCGTCTCCACCGGCGAGCGGACGTATAGCGAGGCCGGCGCGGGGCCGCAAGCGCCATCATGGCCCTTGTTGCGATATGGCGGCGGGACGGGCGGCCCAATCGGGGGCGAGGGTGCGGCGGACGTAGGCGATCCCCGTCGCCATGACGGCGACGGCGGCGGCATGGCCCGGTGCCGTGGCGAGGGCGTGCAGGCTCCACGCATGCGTGCCCTCCGGCATCGTCAGCATCGTCGCCGTTCCCGGCGTGACGGAGACGGCAAAGCCGTCGAGGCGCAGGGAGAGGCCCTGGCCGGTGGCCTTCGCCACGGCCTCTTTGCGTGTCCAGCAGGCGAAGAACGCCGCAATGAGGTCGCGTGGCGGGAGGGTTTCGAGGGCGGCGATTTCCCGTGGGGCGAAATGCGCCCGCGCGATGCGCAGCAGATCGGGCATCGGGCGTATTTCTTCCACGTCGACGCCGATCTCCGCCGAGGAGGAAAGCCCGATCAGGGCGCGGCTGCCGGAATGGGACAGGCTGAAGCGGCATGACCCGGCCTGCTCCCCCGCGAGATGCGGTTTGCCGGATGGCGCCGCGCCGAAGACGAGGCCGCGCGGGTCCGATCCGAGCCGTTCCCCAAGCACGAGGCGCAGGGCCGCATGGCTTGCCTCGAACCGCCAGCGATCCACGTCGCGGACGAATCGGGCGGCGCGCGCGATCTCGTCGTCGGAGAGAAGGTCGCGGCACGTCGCCCGATGGTCGATGGCCTGGGTGAGATCGACGTCCCAGACGGTGACGTCAGAACTCGTGCTCGTGCGATCCAGCGTCTCGCTGCCCATCGGCTCCCTAGGACAGGCGACGGTCACCCGTCAGATCGACGGGCCGGAGGTGCCGCCCCACTCGTGAACGACGACGAGGCCGAGATAGGCGATCTGACAGAGGGCCGCGAGGCCATAGAACGTGCCGACGGCCGCAGGCCACGCGAGACCCTGCTCGACGGCGACGGCGGCAGTGACCGTCATGCTCGCGACAAGGATCACCGCGAGGGCCATTAGCGGTCTATGCGCCACACCGATCTCGTCATGGACTTCCCGCACAACGCACCTCGACGCCATCGACGCCCGTCATCTCACACGTGGGATGCCGAAGCGTTAATGTGCCGGGGCGGGGCGCGGGCGGCAAGTACCGTCCAATCAGACGTACACGTTACCGGCGGTCTGTGGAAAACGCTCGGCCAGGGCGCGCCGGAGCTTTTCCAGGGCGCGGTTCTCGATCTGACGGACCCGCTCCTTCGAGATGCCGAGGCGGCGGCCGAGCGCCTCCAGGGTCGCCTGATCCTCCGTGAGTCTCCGCTCGCGCAGGATGCGCAATTCGCGCTCGGACAGCACAGTGAGCGCCTCATTGAGCCAGGTGAGCCGGCGCTCGCCATCCACCGAGGCCGAGACCGTCTCGTCGGGCAGGTCGGACCCGTCCACGAGGAAATCCATCCGCTCGGAGGAGGCCTCGCTCTCTTCGCCCACGGGAGCGTTCAGGGACATGTCCGGTCCGGACAGGCGCGCATCCATCAGGGCCACGTCCTCGCGCGAAACGCCGATGGCGGTGGCGATGCGGCGATGGATCTCATCGCCCACATGCTCCTCGGTGGATTGCATCAGCTTGGCGCGAAGGCGACGCAGGTTGAAGAACAGGGCCTTCTGGGCCGAACTCGTGCCGCCGCGGACGATGGACCAGTTGCGCAGGATGTAATCTTGGATCGAGGCCCTGATCCACCACGTGGCATAGGTGGAGAAGCGGACTTCCCGCTCCGGTTCGAACCTGGCCGCCGCTTCCATCAGGCCCACATGACCTTCTTGGACGAGATCGGCCATGGGCAGGCCGTAATGCCGGAAGCGTCCCGCGATGGCGATCACGAGGCGCATATGGGCAGAGATCAGGCGGTGGAGTGCGTGTTCGTCACGCTCGTCCTTCCAGCGGACAGCGAGGCCACGTTCCTCGTCTCGCGCCAGGAAAGGCGCCTCCATGGCCGTACGAATGAACTGTCGCCGTATCCCCGCGATGTCCGCCATTCCCGCCTCCGCCTTTCGTCCGTTGCGTGCGTGCGCCGCGACGGACGTTCGGGGTCGGTCGACCCGAATGGTCCAGAGAGCGAGGGCACCAGCCCGGGGGCATCGCCCAGGCACCGAACAACGGAGCCGTTGCGTGGATAGTTCCGCAGGCTCGGGCTGACAGGGGGCCGTGACCCTGCGGCGCATCGGAGCAGTTGGGCGACGGTCGCCGGCGGAGCCGGCAGATGCGGTGCCGACAAAGAAAAAGGCCCGGCGCTGGTGCGCCGGGCCCGATCGTCGACCGGATTCGTCCGAGATCGGCTTTCCGCTCAGGCGGCTTCTTCCCGGATCTCGTCGCTATCGCCGTCCGTCTCAGCATCGCCCTCGGCTTCCGCCTCACCCTTGGCGCGGCGGGGCGACTTGGCGAGGCTCTGCTCGATCAGCTTGAGCGCCTCAGTCTCGGTGATCTTGTTCACCGAGGAGATCTCGCGCAGCACGCGGTCGAGGGCGGCCTCATAGAGCTGGCGCTCGCTGTAGGATTGCTCGGGCTGGGCCTCCGAACGGTAGAGGTCGCGGACCACCTCGGTCACCGACAGCAGGTCGCCGGAATTGATCTTGGCCTCGTATTCCTGGGCGCGGCGCGACCACATGGTGCGCTTGATCCGGGCGCGGCCGGTGAGCACGTCGAGGGCCTTCTTGACGAGTTCCGGCTCAGCGAGCTTGCGCATGCCAACGCTGTTGGCCTTGGCGGTGGGCACGCGCAGGACCATCTTGTCCTTCTCGAACGAGACGACGAACAGCTCGAGCTTGTAGCCGGCGATTTCCTGCTCCTCGATCGCAGTGATGCGGCCGACGCCATGAGCTGGATACACCACCGCTTCGCCGGTCTTGAAGCCTTGGCGGCCTGCCGTCGTCTTCTTGGCTGTGGTCATGCGAGAAGCGCCTCCAGAACATCGCGCGGGTCGAGTCGCGCTGAACCTTCATTCCCGGGGTGGGTGACCCGGCTTGAGCCCCTTGTCCGCCGGCCATCGATGCGTCATGCACCGGCCGAGCGGGTCCCAGGCTAACCGACCATCCACACCATGCGATCGGGTTCGCGGAAGGCGCACGCGCCTCCAGCGGTCGATCACATGCCGCCTCGTCTCGCCGAGGTAGCGTCCCACGAAGATGGGAAGCCGACTCTGTCGAAAAGTTTGAAAACCACCGGTGAGGTAGCCAAAGGCAGCACGTCAGGCACGAACGACGGCAGGCGGTCTACATACCACAAACCGGGCGCCGAATCAAAGGATTGCCGACGCAGGGCATGCGTGAGGGACCGGTCGGGCCGGGCTCGGCACGGCGCCCGATGCACGCGGAGAGGGAATCTCCGAAGACCTGCCGGGTCGACGCTTCCAAGGGCCGGCCCGCCATCCGCGGCGTCGTGAAGCGTCCGCGTCCGTCGGCCGGCCAGTGATCACGTGTCCGTGACTTCGAGGTGAAGCGGACGTTCCGGGCAACCGGCCAGGCTGCAGGGTCAGTCGCCGGTGCCGGGGGAGGCCGAGAAATGCGCCTCGAGCTTGCCGGCGACACCGTCCCAGTCCTTGGCGTCGGACGGGGCGTCCTTCTTCTGGGTGATGTTGGGCCAGCTCCGCGCGTAATCGGCATTGAGCTTCAGCCAGGTCTCCAGGCTCGGCTCGGTGTCGGGCTTGATCGCCTCGGCGGGGCATTCCGGCTCGCAGACGCCGCAATCGATGCACTCGTCGGGGTGGATGACGAGCATGTTCTCGCCCTCGTAGAAGCAATCCACGGGGCAGACTTCCACGCAGTCCATGTACTTGCACTTAATGCAATTGTCGGTGACGACGTAGGTCATGTGCCCTTCAGCCTTATCCGTGGTGGGGTGGATCGCGAGACCCGAGCCCGCTTTGGCCCCGATCCTAGACCGGCCTCCCGCACGGCTCCGTTAACGCGTCCGTGTGTCACGCGCCTCGCGGACGGCGCGTCGACCGCCCCGCCCGTCATTTCCGCACGGCTCTATCCCCTGCCAGAGTGGCTGACAAGCAGCGGCGGCTCACGCCGGCTGCGGCAGGTGCGTCCGTGCCACACCCCTGGGGGAGAGGCGCATCACGCCGCGCCGTCGTCGGGTTCCGGGGACGGGCCGCCCGACAGGATGGCGTAGAGGCCCCGCGCCTCGGGAGCGGGGCCGCGCCGCTCGCCGAGCTCCAGTACCCGCACCACCGCCGTCACATGGGCGGCGGCGACGGTGACCACGTCACCGATGCCGATCCCCTTTGCGGGATTGTCGGCGCGCGTCCCGTTCACGCGGACGAAGCCGTCCTCCACCAGGGCGGCGGCAAGGGAGCGGCTCCGCGCGAAGCGGGTGAACCAGAGCCACTTGTCGAGACGCTGCCGCCCCGGCTTCATCCAGATCTAAGCAGGTTCGGCAAAAGTGGTCACCGGTTCAGCGTCCCGAAACCCGCTTAGCGCTTGCCGCCGTCGCC
Source organism: Methylobacterium sp. Leaf93 (assembly GCF_001422345.1). Lineage (NCBI taxonomy): Bacteria > Pseudomonadati > Pseudomonadota > Alphaproteobacteria > Hyphomicrobiales > Methylobacteriaceae > Methylobacterium > Methylobacterium sp. Leaf93. Next base: position 506,264 of record NZ_LMMS01000001.1, on the reverse strand, counting down.
GGCTTCGAGCTGAGCCTTGAGTGCCGCCAGCTTGGCGAAGGGCGAATCCGGGTCCGGAGCCCGCTCGCGGCGCTGCGGACGCTGCTCCTGCTGCGCGGCGGGCCGGCCCTCGTCGCGGCGTTCGGGACGGACCCGGCCGGGCTCGAACCGCTCGCGGCGGGGGGGACGTCCGCCCTCGGGCCGGCCGCCATCCCGGCGGCCTCCTTCGGGCCGGTCGCCCTGTCCGCCGCGGTTACGCTCGGCCCCCTCGGGACCGCCCGCGCGGGGAGCGCCGGCATGAGCGGGGCGCCGATCCTGACGGCCTTCGCCCGGAGCGCGGTTGCCCGCCGGCGCGCCGTCACGGCCGCCGCGTGGGCGGTTCTGCCGCGGGGCGGAACTGCGCTGATGCCGCTGGAGACGCCAGATTTCCACCAGCACCGGCTCGGTCGGGACAGAATCCGTGGCGGCCTCGGCCTCGGCGGCTTCACCGGAGACCGTCTCGGCGGTGTCCGGTTCGATACCCGCGAGGGTCGCGGATTCCGCCACGGGGACGGGGGCTGCCTCGGGCTCCTCAGGGGCCTCCACCGCCGTCTCGGCGGCGGCCGGTGCCGGCTCGTCCTCGACGGTGCCAGTCTCGGCAAGGTCTGTCTCGGAAGACGCGGCCTCCTCGGACACCGCCTCGGGATCGGGCACACCTTCCGCCACGGGCTCGGCCGTGTCGGTCGAGGTCTCGCCTTCGGAAGTGGCCTCGTTTTGGGAATTGGCCTCGCCTTCGGGCTGGGCTTCGTTCTCGGGCTTGGTCTCGCCTTCCGGCTTGGCCTCCTCGTCGGTCGCGGGGGCGGCCTCCTCGGACACCGTCGCCGACCCGTCGGTCGATGCGGTCGCCGGGGCGATGGGCTGGGTCGCAGCGGCGGGGCGCAGCGGCACGGTGATGGCCGGGCCGGGGCGGCTCTCGGCGACGTAGCCGAGGGATTTCAGGATCGATCCGAAATCCTCGCCCGAACAGCCGACCAGGGAGGTCATACCCACGGTGGCGACGAAGGCATCGCCGTCGGCGGTGCCGGCCGGGGCCTCGCCGGGAGTGGTGCCGGGCACATAGGTCACCGCCGGGCGGATCAGGTCGGCGAGACGCTCCAGGATGTCGACGCGCACGGCGCGCTCACCACAGACGCGGAAGCCGGCGGCGCGGTAGAGGCCCTTGGCGATTTCGGGATCGACTTTGATCGAGGTGCGGCCGGAACCGGCCAGATGCGCGATCTCGTCGAGGCCGCGCTGGTCGAGGCCGCCATTCTTCAGCGCCCAGAGCTGGGCGGCCAGGGTGCGCGGCGCCGGCTTGAGCAGGGCCGGCAGGAAGATGTGATAGGCGCCGAAGCGGACACCGTGGCGACGCAGCGCCCCGCGCCCTTCCTGATCGAGGGTGCGCATCTCGTGCATCACCTTCGAGCGCTCCAGGACGCCGAGCGATTCGACCACCTGGTAGCCGATGCCCTTCGAGAGGCCGACGAGGTCGGCCGCCGTCTCGATCTCGATCAGCGGGCCGAGGAGGCGGACCACATAGGCCTTGAGCCAAGCGACCAGCCGGGTCTCGACCTTGTCGCGGGCAGGCCCCGTGAGCTGCTCGTCGGCGAGCAGCCGCACATGCGGCTCGAACAGCTTGTCGCCCGGCATCAGCTTGGCCACCGGGTCTCCGGTCCAGCGGATGATGCCGTCATGGGACAGGACCAGGGACGAATCCGCCGCGGCCGAGAAGCGCTCGGCGCGCGCCTCGATCTCGCCGCCGAGCGCCTTTTCGGCGGCGCTTCGCAGGGTCTTGGCCTCGTGGCCTTCCGCGCCCGGGTCGGCGACGAACTGGAACCCGTGCAGATGGCCGACATGCTGGCCCTCGACGGTAACGTCCCCGCCGGCGGTGATCTCAGCTTCCAACATCGTATTCTCTCTCAGGCGCCGCATCAGGACGCTAGTGCGCCGATCGACGAAACGGCTCGCAAGGCGCTCGTGCAGGGCGTCGGACAGCCTGTCCTCTACCCGACGCGTCTCGCCCTGCCAATGGACGGGATCAATCAGCCAGTCCGGACGGTTCGCGACGAAGGTCCAGGTTCGCCCCTGGGCGATGCGCTGGGACAGGGCGTCGATGTCGCCGTCGGTGCGGTCGATCATCGCCACGTGCTTGGCGAACCAGTCGTTGGGAATGCGCCCGGCCATGCCCCGCATGAGGAAGCGGAACAGCTGGGCGACGAGATCCGCATGGGTCTGGGGATGGACCTTGCGGTAATCGGGCACGCCGCAGGTATCCCACAGCCGTCGCACCACCGTCGGATTGGTGGCGATGTCGCGGATGTCGTCCTCGCGCATCAGGATTTCGAGGGCGGACTGATCCTCGCCCATGGGCGCGCGGGTCAGCCCCTTCTCGTTGGGGTGCGCGTCCAGGCTCTCCTGAAGGGCCTTCAACGAGGAGAAGTCCAGGTCGGGGTTGCGCCATTGCAGCACCCGGAGGGGCTCGAAATCGTGGTTCTCCAGGGCCTCGATCATCTCGGGCTCGAATGGGGCGCAGCGCCCCGTGGAGCCGAAGGTGCCGTCCGAGAGGTGGCGGCCGGCCCGCCCCGCGATCTGCCCCATCTCGGGGGGCGTCAGCCTGCGGAAGCGGGTGCCGTCGTACTTCCAGTTCGCCGCGAAGGCGACGTGATCGACGTCGAGGTTGAGGCCCATCCCCACCGCGTCCGTGGCGATGAGGTAGTCGACGTCGCCCGACTGGTAGAGCTCCACCTGGGCGTTGCGGGTGCGCGGAGACAGCGCACCGAGCACCACGGCGGCCCCGCCGCGCTGGCGCCGGATCAGCTCGGCGATGGCGTAGACCTCCTCCGCTGAGAAGGCGACGATGGCCGTGCGCCGGGGCAGGCGCCCGAGCTTCTTCTCGCCCGCATAGGTCAGTTTCGACAGGCGGGGGCGGGTGGTGGTGTGCACGCCGGGAATCAGCGACTGCACCAGGGGCAGCATGGTGGAGGAGCCGATGAGCAGCGTCTCCTCGCGCCCGCGCTGGTGCAGCAGGCGGTCGGTGAAGACGTAGCCGCGGTCCATGTCGGCGGCGAGCTGGATCTCGTCGATGGCGACGAAGGCCACGTCGAGGTCGCGCGGCATCGCCTCGATGGTGGAAATCCAGTAGCGCGGCCTGTCCGGCTTGATCTTCTCCTCGCCGGTCACGAGGGCGACCTGCTCGACCCCCACCCGCGCCACCACGCGCAGGTAGACCTCCCGCGCCAGCAGGCGCAGGGGCAACCCGATCATCCCCGTGGGATGCGCGAGCATCCGCTCGATGGCGAGATGGGTTTTGCCGGTATTGGTCGGCCCGAGCACCGCCGTGACGCCGCGCGAGCGGGCCTGCGGGGGGAGGGAGCGGCGCGTCATGTGCGAGGGGCTGGTCCCTTCGGCCGAGAAGCCGGCGGCGGTTCTTGCGGCGGCCCGTCGAAGAAGGCCGCTTGGGTCAGTCGTCGCTGCGCAGGGGCCGTCCGGGCGGCCGGACCCCACGTTGCGTCTCTCCGCCATATGGGGCGCCGCCGCCCCGATAGCCACCGCCCCGGTACCCATAAGGATCGACGTAGATCTCCACCGGGTCCTCCGGCCGCTGCGGTGCGAGATCGGCGCAGAGCGTGTCGGGCATGGCGACGAGGGGGCCGCGCCGGGGCGGCTTGCCCTCGATCACCTCGGCCGAGGAATAGGCGTCGCCCCCGCAGGGCGAGATGTCCGTGCTCAGCCCGCCGGCATGGGCGGGGTCGGGCCATCCCGACGCGCCGATCAGAATCGCCGCGAGCGTACCGAGGCCGCGATGAGGGAAGAGGCGGCGCTTCATCGGGTGGTTCCGGGTCCGGGAGGAATGCGCCAGGCGGCCGCAGACGATTCCCGCCCGGCCGGAGCCGCGTCTATTGATCGACCAGCGTCGCCTGCGCCACCTGGCTCGAGGCCTGCCCTGCGGCTTGGGCGGTCACGGTCTGGGCTCCGCCCCGGTTCCACCGGGTCGCCTCGATGATGTTGGTGCCCAGCGTCGTGCGCACGGCGATGCGCACCGGCAGCAGTACGCGGGTGCCTTCCACGGGGGCGAGCCACACCGACATGTCGCGGTTGTCCTCCATGAACTTCACGCCCGGCCGGTCGGGGCGGTGCCCGGCGATGGCCTGATAGCGGGCGTTGCAGACGAGGACGGGGCCGGAATAGCCGGGCTTCTCGACGGTGCGCGTCTCGCCGTAGCTGAGCACCACGTTGAAGCGCGTTGCGCCGTCGAAGACCGGGATGGTGCGGTTGCAATTGGCCTGGTCGGTGAGCTCGCCGCGGCTCACCGCCGGCATCATCAGGGCGCTGGCCGGATCGACGATGCCGCGCTTGTTGGCCGGGGTCACCGGCACGCGGTCGCCCATGTCGATCAGCGGCGGCGTCACCTCCGATTGGGTGACGTTGCCGCGCGCCAGCGCCATCCGCACGGCGATGCCGGAATTCGAGGTCTTGGTGGAGATGGCAAAGGCGCTCGGCTGCGGCCCCTCCGCGATGAGGCCGCTGGCACGGGCCGAGCCCATGCCCCCGGTCACGGCGCCCACGAGGCCGGTGAGCCTTGCCGAGACGTCCATGCGGTAGCGCGCGCTCTCGAACCGGCCCGACACCTGGGCGGTGCCGATGGGAATGCCGGCCAGAGCGATGCCGTAATCGACGGTGACGGTCGCCGGGGCGGCGGCGGTGGCTTTCGGCCGCGCGAATCCCTCGGAGGCGGGAATCACCCCGAGGGTGGCGAGGAGGCTGGCGCGAAGGAGGCGCGTGGCACGCATGGCTTGAGGCTCTGAGGTTCCAGGGCGTGGCGCCGTGCGGCGGAAGGGACCGGGCGGCATCGTTCCGCCATCGTCTCCGCTCGTGGTTAACACATCGTATGAATGCCGCGGCGCCGGCCTTGAAGCCCGGCTTTTCCCATGGGCAAAACTCAGCGTCGCCCTTGACGGATACCCTGCCGCTCCCCTATAGGCTCGCGCCTTCAATGAGACGCCGCTCGATCGGTTCTGGCGTGCGTGAGGCCCGTGGCGCATTGCGACCGGCCTTCCGCCAACGCCCGGTCTGACGCGGAACGAGACGGGAAGTAGAACAATGTCGCGCCGTTGCGAACTCACGGGCAAAGCCGTGCAGACCGGCCACCTCGTGAGCCACTCGAACCGTAAGACCAAGTGCCGGTTCCTGCCGAACCTGTGCCAGGTCACGCTGCAGTCGGACGCCCTGAAGCGTCGGGTGCGCCTGCGCGTCACGGCCCATGCCCTGCGCTCGGTGGAGCACCGCGGCGGCCTCGATGCCTTCCTCATCAAGGCCCGCGAGATCGAGCTGTCGCAGACGGCCCGTCTGATCAAGCGCGAACTCCACAAGAAGCTCGCCGAAGTCGAGACCCCGGCCGCCGCCTGAGCCTGCGATATCGGAGCGCCGGCGAGAGCCCGCTTCGATCACGCTCGACGTCTCATTCTGATTTCGAACGGCCGCCGCATGCTTTGTGCATGCGGCGGCCGTTCGCGTTGATTCCACCTTCTCCGCTTTCCGGCTCTCTCCGATGACCGTGCTGTCGCTCATCGCCCCGATCTTCGGGCTGATCCTCATCGGCTGGGTCGCGGCGCTCGCCGGATTCCTGTCGGAAAAGGTCAGCGACGGCCTCTCCGAATACGTCTTCGCCATCGCGGTGCCGGCGCTCATCATCGCCACGCTGACGCGGCCGGGTCTCACCGGCGAGGTCACCTGGTCGTACTGGCTGAGCTATTTCGGCGGCGCCGGCCTGTCCTGGCTCGTCGGCTCGCTGATCGGCCTGCGCCGCGAGGGCGTCGGGCGGACGGGGGCGATCCTGCACGGGTTCGCGGCGAGCCAGTCGAACACCATCTTCATCGGCGTCCCGATGATCCTGCAGGCCTATGGCGACGCGGGCGCCTTCCCGCTCTTCATGCTGCTCGCCGTCCACCTGCCGCTGATGATGGGCTGCGCCACCTTCCTCATCGAATCGGATGGACAGCGATCGGTCCTCCAGCGGGTGAAGGGGCTCGGCCTCGTCCTCTTCCGCAACCCGATCTTCCTGTCGCTGATGCTCGGTCTCGTCCTGAGAAGCTTCGGGCTCGCACCCGGCGGCATGGTCAAGTCGCTGGTGGATGCGCTGGCCGGCACCGCCTCCACCTGCGCGCTGATCGCGCTCGGCGCCGGCCTCGTGCGCTACCGGGTGCTGCACGACCTGCCCGGCGCCATGGTGGTAACGACCCTGAAACTCGTCCTGCATCCGCTTGCGGTCTGGGTGCTGGCCTTCCACGTCTTCACCATGCCTCCCGCCTATGCCGGGGTCGCCACCCTCTTCGCGGCGATGCCCGTGGGTATCAACTCCTACCTGCTGGCCGTCCGCTACAAGGCCGAGACGGGTTTGATCGCCGCCGCCGTCATGCTCTCGACGCTGCTCGCGGTGGCCACCACCGTGGCCTGGCTCGCGATCCTCGGACACAGCTGAACCGTCCGACGCCTTGACCGGCGCGGCGCGTCTTTGTACCGATCGGTACAGACAAACGCAGGAGCCCGAGCCCATGTCCGAATCCCGCCCGCCGCTGCCCCCCTTCACCCGCGAGACCGCGATCCAGAAGGTCCGCGCCGCCGAGAACGGCTGGAACGGTTGCAACCCGGAGAAAGTCTCGCTGGCCTACACGGCGGACAGCCGCTGGCGGAACCGGTCGGAATTCTTCTCGGGCCGTCCGGCCATCGTCGCGTTCCTCACCCGCAAATGGGCGAAGGAGCACGAATACCGGCTCATCAAGGAGATCTGGGCCTTCACCGAGGACCGGATCGCCGTGCGCTTCGCCTACGAGTTCCACGACGCGGCCGGCGACTGGTTCCGGGCCTACGGCAACGAGAACTGGGAGTTCGACGCCCAGGGCCTGATGCGGCTGCGGCATGCCAGCATCAACGACCTCGCCATCTCCAAATCGGAGCGCAAGTTCCACTGGGACCGCGCCGCGCCCCGCCCCGACGATCATCCGGGCCTCACCGAACTGGGGCTCTGATCGCCACATGACGAGAAAGCCGGGGGCGTGGGAGGACGCGCTGCCCGCCATCGCCGAGGTGTTTCGCGAACACGGCTACGAGGGTGCGAGCCTCGCCCTCATCGGCGCCCGCACAGGGCTGGGCAAGGGCAGCCTCTATCACGCCTTTCCCGGCGGCAAGGCCGAGATGGCTGAGGCCGTCCTCGACACCATCGGCGCGTGGTTCGAGGAGAAGGTCTACGCGCCGCTGCGCGACGATCCCGATCCGCGGGCGGCGATCCGGCTCATGCTGTCGGAGACGGACGCCTATTTCCGCTCCGGCCGGAGAATTTGCCTCGTGGGCGCCTTCGCGCTCACCGAGGGGCGAGACGGGTTCGCGGACCGGATCGGCGGCTACTTCCGGGATTGGCGCGAGGCCCTGGCTCAGGCCCTCCTCCGCGCCGGACGCCCGGCCGCCGAGGCGGATTCCCTCGCCGAGGAGGCCGTCCTGACGATCCAAGGCGGCCTGGTCCTCGCCCGCGCCCTCGACGATCCGGCCGTGTTCGGGCGGATGCTGGGGCGGTTGGAGGAGCGGTTGCTGGCGTAATGGGTGACACTCCAGCGGATGCTATCCATCCTCGACGTTTAGGATGGTTGGAAAGCGGATGGGTTATGAAATGGGTTCACATATGGTCAGTGGATTCAAGCTTCTCGACGACGCAATGAGAATGCCAGCACCAGCCACGCCCTTGTGGAGCATCGTGGATATTCGGTTCGCTCATCTGCACGACTGGCCATTGCAAGTCATGCTAGAGCGTGAGGCAAGCCAGTTGCTCCTGACGTTCCACGATGTGCTTAGTTTTCGTGCGAACGACCATACGGCGATTGCCAATTACTGGATCGTGCGTTCCGAAGAGCAAGTTGCTGTCGGGTCAATCTACCAGATCGGCACAAGCACCTATCTGGACGAATTTTCTCAAAGCACTTCGGCTCTTGGTGGGCTGCAGATTATCCACTACCTGATCGCAGGCTATGACCTTTGTGTTGAGGTGTTGGCGATCCGCCCGCCGGAGATCGTTGTGAACGTGTCTCGTTAGGCTACTTGCTGATTTAGCGCTGTCGGCTGACCAAATATCCGGCTTCTGGCCGAGCCAAAAATCTAGGTCAACGACATCGCTGTATCCAGGCTGGGTAAGAGCGCCAACAGTACCAATTGCTGTACTTGGTTCATCTTCAAAGTCGAAGGGAGCGGCCAATGCGAGCTGCTTTCCGTCCTGTGCCGCCGCCACGATAGGCTAGCCGTAGGAAGCTGTTCTACAGCAGTTCGAGGCGTTCGTAATTTTAAATATCCTTGGTTGAATTTTAGTCCACGATGCCGTTCACGGATGATCTATTCGGGTTCTGGCGAACGCGGATCCTCTCTTCTGGAAGACTACAAGATTCATAATTCTGCTTTGCAGGCATGGCGCGTTCCTCTCCCCCTTGTGGGGAGAGGTTAGGAGTGGGGGTGGCTCCGCCAGCCTTCGTAAGCTGAGGGTCGCCCAATTACCCCCACCTCCAACTCCTCCCCACGAGGGGGAGGAGGGCCGCGTAGCACGCGAAATGTGTCAATGCGGTAGCTTGGAAGGAGAGGAAGCCTGACGCCTCCACCGGGCCCGACGTGATGAACCGAAGCCCGTATGACACATACCCCGGCCGTCGGAGCCTGACGCCTAACGCCGCCCGCCCGCAGCCCTGCGCACGGGCACGGCACCGCCCGCATCCTCCTCGAACAATTCCGCCAGCTTCTCCGTCATCGCGCCGCCGAGCTCCTCGGCGTCGATGATGGTGACCGCGCGGCGGTAGTAGCGGGTCACGTCGTGGCCGATGCCGATGGCCAGGAGTTCCACCGGGGAGCGGGTCTCGATGTCCTCGATCATCCAGCGCAGGTGGCGTTCCAGATAGTTGCCCGGATTGACCGAGAGGGTCGAATCGTCGACCGGCGCGCCGTCCGAGATCACCATCAGGATCTTGCGCTGTTCGGGCCGGGCGAGGAGGCGCTTGTGCGCCCAGTCGAGGGCCTCGCCGTCGATATTCTCCTTGAGCAGCCCCTCGCGCATCATCAGCCCGAGGTTTTTTCGCGCCCGGCGCCACGGCGCATCCGCCGACTTGTAGACGATGTGGCGCAGGTCGTTGAGGCGGCCCGGCGCGTTGGGCTTGCCCGCCGCCAGCCACGCCTCGCGCGACTGGCCGCCCTTCCAGGCGCGGGTGGTGAAGCCCAGGATCTCCACCTTCACGCCGCAGCGCTCCAGGGTCCGCGCCAGGATGTCGGCGCAGGTGGCCGCCACCGTGATCGGCCGGCCGCGCATGGAGCCGGAATTGTCGAGCAGCAGCGTGACGACGGTGTCGCGAAAATTGGTGTCCTTCTCGCGCTTGAACGAGAGCGGCTGGAACGGGTCGGTCATCACCCGCACGAGGCGGGCGGGATCGAGCTGGCCCTCTTCGAGGTCGAATTCCCAGGCGCGGTTCTGCTGGGCCAGGAGCCGGCGCTGCAGGCGGTTGGCGAGGCGGCCGACGACGCCCTGGAGATGGGCGAGCTGCTTGTCGAGATAGGTGCGCAGGCGCGCGAGCTCGTCGGCGTCGCACAGATCCTCGGCGTCGATCATCTCGTCGAAGCGGGGATTGAACACCTTGTATTCGGGGCCGCGCGGCTCGACGGGCCGGTTGTTGGGCGGACGCTTGGCCTCGGAGGCCTCCTCGGATTCGGCGTTCTCGGACTCGTCCGGCAGCTCGCCCGAGGGCGCGTCGGCGGCTTCCGTCGCGCCGTCCTGCAACTCGTCGGAGGCTTCCTCGGAGGTCTCCATCTCGGACTTGTCGCCCTGGGACTGCTCCTCGGCTTCGCCCTCGCTCGGGGTCTGCTCGTCGTCCTGCCCTTCGTTCTCGTCCTCGTTGTCGTCGTCCTCGGGGTCGAGCGGCGTCTCGTCCGCCATGTCGAGGGAGGACAGCAATTCGCGCACGGAGCGGGCGAAGGAGCGCTGGTTCTCGAGATTGCCGATGAGGCCATCGAGGCTGGGACCGGCCTTCTCCTCGATATGGGAGCGCCACAACTCGACGATCTTGCGAGCGGCCTTGGGCGGGGCTTCCCCGGTCAGGCGCTCGCGCACCATCAGGGCGACGGCATCCTCCATCGGGGCATCGGCCCGGTCGGTGATGTCCTCGTACTTGCCGCCGCGATGGTAGCGGTCCTCCAACATGGCCGTGAGGTTCGAGGCGACGCCGGCCATGCGGCGCGAGCCGATGGCCTCCACGCGGGCCTGCTCCACGGCATCGAACACGGCGCGCGCGCCGGCATTCTCGGGGGCGAGGCGGCGATGGACGGCCACGTCGTGGCAGCCGAGGCGCAGGGCCATCGAATCGGCGTTGCCGCGCAGGATCGCCACATCCTCCGGCGTCAGCTTGCGCGGCGGTTCGGGCAGGCGCGCCTTGTCGCCAGTGAGCGCCGGCCGGTCGCTGGCATAGACCACCTCGATCTCGGAGCGCTTGGCGATGGCGCGCAGGCATCCGGCCACCGAGCGCTTCAGCGGTTCGGCGATGGGCTCCCGGCGTTCGCCGGCTTTGCGGTTCGAGATGGCCACGATCGCTACTTCTTCACCGAGTCGAAATCGAAGGGGCGGTCCAGGATGTCGTCCCAGCCGTAAGGGCATTCCGCTGGAAACTCATCCGGCGGCAGATGGGTCTCGTCGGCGGCCCAGTCGCGCGCATCCGGGTAGGCATTGCTCAAGGCCTCGTCGATGCGGGGCTTGAGACCGGGGTTGCTCGCCAGGATCCGCGAATAACGCCGCCGCTGCTCACGGATCGAGAAGATCCAGCTCGCCGTACGATGCTCCGGTTGCTGGTCCCATGTCAGCATGTGCATCACGAGGACGCGCAGGGCGCTCTGGAGCTTGGCGAACTCGCTCTTCGACAACCCCTCCAACTCCTCGGCGATGTGTTCGACGTCGAGTGCATCGACCCGCCCGGCCCGGAGCAGGGCGACCTGCTCCTGAACCCAGGTGTAGAGGTCGTCCTCGTAGCGCGTCCGGCTCGAGCGGGAGGCCGCGCCTTCGGTCGGTTCGCCCTTCAGAGCCGGTTCGCCCATCGCGTCCTCCGCGTCGTTCCTCAGCTCAGCGCCACGTTCATCGCGCTCTCGGGCAGTTCCTTGCCGAAGGCGCGCTGGTAGAATTCCGCCACCAGGGTGCGTTCGAGCTCGTCGCACTTGTTGAGGAAGGTCACCCGGAAGGCGAAGCCGATATCCTGGAAGATGTCGGCGTTCTCGGCCCAGGTGATCACCGTGCGCGGGCTCATGACGGTGGAGAGGTCGCCGTTCATGAAGGCGTTGCGGGTCAGGTCGGCGACGCGGACCATGCGGCTGACGATGTCGCGGCCGCCGTCGCGCTGGTAATGCAGCGCCTTCGACAGGACGATGTCCACCTCGCGGTCATGGGCGAGGTAGTTCAGCGTCGTCACGATGGACCAGCGGTCCATCTGGCCCTGGTTGATCTGCTGGGTGCCGTGATAGAGGCCGGACGTGTCGCCCAGCCCCACCGTGTTGGCGGTGGCGAACAGCCGGAACGCCGGGTGGGGCCGGATCACCCGCTTCTGGTCGAGGAGCGTCAGGCGGCCGGAGACTTCGAGGACGCGCTGGATCACGAACATCACGTCCGGGCGGCCGGCATCGTACTCGTCGAAGACCAGCGCCACGTTGTTCTGCAGCGCCCAGGGCAGGATGCCGTCCTGGAAGGCGGTGATCTGCTTGCCGTCCTTTAGTACGATCGCGTCCTTGCCGACGAGGTCGATGCGGGAGACGTGGCTGTCGAGGTTGATCCGGATGCAGGGCCAGTTCAGGCGGGCGGCGACCTGCTCGATATGGGTCGACTTGCCGGTGCCGTGATAGCCGGTGACCATGACGCGGCGGTTGCGGGCGAAGCCCGCCAGGATCGCCAGGGTGGTCTCGCGGTCGAAGATGTAATCCGGGTCGAGATCGGGAACGTGCTCCTCGCTCTGCGAGAAGGCCGGCACCATGAGGTCGAGATCGATGCCGAAGGCCTCGCGGACGGAGACGGTCCGGTCGGGCAGCGAGGCGGGGGTGTCGTCAGAGAGCATACGGGACCTCGTCGGGGCGGGCTCCGGCATGGACCGGGCTCGCGGGATCTATCACGGTGGGCATTGCCGGTTCCCGCGCGGGGCAGGACGTGGAATGCCACCTTGTAAGGGGCTGCGTCGGCGGACGCCAAGGGGTGCGAGAACTCGATATAGGGCCTCCCGCGCGGATTGCCGCCTCACGCCGCACGAGATTTCGAAAAACGCTGCATCGTTCGTGCCGCGTTCCGGGATCCGACTCAGCACAGGCCGGCGGCGCGCAGGGTGTCGTGGGCACGGATGATGTCGCGCAGGCGCTCCTCGAACGAGCGGTCGCCGCCATTGGCGTCGGGGTGGAAACGCTTCACCAGCACCTTGTACTGCGCCTTGATGGCGGCGGTGTCGGCGTTCTCGTCGAGGCCCAGCACGTCGAGGGCCTTGAGGGCCGCCACCGTGAGGCGCGGCCGGCTCGGCTCGGGCTTGGCCCGGCGCGAGGTCTCGCCGACGCCTTCGCTGCGCAGGATGTCGAGGGGGTCGACATAGGCCCAGTCGCGCTTCGGCTCGCCCGGTTTCGCCCCGGCCGCCCGCGTCGCCGGGTTCACGCCCATGGCCCAGGTCGGGCGGTGACCGATCACGGCGTCCTTCTGGTAGGCCTGGACGGCGGCGTCGTTCATGCCGTCGAAGTAGTTGTAGGTGGCGTTGTAGGCGCGCACGTGGTCGATGCAGAAACGCCAGTACTGGCCTTCCGCCTTGCGGCCCTTGGGAGCGCGGTAGAGCCCGGCATTGGTGCAGCCGGGGGTCTCGCAGCCCGTCTGGGATGCGGCCTTGGCCTCGTCGCAGGTGGGCTTTCGCTTGATGCGGATGCTGTCGAACAGGCGCGAGTTGAGATCCATGGTGGGGCGATTATGAGAAGGCGTGTCCGAGACACAAGGGCGGCGGGCCTGATGACGCATGCGGAGATCGGGGGTTGACGATCCCGAAGCCTCCAGGCGCCTACGGGACGGGAACGAAGCGACGGAAAGGCGAGGACACGATGGCCGGCACGCTCAAGGATTGGATCACCGGAGCGCTCGACGCGCAACTGGCGCCGCAGGCCCTGGCGGTGGTGGACGAATCCCACCTCCATGCGGGCCATTCGGGCGCGCGGCCCGAGGGGGAGACGCATTTCCGGGTGGAGATCGTCTCGGCCGCCTTCGAAGGGAAGAGCCGGGTCGATCGCCACCGCATCGTGAACGGCGTTCTCGACGAGGCGTTCAAGCGCGGGCTCCACGCCCTCGCGGTGAAGGCGAAGGCGCCGTCCGAGGCCGCCTGAACGGCTCCGGCATACGAGGAAGATGGTGGCGATGGCCCTGCAATGCACCCCGCATCTCGCCATCGACGAGGCGGAACTCGAAGAGACCTTCGTGCGCGCCTCGGGGCCGGGAGGGCAGAACGTCAACAAGCTCTCCACGGCGGTGCAGCTCCGCTTCGATGCGCGGCGCTCGCACTCCCTGCCCGACGCCGTGGCGGTGCGCCTGATGCGCCTCGCCGGGCGGCGGCTGACGCTGGACGGCATCATCGTCATCATGGCCCAGCAGTTCCGGACGCAGGACCGCAACCGGGCCGATGCGCGCGAGCGCCTCGCCGCCCTCGTCGCCGAGGCGGCGGTGCCGCCGACGCCGCGCCGGGCCACGCGCCCGACCCTCGCCTCGAAGAAGCGCCGCCTCGACGAGAAGTCCCGCCGCGGCGCCACCAAGCGCCTGCGCAGCGACGGCGGGGGCGATTGAGTTACTTCACCGGTCCCCTTGCGTCCGGCGGATGGTATTCTTCGGCGCCAGTCACATAGGCGCTGCCGGGCTTCAGGACCGTGAGGGCGATGGCGACCAGGGCGAGGAGTGCCGCGAGGGCCGCCGGGAATAGGAAGGCATCCTCGCCGTAATGGGTCTGGAGGAAGCCGCCGATCACCGCGCCGGTGCTCAGGGCTCCCCAGAGCGGAGCCTGGATCCAGAACGAGGGCGCGACCTTGCCCAGCAGAAGATTGGCGAGCCCGGTCCCGAAGCGCACCACCGCGCCCGTGACGTAGGTGAGGGCGAGGCTGCGCCCGGCCTCGTCCTGCAGCGTGGCGTTCTGGAGGCCGAGCGCGATGACGATGGGATAGACGTGCAGCGGCCAGGAGAAGGTGCCGTAGGGCATGACGAGGCCGATGGCGAGGAGCACGGCCTGGAGCAGCAGCATCACCGAGAGCCGCCAGCGCCCGACCCAGGCCGCGATCAGCGTGCCCGCGAAGGCGCCGAAGCAGAACATGACGATGACCGAGCTGACCCGCGCCGTGCTCTCCCAATCGAACTTGCTCACCGAGACGCCGAAGCGGGTGGTGTTGCCGCTCATGAACGACATGAAGAGTTGTGAGAATTCGAGGAAGCCGATGGAATCGGCGCAGCCGGCCAGCGCCGAGAGGGCGAGAGCGAAGGGGATGCGCGTCGTCGGGCTGGCGGGAAACGACTTATCGGTCTTGTCGGCCATGCGTCTGCACAGGCTCCTTCGGAAGAACGGATCGGACGGATCGAGGCCCGACCTTACCGATCGGGCGCCGCGGAGGAACCGCTGGCGTCCGCCCGGAGGGCAGAGCTCGGGGAGTGCCGTGCCGTGCAACACATGACGAGGGGGTTCGGTTCAACCCAATCGTGCACAATCGGGATTACGGCGCCTAAGCCTCGGGAAGGCTCGTATTGGCATGCCAACGCGGCCCTCGCTCAGGCCTTCGGGGTGCCGCGGGTTCTGGGACGCAGCACCGCCACCCGTCCCACGACGTCGATCCCGCGCTCGCGGCGGATCGCCGCCGGTTCGAGGCTCGCGAGGTCGAAACCGGCCTCGTCCGCCACCTGCCGGAGGTAGCGGTCGCCATGGGCGTAGCGGGCGTCGGCCCCGAGGACGAGGCCGCCTTCGGGATGCCCCTGCACCGTGAAGGCCACGAGGCCCGTGGGCCGCAGGATGCGCGCTGCGTCCGCCATCACCCTCGTGAGGCCGCCCACATAGATGAAGACGTCCGCCGCCACGACGAGGTCGGCACTGTCCGAGGGCTCGTCCGCGAGAAGGCGGGTGAGATCCCCCTCCACCAGACGGTGGTAGCGCTTGCGCCGGGCCGCCTCCGCGAGCATGCCGGGCGAGACGTCGATCCCCGTGAGGGTCCGGGTCCGGCCGGCCAGCGCCTCGCCCATCAGGCCGGTGCCGCAGCCGAGGTCGAGCACGTCGCCGAAGCTCTCCGGCGCCGCTTCCAGGGCATCGAGAGCCTGCACCAGGAGTTCCGGCCCGCGATAATGCAGGTCGTTCACGAGGTGGCGCTCGAAACGCGGGGCGTAGCCGTCGAACAGGGCGCGGATATAGGCCGGCGAGATCGAGCCGAGGGCGTCGCCCTGGCCGATCTGGACGAGGCGCAGCCGGGCACCGAGTTCGTCGTGCGGATCGAGATCGAGGGCGTTGCCATAGGCCCTGAGGGCGGCGTGGTGGTCGCCGGGATCCGCCGTGGCGAGGTGGCGGGCCTCCCGCGCCCTCCCGAGGAGGAACCAGGCGGCGGCGTAACGCGGCGCGATCTCCAGGGCCTGCTCGGCCATCTCGGCCGCCCCCTGCGCGTCGCCCTCCACGAGGCAGGCCTCGGCATAGGCGTAGCGCCGGTCGGCGAGAAGGTCGCCCGAACTGTTCTGAAGTGACGTCTGCGCTCGCGGGTTCATGCGAGCGCCCTATATCACGTCGCATGATCCGCCATCCCCATGTTCGGCCCCTCTCAGTTCGGCCCCCCGCATGAGCCTGAGTGCGAGCGACCTCCTGACCCTGACCCGCGAGGGCCTGTATTGTCCGCTGGGTGGATTCCACGTGGACCCGACTTGGCCGGTGCCGCGTGCGCTCATCACCCACGGCCATGCCGACCATGCCCGGTCCGGCCACGGCAAGGTGCTGGCCACGGGCCAGACCCTGCGGATCATGGCCGTCCGCTACGGCGAGGATTTTTGCGAGACGCGCCAGGAGGCGGTGCTCGGCGAGGAGATCCGCATCGGCGACGTCACCGTGCGCTTCGCGCCCGCCGGCCACGTCCTCGGCTCGGCCCAGATCGCGATTCAAGCGCAGGGCGTCCGGGTGGTGGTGTCGGGCGATTACAAGCGCGCCTACGACCCGACCTGCCTGCCCTTCGAGGTGGTGCCCTGCGATGTCTTCATCACCGAGGCGACCTTCGGCCTGCCGGTCTTCCGGATGCCGGACACGGCGGGCGAGGTGCGTAAGCTCCTCGATTCCGTCGCCCTGTTCCCCGAGCGCGCCCATATCGTCGGCGCCTACGCGCTCGGCAAGGCGCAGCGGGTGATGGCCCTGCTGCGGGAGGCCGGCTACGACGAACCGATCTATCTCCACGGCGCCATGGAGAAGTTGACCGAACTCTACAAGCGCGAGGGCATCCCGCTCGGGGAGACGCCGAAGGTCGTCGCGACGGAGCGCGGAAAACTCCACGGCGCCATCGTGCTCTGCCCGCCCTCGGCGATCCAGGACGTGTGGTCGCGCAAATTCCCCGATCCCGTCACCTCCTTCGCCTCGGGCTGGATGCGGGTGCGGGCGCGGGCCCGGCAGAAGGGCGCCGAACTCCCCCTCGTCATCTCCGACCATTCCGACTGGCCCGACCTCTGCCGCACCATCCGGGAGACCGGGGCGGGGGAGGTCTGGGTCACCCACGGGCAGGAGGACGCCCTGGTGCATTGGTGCGGGACACAAGGGATCAAGGCCAAGCCGCTGCACATGCTGGGCTATGGCGATGACGGCGAGGGCGAAACCACCGCGCCGGCCGAGGAGGCCGCCGCGTGAACGATTTTGCCCATCTCCTCGACCGCCTCGCCTACGAGCCGCGCCGCAACGCCAAGCTGCGCCTGCTGCAGGATTACTTCGCCCATGCCCCCGATCCGGAGCGGGGCTGGGCGCTCGCCGCCATGACCGGCAACCTCAGCTTCCGCGAGGCCAAGCCGGCGATGATCCGAGGCCTGGTGGAGGCGCGGGTCGACCCGGTGCTGTTCGCGCTCTCGCATAACTATGTCGGCGATCTCGCTGAGACCACGGCGCTGATCTGGCCGTCTCAAAACCCTCCCCCCTCTGCGGGGGAGGGTGCCTGCGGAGCAGGCGGGAGAGGGGACGACCTCTCCGGAGATGGCGCTCCCCTCTCCCGACCCTCGCTGACGCGAGGGCCACCCTCCCCCGCAGAGGGGGGAGGGGACGCAGTGGCCGGCCCCGGCCACAACAACCCGCCACCGCACATCCCCACCCTCGCCGAGGTGGTGGACACGCTGCGCACCACGAAGAAATCCGACCTGCCGGCCCATATCGCCGGCTGGCTCGATGCGCTGGACGAAACCGGGCGCTGGGCGCTGTTGAAGCTCATCACCGGGGCGCTCCGCGTCGGCGTCTCGGCGCGCCTCGCCAAGACGGCCGTGGGGGCGCTCGGCGGCCACGAGGCCGATGCGGTGGAGGAGGTCTGGCACGGGCTCGAGCCGCCGTATCTCGGCCTGTTCGCCTGGGTTGAGGGGAGGGGGGAGCGCCCCACCACCCTCAACCCCGCCCCGTTCCGCCCGCCGATGCTCTCCCACCCCATCGACGAGGAAACGGACTTCGCGAAACTCGACCCGGCCGCCTTCTCGGGCGAGTGGAAATGGGACGGCATCCGCGTCCAGCTCTCGGGCGGCCGTGACGAGGCCGGGCAGCAGGTGGCGCGGGTCTATTCGCGCACCGGCGAGGACATCACGCATGCCTTCCCCGATCTCGCCGATGCGATCACCTTCACGGGCACCATCGACGGGGAGTTGCTGATCCTGCGGGAGAGCCGGGTTCAGAGCTTCAACGTCCTGCAGCAGCGCCTCAACCGGAAGGCGGTGACGCCCAAGCTGCTGGAGGAATTTCCGGCCCATGTGCGGGCCTACGACCTCCTCACGGCGGAGGGCGAGGATTTGCGCCAGCTGCCCTTCGCGACCCGCCGCGCCCGGCTGGAGGGCTTCGTCGCCGCTCTGGATCACGCCCGCATCGACCTCTCGCCGCTCGTGACTTTCGCCACCTGGGACGATCTCGCCGAGGCCCGTGCCGATCCGGCCTCGGTGGGGGCGGGCGAGGATGCCGACGCCATCGAGGGGGTGATGCTGAAGCTGCGCGACAGCCCCTATCTCCCCGGCCGCCCCAAGGGTCCGTGGTGGAAGTGGAAGCGCGAGCCGCATCTCGTGGACGCGGTGATGATGTATGCCCAGCGCGGGCACGGGAAGCGCTCGTCCTTCTATTCGGACTACACCTTTGGGGTCTGGCGCGAGCGGCCGGAGGGCGGCCGCGAACTGGTGCCGGTGGGCAAGGCCTATCACGGCTTCACCGATGCGGAACTGGCCAAGCTCGACCGCTACGTCCGCAACAACACGACGAAGCGCTTCGGCCCGGTGCGCGAGGTGGCCTACGGCATCGACGAGGGGCTGGTGCTGGAGATCGCCTTCGAGGGGGTGCAGCGCTCCACCCGGCACAAATCCGGCGTCGCCATGCGCTTCCCCCGCGTCCACCGCATCCGCTGGGACAAGCCCGCCGCCGAGGCCGACCGGATCGAGGCCCTGGAGACCATCCTGGCCCGCGGCGAGCGCGAGATCGCGCCGGGCGCCATCATCGAGGGAGAGACACCATGAGAGGTTCGGGCAGGATCGGCGGGATCGAAGGCTTTCAGGAGGGCGAGATCCGGCGCCAGGCGAGCGCCCGCGTCACCGTCTCGACGCCGGGCCAGGGATTCACGGATATCACCGCGTCCGTGGCCGATTTCCTGCGGCGCAGCGGCATCGGGCAGGGCCTGCTCACCCTGTTCTGCCGGCACACCTCGGCCTCCCTGACGATCCAGGAGAATGCCGACCCGGACGTGCGGAGCGACCTGATGACGGCGCTGGACGGTCTCGCCCCGCGCCTCCCCGGTGGCGGGTACATCCATTCGGCGGAAGGCCCCGACGACATGCCGGCGCATATCCGCACCCTCCTGACCGATTCGGGGCTCACGATCCCCGTCACCGACGGGCGGCTCGTCCTCGGCACCTGGCAGGGCATCTATCTCATCGAGCATCGCGACCGGCCGCATCGGCGCGACATCGTCCTGCATGTGGCCGGAGAGTAGGCGGCGTGCCGTCATCGGGCACGCCGCCGATTCGGATCACGCGGTCCGCCCGTTGCGCCGGGCGCCGACCTTGGGCGTTCCGTGCTTCGAGACCCAGACCGCGGCCTGCGTCCGGTTACTGACGTTGATCTTTCTCAGCACGTTCTTCACGTGGATCTTCACGGTCGCCTCGGAGATCCGCAATTCCCGGGCGATGGACTTGTTCGAATGCCCGGTGGCCAGGCAGGCCAGAACCTCGATCTCGCGGTTGGAGAGATCCGAGACCGTCGCGGGGGACGCGTCGGCGGTCTTCGGGAGCGTGGCGAGTGACGGTTTCGGGAAGCCGTACGCCCCGCCGGTCAGGTGAGACGCGGCATCGATGGAGATCACGATGTTGCCGCCCATCACCACGTTCAGCGACCGGATCAGCGCGATCGGCTGCGCGCTCCGGTTGAGGCAGGCCTGGATGCCCATCTGGAGCAGATAGCGGGGCACCGCCGGATCGGTCTCGGCCGTCAAAGCGACGATCCGGGCCTGGGGAAAGTGGGATTGCACAACCGGGACCAGCGCCGCCTCCATCTGCTCCTGGCCGAACTCCGTGAGGATGACCAGGGCCGGCAAGTGTCCGGGGCTCATGTCGGAGATGTCGTCGATGGAGTCGAGGATCGAATAACCGTTTTGATTTAATATTCCGACGAGCCCGTCGCGCTCAAGGCCGCGCGGCCCGATAATGATGGCGGGTATGCTTGCAAGAGAAGGCATTCGACCGTCCGGTCTGCCGATGAGGCTGGGAATGAAATCGGATTTGAGAGGCTCGGAGGCGGCTGTGACACTGAGTGACATCTGACTTACTCCAAATTGCATTTGGTAAATCGCTGACATTGGCAACATTCTGCCGATAGCGACCGATCGGGCCGCCGCTCGATTGGCAGGATCGTCCTTGCGCCGAAGAAGCAAAACTCACTCGCAGTTCAGCAAGTCCGAAATAATCGTCCGTATCGGGCGAGACGACTTTGTATGCGCGACGTTATTATTCTATGTTAATAAATCTACTGATGTCTCGGCGTCCTTCAAATACTGAATTTCGCTGCGGTCAGCTAACACGACAATATCGAGCGTCACAAGCAAAAACGGGAACTCTAATTCATGGCATTCGTGCCGTCGAAATCGGTGTAGCTCGATGTCGCCGGAGTCCGGCAAAGCATCCGTTTCGGATAGATTCGCCCCTTGCGGCGCTCTTACTCGCGGATCGAAACCTCGACGTGCCGCGGTGGGGGCGCGCCTGCAACGCGGCCCCGCACACCCTGGATCGACGAGATCTTGCCGGAATGTATGCCGTGGTATGACTACTTAGATCGATGTCTATCGAAGACTGTCGATGATCGCAGCACGGCGACGACCATCGACGGTGCAGGAACGTCTCGAATTGCGCGGTCGGCGATATTCTACTGGACGTTGCGCCCGAGGGGGGAACGGTAGATCATGCTGGCGCCGATGCCGAAGCCGAAGACGCACCAGAACCAGATGCCCAGCATCGGTCCTTCGAGCGCCACGTCGAAACACGCGTCCACGAACATGCCCAGCGCGTAGCAGGCGATCCAGATGAACAGCTTGGCCCAGTGCTCCTCCCCGCGCCGGCGGGCCCAGAGCAGGCTGTGGAACAGCATCGCGAACCAGGTCGCCAGCACGCCGAGCCACAGCACGAGACCGGGGACGCCCGAGCGCGCCAGATAGGTCATGTTCACGTTGTGGGGGCTGCGCAGCACCGCGTCCGCCGTCACCCATTGCTTGTAGCCGTCCTCGAGGGCGATGTTCACGCCAAAGCCCTTGCCCGTCCAGAAAAACGGCCCGCGCAGGGTGTAATCCTGGATCGTCGCCCACCAACGCAGGCGGAACTCCTTCGTCGCCTCGAAATTCGAGGCCTCGCTGACGCCGACCACGCTCTTCAGGCCCTCGACGAGCTGCTTGGGTCCCGTCGCCCGCTCGTTGCCGGGGAGCTGGATGCTGAGATCGAACACTGTCGCGATGACCGCGGCGACGAAAAAGACCAGGACGATGGGTAGGAACTGCCGCAGCCGGCGCCCGGCGATGGCCGCGACCACCACCGGCACGAGGCAGGTCAGCATGGCGCCGCGGCTCGACGTGACGATGATCATGCTCGCCATCAGCACCGCGATCCAGAGTCGCGAGAAGCGGCCGAGCCCGAGCATGACGAAGACGGCGATGGCCGCGAGGTGGCTGGCGGCCTCGCCGGCCCGGACGCTGGGGATCTGGATCTCGGTGCCCGGGATCTTCAGGAACGCCGAACTCAGGCCGTACACGATGCCGCCGGCCAGGGCATAGAACCGCGCGAACCGGCCATAGGTGTCGATGGCCCGCCAGAACCGGCCGGGCTCCTCCAGCAGCAGGGCGACGACGATCAGGGCGAACAGGCCATAGAGGGCCAGCACGCTGTCGCGGGGGGCGTCCATCCCGTAGGGACCCACATACGGCACGGTCCGGTAGACGACCCAGCCCATCAGGACGATGAGCATCCGGCTCGCCGGCGTCGCCAGGATGGCGAGCCAGCATCCGGACCGCAGCAGCGCGATGAGCCCTCCGGCCAGGGCCATCTCGCCGACGAAGAGCGGCGGGATGCCCAGATAGGCGAAGGTCTTGCCCAGGATGGCATAGCCCAGGAGCACGATGACGAGGGCGCGGGAGTAGCGCTCGTTGAAGTCGTCGGCGGACCGGCCGAGGGGGAGGGCGGTGTCGAGGCGGGACTGGATCACGCGGGCGACTTCTTTAGAGGGGGGCGGGAGTTATGTCAGCACTTTCAGCGTCGTTCGATTAGATGGTTCGTCCGATTCACTTGCGAAAATACATCATCCCACCAGACCACCTCATCCTGAGGTGCCCTTTGCTTGAGCAAAGGGCCTCGAAGGAGCGCTCCAGCCACCCAAGCGATCCCTGGAAGAGTCCTTCGAGGCCGCTACGCGGCACCTCAGGATGAGGTCGAGCCTTGGACAAACACCTGGAACCTGCCTAGCTCCTTGATGTGTCGCAGGTTTTTATCGCAGAACCGGGGGCCACTTCTGCGAAACCTGCTTAGACCGCGATCGGCATCGTCCGGTGCGAGTCCATCGCCTCGGCGTAAATCCCCAGGAGCTGGTTCGTGGTGACGGTCTCGCTCCAGCACGATTCGTATTTCGACCGCGCCGCCCGGCTCATGCGCTGGGATGCGGAGCGATCGGTGAGGATCCGCGTCATGGCGCGGGCGAGGTCGGCGGCGTCGCCCGGGGCGGCATGCAGGCCGGTCACGTCGTCCGAGACGATCTCGGCGAGAGAGCCGATCCGTGAGGCGATCACCGGCAGGCCCAGGGCGAAGGCTTCGACCACCACCATCGGCAAGCCCTCGTACCAGAGCGAGGGGACGAGGAGGGCGCGTGCCTCCCTCATCGCGGCGCGCACCTGCGCGGGGGTGACCTGGCCCCGGTAGTCGAGATCGGGCGAGGCGGCGACCTTGTCCGCCAGCGGCCCGGTGCCGACGACCGTGACCCTGCGGCCGGCGATCCTGGCTGCGGCGATCAGGGTCTCGATGCCCTTCTCGCTGGTGAGGCGCCCCACGAACAGCAATCCTTCCCGCTCGCCCTCCCGGACCGGGCCGGGATCGGCGAGCCCGTTCGCCTTCACGGCGATGCGTCCACCGGGCAGGCCGGCCGCGATGAACCGGCCGCGTTCGAATTCGGTGAGCGCGACGAAGCGATCCACATGGTTCGCCCAGGTGCCGATCTGCTTGTGATGCTGGATCGATCGCGCCACCGCCAGCGATCCGAGCCGGGAATCCCGGTAGCACCGGTGCAGCACCGCATTGTAGGCGGAGCCGCCGACGCAGACCTCGCAGGGCGCGCCGTTCCGCGTCAGCATCGCGTTGGCGCAGATGATCCGGTAATTGTGCAGCGTCTGGATCGTCGGTGTTCCCGTCTTGCGCACGGCCACATGCACCATCGGCGAGATCAGCGGGAAGTAATTGTGCACGTGGACCACGTCCGGCCGGAAACCGTCGACCTCCTTCAGGACGAGGCCGATGTTCTTCGGCGAATTCACCGACTGGAACGCCGCGCGCAGGCGGTCGATCGGCGTGACGATGGATGTGTTGCTCAAGGTGAAGAGCCGGACGTCGCAGCCGGCCCGTTCGAGGGCGCCGATCTCCTGGGCGACGACGGAATCCTCGCCGCCGTGGAACTGGTACTCGTTGTGGACGATCAATACGCGCTTCGACATCCGGATCGCCTCACGGTCGTTGCTGTGGCTGCTGCATCTTCGTCGCGAGGCCGTCGCCGAATACTTCGGCGCCGCATCCGTGCCTGTCGAATCGGATGCGGCGCCGGGCGCGGGGTCATTCGGCCGCGACGGAATGCCGGACCGGATGGGCCTGGGCGATCTCTTCCTCGATCCAGCGATAGGTCGGCACGAGCCCCTCGCGGATCATGATCGTGGGTTCCCACTTGAGGACCTTGCGGATCAGGCTGTTGTCGCTGTTGCGTCCGCGCACGCCCTGCGGCTTGGTCAGGTCGTGGCGCTTGGTGATCGTCTTGCCCGCGATCTCGGCCGCGATCTCGACGAGGTCGTTGATGGTGATCATCTCGTCCGTGCCGAGATTGATCGGGGCGCAGTAATCCTCCGCCATCAGCCGGCACAGGCCCTCGACGCAATCGTCGATATACATGAAGGAGCGGGTCTGCAGACCGTCGCCCCAGACCTCGATCTCGCCGCCGTCGGGGCAGAGCACCACCTTGCGCGAGATCGCGGCGGGCGCCTTCTCCCGGCCGCCGTCATAGGTGCCGAGCGGACCGTAGACGTTGTGGAACCGTACCGACCGGGTCGGGATCTTCCAGTCCTCGGTCATGTATTGGCACAGTTTCTCCATGTAGATCTTCTCGAGCCCGTAGCCTTCCTCCGGCTGGGCCGGCCACGCGACGTCCTCGGCGAGGGGGGTGACGTCGGGCGAGAGCTGGAGGTGCTGGGGATAGACGCAGGCCGAGGAGGAGAAGAGGAACTTCTCCAGGCCGCTGTAGCGCACGGCCTCGACCATATGGGCGCTGATCAAAGTATTGTTGAGGGTGATCTCGGCATGGGAGCCGCTGATGAAGCCGATGCCGCCCATGTCGGCCGCCAGATGATAGACCTCGTCCATGTCCTTGACGGCGATGGCGCAATTGTCACGCATGCGCAGATCGACCTGGAGGAAATCCTGCGCGGCCGAGGCTTCGTATTGCGGAAGCTTGATGTCGGCCCCTCGGACCCAATGGCCCTGGCTGACGAGGCTTTTCACGAGATGGTGCCCGATGAACCCACCGGCCCCGGTCACAAGTATCTTTTTCTTCATGACAGACCGTCCTTATTCAATGCGTGCCGCCAGAAGGACTGCATGATCGTCGACTGTATTGGTAGGAACCTTGAGAGTTAGATCGAACGCGCTCATGGTGCCGCGTATAGTACCCTTGCGCCGCACGGGGCGACTTGGCGGGGTCGGTGCCGACATCGCGGTCATAGGTGCCGGGCAAATGTGAGCCCACGGCCTCCGCCATCCTCCGGATGCTCATGCCGAAGTCGGACATCTGTCATTTGTCAGAGCAGGTCATCCAAGCCGACCACCTCATCCTGAGGTGCCGGAGCGTAGCGGAGGCCTCGAAGGAGGTTTCCAGAGACCACTGCGATCCCTGGAGGGTTCCTTCGAGGCCGCTGCGCGGCACCTCAGGATGAGGTCGTGCCTTGGAACAACAACTCGACGAGGTCCTGAATCTCGTCCCGCGCGGGTCCTGTCAGGCCACCGAATCGGGATGACGAAATGTCGGATCGACTGTTCGACGCGAAGAAGTGGCGTCGTGCGTGTAGCTTTCGGACTAGTTCCCGCCCACTCGGAAGAGATGTTCTCCAGGACAGGATGATATTTTAAGGTTGTCGCTTGCGGCGGTTGCTGTTCGGCACGAGCGGTCGCCTTTGCTCATCTGAACGATCCATGGAGGCTGGAATGCGGGTGGCGGTCATCGGCGTCGGATATGTCGGGCTCGTATCCGGGGCGTGCTTCGCCCAATTCGGGCACCATGTGCATTGCGTGGACAAGGACCCTCAGCGGATCGCCGCCCTGTGCGCTGGCCGGATGCCGATCTACGAGCCGCATCTCGATGCCCTCGTGGCCGACAACGTCGCGGCCGGGCGACTGACCTTTGGCACCGATCTCGCGGCGGCGGTCCGCGACGCGGAGGTGGTGTTCATCGCCGTCGGCACGCCCGCCCGGCGCGGTGACGGCCATGCCGACCTCGCCCACGTCTTCGCCTGTTGCCGCGACATCGCGCAAGCGATCCAGGGCTATACCGTGGTGGTGACGAAATCGACCGTCCCGGTGGGCACGGGGGACCGGGTCGAGCACATCATGCGCGTCGTCCAGCCCCAGGGGGCCTTCGCCGTCGTCTCGAACCCGGAATTCCTGCGCGAAGGCGCGGCCATCGCGGATTTCCAGCATCCCGACCGGATCGTCATCGGCACCCAGGACGAGCGGGCGCGGGCGATCATGACCAACCTCTACCGGCCCCTGGCGGAGGCCGCAGTGCCGCTGTTCTTCACCACCCGGCGCACCGCCGAACTGGTGAAATACGCCGCCAACGCCTTCCTCGCCATGAAGATCGGCTTCGTCAACGAGATGGCCGACCTCTGCGAGCGGGCGGATGCGGATGTGGCGGGAGTCGCCTACGGGATCGGCCTCGACCGGCGGATCGGCGCGCAATTCCTCCAGCCCGGCCCCGGCTTCGGCGGCTCGTGCTTTCCCAAGGATATCCAGGCGCTGATCAAGTCGGCGCAGGATTACGGCGTCCCTTCCCGCATCATCGAGACGGTGGCGGCCGCCAACGAGCAGCGCAAGCGATCGATGGCGCGCCGCCTCATCAAGGCCTGCGGCGGTTCCGTGCGCGGACTGACCATCGCGGTGCTCGGCCTCACCTTCAAGGCGAATACGGACGACACCCGCGAGGCGCCGGCCACCTCGATCATCACCGCCCTGCAGGACGAGGGCGCCGAGGTGCGGGCCTACGACCCCCAGGGGATGGACCAGGCGAGGGCGCTCATGCCCGACATCGCCTACGCCACCGACCCCTATAGCTGCGTGGCCGGCGCCCATGCGGTGGCGATCGTCACGGAATGGAGCGCGTTCCGCACCCTCGACCTCGCCCGTCTCCGCTCGCGCATGGCCGGGCCGGTCCTCGTCGATTACCGCAACATCATCCCGGTGGCGGAAGCCACGGAGGCGGGCTTCCGCCACGTGGGCATCGGCCGGCGCAGCGTCACGGCGGAGCGCCCGGCGCCACGGATCGACCTGACTCAGCCACAGGGCGCGGTACTGCCGGAACTCGCGGTCGCCGCGGGGTGATCCCGCGACGGCATCGACCGCGCGAAAGCCGCTCCGCGAATACGGGGCGGCTTTCGTGTGTCGATCCTATTCAGGAGTTTCACTTGGGGAAGTCGGTATCGTTGCAAGACGATCGATCTTCCCACCCTCTCACCTCATCCTGAGGCGCCCTTTGCGCAAGCAAAGGGCCTCGAAGGAGACCTCCAGTTCTCTGAGCGAGGACTGGAGCCCTCCTTCGAGGCCGCTTCGCGGCGCCTCAGGATGAGGTCAGGGGTTGGAAAGACGGGGAACGGGTTTCGGGAGGCCCGTGTTCACCGTCCGGTCGCGGTCCGCAGGGCGGGTTTCGGCCAGAACGCGGAGGCCTGGGCCAGCACGGTCTCGATCACCTCGTCCTGCTCGTCGATGCGCAGATCCGGGAAGAGCGGCAGCGAGAGCGTGCCCTCGCCCCATTCCTGCGCCACGGGCAGGGACGAGGCTTCCGGCACGTCGCGGTAGAGGGTCAGGGTGGGCACGCTGCGGTAATTCACCGTCGTGCCGATGCGGGCCTCGCCCAGCGCCCGGAGCATGTCGTCGCGGCGGCCGTCGGGCACGTGGATCGGGAACAGGTGGCGGGCCGAGACCACGCCCGGCTCCAGGGCCGGCCAGGTGAACGGGGTGCCGGCGAGCGCGCTCTCGTAGCGCCGGCTCAAGGCCTCGCGCCGGGCGCACTGGACCTCCACCTGCTCGATCTGGGGGGCGAGCAGGACGGCGAGCAGGTCCGGCAGGTTGGCCTTGGTGCCGAGGCGGTCGATGTCCCAATGGTTGTAGGTGCCGCCCTGGAAGCGCTGGGCCGCGCCGGCGGACATCCCGTGCAGCACCGTTTGCACCAGGGTCCGGGCGAGGTTGGGATCACGGGTGACGACGGCGCCGCCCTCGCCGCAGGTCACGTTCTTCGTCGCGTAGAAGGAGAAGATCGCCGCGTCGCCGTCCTGCCCCGGCCGGCGCCCGTTGCGGCTGCCCTCGAAGCAATGGGCCGCGTCCTCGATGATCCGGATCGAGGAAGGAATCGCCGCCCGCAGGGCCGGGATGTCCACCATCTGGCCGTAGAGATGGACCGGGATGATCGCCCGCGTCCGCTCCGTCACGGCCGCCGCCGCGAGAGCGAGATCGATCAGGAGCGTGTTCGGGTCGCTGTCGACGAAGACCGGCGTCGCGCCCACGAGGCGCACCACGTTGGCCGTCGCCGCGAAGGTCATGGCCGGTACGATGACCTCGTCGCCGGGGCCGATCCCCATGGCGAGGAGGGTCGCCACCGCCCCTTGCGTCCAGCTCGAGGTGAGCTTGGCATGCGGCACGCCGAAGAAGTCCCGCAGCAGGTCCTCCACGCGCGCCCCCTCGGGGCCCGTCGTCAGGAACGCGCTGCCGAGGACCGAGGCCACCCGCACCGCGTAGTCCGGCGAGAGCGCATGCCTATAGAACGGGACTGCCATCCGTTGCCTCCATGTCTTCGCTGAGGGCCGGCGATGCCGGTGTGGTTCGGTAGAGGGCGTGCAGGCGTGCCGCGACCACGGTCCAGTCGGCCGAGCATCCCATCCGGTGGGCGCCGCGCGACATCGCCCGCCATTCCGCGGAATCGAGGGAAGACGCCCGGGCGAGCGACCGGGCCACGGCCTCGGCCGTCAGATCCTCGATGAGGAGGCCGGCCCCGTGCCGTGCCATCGCCTCGGTCATCCCCGCCTCGGCGGTGATGAGGAGCGGCACGCCCAGGATCTGGGCTTCGAGGGCCGCCGTCGGCCAGCGGTCGAGGCGCGAGGGAAAGGCGAAGAAGTCCCAAGACCGGACGACCTCGTCCCGGTCGGCTCCGTAGCGCGGCCCCTCGAAGGTCACGGCGGACCCGATTCCGAGGCGGAGGGCCGTCGCCGCCAGCGCCTCGCGCTCGTCGCCCGGACCCATGACGACGAGGCGGCCGGTGCCGCCCTGCCGCCGGTAGAGGGCGAACCCCTCGATCAGGAGATCGAGGCCCTTGTGGAACGTCGCGAGCCGGCCGCAGAAGCCGAAGACGGGCGCGCCGCCGGCAGGGCCCAATAACCCGCCGGCAGGGCCGGGCCTGTCGACGAATCCCGGACGCCCGCCGAGCGCGCTCGAATAGACCCCGTGGGGCACGAGGACCGACCGGGCCTTGGGCGCCAGGCGGCGCAGCTCGGCCTGTTCCAGGGCGGTGATGACGTGGACGAAGCGCGCCCCCTCCAGAACGCGGCGCTCCAGCAGCCGGACGTAGAGGGCGGTCGACGGCTTCACCAGCCGGCCGGCCCGGTCGTAGAAATGCGAGAAGCAGGCGTGGAGGCTGATGACGTAGGGGATGCCGCGCCGGCGCAGCATCCGCGTCAGCGAGACCAGGAGCGGTTGGCGCGCGCCGTGGAAGTGGAAGACCGTCCGCGTGTCGGCCCCGTCGAGGAAGGCCTCGCGGGAGCGGCGCGACAGGCTCACCGTGCGGCCGAGGAGCCTGAGCCCCTCCAGCGGGACATGATTTAGCCGGATGCCCGCCGGCACCGTCATCCCGTGCGGGTCGCGCGACAGGAACAGGATGCGGGACGCCTCGCCCGACAGGGTCTGTTCGGTGACGAGGGAGCGGGTATTCTGATGAATACCGTTGGCGAAGGAGGGATATCCCTCCTTGTTCTCGATGATGACATGACGGACGGAGAGCGGGGAGCCGCCATCCGGCCGTCGGACCGGGGACGAGGAAGGCATGTCATAGGCTCGCATGGGTGTCCTCCTAAGCAGGTTTCGCAGACGTGGCCCCCGGTTCTGCGATCGAAAACCTGCGACACGGCACTCTTGGACCGGTCGATGGGAGGCGCGGGTCCGGATCGGCTCTCAGGCGCGCGCCCCGTCCGCGGCGGTCTCGAATTGCGGGCGGGGGAAGACGCCCGGGCTCGCGGCGACGGTCTCCTCGGCCGCGAGGGGCAGGCTCAACCCCTGGAGCGGATCGGCGAGCAGCATCTTGTACCACTTGACCGTGTTGCAGGCGGGCGTGTTGCGCAGGAGCTTGGCTTCGATGGCGTTCTGGATCTCGATGACGGCGTCTTCGATCCGGTACCGTGCCCCGAAGCCGAAGTGTTCGCGCGCCTTGGCGAAGCTCACATGGTAATCGCGCCGGTCGGGTCCGCCGGGCATGAACTCGATCTCGCTCGGCCTCGTGACGGTGTTCTTCACCGCGAGCGCGATGTCGACGATCTGGCGATTGTCCCAGCCGACGTTGAAGGCCTCACCGGCGACGGCTCCGGCGGGAGCGCGCAGGGCGCCGAGGAACGCGGCGGCCACGTCCCGTACATGGACCAGGGGGCGCCATTGCGAACCATCCCCCCCCACCGTGATGCGGCCGCGATCCAGGGCGTCGAAGCTCATCTGGTTGACCACGAGGTCGAAGCGCATGCGCGGCGACAGGCCGAAGACGGTGGCGTTCCTCAGCGCGGTGGCGACGAAATGGCCGGTATTCAGGGCGAGCACGGCCTCTTCGGCCCTGGCGCAGGTCTGCGCGTAGATGGTGAGCGGGCGCAGCGGCGTGTCCTCGGAGAGGAACAGGTCCTGGCCGGCACCGTAGACCGCGCAGGAACTGGCGAAGAGGTAACGGCGGACGCCGGCACGCTTGGCGGCCATCGCGGCCCGGATGCGGCCCGTCTCGTTGATGGACCGTGTCAGTTCCGGGTCGAGGTCGCCGGACGGATCGTTGGATAAAGCGGCCAGATCGATGGCATAATCGCAATCGTCATAGGCGCGGTGATCGATGGTCCTGATGTCCTGCTTGACGATCTCGAGTTTCGGATGGCCGTCATACTTCGAAAGACACGGCGTTCCAAAGTAGAACGCGTCGATGGCCCTGACCCTGTACCCGCTGCGCAGCAATTCTCCGACCATGACGGATCCAATATATCCGCCAGCTCCCGTGACAGCAATTTTTGCGTTCATGGCTCTCTTTCCATCACGTCATGAAAACGATCTACATCAGTCTTGATATTCAATTTAAAGTGATGGTTCTGGTAAATCAAAAGAACAATCGGACTAATAACTATGGAACCGTGATGTCTTCGATAGTGCCAAATCAAGCCGATCTGGTGCGCGAAGGGGTTAGTCGAGACAACTCCCGGTGCGGCAGGCTTCATCCACTCCGATCGACCGGCGATGAGCGCTGATGTGCGGTGCCGGCGGGGCGCGGGCGTCGCGTCATCCGAAGGGCCACGCGACGCGATGGCGTACAATTGGACGTGGCAGGGTTGGCCGGGGCATCGCGATATCGCGAGCGAGGGCAAGCGCCGGCCTGACAGGGTGTCGGTCGGGCCAAATGCTATGAGGTGTAGTTCAAGTCTTTATTGGGAGGATTGCCGCCCTGCATCGACCTGGCGCCGGCCGAGAGGGGAGGTCGCGCGAGGACTCTCAAGGCCGATTTGGTTGGGTGCCTCAGCGGATGCTCATGCCAAAGCAAAACATCCAATCAGACGACCTCATCCTGAGGTGCCCTTTGCTGCAGCAACGGGCCTCGAAGGAGCCCTCCAGAGACCAAAGCGGTAACTGGAAGTCTCTCTCACAGTCGCTACGCGGCACCTCAGGACGAGGGAACGCCTCGACGGTACTGTTAAACGGTCGCCATCTCTTCGAGCACGTCGTTCAGGGACGCCACAGCCGGATGATGCGCGACCAGTCGACTCCGGTCCCCGGCGTTGCAGTATCTGATACCCCAGAGCGCGGCCTGTGTTCTGTTTCGTACATTGATCTTTCGGAGGATCGCCTTGACGTTCCCCTTCACACGTCCCTCGGCAATGGAGAGGCGCTCGGCGATCGTACGGTTCGAATCGCCCTTGATCAGGCAGGCGATAATGCTGAGTTCCCGCTCCGAGAGATGGAACGCCTGATCGTCCGAGGGAGACCGATCCTCGCCGGTGGGTGCGGGCGCCTGATCCTCCTCCTCACATGGCTCGGTCTTCACATGCGCGCGAACCGACAGGTGCGGCACGACGCAGTGATCGAGGAGGATCAGTTCCAGCGCCTGAACCAGCGTATCCGAACCGGCGCTGGATAGAAGGATGGCCGCCGCGCCGCATTCCAGCATCGGTGCCACATGCTCGGCTTCACAGGTCGCGCAGATGCATATGATGAAGCTATTGGGGAAGCGAAGACGAGCGTTGATGATCTCTTCGGTCGGCGCGTCCGCGGTCGGTTGAATACTCATGACGATAATCAAATTTGAATCAAATGTTTCGGTAAAATCCTGGACTTGGTCCAGGCCTCCCACCATGGAGACGACGTCGAAGCCGCTCTTTATCAAGATGTAGCGTAAACCTTCTCTGTAGAGCGCCGTCCCACCGCTAATGACGGTTGCCGGACGTTTTGCGGGAGCAATATTGAGTCGTGGAAAGGTAGTTCCGGATACATGAATCATCGCTGGACCCCCACCGATTCGCATTGGATAAATCGACCGCTCCGTCTTCAAGTAATGTACAAACCGATACATTAAATTGAGACTCTGGTATGAATTGGAACAATCTGATCGTCAATGAAAAATGGGTTAGCTAATCCTTTTTTGGTCATCCCATTTGATCGATGCCGGATTCCGACTTCGCCGAACCATCCGAAAGCTCTATGCAGATGTTAATGTGTGGCGGTTCTTGGTGCGAACATTGAGGGGGGCACTCAGGGATTTCTACGACGTCTCAAATTCAGCGACTGTATAGATTCCGCTCGGATCCTTCGGGACCGGTCATACGCCCAGATCGTCCGTTCGGAGTAGGTCTCTTTCGATCTCCGATGACTGGCAACGCGAGGTACAATCGGCGGCATACAGCTGCGGTGATGTGAGATTCGATATGTTGGGCAGGTGGTTGCACGCTCATGACAGCTTTGCCGGCTCCAAAAGATCGCTCGATGCCGGCGATGCGGCGCAGGTCGGTTCGGTCCGCGCGCCGCTCCCCGGGGGAGGGGGGTGGGCCGAGTCGTTCCGGCACGACCATGCCGACCTCGTCGGCCCAATTCGGCCGGGCTCCCGCTTCTCGGGCAACCTCTATTGGCTGCTGGCCACCACCTCCATTCTCAGCGCGATCGTGTTTGGCCTCGTGGTCGAGACGACCCGGTCCGTGGGAGCGCGCGAGGCGCGCCAGGAGCAGGACGGGCATCGGGCCGCCTTGCAGCAGGCCGAGGACAGGATCACGACCCTCGCCTTGGCGCTTCGCTCCGAGAAGGACGCGGCCGAGATCGCCCGCTCCCTCCTGGGCCGGCAGGTCGATGAAGGGCGCCGGGCTTTGGAGGCCGTGGAGGCCGACCTGAAGCGGACGCAATACGATCGCCAGCTTCTGTCCGCCCACGCGGAAGACCGCGAGCAGGCGCTCCGGCGCCTCGAAGGGCAATTCGAGGCCAGCCGCGGGGAGGTCTCGACCCTCCGGTCCGAGGCCGCGGATCTCCAGGCCCGCGCCGATGCGGCGATCCGCGCGCAGGCGCTGGCGGATGAGGCACGCCGGGTGGCCGAGACCGCCCTGGCGGAGGTCGGGCTCGCCCGCGATAGCGATGCCCCGGCGCGGATGGAACTGGCGTCGATCGATGCCGATGCGACGGCCGACGTCGCGAAGGGCGACGCTGCGGAGGGCGGGTCCGGCGCGGCGCGGGCCGCTGTGTCCAAGGTCCGGGAGATCGCGCCGGTGGACGACGCGCCCGTGAGCGACCTGCGCCCGAGATGGTTGACGCTCGGCGGCGCCACCTTCGCCTCCCTCGACGCGCTGACCTTCGCGAGGGGCATCGCCATACCGAAGCCGAAAGCGCTGCCGACGCCCTCCGTCCTCCGCCGCGTGGCTCCGCGCCCGAATCGCGGGTGGCCCCAGGCGAACGCCGCCGCGCCGTCCTCCGCCAATGCCGCCCCCGCCGGGAAGGCGCTCTCCGACGACGGAGGCGCCGGCCCGGACGGCGAGGCCCACGACACGGTCCGGGCCTCGCGTCTTCCGGTTTCGTCGCTCATGCGCCCGCCGCTGACCCAGGGGGCACCGCAATTGAAATCCGCCCGCGGCGACGGGGCGCCATCGAGGAAAAAGCTCAGTAATCCGAAGTAGTGCTTCTCTTGAGGGGATTAACGCCGCATCTTTTATTTGAAAGGTCGAGGAAACGAGTTCGGCCCGTCATGCGGGTCCGGGTTCGTCTCAATAATCCCTTTCAGGAATGACGGCCGGTAAGATTGCTGTCAGGATCGTTGGCCCCTATTCGATCATTGCCTCAACAATTCGTCGAAATTCATGTCTTTGTTTGCCGGAACGAGCATTTTGTCTCGAATTTGAAAATTCGAAACCTCGCTTCTTGTTTCAACTCATCGATTCCCATGACGTGCAGCGGTGCCGGAGCCTGTCGAGATGGAATTCATCGGGAACCCTCCTCGGGACGATACGGCCTCGTATCACGCTGAGGACGATGCGAGACCCACCGCCTGCTTCATCGGCGATGGGACGCTGCTGATCCGATGCGCGGAGCTCTTCCTGGCCGCCGGGCATGTGATCTCCGCCGTCGTCACGCGAGATCCCCGCGCCGCCGACTGGGCGCGCCGTGTTGGGCTCACCCTCATCGACAAGGACGCGTACCTGAAAGCGGGCCAGGGCCAGGGCCACGTGCCGGTCGATTTCCTGTTCAGCGTCGGCAACCTCGACGTGATCCCGCCCGCCATCCTCGCCCGCGTCCGGCGCCGGGCGATCAACTTTCACGATGGCCCCCTGCCGAGGCATGCCGGCCTCCATGCCACGACCTGGGCGATCCTCGCCGGGGAGACCTCCCATGGCGTGACCTGGCATCAGATCGACGAGACCATCGATACCGGCGCGATTCTGGCGCAGGAGCATTTCGACATCCTGCCCGGCGACACCGTATTCAGCCTCAACGGCCGCTGCTACGAGGCCGGCGCCTCGAGCTTTGCCGCCCTCCTCGACGGGTTCGTTTCGGGCTGCGTGGAAGCGAGGCCGCAGCGGGGCGAACGCCTCTATCACGGCCGGCTCAAGCGCCCGGATCGCGCGGCGACCCTGGATTTCCGCCAGCCCGCCGCGAGGATCGCGGCCCTCGTCCGCGCCCTCGATTTCGGCCCGGTGCCCAATCCGCTGGCGCGCCCGAAGATCTTCACCGGGCGGGATCTGGTCCTGGTCCGGGGCGCTGAGATCGGTCCCGCCTCCGATCATCGTCCGCCCGGCACGATCATGCGGGTGGCCCCCGACCTCGTTTCCGTCGCGACGGCCGATCGCGAGATCGTCCTCACCGGCCTCACGACTCTGCGGGGCGAGCCGGCAGGGGCGATGTTCGACCTCGGCACGGTCCTGCCCGAGATCGAAGGACCGCGCGCCGAGGCGATCACCGCCGCCCAGCGCCTCGCCGCCGCCCACGAGGCGTTCTGGATCGAGCGCATGGCCGATGTCGCCGCGCCGACGCTGCCCTATCCCCGTCGCGGGGCCGGAGGCTCCGAGGCCGCGCCGTATTCCATCGCCATCCCGCTTGGCCCGACGGCGAGCCTGGACGACGCGGCGGCGGCCTTCGTCGCCTGGATCGGCCTCGTTTGCGACACGCCCCGGATCACGCTGGGGCTCAGCGAGGCCGCCGCAGATTCCGAACGCGATACTTGGCCGTGGTTCCTACCGGACCGTCCCCTGACCCTGGCCATCGACCGTGACGGCTCGGTCGCGGAGCTCCGGGCGGCGTTCGCAGCCGAGCGCGCGGACCTCGCCGCCAGGGGCATTCTGGCCGCCGATCTACCGCAACGCGCCGACTCTCCCGACATGCGCGAAAGGGCCGTCGCATGGCGCAAGATAGGCCTGGTCCATGGCGGTGCGAAACCGGGTCTCCTGACGCGTTCCGGCTCCGAATTGTTGCTGGTTTTGAGCGATGGGGAGAGCCGGGCGGAGCTCCTCGTCTGCGGCCAAACTTTCGAGGTCGAGGTCGCGCAGGCCATGGCCGGGCAGTTCGCGGCCTTCCTCCAAATCTTCCTGGCCGATCCCGAAATCCGCCTGGGCGCGCTCCCCCTCGTGCCGGAGAAAGAGGCGGCCATCGTGGCCGCACTCAACGCCACCACCCTGCCTTTCCTGCACAATTGCACGATCCAGGACGAGATCGCCGCCAGGGCGGCCGAGCTGCCCGAGCGGGACGCCGTGGTGGTCGGCAAAACCCGCCTCACCTATGGCGAGCTCGACCGCGCCGCCGGGGAACTCGCCGGCCGCCTCGTCGCGGCCGGAATCGGGCCGGGGACCATCGTCGGCATCTGCCACGAGCGGGTGCCGGACCTCGTCGTCGCCGTCCTCGCGACCTTGAAGGCCGGTGCGGCCTACCTGCCCCTCGATGCCGACTATCCGCGAGAGCGCCTCGCCTACATGCTCGACGATTCGGGCGCCGAGGTGCTGCTGACGAGCCGCCCGATCCAGGAACGCCTCGCCTTCGCTCCGGCGCAGATGCTCTACACCGCGGAGGCCAGCGGCGAGGCCGCGCCGCCCCCCGGTCGCGCCGGCGGGCAGGATCTCGCCTACGTCATCTACACGTCCGGTTCGACGGGCCGGCCCAAGGGCGTGGCGATCACCCATCGCAACCTGATGAATTTCTGCGCCGGCATGGATGCCCGCATCCCGCACGACCCCCCCGGCATCTGGCTCGCGGCGACGAGCCTGTCCTTCGACATCTCGGTGCTGGAGATCCTCTGGACCCTGGCGCGCGGCTTTACGGTGGTGCTGCACGGCCAGCGCTCCGAGCCGAGTCCCGGCCCCGGCTTCAGCCTGTTCTACTTCTCGAACGACGACGCGGCAGACCCGCAGGACAAGTACCGCCTGCTGCTGGAGGGCGCACGTTTCGCCGATCGCAACGGTTTCGAGGCGGTGTGGACGCCGGAACGGCACTTCCATGCCTTCGGCGGCCTCTACCCCAATGCCGCGCTCAGCGCCGCCGCCCTCGCCGCCTGCACGGAGCGGGTCAAGATCCGCGCGGGCAGCTGCGTCCTGCCGCTGCACCATCCCCTGCGCGTCGCCGAAGACTGGGCGATGATCGACAACCTGTCGAAGGGCCGGGCCGGGATCGCCTTCGCGTCGGGATGGCAGCCGAACGACTTCGTCCTGGCGCCCGAGCGGTTCGCCGAGCGCAAGGAGAGAATGGCGGGGCAGATCGACGACATTCGCCGTCTCTGGCGCGGCGAGCGCCTGCCGTTCCCCAACCCGCTGGGCAAGGTCGTGGAGATCGGCACGATGCCCCGGCCGATCCAGCCCGAACTGCCGATGTGGCTGACGGCGGCCGGCAATCCCGACACCTTCGTCCAGGCCGGGCGGCTCGGATGCGGCGTCCTCACCCATCTCCTCGGCCAGACCCTCGAGGAACTGGCGGACAAGATCCGGCAATACCGCCAAGCCTGGCGGGAGGCCGGCCATGCCGGCGAGGGCCACGTGACCCTCATGCTTCATACCTTCGTGGGCGAGGACGAGGATGCGGTCCGTGAGACCGTCCGCGAGCCGATGAAGCGCTATCTCGGCAGCGCGATGGATCTGGTCAGGCAGGCCGCCTGGACCTTCCCCACCTTCGTCCAGCGCGCGGCCTCCGACGGCCGTACGCCGGCGGAGATCCTCGACGCCGAAGACCTGTCGCCGGCCGATCGCGACGCGCTGCTGGACCACGCCTTCGAGCGCTATCACCGCACCGGCGGCCTGTTCGGCACCCCGGAATCCTGCCTCGGCATGGTCGAGGCGGTGCGGCGCATCGGGACCGACGAGATCGCCTGCCTCGTCGATTTCGGGGTACCGACCGATCTCGCCCTCGACCATCTCAAGCACCTGAAACGCCTGATGGTTCTGGCCGGGACCCTCACCGCGACAATGCCCGCCTCGGTGCCCGAGGACATCGTCCGGCACCATGTCACCCACTTCCAATGCACGCCGTCCATGGCCCGGATGCTGGTAGCCGATGCGGCGGGCCGGCGCGCCCTCGCGCAGCTCGGCACCATGATGGTGGGCGGCGAGGCTCTGAGCGCGGACCTCGCGCGCCAGCTGCGCGACCTCCTGCCCGGCAGATTCCTCGGCATGTACGGCCCGACGGAGACGACGATCTGGTCGGCCGTGGTCGAGATCGACGGCGTGGAACGCGGCGTGACCCTCGGCGAACCCATCGCCAACACCACGTTGCACGTGCTCGACGCGCACCGGCGCCCGTGCCCGGCCTATCTGGCGGGCGAGCTCCATATCGGCGGCGAGGGCCTCGCCCGTGGCTATCTCGGTCGCGAGGATCTGACGGCGGAGCGGTTCGTCCCCAATCCCTTCGGTCCGGGCCGGCTCTACAGGACCGGCGACCTCGTCCGCCGGGACGCCTCGGGAGCGCTGATCTTCCTCGGGCGGCTCGACCATCAGGTTAAGGTCCGGGGGCACCGGATCGAGCTCGGCGAGATCGAGGCCGCATTGGCGCGCCAGCCCGGCATCGCCGCCGCCGTCGTGGTGGCGCGCGAGGATACCGACGGCGACCAGCGTCTGGTGGGCTACGTCACCGCCAGGGACGGCGCGACCCTGCGGCCCGAGGCCCTGCGCGAGGCGGCCGCCTCGACCCTGCCCGCCTTCATGGTCCCGGCTGTGATCGTCGTTCTGCCTGCCTTCCCGATGACCCTGAACGGCAAGGTCGATCGCGGCGCGCTGCCGGCGCCGCATCCGTCACCGGAGACACAATCGGCATCGCCCGAGGCGCCGATGTCCTCGGTGGAGGCACTGATCGCCGGCATCTGGAGCGAAGCGCTCGGTCGCCAGGTGGCCGCCACGAACGAAAACTTCTTCGACCTCGGCGGTCATTCCCTCCTCGTGGTGCAGGTCCAGCGCCGCCTCGGCGAGGAGCTCCGCCGCGAGATCGCGATCACCGACCTGTTCCGCTTCCCCACGATCCGCACCCTCTCCCTGCATCTCGGAGGATTCGCCACCGGCCCCTCGGCCACCGACCGGGGACACGATCGGGCCAAGGCGCGGCAGGCGCTCCGACGCCGCCAGGAGATGCCGGCGACGGTCGCCTGAGCCCTCGGTCACCAGAGAATACGTGAGGTACGCCATGTTTTCGCCGACCCCCGACACAGCAGGTGATGCACCGGGCCGGATCGCCATCATCGGCATGGCGGGGCGTTTCCCGGACGCCGCCACGACCGGCGAGCTCTGGCATCTGCTGAAGTCGGGACGCGAGGCGACCCATTGGTTCAGCGACGAGGAACTGTTGGCCTCCGGCGTCTCCGGCACGCATCTGCGCGACCCGCGCTACGTCAAGGCCGGCATGGTCCTGCCCGACATGGAAGCGTTCGATGCGGGCTTCTTCGGCCTGAGCCCTCGGGAGGCGGCCATCCTCGACCCCCAGCACCGGCATTTCCTCGAATGCGCCTGGGAGGCGCTGGAGGATGCGGGCCATCGTCCCGAGGCGTTCGCGGGGGCCATCGGCGTCTTCGCGGGCTGCGGGATGCAGGCCTACTTCGCCAACAACCTGCTCACCAATGCCGAGCTCGTCGAACAGGTGGGGCTCTTCCTCCTGCGTCATACGGGCAACGACAAGGACTTCCTCGCCACCCGGGCCTCCTATCTCCTCGACCTGCAGGGTCCGAGTGTTTCGGTGCAGACCGCCTGCTCGACCTCCCTGGTCGCGGTCCATTTCGCGATCCAGAGCCTGCTCTCGGGCGAATGCGACATGGCTTTGGCCGGCGGCGTCACCATCGAGGTGCCGCACCGGCAGGGCTACCGCGCTGCTGAGGGCGAGATCCTGTCGCCGGACGGGCATTGCCGCGCCTTCGACGACGCGGCCAACGGCACCCTGTTCGGCAGCGGGGCCGGCATCGTGGCCCTGCGCCGGCTCGAAGACGCCGTCGCCGCCGGCGACCACATCTACGCGGTCATCTGCGGTTCCGCCGTCAACAACGACGGCTCGACCAAGGCCGGCTACCTCGCGCCCAGCGTCGAGGGGCAGGCCCGCGCGGCGGCCGAGGCCCTCGCGGTCGGGGGGATCGACCCCGGCAGCGTCAGCTACATCGAGGCGCACGGGACCGGCACGCCGGTGGGAGACCCCATCGAGCTCGCGGCCCTGAGCGAGGCCTATTCCCTCCCCGGCCGGCGCCAGTTCTGCGGCATCGGCTCGCTCAAGACCAATATCGGGCATCTCGACACGGCGGCTGGCGTCGCGGGCCTGATCAAGGTCGCCCTGGCGATGCACCACGAGGAACTCCCCGCGAGCCTCAACTGCGTCCGGCCCAACGGCCGGTTCGATTTTTCCGCGAGCCCGTTCACCGTGGTCACGACGGCCAGGCCCTGGCCCCGCACCGGGACGCCCCGGCGCGCCGCGGTGAACTCCCTCGGGGTCGGCGGCACCAACGCCCATGTCATCCTGGAAGAGGCCCCGGCCGCGCCTGTGCCGGGTCCCGCGCGGGACTGGCAAATCCTCGCCCTGTCGGCACGGACCGCCGAGGCCCTCGACGGGGCGAAGCGCAAATGGCGGGAGGCGCTGGCCGATCCCTCGCCGGACCTCACCCTGGCGAACGCGGCCTTCACCACCCAGACCGGCCGCCGCGCCTTCCCGCATCGCTGCGCCGTCGTCGCCCGCGATCATGCAGGGGCGTGCGAGATCCTGGCCGGCCACACGCATCGCCGCATGGGAACGGGCAGCGCCGGTGCCGGGACCGTCGGCGCGGTCTTCATGTTCCCCGGCGGCGGGGCGCAATATCCCGGCATGGGCCTCGACCTCTACCGGGACGTGCCGGCCTTCCGCGAGGCGCTGGAGGCCTGCCTCGCGCTGCTGCCGCCCGATGCCCCGGACGGCCTGCGGGCGCTGCTCCTCGACAGCGAGCCGGGCGATGCCGCCGCCGCCGCCCTCCTCGCGCGGCCGCGCTACACCATCCCGGCCCTGTTCATCGTCGAATACGCCACGGCGCGCATGATGCTCGCCTGGAACATTCGCCCCGCCGCCGTCATCGGGCACAGCATGGGCGAGTATGCCGCCGCCTGCATCGCCGGCGTGATGTCCCTCGCCGATGCCCTGTCCGTCGTCGTCCTGCGCGGGCAGATCTTCGAGGCCGCGCCCGCGGGCGCCATGCTGGCGGTGTCGCTGCCCTCCGCCGAGCTACGCGAGCGGATGGGTGACGCCCTCGACATCGCGGCGGAGAACGCCGCGACGCTCACGGTGGCGACCGGCTCCGTCCACGAGATCGCTGCCCTCGAACGGCGGCTGGCGGAGGACGGGATCGAGTTCCGCCGCCTGCGCATCGACGTCGCCGCCCATTCGCGCATGCTCGACCCCTTCCTCGACCGGTTCCGCGCGCGCCTGGACGCGATCGCCCTCCGCGAGCCCACGCTCCCCTTCGTCTCGAACCTCAGCGGCGCCTTCGTCGGGCCGGGTGAACTCACGCGGCCGGACTACTGGGTCTCGCATCTCCGGCAGACCGTCCGCTTCGCGGCCGGCGTTTCGGCGATCCTGGCCGAGCCGGACCGGGCGCTCCTGGAGATCGGGCCGGGCCACAGCCTCGGTGCCCTCGCGCGTCTCGCGGAGGGCGGGGGCTTCGCGCCTCTGGCCATCGCTCCGACCATGGGCCAGCCCGGCGATACGGAATCGGATCTCTGCGTCGCCCTGACCGCGATCGGCAAGCTCTGGGCCTGCGGCCATGACGTCGATTGGGCGGCGATCCGTGGGAGTGACGACGCGCGCCGGGTTCCCGTGCCGACCTACGCCTTCGAGAAGCAGCGGCACTGGATCGAGCCGGTGCGGGCGGCGACGATGCCGGTGGCCTTCGATACCGGGGCGGACGGGCTCCAGCGTCTCGATTCCATGGAGAACTGGTTCTCGGTGCCGCACTGGATGCCGGTGCCGGTCGCGCCCCGAGCGGCCGCGCCGGACCGGACATGGCTGTTCTTCGCCGATGCCTCGCGTCTGAGCACCGCGATCCTGGCGGCCCTGGAGAACCGGGGAGCGCGTGTCACCGTCGTGCGTCCAGGCGAGGCCTTCACCGTCCGCAACCGCCTGTTCCAGCTGACGCCCGACCAGCCGACCCAGTACCGGGACCTCGTCGCGGCCCTCGACCGGGATGGAATGGCGCCGGACCACATCCTCCACCTCTGGTCGACGAGCGCGCCGGACCCGTCCCCGGATCGCCCCTGCGCCGAACAGGCACTGGGCTTCGACAGCCTTCTCGCCCTCTGCCAGGCGATGCAATATTGCGACGTCGCGGTGCCCAAGCGCCTGAGCGTCGTGACGAGGGAGAGCCAGTCGCCCCCGGACCATGCGGCCCGCCACCCGGAGCGCGCGACCCTGCTCGGCCTGTGCCGCGTCCTGCCCCGTGAGATGCCGGGCCTGGCGACGCAGCTCATCGATCTCGGCGGCGAGGATGTCCCCGGCCGCGACGTGGATCCGGTGGCGGAGGCCGCCCTCGTCCTGGCGGAGTGCGACGCGGAGCACGGCGTCGACCTCGTGGCCCATCGCGGAGGCACGCGGCTGGTTCAGCGGATGGTGCCCACGCGCATCGAGGGGCCGGCGGGGCTTCCCCATCGGCTGCGCCGGCGCGGCGTCTATCTCGTCACCGGCGGTTTCGGCGGCCTGGGCCTCGCCCTCGCCGGGTGGCTGGCGCGCGACGTGTCCGCGCGGCTCGTGCTGGTGGGGCGCGATGCCTCCGCCCATGTGGCGGCGATCCGCGACCTCGAGGCCGAGGGGGCCGAGATCCTCGCGGTGAGCGCCGACGTGACCGACCGCGCCGCCATGGAGCGGGTCGTCGTCGCCGCGCGGCAGCGCTTCGGCGCGCTCCACGGTGTGTTCCACGCGGCCGGCTCCATCGACGATGGCCCGATCATGGAGAAGACCGTCGAATCGAGCCGCCGGGTGATGGCGCCGAAGCTGGCCGGGGGGCTGGTCCTCGACGCGCTGCTGCCGGAAGGAAGCCTCGACCTGTTCGTGGTATTCTCCTCCACCAGCGCCCAGATCGGGCCGCCCGGCCAGGTCGATTACGCCGCCGCCAACACCGCCCTGGACGCCATGGCCGCCCGGCGCGGCGACGGCCTCTCGGTGGCCTGGGGGATCTGGGGCGATATCGGCATGGCGGCCCGGATCTACGGGGGAGCGGCCCTGTCCGGTACCCCCGAAGGTCACCCGCTCCTTGGGGTCGAGACCGG
Organism: Methylobacterium sp. Leaf93; assembly: GCF_001422345.1. Taxonomy (NCBI): domain Bacteria; kingdom Pseudomonadati; phylum Pseudomonadota; class Alphaproteobacteria; order Hyphomicrobiales; family Methylobacteriaceae; genus Methylobacterium; species Methylobacterium sp. Leaf93. The sequence continues at coordinate 463,571 of NZ_LMMS01000001.1, read as the reverse complement.
CCGCACCGAGACCGCCATCACCTTCCAGGCCCTCTACGACCCCGCCCGCATGTGGGTGCTGGCGGAACACGTCCTCGACGGCCGTCCGATCCTGCCCGGCGCGGCCTATGCCGAGATCGCGCTCGCGGCCGCCACGGCGGGGTTCACGTCCTCCGGCGTCGATCTGCGGGGGCTCACGGTCGATCTTCCCCTCGTGTTCGAGCCGGGCGTGAAGCGTCTCGTGCGCACCACGCTGACGGCCCTCGACGGCGGAGGCTTCGCCCTCTCCGTCGAGAGCCGCCCCCTCCTGGGCGAGGAATGGGTCGAGCATGCGCGCGCCACCCTGTGGCCGGGATCGACCCTGCCCTGGGCGGTCCGGCGGGTGGCCCGCCGGGCGGCGCGCCGGGAGGGGGTGCACGCGCTTCCGGGCCTCGGCTTCCCGCAGGGCGAGACCGTGACGTTCGGGCCGCGCTGGCACACGATACGCTGGATCGAGCGCGGCGATTGGGAGGCCGTGGCCGAACTCGAACTGGCCGCCGAGTTCGCGGGCGACCTCGACGGGATCACGGCGCACCCGGCGCTCACCGATATCGCGACCACCTTCGGGCTGCATCTCCTCGCGCCCCCGGCCGACGACATGGTCTACGTCCCGACCTCGATCGAGCGCATGCGGATCGCGCCGGGGCGCTGGCCCTGCCGGATCCGCAGCCACGCCCGGCTCACGGCGTTGCAGCACGGCGCCTCCGCCCGGTTCGACGTGGTCATCGGCGATGTGAACGGCGTGCCGCTCGCCGTCTTCGAAGGCTTCACCCTGCAGAGCGTGTCCCGCGCGGTGAAGTCCTCGCAGGCCGAGGCGCATCCGCCGAGCCTCGAGGCGCGGCTGAAAGCCGGCATCATGGCGGCGGACGCTCCCGACCTGTTCCGCCGGGTCTTCGATTGCAGGGGCAGCGGCATCGTCGCGTCGTCGATCGCGCTGTCCGACCTGCGCCGGGAGGCCCTGTCCGCGATCCGCCCGAAGCCGCCGGTGGCACAGCGTTCGGCCGGGCCGGCCAGCGGCGAGGCGGACTATGCGAGCGAGATCGAACGCGAGATCGGCGGATACTGGGCCGACCTGCTCGGCATCCCCACGGTGCGTCCCCAGGATGATTTCTTCGAACTCGGCGGTTTCTCGTTGCTGGCCGTCCGGTTGTTCGCCCGCATCCGCAAGAACCACGACGTGGACCTGCCGATCGCCACCCTGTTCCGCGCCTCCACCTTACGCCAACTGGCGAGCCTCGTCGGCGGGATGATCGCGCCCGAACCCGCAGCCGACGGTGCCGCCGGGGCGGGCGTGTTGGACAAGGTGCTGGCGATGCCGGCCGTCGCCTGGTCGCCCCTGGTGGAGATCTGCCGGGGCGTCCCCACCCGCGCCCCGATCTTCTGCATCCATGGCGGCCAGGGCAACGTCCTGAACTTCGAGAAGCTGAGCCGGCGCCTCGGCCGGGATCAGCCCTTCTATGGATTGCAGGCGCGCGGCGCCGACGGGCGGCTCGCGCCGCAGGACTCCATCGAGGAGATGGCGGCCTCCTACATCGCGGCCATCCGCGAGGTCGATGCGCACGGTCCCTACCGGATCGCGGGTTATTCCGGCGGCGGGGTGATCGCCTACGAGGTCGCGCAGCAGCTGACCCGCGCGGGCTATTCCATCGCGCTCCTGGTCCTCTTCGACACCCTGTCGACCACCAGCGTCGCGCAGCAGCACAGCACCGTCGAACGGCTCTGGGCGGTCCGCCGCTGGAGCCTCGGCTATACGCTGGGCTGGCCCTCCCGCCTGATCGAGCGCCGCCGCCGCGCCGCGGAATTCGCGCGGGAGCGCTTCGACCCGAACGTCCCGATCCCCGACATGTACCGCGCCCAGTTCATCATGAACGCCTATCTCGTCGCGCAGGGCCGCTACAGGCCCGAGCCCTATGCGGGGAGCATGCTGCTGTTCCGCTCGACGGACGCGTATGTCCCCTATCTCCTCGCCGGCCCGGATCTCGGCTGGGGCGGCCTCGTCCGGGGGGGGATCGATATCCACAAGATCGCGGCGACGCACGAGACGCTGTTCCAGGAGCCCGCCGTCGACAAGCTCGCCGGCATCCTCCGGCGCAGGCTCGACGGCCTGATGCACTATCCCGTGCGCAAGAGCGCCTGATCCGCCCCGTTCCGCGATTGACGGCACCCCGTGCCCGGCAGGGAGACCGAAGATGGATTTCGTCGATCGCGCCTACAGGCACTACAGCGACGTCAAGCAACTCGGCCTGCCCGTGCTCCTCCGCGGGCTGCACCGCCGCGCATCTTCCCGCGAGGCCCGTCTGGTCCGGACGGTCCACGGTGCGTTCTACATCCGGCCGCACACGTCGGACATGGAGGTGCTGAGATCCGTCTTCGGCCGCATGGTCTACGACCTCGACCGGGTCCGCCAGGGGGCGGCCACCCGGAGCGAGTACGAGCGGATCTGCGCGGCGGGACACACGCCGATCGTCATCGACGGAGGCGCCAATGTGGGAATCGCGGCGCGCTACTTCGCGCGGGCCTATCCGAGGGCGGTGGTGCTGGCGGTGGAGCCGGACGAGGGCAACCTCCTCGTCTGCCGTAAGAACACCGAGGTCTGCCCCAATATCTGCGTCGTCCCCACCGCCCTCGGTGGCCGGAGCGGCTGCGTGAACCTCGAACACGGCGACGGCGACGCCGACAGGGGGCGGACCGAGCGGTCGGACCAGGGCATCCCGATCACCGTCATCCCAGAACTCAAGGACCTGATCCCCAATGGCGAGCTGCTGATCGTCAAGATCGACGTCGAGGGCTTCGAGAAGGACGTGTTCTCCGGCGAGATCGGCTGGGTCTCCGAGCCGCATGCGATCATCGTCGAACCGCACGACTGGATGCTGCCGGGCGACGGAACCAGCTTTCCCCTGCAGGACATCCTCCTGCGCGAGCGGCGGGAGATGATCCTGTCGGGCGACAACCTGATGCTTTTCAAGTCCCGCGCCGCATCCGCGAGGGGCGACACGTCGCGCTGGCCGACGAGGGGGCTTCTCAAGGTGGTGCCGTCCGCGTGACGAGGCGGCCGAGCTTCTCCTGCCCGGCCTCGCGAAAACCCGCATAGTCGATGGGCGTCCGCCCCCAGATGAAGACCGGCTTCACGTCGGCGGGCGCGGCGTAGGTGTTCCTGTCGAAACTGTTGCCGCCCTCCTCTATGATCCGGGCATTCGGGGCGGCCTCGTTCGTATCCGTGACGCCGCCGGCGCTGCCCCTGCCGGTGAACACGATCCGGTTGTCGTGGACGCGGTTGCCGGTCGTCCTGTAGAAGCCGCCGCCGTCCTTCTCGCGGCCCTGGTCGACGAGCACGATGGCGCGGCCGTCGGGCCGGACGGTGATGGTGTTGTCGGAGACCTCGACGCCGCTCGAGGCCGCCACCTGGATGTCCGCCCCCCAGAACCAGACCGGATGGCCCGCGCCGTTGAAGCGCAGCGTATTCCGGCGGATCACGGCGTCGTAGGAGATCTCGAAGAAGATCCCGGCGGTGGAGTTGTTCTCCACCGTATTCGTCTCGAACAGGACGTCGCGGCAATCGATGTCGCACCAGAGACCCGGACCCGCATTGTCGTGGACGTGGTTCCCGCGCAGGACCACCTCCTGGCTCTGGGTGATCTTGAGGCCGCCGGCCTCCCATTCGGGGTCGAAGCCGGCCGTGTTGTTCCAAGCGATGCGGTTGTTCTCGATCAGGATCCGCCGGCCTTGCGCGGCCGCGCCGAGCTGGCCGTTCCGCTCGATCGTGCTGCCGGTGATCGCCCCGTCGGAGCCCACATCGACGCCGAGCCCGGCATTCAGGCGGATCTGCGAATCCTCCACGCGCCACCCGGTGCCCTCGCCGCCGCGGATCGCCCCCATCTGGGTCGGCGTGTCGTATTTCTCCACGACGAGCCCCTTGATCCGCACATCGGCGGCCCGGCTGCGGAAGGCGAAGCGCGCCGCGCTGACCTCGACGCGGCGTCCCTCCGGATTGTCGGCGAGGATCGCGCGGCCGGCCGCCGCCTCCACCACGTAACGGCCGGGACCGAGATCGCCGCGCGACGCGACGCGGGTGAGCGGCTGTCCGTCGAGGAACACGGCCAGCGACAGGAGGCAGAGCGAGCCGCCGCCGCGACACCGGCCGGCGCCCACATGGCGCGGGTACGATCCGGTGAGGGACCAGTACGGGCCCGCCCGCTCGAACTGCCGGACGATGCGCGAACCGTCGAGGACGCTGCCGGGCTCGCCGAGGAACGTCTGACCGCGCAAGGGCGCGATCTCCTGCATCCGGTAGAGGCCGGCGCCGATGCAGATCGTCCCGCCCTCTCCGGCGCGGATCGCGGCCCGCTGGATCGATTCGCCGGCGGCGACGCGCACGGCCTTGCCGGGGCAGGCACCCTCCGCGCCCTCTCCCCGCGCCGGGTCGCCCCCCTGCCAGAGGATCAGCCCGGCGAGGGGCAGCGCAAGGCGGAGCGCGCGCCGCGTCATGGCTCCCGCCGCCCGGTGAGGGGAGCGGGCGGCGGGCATCGCCGGCGGGAAGGCCTGTGCCGAGCGGTCATTCACCGGTCCGATCCTTTGGGACGCTTTTCTCGCCCGCCGCGACAGTCACGGCGAGGTCGAGATCCCGACGCCGCCGCCCCTGTGCCGGGTTCTGCGAAACTGTGCGGTTTCCCGCTCGCGGAAAGGAAGATGAAAAACGGTCTAGAGCAGCGGGGCGAAGGGGTTAGTCCGTGATCTCACTTCCCAAGCGAAGTCGAAATCCCGCTCAATCACCCCGACCAGACGGCGGATCGGCCGGGTGCTGGATGGAAGCTCCGCCGTCATGGCCCGGATGCTCGGAAGACGGCCGATCCCCCGAGCGGAGCGTCGCGCCTGCTACGATCAACGAGGACGGAATGAACCGGGTTCTGGACCACTCGAAGAGCGGGGTCAGCGTCGTGCTCCGCCAGACCTACGAAGCCCAGACCCTGGGGTTCCTCACCGCGATCCTCCGGCACCGCCGGGTGATCGTCGGGCTCGCCGCCGCCGCCCTGGTGCTCGCGACCGCCATCTGCTGGTCGCTGCCCGACAGGTACAGCGCCGAATCCCTGATCCAGGTCGATCTCAGCCGCGTCGCCGCCTCACAGGCCACGTCGCCGAACCAGCAGGCGGCGACCAGCCTCGATGCCGGGGCCATCGTCGAGAGCGAGGCGCGGGTGATCCGTTCGCTGGCCACCGTCAGACATGCGGTCGAGGACCTCAAGCTCCAGGACGACCCGGCCTTCGCGCGGGGGCCGGGCTTCGTCTCCCGCATCCTTTCCACGGTACTGCCCGGATCGGCGAAGGAGCCCGCCGATTCCACCGCCTCGGTGGAGGCGGTGACCCGCGAAGTCTCGCGGAACCTGACCGTGACCAACGACACGCGGGCCTACCTGATCAACGTGTCCTACAACTCGACCTCGCCGGAGCGTTCGGCGCGGATCGTCAACGCCGTGGTCGACGCCTATCTGCGCAACCGTCTGGAGATGGGGGTGGCGGCGGCCGAGCGGACGAGGACCTGGCTCGAGGAGCAGATCGGCGAGAGCCGGCGCGAGCTCGAGACCGCCGAGGCGGCCGTCGATCGCTACAGGCGGCAGACCGGCTATGTGGAGGGCGGCACGCAGGGCATGAGCTTGCCGCAGCAGGAGGTGCGCGATGCCGTGGCCCAGCTCGCCGCCGCCCGCCAGACCCGGCTCGCCGCCGAGGCGCGCCTGTCGCGGGCCCAGGAGGTCTTCGCCGCCGGCGGCACCCCCTCGGCGCAGGATCTTTCCGGCGCGCCCCTCATCCAGAGGATGCTGGAGAGCGCGGAATCGGCCACGCGGGAATTCGCCAACGTCGCCGCGACCGGACCGCGTCATCCGGCCTACCTGCAGGCCAAGGCCAATATCGAGGCCGCGCAATCGCGGCTTCGCGAGGAGATCAAGCGCGCCATCGGTAACCTCGAAAGCGACGTCAAGGCGGCCACCGCCGACGAGGCGAACCTCGCCGACAGGGTCGACGTGCTGAAGGCGAACCTCGTCGAGGGGATGGGACAGGACGCCAAGCTCCAGAGCCTGCAGACCAACGCGGTGGCCATCCGCGAGCGCCTCAAGTTACTGAGCGACGGCCACGCCCAGGCGCTGGCGCTCACGGGGATGAAATCCTCGACCACTCAGATCGTCATGGTGGCCAAGCCGGTGACGGTCCCGTCGGGGCCGAACCGGCTCCTGCTGATCTGCCTCGGCGTCCTCGGGGCGGGCGGCGTGGGGGTCGGCTACGCCGTCATGATGGACCGGCGCGACACCGGCTTCCGGTCCGATGCGGAGATCGCGCACGAAACCTCCCACCGCTGCCTCGGCATGGTGCCCGAACTCACCGGCGGTTCGTCGGCCGCCGAGGTTAGGATGTTCGACGAATCGATCCGCCTCGTCAGCGCGGCGCTCACCGGAGCCCGCGCCCTGGCCGAGCCCCGCGTCGTCATGGTGACGTCCTCAGTGCCCGGCGAGGGCAAATCGCTTCTCTGCATGGCGATGGCGACCCTCCTGGCTCAGCGCGGCATCCGGACCCTCGTGATCGACAGCACGCCGCGCCTCCATGCGGAGACCGACCGGCCCAGCCTCGAGGATGTCGTGTTCGGCGACCCGGCGGGTTTCCCCCCGCGGAACGACCCCGGCAGGGTCGTCGTGCTGCATCGGGCCGAGCACGGCGACTCGCACGACCTCTTCCTGACACCGGCCTTCGAGGGTTTCATCGAGCGGGCTCGGGAGAGCTTCGATCTCGTCCTCTTCGAGGCTCCCGCCGTGATGCTGTCCGTGGATGTCCTGACGATGGGCGGCCTCGCCGATGTCACGATCCTGGCCGTTGCCTGGAACCGGACCCCGCGCGAGACCGTCCAGGCGGCATTGCGGCGGCTGCAGGACAATTCCGTGCGCCTGCGCGGCCTGGTCCTGACGCATGTCAATCTGACGGAGCACAAGGACTTCCGCGTGGTCGACCAATGCTCCCACTACAACGATTACCGGGGGCATTTCGAGGAAGCCGGGGCGCATCACGCCCGCGGCGACCTGCTGCCGTCCAGGCTGTCCTCATAGGACCGCCCCGACGGACCCGTTCCCTGTCTGCACGACTTCTTCTCGGCGGCCATCCAGCGGATGTCGATCATGGCTTCGATCATCATCGTGTTCACGCCTGTCGGCGGAGGCGGCGCGCCGCTGTCCCGCGCGGCCGTGGCCTGCCCGACGCCGCCGGCGGTGGAGCCGGCCGGTGCTCGCTAGAGTGCGGGCTGCACGGATCGCCTGGCCCCTGATCGATCAAGGCGTCGCGAGCCTCGGCAACTTCCTGTTCACGATCGCCCTCGCGCGGACCTTGCCGCCGCAGGAATACGGCGCCTTCGCGCTGCTCTTCGGGATCCTGATGATCCTCTACACCGTCATGGCGTCGGTGCTGTTCTATCCGATGTCGGTCCTGGCCGATCCCGCTGACCGGGACCGCATCGGCGAACTGATGAGCGTGAGCTTCATCCTGCTCGTCGGCCTGTGCGTTCCGGCCGGTCTCGTCCTGGCCGTCACGGCCTTCCTCATCGGCCGGCCGGACCTCATCGCGGCCCTGCTCGTCTACTTCCTCGTCTGGCAGGTGCAGGAGGCGTTCCGGCGCTACCTGTTCGTGGAACTGCGCTTCGGAGCCGCCGTCCCTGGCGAGATCGTCAGCTATATGGGGCAGATCCTGATCGCCCTCTGGCTCGCGCTACGGGGTGACCTGACCCTGGAGACCGCCCTCTATGCCATGACCGTCACATCGGCGGCGGCGGCCGTCCTCCAGGGGATACAGGTGGGATTCTCCCTGCGCCGGCATACGATGACCCGCATCCGGACCGTCGCCCTGGAATTCTGGCGCCTCGGCGGATGGGCGCTGGCGAACAACCTCTGCGCCGCCCTGCGGGTCCAGTTCCTGTTCTGGTTCCTGGCCGCCCTGTCCGGGGCCGCTCTGCCGGCGCTGCTCCAGGCCGGCTTCAACATCGTCAACCTGCTCAACCCGCTCATGATCGGGCTCGGCAACGTCATCCTTCAGGTCTCCTCGCGGGCGCATGCCGGGGGAAAGGCGGCGGCATGGCGCGCCACCCACCCCCTCGCCCTGTCGGGGATGCCCATCGTGATCGTGTTCCTGGCGGCCATCGTGGCATTTCCCCACGAGGTGCTGGGCCTCATCTACGGTGCCCACTCTCCCTATGCGGACATCGCGACCCCGGTCCGGCTCCTCGCCATCGCGGCCCTCGCCGCGTTCGTGACGGACATCGTGTGCGCCTATTTCCACGGCGTCTCGCAAGCCAAGCAGGCCCTGATCGTGAATGCGGCCGGGGCCGTGGCGACGATCCCGATCGCCATTCCGCTCATCATCGGGTTCGGCCTCAACGGAGCCTGCATCGCCCTCTGCCTCGCCAACGCCGTCCGCCTCGTCGTGCTGCACCTCCTCTTCACCAGGATGATCGCTACCGACACCGCCGACGCATCCTCCGGCCGGGTGCGGGAGGCCGTCCCGGCCAGCTCTGCGGACGATCCGGGCGAGGCCATAGGCAACGCCGTGGCGTCGCGCGTCGCGGCGCTGCCGGCCTCGAAAATGAGGTAGACCTGATCGGCGCTCACACCGAATCCGGCCCCGCCGCGGATGAGTGCATTCGCCGGTACGGCAGGGCCTCGCCGTACCTGTCCGACCAGCCTTTGCGGGGGATTCCACTAGGCCGACGCGTGAGGGTGGGTCACTCCCATCCGATGGCCTCATCGTCCGGCGCCGTTCGAGACCACCGCGCGGCGCCTCGGCGGTTTGGACGTGGAAGACCCAACGCGCCGTCATGGCAATCGACGCTTGTTCCGTCCGATGCTCGTCCTCGGCGCCTTCGGCGGACACCCGTCATCGCACGGTCGGAGAGTGATGCGTTCCCCTCACCTCCGTCCGGTCTCAGATGAAGGGGCCGATCAGCCGCTCGTACTCGGCCTCGGCGAGGCCATAGCTGTCGCCGGCCAGTTCGACGAGCTTGAGCCGGTCACGGATCGTGATCTGCCCGCGCCGCATCACGATCATCCGCGTGCGCTCCAACTCGTGCAGGGCGACGGTGACGCGCGGGCGATGCATGCCGAGCATCAGCGCCAGCATCTCGTGGGTCATGACTACGCGGCCCTCGTCGAGCCTGTCGCTGGCCAGGAGGAGGCAGAGCGCCAGGCGCTCCTCCACCGAATGGTGCCGGTTGGCCAGGGCCATCTGGCTGGTCCAGAGGATGACGACCTGGACGTAGCGCAGGAGGATGTCGCGTAGGGCACTGCTCTGGGCCATCGCCTGGCGCAGGGCGCCCGCGCCCATGCGGAGGGCACGGCCCGCCACGCGGACCTCCACGGTGAGGGGCGTGTGCTCGATGCCGAGCACGAGGGCGGTGCTGACCATTCCGTCGCGCCCGACGACAGCGATCTCGACAGTGCCGCGTTCGGCGATCGCCATGGTCACGGAGGCCAGTCCGCTCTCGATGAAATACGCGTGCGGGATGGGCTCGTTGGCCATGACGATCCGCTCGCCGACGGTCAGCACCACCTCTTCGAGCTGCGGCAGCATCTGGCTGAAGACTTCGATGGGAAGCGCCCGCAGGAGGCGGTTCTCGACCAACGGCGCCTGGAGCGGCTGGAGTCGTGAGTTCATGAGTGACGCTCCGGCAAGCATCTCGCCTATACTTTCAAGGAACTCGGAATAAACAGTGGCGAAGAGCCGCATTCTGCAGAATATTGATTAAAATTCTAGTAAAATAGCACAATATTAAGTACTAGCTTGGGCTTCGATGTGTATTTTAATTCGCAACATTTGAACCTCCGCGATGTGCCCGAGCGATCCGGGTGCCGAGGCCGAGCGGCGCGTCAAAGGCGATCGGCTCCCGCGTCCGCCCGTGGCGTGGGAAGGGGGGGAGCCTGCGCCTACATGCGTCCTGCAAGTGCGAGGCGGATGATCGTTGGGACGTCGACGGGCCCGCGACGCCCGGGCCGCGTCGGCGTCTGCCGCACCGGCTGTGGGAGAGGTGCCGGTTCCCGTATCAGCGCGCCGGGAGGGAGCCCGGTTCCGGCAGGGCCAGGCTTGTCCGGATCGGACTCGTCGGCGGCTCGCGACGGACGTCGATGATGTCGCCCGGCTGGAGGAGCGCACGCTCGTTCGCCTCGAAGGTCTCCGTCCGCTCGCCCACGGCGCGCGTAATGAAGACTTTCCGCGCCGGGGTACCGGGGCTGGCGGCCCCGAGCATGCCGCCGGACTGGAGGCGCGCCTCCCGGATCTCGCGGGCGCTCGGCAACTGCATCTCCACTTCCGTCAGGCGCGTGGTCACGTCCTGCAGTTCGGCGAGGATGCGGCGATGATAGGTGTCGGTGAGTTCCTGGGCGCGCAGGGCGAGGTCGCCGATCGCCAGATCGAGCCGGGCGAGTTCGGAGTTCAGCCGCGCGATGGTCCCCTTGTTCCGGGCCTCCTCGCGCTGCAGTTCGATCCCCTGGTACCGTCGCGCCAGACCGTTGCTGATGAGCTTCTCGTAATCCTCGAGATGGGACTGGATCAGCCGGAGCTGCGTCTCCTCCGCCTTGCGCTGCGCCTCGACGCCGGCGATCTCCGCCTCGATCCGCGGCTTCTGCGCACGGAGCATCTCGGCGGATTGCGCGAAGGCGCTCCGCTGCGCCTTCAGGATCCTGCGTTCCTCCGCGAGGAGACGGGTGAAGCCCTCGTCGCGTTCACTGCCGCGCGGCGGGGTGAAATCCTCACGGTCTTGCCGCTGCGCTTCCAGCCTCTCGCGCCGGACCGTGAGCAGGCGCAGGGTCGCCTCCAGGACCCGGACCCGTTCGTCGGCACTGAGGAACTCCGTGCGCTGGGAGATCTGCGCCTGTTCGGGCAAGGCGAAGCCGCCGGCCAGGGCGATGCCGCTGAGAACCGAGGCCCCGTAGCGGAACGGGTAACTCCCCGCGACGCGCACGTCGCCCAGGAGGTAGATCGGCCGCATCTCCGTGATACGCAGGCTCACCACCGGCTGCTGCAGAAAGCCGTCGGCCAGATGGCTGATGATCTGCTTCTGGGCCTCCGGCAAGGTCATCGCCGAGACGGAGACTTCGCCGACCAGGGGCAGGAACAACGCGCCGCTGCCATTGACCACGAACTCGCCCGAGAGTTCGGCCTGGCCGTAGACCGACAATCCGAGCCGGTCTCCGGGCGCGAGTCGATAATCGGAATCCTGGGCGCCGGCCGCCCCGCCGAGGGCGACCCACAGGGCGAGTGCCGCGATGCGGTAGGGCACGCGCGCCAGGCGCGTCCGTCGATGCTGTCTCATCATGGATCAACCGACCGCTTGTCTGGTGAGGCCTATCTCGCAGGATCGCCAATAGTCTAAACCGCGGAAATTCCGGCTCCGTCATCGCCTTTCGGACGATCCCGGCCCTACAAGGAGTTAGTCCTTCCGAATATCGGCCATGCTATAAAATCTAATCGATGATTTTCGGCGTCGAGTCGCGACAATATTCGATGGTACTATTCCTTATTCGGTCATGAAGCCTGCCCTATGCACCGGATGCGCCACTTGTAGCATGCGATGATTGTCCTCCATGGTTCGGCTGCGCTCCGAGTTCCTCCCCGAGGGGACGGTCGAGCGAGATCACCGACGGAACGCTCGTTCCAGTCTCGGACGCGACGATCGTCGGTCCTGGGAATGAGCCGGAGGGGCACCGACAATGAAGCGCATCCTCGTAACGGGTGGGGCCGGGTTCATCGGGTCTCATCTCTGTGGACGGCTGATCAAGCAGGGAAACGAAGTTCTCTGCGTCGACAATTTCCTGACAGGTGCGCGCTCGAACCTGGATAAGCTGCTCACACACCAATCCTTCGAGCTCCTTCGCCACGACGTGACGTTCCCGCTCTACGTGGAGGTCGACGAGATCTACAATCTCGCCTGCCCGGCCTCTCCGGTTCACTATCAGCGGGACCCCGTCCAGACGACGAAGACCAGCGTGATGGGGGCGATCAACATGCTCGGCCTGTCCAAGCGCCTTCACGCCCGCATCCTCCAGGCCTCGACCAGCGAGGTCTATGGCGATCCGGACGTTCACCCGCAGCCCGAGAGCTATTGCGGCCATGTCAGCATCGTCGGGCCGCGCGCCTGCTACGACGAGGGCAAGCGCTGCGCCGAGACGCTGTTCCACGACTACCGCCGCCAGCACCGGATGTCGGTGCGCGTGGCGCGGATCTTCAATACCTACGGGCCGAACATGCATCCGCAGGACGGCCGGGTGATTTCGAACTTCATCGTCCAGGCGCTGACGCATCAGCCGATCACGATCTACGGCGACGGCTCCCAGACCCGGTCGTTCTGCTACGTGGACGATCTCGTCGAAGGCTTGCTCCGGCTGATGGCGGTGGAGGAGGAGCCCGGCGACGTGGTCAATCTCGGCAACCCGTCCGAGATCAACGTCCTCGCCCTGGCCGAACGCATCGTGCAACTCTGCAACTCGCGCTCGACGATCGAATGCCGGCCCTTGCCCCAGGACGACCCGAAGCGGCGCTGCCCCGACATCTCCCGCGCCCGGGAGAAACTGAGATGGTCGCCGCGGGTCGATCTCGACACCGGTCTGGTGCGGACGATCGCGTATTTCGAAGCGCGGCTCATCCAGAAGGGCTCGCCGATTCATGCCCTGCGCGAACTGGCCCGCTCCGAACCCCTGACGCAGGTCGCGGGATGACCGACGATCTCACGCCGAGTGGCGCCGATCTCAATCGCCGGGCGCGATCCGTGCGCCCGGAAACCCGCCGCCGCCACGCGGTCGAGCTGACGGGCGCGGAAACGGCGGGGGCTTCCCCCGCCCCTGCCGGGGGCTGGGAACTGCCGCGCGCCGAGATTCTCGGCCTCGGCGTCAGCGCCATCACCTTCGCTGACGCCATCGACGCCATCGATGCCTTCGTCCGCTCGCGGACACCGCATTACGTCTGCATCACCGGCGCCCACGGGGTGATCGAGAGCAGAAGCGATCCGCGACTGCTCGCCATCCACAACGCGGCGCATCTCGTCACGCCGGACGGCATGCCCCTCGTCTGGATGTCGCGGCTCCTCGGCCACACGGCGACCGAGCGGGTCTACGGCCCCGACCTGATGCGCGCGATCACACGCCTGTCGCCGGCCCGCGGCTATCGCCACTTCTACTACGGCGGAGCGCCCGGCGTGGCCGAGGCGCTGAGCACCCGCCTCCAGAATGCAAATCCGGGACTGTCCGTGGTCGGCACCTGCTGCCCTCCGTTCCGCAGCCTGTCGCGGGAGGAGGACGAGGCGGTGGTGGCACAGATCAATGCCGCGCGGCCGGACATCGTCTGGGTCGGCCTCAGTACGCCCAAGCAGGAAAACTGGATGGCCTCCCATCTCGGACGCATCGATGCGCCGGTCATGATCGGCGTCGGCGCAGCCTTCGATTTCCTCGCGGGCACCAAGCGGCAGGCCCCGGTCTGGATGCAGAAGCGGGGCCTCGAATGGCTGTTCCGACTCGTGAGCGAACCGAAGCGACTCTTCGCCCGCTACATGAAGATCGTCCCCCTGTTCCTGCTGCTCGCTGCCGGGCAGCTTCTCAGGACCTGGTTCAGCCGTCGGTTCCGCGACGGCGACGGAGCCTCCCCGGCGATGCCGGCCCCGCCGCCTCATCGTCCCGGGTGATGCCCGCTCCCGGGCCGTGGCGGGCCTCGCCCCCGTGGCCCCGGTGTCCCGCCTTCTCTCGTTCCAGGGCCGGTATGGCCTCGAACTTCCGGAATGGCTTCCCATGAGCACCACCGACAGCATGATTCTCGCGGGCCCTGCGATCGAGCGGATCAAACCGGTGGGGGTCGAACTCCGACCCGGACGGCGGCGGGCCATCGTCACGTCGGTTCTGGTCGGAGGGGACCTGTTCTTCTCGGGCATTGCCGGTGCAGTGCCCTGGCTACTGACCGGCTGGCTGCCATTGACGGATTGGTTGGGACCCTCCACCTCGGTGCCGATTCCCCCGGTCGGCGTCGTGCTCATCCTGGCGGTGTTCGGGCTCTATTCCAGCTATGGGCCGAGCCCGCCGGAGCGGTTGCGATTGCGCGTCCTCGGGGTCTGCATCTACGCGATCAGTTGCCTGCTGGTGGTGAGCGCTCAGGGGCCGTCGGCGCGGGGCGTTGCCGAGATCGCGGTGGTATCGGCGCTCCTGGTGGTGATCGGCTTCTATGGCGAATCCGCGCTGCGAAGCGCCCTGATCCGGTGGAGGCTCTGGGGGGCTCTCACCGTGATCGTGGGGGCCGACACCGCCGGGCGCAGCCTGGCAGACACGCTCCTCGCTCAGCCGGAACTCGGGTTCCGGCCGGTGGGCTTCCTCGCCGAGCGCGGGCAGGAGCCGGTGCGGATAGAGGGGCTGCCCATCCTCGGCATGATCGACGAGATTCCGGCGGTGCCGGTGGAGGTGCTGCTGTTCTCGTGCTGCGCCACCCTCGCCCTGTATGACGGTAAGGCGGCGAGCGGGACTCCCGCTCCTCGCACGGTCCTCGCCCAGCAGATCCACGAGTTGCAGAACATGTGGGTGCAGGTGCAACCCCTCGGCAGCGCCATCGGCCTCGAGATCCGGCGCGAGCTGTACCGGCCGCGCAACCTCGCCCTCAAGCGCGTGATCGACTGCACCTTCGCAGGCCTCGGCCTGATCGTGGCCATTCCGGTGATCGCGATCCTCGCGGCGATGATCCGCAGCCTCGATCCGGGCAGCCCGTTCTATGTCCAGATCCGCGTGGGACGGCATGGACGGCCGATCCGGGTCCTGAAGTTGCGGACGATGTATTCCGACGCGGAGCGCCGGCTGCATGCCCACCTCGAATCCTGTCCGGCGGCCCGCGAGGAATGGCAGCGCTTCTTCAAGCTCTCCGCCGATCCGCGAATCCTGCCGAGGGTCGGGCATTTCATCCGGCGCACGAGCCTGGACGAGCTGCCCCAGCTCTGGAACGTCCTGCGCGGCGACATGAGCCTCGTCGGTCCGAGGCCGTTTCCGGCCTATCACATGGACGGGTTCGATCCCGACTTCCGAGCACTTCGCACCAGCGTGCCGCCCGGCCTGACCGGCCTTTGGCAGATCTCGTCGAGAAGCGACGGCGATCTCCACGTCCAGCGCAGCCAGGACACCTACTATATCCGCAACTGGTCGCCGTGGCTCGACCTCTACATCCTGATGGGAACGGTCTCGGCGGTCCTGGGCGCCAAGGGTGCCCGGTAACCTCCGGCAATCCGGGGCGACGAGGGATGATTGTCGACGCATTCGCCAAGCCGATCCGCCGGCGGGCCGGTCACCAACTCGCCCAACGAAGGTGCGGGCGATACCGGCGATATCCTATGGGCCGATGTAACCGAGGCGGACATCGCGCCCCAGGCGCACTCGACCAACGCGTCCGCTTGGAACCGAGACCCATTCGACGAAATCGGGCATCCGAATCGATGTGCTTGTCCCGAAGATCCATCCTCCGGGACAAGCATTCTTATGGTTTTCATTCAATCGATCGAATTGTCGTCCCACTCGATATGCTGCCGCTTCTCAGGCCATAAGAATATAACGATCAATCCTATGCTGCCAAAAATCGAAACAAAGGCAGAGATCCAAAATATGATTTCCAGCACGGCACCCTCCGGTCGTGCAATGGCGCCGAATACTTTTTCGCCGATGAAGAATCGGCTGTCAATTATCCCACGACTTCTACGATCTATTGATCGAATATTTGAGATGAACCTGAATCCAGTCCTGAAACAGGACGGATGTCGCTGATCGTCTCGTGCGAGAAATGGCGTGGGGAGCCCGGCACGGCGAAGGGGTCTCGCTGTCCGCGACGGCGCAGGCGCCCACTCTACTCCGTCACCGCCTCGGCCACGAACTTCGCATGGCCCTTCGCCCGCAGGTCGCAGGCGGGGCAGGTGCCGCAGCCGTAACCCCAGGCGTGGCGTTCCCCACGTGTGCCGAGGTAGCAGGTGTGGGTGTCCTCGACGATGAGGTCCACCAGGGGCTGGCCGCCGAGGTCCTTGGCCATCTTCCATGTCTCGGCCTTGTCGATCCACATGAGCGGCGTGTGGAGGACGAAGCGGCGGTCCATGCCGAGGTTCAGCGCCACCTGGAGCGCCTTGATCGTATCGTCCCGGCAATCGGGATAACCGGAGTAATCCGTCTCGCACATGCCGCCGACGATGTGGCCCAGCGACCGGCGGTAGGCCAGTGCCGCGGCGAAGGTCAGGAAGATGATGTTGCGGCCGGGCACGAAGGTGTTGGGCAGGCCGCCCGCCTCGAAGGCGATCTCGGTGCTGCGGGTGAGCGCGGTCTCGGAGACCTTGCCCAGGGCATCGAGGGCAATGGTGTGGTCGCGGCCCAGACGCCGGAACCAGGCCGGGTTCATGGCCGCCATCGTCTCGCGCAGGGGCGCCCGCCCGTCGAGCTCGACCCGGTGGCGCTGGTTGTAGTCGAAGCCAAGGGTCTCCACCCTGGGAAAGCGCTCCAGCGCCCAGGCGAGGCAGGTGGTGGAATCCTGTCCGCCGGAGAACAGGACCAGGGCGCCGTCGTCGCTCATGGTCAGGCTTCGCCTTCGTATTCGGCCCAGGACATCGGCGTCTCCATCACCTTGACCGAGGACAGGCCGGGCAGGGCGGGCTTCGTCCGCTGCCAGATCCAGGCCGCGATATGCTCGGCGGTGGGGTTCTCCAGCCCCTCGACCTCGTTGAGGCAGTAATGGTCGAGCTGGGCCAGGATCGGCGCGAAGGCGTGCTCCACCTCGAAGAAGTCCACCACCCAGCCCGTCGCCGGATCCACGGCGCCGGAGATCGTCAGCTCGACCCGGTAGGAATGCCCGTGCATCCGGTGGCAGCGATGCGTCTCTGGCACGTTGGGCAGGCGATGCGCCGCCTCGAAGGTGAAGGCCTGGGTGATCTTCATGACAGTCGACTCTGAGGTTCTCCGCGCGCCGAACTGACCGGCACAAGGTCACGGAAGGGGGTCACGGGATACCGATGATCTTGTGGGTTTGCAGCGAGAGCCGCCAGCGCGCGTCGCGGCGGCAATACTCCACCGCCGCTCGGGTATGGGCAAGGCGGTCGGGCCCGTCCATGGGCTGGAGCCAGTGGTGGCGGAAGTCGAGGGCGGCGAAGCGCTCGGGACGCGCGTCGTCCTGGGGGTAGACGAGCTTCAACTCGTGCCCGGTGGTCTGGACCAGGGCATTGCCGGCCTTCGGGCTCACGCAGATCCAGTCGATCCCCTCGGGGGCCGCCAGGGTACCGTTGGTCTCCACCGCGATCTCGAAGCCGCGCGCGTGCACCGCCGCGATCAGTGCGGGGTCGAGCTGCAGCAGCGGCTCGCCGCCGGTGAAGACCACGTAATGATGCGTGGCGCCGCCCTCCCAGGTGGCGGCGATGGCGTCGGCGAGCGCCTCCGGCGTCGAAAAGCGCCCGCCGCCCTCGCCGTCCATGCCGATGAAATCCGTATCGCAGAACGTGCAGGCGGCCGTGGCGCGGTCTTCCTCGCGGCCGGACCAGAGATTGCAGCCGGAAAACCGGCAGAACACCGCGGCCCGGCCCGCCTGGGCTCCTTCACCCTGGAGGGTGTGGAACAGTTCCTTGACCGCGTAGCCCATCGCTCTCTCAGCCGATCTCCCCGGAAGACCCCGTCCCGCGCGGGGCAACGGCCTGCCTCCGACATCGCGACGCGATGGGACAGCCCATAGACGCCTCCTCGCTCCGAGGCCATGGCGCGGAGCCCAACGCAACCATGCGCGCGCGGCAACGTCCGCCCGTCCGGACCTGTGCATCGCACCAATCGTTCGGCCGCATCGCCATGGTCTCGCCATGGAGACGGCGTTGATGGGCATTCGCGCCGAGCCCTCTCGCAGGGATGGCCGAAGGCTGGCATCCCTCGCCAAAGCTCGGCCGTTGCGCTATTTTTCTTCGGACGGACCGACCATGATGGCGTCGGGGCGTTCCCTTTCGAGACGGGCCTGATGTCGAACCGATTGTTGCGCCGCCTCGTTCTTGGTCTCGCCACGGCCGCGGGATTGCTCGGAGCGGGTGCGGCCGGCGCGGTGACGGCGCCGATCCTCGTGGTCGAGGTCGATTCCGGCAAGGTCATCTACGCTCAGGGCGCCACCGACCCGTGGTTCCCCGCCTCCATCACCAAGCTGATGACCGCCTACGTCGCTCTCGACATGGTGCGGCAGGGCAAGGTCTCGCTCGACACCCTCATCACCATCTCGCCCGCCGCCGCCGCCGAGCCACCCTCGAAGATGGGCTTCAGGCCGGGCACGCAGCTGACCCTCGACAACGCCCTAAAGATCATCATGGTCAAGTCGGCCAACGATGTCGCCTGGGCGATCGGCGAGAATCTCGGCGGCTCGGTCGAAGGCTTCGCCGCCCTCATGAACGAGACCGCCGCCCGGATCGGCATGCGCGAGAGCCGCTGGACCAATCCCAACGGCCTTCCGGACGCCCGGCAATGGACCTCGGCCCGCGACATGGCGGTGCTCGGCCGGGCACTGATCCGCGACTTTCCAGACAACCGCGCCCTGTTCTCGATCAGCGCGATCCAGTTCGGCAAGTCGATCATGGCCAACCATAACGGCCTGCTCGGCCGCTATGCCGGGGCCGACGGCATGAAGACCGGCTTCATCTGTTCGGGCGGTTTCAACGTGGTGGCCAGCGCCACCCGCAACGGCCGCCGTCTCATCACCATCGTCATGGGCCAGCCGAGCGCCCGCGAGCGCGACCTCAAAGCGTCCGACCTGTTCGATTACGGCTTTGGCCAATCGGCGGGATGGACCGCGCAGACCATCGATTCCCTGCCCGCTTCCGCCATCTCCGAGCCGCCGGACCTGCGCCCCTATATCTGCGACAAGCGCAAGGCCCTGCCGGTCGACGAAGGCCCCGGTCCCATCGCCTCGCAGGCCGGCAGCGAGAATGCCTCGATCCTCGCCGCCGCCGCGCCCGTGGGCTCGGCGCTCGCTTTCGCCACCCTCAACAACGGCTCCCTGAAGGGCCGTGCCCTGCCACCGCGCGCGCCACTGCAGCCGATCCTGGTCTGGATCGGCCGCGATCCGGCCGAAGGCGCCATCGCCCTGAACGAGCAGGCCGAGGCCGAGAAGGCGGAACGCGCCGCCAAGATCGCGGAGGCCCGCAAGGCGAAGCTCGAGGCCGCGAACGCCAAGCGCGAGGCATCGAGGCTCGCCAAGCCGGCCGCGAACGGCAAGGGCGCCGTGCCGGCCACAGCCAGCGCCTATGCTCCGGTGGAGACGACGCCCGTGATCGCGGGCGGCGCGAAATCCTCAGCCAAAGCCGATGCCGGCAAGAAGCCCGCTGCGAAAGCCGCGACGAAGCCGGCCCACAAGTCCCCGGAAAAGCCTTCGGCGAAGGCTGCGGACAAGTCCACGGCCAAGCCTGCGGCCAAGTCTTCAAAAAGCGCCGCCAAGGCATCAGGCACCGGCAAGACCTCCGCTGCGCGATCCGCCGAGGATTGAGCCGGCGGCGGCGGCGGGGTAGGCCGGTTCCATGCCCAATCCCTCCCAGCCCACGTCTCCCAACGACGATCCCCGTCGTCCGAAGCCGATCCCGCTCACGGTGCTCACCGGCTTCCTCGGAGCCGGCAAGACCACGCTCCTCAACCGGATGCTGCGCGATCCGGCCCTGTCGGACACCGTGGTCATCGTCAACGAGTTCGGCGAGATCGGCCTCGATCACCTGCTGATCGAGACGGTGGACGAGGACATGATCCTGCTCGGCGCCGGGTGCCTGTGCTGCACCGTGCGCGGCGACCTCATCGCCACCCTCGAAGATCTGCT
The DNA here is from genome assembly GCF_001422345.1 of Methylobacterium sp. Leaf93. Classification (NCBI taxonomy): domain Bacteria; kingdom Pseudomonadati; phylum Pseudomonadota; class Alphaproteobacteria; order Hyphomicrobiales; family Methylobacteriaceae; genus Methylobacterium; species Methylobacterium sp. Leaf93. The sequence goes on along the minus strand of NZ_LMMS01000001.1, from coordinate 443,720 downwards.
GCGCAAGCGCGACAACGGCCGCATCACGCCGTTCCGGCGAGTCGTCATCGAGACGACGGGCCTCGCAGACCCGGCCCCGATCCTCCACGCGCTGATCTACCACCCCTATCTTGCCCTGCGGTACCGGCTGCAGGCCGTCGTCACCGTGGTGGACGCGGTCAACGGCGCATCCACCCTCGACGCTCATCCCGAGGCCGTGCGCCAGGCCGCCGTGGCCGACCGGATCGTGCTGGCGAAGGAGGATCTCGTCGACACGGGAAGCGACGCCCTGCGCGACCGCCTCCGGGTTCTCAATCCCACAGCGCCCATTCATGGTCCCGACGTGGCGCCGGCCGAGCTTCTCGGCGGGTTCTTCGGTCTGGACTGCAAGAGCGCGGATGTCCGCGCCTGGCTCGGCGCCGAGGCCTTCCCGGACCACGATCATCATCACGGCCACCACCATCACGACGTGAACCGGCACGACGCCGCGATCCGGGCCTTCACCCTCACCAGCGACGTGCCGGTGAAGCGGGCCGCCTTCGAGATGTTCCTCGATCTCCTGCGGTCCGGCCACGGCCCGAAGCTCCTGCGCCTGAAGGGGCTGGTGGCGCTCGCCGACGAACCGGACCGTCCCGTGGTGGTCCACGGCGTCCAGCACGTGATCCATATGCCGGTCCAGCTCGCCGCATGGCCCGACGACGATCACCGCTCTCGCCTCGTCCTGATCGTGCGCGATCTCGATCCGGCCTTCGTCACCGGCCTGTGGGATGCCTTTCTGGGGCGTCCGAGGATCGATGCGCCCGATGCCGCCGCGCTGACGGCCAATCCGCTGGCGATCCCCGGGGGCTAGTTCACCGGTCTCTTCGGCAGAGGCCGTCCTATTTCGAGAATAGCTGGGCGGCATTCATTTTGATTCTATATACCATGCTTGGCCTTATGGCCGAGGATGATGTTCCATTTCGGAACACATCGGTAGCGGAATCGCCGAATGAGACAGGGGCTGAGCATCATCGAGGGTGGCCGGTTCGTCGAAGCGGGGCGAATCGGGACGGGTGTCGACGCGGAGGAGTGTCGCATCGTCTTAAGGCGGCCCAACGTGGTGGAGCCGGTGGAGATCGACGCGTGGCGCGCGCTCCTCACCCGTATCCGCTGGCCGGAACCGATCTACGCCGACCCGGACTACCTACTCACCGCGGCCGTGCACCAATCCGGCGGTCGCGATCTCGTCTTCGCCTTCGCATGGAGCGGCCAGGGCGAGCTCGCACGCCTGCGCGGCGTCATTCCCCTGTCCATGCCGCACGGCCTGTGGGGCAATGGCCGGGCACAGGGCTGGTATCCGCCCGGTCCGGTCGTCGCGCCCACCATCGAGCCCGGGTTCCTCGATGAGGTCGAGGGCGCGTTGCGTGCGGCGGTCAAGGCGGTCCATCCCCGCTCGACGCTGATCATGATACCGCCCCCCGCGGTGCCCCTACCGGAGGAGACGGTCCTTCTTTCGGATGCGTCCGATGCCCAGGTCGTGCCGGCGCGGGATCGCGTGGGCGTGCGGCTTGCCGGACCGTGGACCCGTGATGGCGTCGAGATCGAGCGCATCACCGAGCCCTTCCGCATCCGCGATGCCGTCGAGACCTATCTCTCGTTCGATGCGCGGGTGTCCGGAAACCCGATCGTGCGGGATCCGTCCGCCTCGTCCATGGTCAGGGTGGTGACGCGGCGCTTCGCCCAGAGGCGCCAGACCAGCGTCGACTTCGCGCGCAAGGATGGCGTCATCGTCGCCGCGGTCCTGCGCCTCGGCGCAGGTCCGGGCTCGATCGTATGGCGGCAAGCCGAGACGCGGGCGGCCTGACGACCCCATAAGCTTCGGATATCAAAGGCCGCTCCCGGCCTATTCGTCCTCGCCGAATTTGTTGGCGAGGAGGTCGGTGATGGCTTGGAGGCAGGCTTCGGCGTCGCTGCCAGAGGCCACCACGGCGATAGAGGTGCCCTGTGCCGCGCCGAGGGTGAGCAGGCCCATGATCGAGCGTCCGCCCACGGTCTCGCCCGAGCGTGTGACGGTCACCGCGGCCTCGAACTTCTCCACCGTCTGCACGAACTTGGCCGAGGCCCGCGCGTGCAGGCCGCGCCGGTTGATGACCGGAAGGATCCTCAAATGGCCGCCCTCCGGGACCGTGATCTCGGGCTCGACATCGTCGTCGTCGTAAGCGTCGCTCATGGGCCTGTGCCGTCCCTGTCCCGTCCCTGTGCCCGGCGCGCCAACGGTGAGCCCGGCCCGATCCTCGTCCAGTGATGGCACGGCCGAGCCGGGACAACGCCGCGCGAAATCGCCACGCTTGCCTGATAAGCCGACAGAGGATGTTTGGGAAAGTCCGTTCGTCTCGCGGACGTGTTATTTGCCGGCGAGGACGCGGGAGGCGACGTTGATGTACTTCCGGCCCGCCTCCTGGGCATGGAGCACCGCATCCCCCAGGGGCTCGGCATCGCGCACGCTGGCGAGCTTGATCAGCATCGGAAGGTTGATTCCGGCCACCACCTCCACGGTCCCGCCATTCATGCAGGACAAAGCGAGGTTGGAGGGCGTGCCGCCGAACATGTCGGTGAGCACGACGACACCCTTGCCGGTATCGACCCGGTCCACGGCGGAGACGATGTCGAGCCTGCGAAGCTCCATATCGTCGTCGGGGCCGATCGTGATCGTCTCGATCTGCTTTTGCGGACCGACCACGTGTTCAAGGGCAGCCTTGAACTCGGTGGCGAGCAGCCCGTGGGTGACGAGCACCATTCCAATCATAGACGCGTGTTCCGACACCCAGTGGGAGCCGCCATTTTGTGCAGCGCAAGGTCGGACGCAAGACGAGAGTGACGTTTTGCGTCTCCTAGCCCCAGGATCATGTCATGTGGGTGGGCGCCACGCTATATGGGAGAGCCGAATTCGCATGAGACGGTGCGGAGGTGCGTCCGTGGGGCAACGCTCGCACTCGGGATGAGAGCATCGAGCACGAGCCCCGGCGCCAAGGCACGGTCGCGGATGTTGCGGTCCAGCATGATCCGGCGAATCGCGACGTCAAGGACATCGACCGAATCCATGGGCGTGTCGGGCAGTCGCGGCAGCGTCCCGACGAGATCGACAACGAGGCGGATGACGGCCGCATCGGCCAGTGGCGATGCCCGGACGAGCCCCATGCCCCGGATCTCGATCAACCCGTGAAGGGCGGGGTGGCCGCGAGCGACCACGCGTCCGTGATGGGGGCTCAGCCCGATACGGTCGTCGCCCACCAGCGCGCCGTAGCCGCCCTCCTGCCGCGCCCGGTCGAGGAGAGCGAGGGCCAGGGACGATTTGCCGGCGCCGGATTCGCCCCTGATGAGGATGCCCGCTTCACCCAGGACCAAGCAGGTGGCGTGGACCGTGAGGGCCGGCACGGGAGGGGGCCGCTCCACGGGCCGGCGTGCCTAGCGGGACGCCGCGGGGAGGCGCACGACGAACCGTGCGCCGCGCACCGTCGCCTCCCCGTTCTCGTCGGCGGGTCCGGGGCGGTTCGCGGCCCTGATCGTGCCGCGATGGGCCTGGACGATCTGGCGCGAGATCGACAGGCCGAGGCCGGAATTCTGGCCGAACCCCTGTTCCGGCCGGTCGGTGTAGAAGCGCTCGAAGATCCGCTCCAGGGCGTGTTCGGGGATGCCGGGGCCCTCGTCCTCGACGATCAGTTCCACCTCGGCGCGGACCCGGCGCAGGGCCACCCGCACCTTGGCATCGGGAGGCGAGAACGATCGGGCGTTGTCGAGGAGGTTGTTGACGACCTGTCCGAGCCGGCTGTCATGCCCGAAGATCATGAAAGGGGCCTCCACGTCGCCGGGGGGCGTGTCCACGTCGAACTGGATGAGCGCGTCCTTCGGGCGCCGCCGCTCGTTGGCGACGGAGACCACCGTCGTCATCAGCTTGTGCAGGTCCACCTTGCGCGCCTCGGCGCGGGCGAGCTCCGCATCGAGGCGCGAGGCGTCTGAGATGTCACTGATGAGACGGTCGAGGCGCTTCACGTCGTGCTGGATGATGGCGAGCAGGCGCGAACGGGAATCGTCGGACTTGGCGAGGGGGAGCGTCTCCACGGCACTGCGCAAGGAGGTGAGGGGGTTCTTCAACTCGTGGCTGACATCGGCGGCGAAGCTCTCGATGGCGTCGATGCGCCGATAGAGGGCCTGGGTCATGTCGCGCAGGGCACCTGACAGGTGGCCGATCTCGTCGGTCCTGCCGGTGAAATCGGGGATCTCCTCGCGAGACTTGATGCCGAGGCGGACCTTCTCGGCGGCATCCGCGAGGCGGCGCACCGGGCCGGCGATGGCCCCGGCCAGCAGGATCGACAGGACCAGCATCACGGAGGCGGCGATGAGGAAGACCTGGAGCAGGCCGAACCGCTCCGAGGCGATGACCCGGTCGATGTCGCCGCCTTGGGTCGAGAGCATCAGGGCGCCGCGGACCGCCCCCGACCGCAGGATCGGGACCGCCACGGAGACGTTGGTCTCCCCGGCCTCGTTGCGGCGGACCAGGGTGCCGCGAGCGCCGCCGAGGGCGACCTGGACTTCCTTCAGGCTGTGGCCGCTCGCCGGGCCGACCTCTTCCAGGACCGACGTGCGGGCGGTGCCGAACAGCTTGGCCTGGACGAACTCCCAGGCCTGTTCGAGGAAGTTGTGCTTGCTCCGCACGACGATGCCGTCGCTGCGGCCCATCTCGCCGCGGGCCGAGAGCGTACGGGTGTCGAACAGCAGGCCGCCATCCTGGTCGTAGACCCGCGCGCGGTTGCCGGTGGGCGTGATGAGACGGCGCAGGAGCGGCGCCACCCGCTCGGGGTTGAGGGAAAAGGTGAGCGGAGAGGGGGTGTCGTCGCCCGCACCGCCTTCTCCGGCCTGAAGCTGGAGCAGCTTGTCGGGATCGATGCGGATCGCGTCGGTATCCACCGAGGCCGAGGAGGAGATCGCCCCGGCGATGATCTCGCCCTGGATCAGCAGGCTCTGCACCCGCGCCTGGATCAGTCCCTGCCGGAACTGGTTCAGGTAGAGGAAGCCGAACAGGAGGGCGATCAACCCGACGAGGTTGAGGACGACGATCCGGCGCGTCAGGCTCGAGGAGGCGCGCTGGCCGATTCCGCGCCAGATCGTGCGCGGCAGGGAGAGGAGGCCGCGTTGCGGAGCGTCGGCTTGGTCTTGGGAATCCACGATCGTCCGAAGTTGGAGATTTTGCCCGGAATGGGCGCCATCGCTGCAGCAAAACCACCGCCATGCGACGCCCGTAAACACCGCCACGCGACGCCCATACCCGTCCGGTCGGGCGGGCGGCGCGTGGCGGTGACGTTCTCAAGGGAGTTCGACGTCCGTGAGTCGCGCTCAGCCTTCCTTGAAGCGGTAGCCGACGCCGTACAGGGTTTCGATCATGTCGAAGTTGGTGTCGACCACCTTGAACTTCTTGCGCAGGCGCTTGATGTGGCTGTCGATGGTGCGATCGTCGACGTAGACCTGATCGTCATAGGCCGCGTCCATCAGGGCGTTGCGGCTCTTCACGACGCCGGGCCGGTGGGCCAGGGCCTGCAGGATCAGGAACTCGGTCACCGTGAGGGTGACGGCCTCGCCCTTCCAGGTGCAGGTGTGCCGCTCCGGGTCCATCATCAGCAGACCGCGCTCCAGGGAGCGGGCGGCGGCATCGGCCTCGCGCGCGGCGGCGCCCGGCCCGTCCTTGGGGGCGAAGCGGCGAAGCACGGCCTTGACCCGCTCCACCAGGAGGCGCTGCGAGAACGGCTTATGGATGAAGTCGTCGGCGCCCATCTTGAGGCCGAAGAGCTCGTCGATCTCCTCGTCCTTCGAGGTGAGGAAGATCACCGGCAGGTCGGATTTCTGGCGCAGGCGACGCAGCAGCTCCATCCCGTCCATGCGCGGCATCTTGATGTCGAAGATCGCGAGATCGGGGGGCGAGTGCTTCAGGCCGTCGAGGGCCGAGGCGCCGTCGGTATAGGTCTGGATCCGGTAGCCTTCGGTCTCGAGGGCAATCGAGACGGAGGTGAGGATGTTTCTATCGTCGTCCACGAGGGCGATGGTGGGCATTTCGCGTTCCCTGTTGCTCGGATGCGGCCTTCGCGGACGTCGGTTCGCTCATGTCGTCTCCGCATCCCGCCCTCAGAAGACGAGGGCCGGCAAGACGCGCTGGCGACCCCCTCGGAAACGGGGCCGCATTCGCGCGGAGAGTCAGGCTGTGTAAAGACTTCGGTTGAAAAAAGCGAGCTTGCCCGGTGGATATGTCGGTTTGACGCTTGACTGAGGCCCTCGTGCCGCAGTCCGGCGGCCTCGCGCAAGCGGTCCTAGAACACCTATCATCGCGATTCTGAATGAAGGCCGGCGGTCGGAAAAGCCCGGCGCGGAACCACATGAGAGCAGGATACACCATGGCTGACGGAAACCGGATCGAGGATGGTCGGGGCGGGGGCGAGGCGGGCGAGGCACCGCCGCAGCGGCGGGGTCCCGCCGCGCCGCTCCCGGCCTCGGAGGCCCCGTTCGATGCCATCGGCCTCGCCAGGCATCTCCTGCGCAGCATCCGCTCCGGGGCGCTGGCGACCCTCGACGTCGAGGACGGGACGCCCTTCGCCTCGCTGGTGACGATCGCCACGGATGTGGACGGCACCCCCCTGATGCTGCTCTCGCGCCTCTCGGCCCATACGCGCAACCTCCTGGCCGATCCCCGCGCGTCGCTGCTGTTCAGCGCCGGCGGCAAGGGCGATCCCCTGGCCCATCCCCGCCTCACCATCACAGGCCGGGTGAGCCGGACCACGGAGCCGCGCATCCGCGAGCGCTTCGTCGCCCGCCACCCGAAGGCGAAGCTCTACGCGGACTTCCCCGATTTCGGCTTCTTCGCCCTCGAACCCGGCGCCGGGCATCTCAACGGGGGCTTTGCCAAGGCGGCGACGCTGACCCCCGCCGAGCTCCGCCTCGACCTGTCGGGAGCCGAGGCCCTGATCGCCGGCGAGCGCGGGGCGGTGGAGCACATGAATGCCGACCATGCCGACGCGCTCGCCCTCTACGCCAAGGGCGAGGGCGGCGGGGACGGACCCTGGCGCCTGACCGGCCTCGACCCGGAGGGCATGGACCTCCTGGCCGGCGACCGCACCGCGCGCATCCGCTATCCGGCGCCGGTCACCGACATGGGCGGCCTGCGCAAGGTCCTGGTCGAGATGGCCGCGAAGGCGCGCGAGGCCCCGGCTTCCGGCGAATGACTACGCATTTGAAACGACTCCGCGCCTAGGAAGAGCGAGGCGGCGTCCCATCGGGGCGTCCATCGACAAGGTAGAGAGCGGTGCGCAGGCGCGGAGAGCGGAGGCAACACTCGGCGGTGGCGGCCATGATGGTCTTCGCCCTCGCCATCGCGCTTCCCCTCGTGGTGCTCGCCGTCGTTACCACCGACTGGTACGTGACGGCCGAGCGAGCCCGTCTGCAGACCATGGGACAGCTCACCGGAGACCATCTCCGCGAGCGCCTCGACCGTGATCTCTCCGAGATGAGCGCAATGGCCAGGACCCTGGCCACCTCGCCCTCCATCGACGCAGAGGACTGGGCGCGGTTCGACGCTCAGGGGCGGGCACTCGTGGACACCACCGAATTCACGGTGTCCCTCGTCCATGTCGATGGCCGTCAGATCGTCAACACGCGCGTGCCCGCCGGCACGGCTATGCCGTCCTCCCCCCGTCCCGAGCTCGCCGCGTCCCTCATCGCGACCCGGCGCCCGGTCATCTCTCCGGTGATCAAGAGCGTGGTCACCGGAGCCGATATCGTCCTGATCTGCGCGCCGGTCCTGCGCGGCGGCGCACCGGAGATGTTCGTCTCCATCGCCGTGCGCACGGATCACTTCGCCCGCCTGATCGCACAGGCGGAGATCGACGACCCGTTCTCCGCCGTCTTCGTCGATGGCGCGAAGCGCATCGTCGCACAAACCGACGATGCGCCCGACTCGGCCGGCCGCTCCACGAAGGAGCCGCGCCCGTCTCCGGCCAGGCTCCAGCGCCTGGAGGATTGGGAGAAGGCGGAAGCCAGCGTCAGGGAATTCCACCACCGCTCCGGGCTCTCCGATTGGACGGTGGTCACTGGCCTCGACCGGAATGCGTTCGAGGCCTCGCTCTATCGTTCGCTCGCGGTTCTGGGCTTCCTCGCCGTGACGCTGCTGGGCAGCGGCGGGATCGTCGCCTGGATCTATGCCCGGCAGGTGGCCAGGGCGGTGCGGAACCTGAAGCGGGCCGCCGGGGCGATCGGGCGCGGCGACCCCGTCCACCTTCCCGCCAGCGAGATCCGCGAGGTGGAGCAGATCGGCCGGGCGCTCGTGACGGCGTCCCGCGTCTCGGCCGAGCACCACGCCGCCATCGCGGAGGCCAATGCCAATCTGGAAGTCCGGGTGGCCGAGCGCAGCCGCGAACTCGCGGCGAGCCAGGCGCATTACCGGCTCCTCGCCGAGACCATGACCGACGTCGTCATTTTGCGCCATGCCGACTGGCGCATCGCCTATGTCTCGCCCTCGGGCGCGGCGCTGTTCGGCACGGAAGGGTCGGATTTCGATCCGCGCGCGCGCATCCACCCCGACGACCTCGCCGCCTTCTCCGCCGCGGATGCCCGCCTCGCCCCCGAGCGGCCGAGCATCGTCTCCCTGTTCCGGATGCGCCATGCGGATGGCCGCTGCATCTGGATCGAGGCGGTCAACGACCTTCTCACCTCGGCGGAGCCGGGGGACCCCAACGTGATCTCGACCCTGCGGGACGTGACGAAGCGGCAGGATCAGGCCGACGAATTGCGCATGGCCCGCGATGCCGCCGAACTGGCCCAGGCCAAGGCCGAGAATGCGAGCCGGGCGAAATCGGAGTTCATGAACCTCATGAGCCACGAGATCCGGACGCCGCTGACGACGATCAAGGGCTTCACCGACCTTCTTGCGCACACGAGCGGGCTCTCACCCGATCAGGTCCGCTATCTCGCCCTGGTGGGGGCGGCCACCGACACGCTTCTCGGCACGGTGGACGACGTCCTCGATTATGCCCGGGCCGGGGAAGGCGACCTGCGCCTCGACAGCATCCCCCTCCACCTGCCCGCCCTGGTGAGCGGGACGGCCGATCTCGTGAGGCCCATGGCCGAGGCGAGGGGGGTCGCCATCGACGTGGCCGTTCCCGGCGAAGGCTCTCGCCACGTCCTGGGCGACGAGCGACGCCTCAGGCAGATCCTCCTCAATCTGCTCAACGACGCCATCGGCACGTTGCGCCGGGGCACCGTCACCCTCGCGCTGCAGGGGCCGCGCGCCACCGAGCCCGCCGAGCGCTGGCGCGTCTTCGTCACCGCCCATGCCGGTGAAGACCCGGAGCAGTCCGTAGCCCGCACCGTGGCCCTCGACGGCAGCGGCCTCGGCTTCATCATCGCCCAGCGCCTCGTCGGACTCATGGGGGGCGGGCGCATCGACCGGAGCACGCCGCTGGGCGAGACGGCGGCCTACCGGTTCTCCCTCTCCCTGGCGCCGGCGCCGGTGCTGACACGCGCCGCGCCGGCTCCGAGCCCGGACGCGCCCGGGGCCGGCCGCATCCTCGTGGTGGAGGACAACCCGATCAACCGGGAGGTCGTCCAGGCGATGTTGAAGCGCCTGGGGTACGGCGTCGACATGGTCACCGACGGAGAGGCGGCCATCCTGGCGGTGCAGGCCAGCGCCTACGACCTCGTCCTCATGGACGTGTCGATGCCCGGAATGGACGGGACCACGGCCATCCGGCGCATCCGCTCCCTGCGGCATCCCGCGCGCCGGGTGCCGGTCGTGGCCATGAGCGCCAGCATGATGCCGGACCGGGTCCGCACCCTCACGGAGGCCGGCGCCAACGGCCATCTCGGCAAGCCGTTCGATCTCCCGACCCTGTCGCGGGTGGTCGGCGACCAGATCTCCTCCATCGTCCTGCGTGAGAGCGACGCGGGCGCGCCGACGCTGGAACGGCCGCCGATCTTCGACCGGACCGCCTTCGACACCCTGATCGCCGGCATGGGCGAGGAAGCGGCCCGCGAGGCCGTGCGCGCCTTCGTCAGGCTCGTCGACCGTTTTGGACCCGACACGGACGCGGCCGGCGCGGAAACCCTGGCCGCCCAGGCAGACAGGACGGGATTCCGCGACCTCGCCAAGGCCTGCCGGACCTTCGCTGCGCTGCCCGCCGGTGCCGCGCGGGACGAGGCCCATGGGCGCTGCCTCATCGCCCGCGACCTGATGAACCGCATGGTCCACGAGATCACGGGGCCGACCATGCCCGAAATCCGCCAGACGGTGGCCCTGCTCTGAGTGGCTCTCACACACCTCCCGCTGCGCCGGGGTGCTTCGAGAGAGAACCGACCGTGACCGGAAGTTGTGTGAGTCACTCGGAAAGCGAAAGCGCCCTGCCATCTCCAAGCGTCCCCATGAACCCGTGACTTGCCAATGCACCCCTTCCTCGTTGCAGCCCTGCTTCTGACCTCGACCGTCGCGCTCGCGCGCGATGATGCGGCGGTCAGCGTGCCCGATCTGATCGCCAATCCAGCAAAGCGCATCGGAGAAAGCATTGTCATCCGACGTATCCGATGCGTCGACCCGGGCGGGGCCGGACTTGTTTGTGTGGCCGTGAGGGGACGGCTCACTCTTCGGATAGAGGCAAGCCTGTTGGGGCCTTTCACCAAAGTCGACATCGCGGAGAAGCTGATCGGCCTCTGCAAGGGAGAGGCGAAGCTCGATGCGGCGGCCTGCACATTCGATATCCTGATCACCCCCAAGACGACACGCCAGGATGACGGAACCGGTGGCCGCGGTACGGTCACGGTCATCTACGGCAACGAGATCGAAATGTACGCTCCGCGTCGTATGTGACCGCATGACCCTTCTAGGCCTTGAAGGGACGGAATCCGCGACGTCATAGGGTCGTATGGGCTATTTTCTGCTATAGCGAAAAATTGCTTGCGGCTGCTATTAAGCGCCCCTACATCTAATCGTGTGACCGCGACCTGGGACGAGCGTAAGCGCAAGGCCAACCTGCTCAAGCACGGGCTGGACTTCGCCGACTTTGATGCTTCGTTCGATGCGGAACGGGCACTCATTCGCCCGACCAGGCCGAGCCGCACCGGCCGCAACCGCTACATGCTCATCGGCGAGTGGAACGACGTCCTCGTCGTGGTCGTCATCATTTCACCCCTGGGGACGGAAGCGTTCGATATCGTCAGCCTTCGCCCAGCCAACGGGAAAGAGAGGAAGACCTATGACGACCACCAATCCCAAGCCTGAGGGCGTCAGCTTCTCCCAGGAGGACTGGGACGAGGTATCCGACACGCCCCCGATGACCGACGCAGAGCTCGCCGAACTCAAGCCCCTCAAGGAAGCGGCGCCGGAGATGTATAGGCTCATGACGAAGCGCGGGCGCGGCCGACCGCCTGTCGAGTCCCCCAAGGTGAATCTGACGCTCCGCGTCGATCCCGCCGTGCTCGACGCCTACAAGGCGACGGGCGCCGGCTGGCAGACGCGGATGCACGAGGCCCTTGCGAGGGGCGCGGGAGAGCTAGCGCGATGACGGGCGAACGGATCTATTCGGTCGCGCTTCGGCGAGAGGAAGACGGCTCGCTCCACGCCTATTGCTCTGCCGTACCGGAAGCGATCGCCTGTGGGGCGACCCGCGAGGAGGCATTGCATGAAATGGGCGAGGCCCTGTTGGCCGTCCGGCGGGGACATGGGCGCCGTGGCCTTGCTATGCCGCCGCCAACCGAGGGGACGCCGGAGGAAACCGAGCGGGTCGTCCTACGGGATGTCGTCTCTACCAGACGACGATGAGGTCTGCTCACTGTTGGCTGCTCTGAGAGCCGTCGCGCCCGGAACCGAGGGGCGCGACCACGTGCGGACGCGGCTCCGCTTGGCGTGCCGGTGCCGCACTGCTATCTCCCGACACGCGTCCACACACCGAAAAGCCGTGCGCCGGGCCCGTCCTTACGCCGACGGACCGCGACCGCGCCGGAGACAGACCCCTCGATGACCACCGTCCCCATCGACAACATCCGTAATTTCTCCATCGTCGCGCATATCGACCACGGCAAGTCGACGCTGGCGGATCGGCTGATCCAGACCACCGGCACGGTGGCGCTCCGCGACATGAGCGAGCAGATGCTCGACTCCATGGACATCGAGAAGGAGCGCGGGATCACCATCAAGGCCCAGACCGTGCGCCTCGAATACCGCGCGGAGGACGGCAAGGACTACATCCTCAACCTGATGGACACCCCCGGCCACGTGGACTTCGCCTACGAGGTGTCGCGGTCGCTCGCGGCCTGCGAGGGCTCGCTGCTGGTGGTCGACGCCTCCCAGGGCGTCGAGGCGCAGACGCTCGCCAACGTCTACCAGGCGCTGGACGCCAACCACGAGATCGTGCCCGTCCTCAACAAGATCGACCTGCCGGCCGCCGAGCCCGAGCGCATCCGCGCCCAGATCGAGGAGGTGATCGGCATCGATGCCTCCGAGGCCGTCGCGATCTCGGCGAAGAGCGGCCTCAACATCGAGGCGGTGCTGGAGGCCATCGTCAAGCGCCTGCCGCCGCCCAAGGGCGACCGCGACGCGCCCCTCAAGGCCCTGCTGGTGGACAGCTGGTACGACGTCTATCTCGGCGTCGTCGTGCTGGTGCGCATCGTCGACGGCGTGCTCAAGAAGGGCATGAACATCCGCATGATGCGGGCCGACGCCGTGCACGGCGTCGACAAGATCGGCGTGTTCCGGCCGAAGATGGCCGATATCGGCGAGCTCGGCCCCGGCGAAGTCGGCTTCTTCACCGGCTCGATCAAGGAGGTCGCCGACACCCGCGTGGGCGACACGCTCACGGAAGACAAGCGCCCCTGCAAGGAGATGCTGGCGGGCTTCAAGGACGTGCAGTCGGTGGTGTTCTGCGGGCTCTTCCCCGTGGATGCGGCCGAGTTCGAGACCCTGCGCAGCGCCATGAGTAAGCTCCGGCTCAACGATGCCTCGTTCTCGTATGAAATGGAGACCTCGGCGGCCCTCGGCTTCGGCTTCCGCTGCGGCTTCCTCGGGCTGCTGCATCTCGAGATCATCCAGGAGCGCCTGGAGCGCGAGTTCAACCTCGACCTGATCTCGACGGCCCCTTCCGTGGTCTACCGTCTGCAGATGACGGACGGGACGATCAAGGAGCTGCACAACCCGGCCGATATGCCGGACGTGATGAAGATCACCGCCATCGAGGAGCCGTGGATCCGCGCCACCATCCTCACGCCCGACGAGTATCTCGGCGGCGTCCTGAAGCTGTGCCAGGACCGGCGCGGCACCCAGGTCGACCTCAACTACGTCGGCAAGCGCGCCATGGTGGTCTACGACCTGCCGCTGAACGAGGTGGTGTTCGACTTCTACGACCGCCTGAAATCGATCTCGAAGGGCTACGCCTCGTTCGACTATCACATCTCGGATTACCGCGAGGGCGACCTCGTGAAGATGTCGATCCTCGTCAATGCCGAGCCGGTGGACGCGCTCTCGATGCTGGTCCATCGCAGCCGCGCCGAGCATCGCGGCCGGGCCATGTGCGAGAAGCTGAAGGACCTGATCCCCCGCCACCTGTTCCAGATCCCGGTCCAGGCGGCGCTCGGCGGCAAGATCATCGCCCGCGAGACCATCAAGGCCCTCTCCAAGGACGTGACCGCCAAGTGCTACGGCGGCGACATCTCGCGCAAGCGCAAGCTCCTCGACAAACAGAAGGAGGGCAAGAAGAAGATGCGCCAGTTCGGCCGCGTGGAAATCCCGCAGGAGGCGTTCATCGCCGCCCTGAAGATGGACGACTAACCTGAAATTCTAGGCGCTTCAGGGACGGCTGAGGCGCCTAGAGTTTTTCTTTGCTCTAATTCAAATCCCACAGATTTTTCAATAGGGAGGACATTTCCTCCTCGTTTAATATCGCAGAATTAGTGTTAATGTTGTCTCTCAGCATGAGATTTTCTTGATTGATGCGGGACGAGAATATTTCGTTTATTGACGATTTTGAGATTGCTGAGTTTAAATCTGAACTTGTCATCCGTTTTAGATAACTATTTCTATTGCCTACAATGCAGCGCCCTGGGTCTATTGGCAAAATGATATGATCCCAATTAGTGGCGTCCTTCACGGGTCCAAGGTCTCCGCCGGATTTTGAGCAAATTATTCCACAATCTCCTAATACCAAGTCTAATTCTGGAAAGTCCCAAACTTCCCAATTGGGTATATTCCAGGCTGAAGCGCTTTCTCGATAGCTTGCTGCTTCTAGAAGCGTCTTGTTAAAAGATTCTTTTATAGCATCGTTCATCACTTCTGGATCGATCATTCGATGAACTGATTTATAAAGTTCTTCCTGAAAAGCTCCGCCTGAAATATATGCCGTCACAGCTAATTCGACAGTTGTATATATTCCAAAAACCCTGCAGTTCTCATATGCAAATAGTAGTTCTTTGTTGTTGAGTGTGGATAATTTTTGCCAAAAACGATATGCTAAATGGGGATAAATCTTCTCGATAAAATTTATTTTATAGATCTGGTCCCGCATTTCTGTGAGTAGATTTAGTATTAAATCCTCAAAGCGCATACGGATAGAGCGGGTTCTCCAGGCTTGTAGCCAAATCAAATTAGAAAGATCCGCAGAAAAGTCGTTTGGGTTTTGGCCGTTTGCAATTTCTCTGAATATATGGGCCCAGTCGCCTTCTTTTTCGGACAGTCGGTCTTCAAGGTCTGGGTCTAAACCATACATTTTTTTCTTGACGGCAACATCTTTAGTACTTAGCTCGCGCGGTTCACCTAATTTTGGGATTACCCAGATTTTGAACTTGTTTTTCTTTGGGTCAGCTTTAGAAGCAAATCGGTTCAAAAGAAAACGGGGAAGAAAATGATTTCTACGTTTGGCCGACAATAGTTGCTATCCTTGACATTAAGGGGATAACTGATGCAATTCCATTCCTGAACATATCTCGGATGCTGGTTGCTGGCAAATCGGAAAACAGCGGAAGGCCCTGCTGGGATCATTACTTAAGTATATGGTGCGGGGGCTGGTTTCCTGCGTTCAGTTCGGTTGTCCAAAAACATCCCGCGGGAGGCATTCATCGCCGCGTTGAAGATGGACGATTGAGAAAGAGCCGGAGCGGGAGCCTCTGTTTCCACCTAAGGTTGTGCTTCGGCGCGTTTAACACCGCATTAAGCCCTGTGGCTTAGAACCCGCGGCTCGCCGTGTCCCGGCTGAAGAGGCGGGTAACAGGGTCTGAACCAGGCACCTCTGAGTAACCTGGGAGGAGATGCCGATGGTCCTGCCGCGCCGATTCGCTCGCAGGTTCCGCTCGGCGCGCACGTGGATTCTCTTCGGGATCCTGGCGCCGGTGGGCATGCTCGTCGTGTCCGCCCTCATGCTGCTCGACCTGCGCAAGGACGCCTGGGACAAGGCCGAGCAGACCTCGCAGAACCTGCTCCAGATCATCGAACGCGACATCGCACGCAACATCGAGATCATCGATCTGTCGCTGCAGGGCGTCACCGAGAACCTGAAACTCCCGGCGCTCGCCCATCTGTCGCCGGAGTTGCGCCAGCTGATCCTGTTCGATCGGGCGATCTCGGCACAGGACATGGGCGTGATCCTCGTCCTCGACGAGCGGGGCGACAGCATTCTCGACGGCCATGCCATCCCGGCGCGCCACACCAACAATGTCGACCGCGACTACTTCAAGGCCCACAAGGCAGGGGGCGGTCGTGGCTTGCTGATCAGCCAGCCGCTGATGTCGCGTTTGACGGGCGCACGCGTCATGGTGCTGAGCCGTCGCGTCGACAAGCCGGACGGGTCGTTCGGCGGGGTGGTCCTGGGCACCCTGAAGCTGTCGTACTTCACGCGGTTGTTCGACCGCCTGGGCCTCGGCCGAGACGGCGCGATCAACCTCTACCTGCGCGATGGGACGCGCGTCATGCGCTACCCGAATCGGGACTCCGATTTCGGGACGAGCCTCGCCGGAACGGCCAATTTCGAGCGGTTCGTCCGCGAGGGCAGCGGTAGCTTCGTCGGGACCTCCAGCCTTGACGGGGTGGACCGGCACTATGCCTTCACGCAGGTCGGGACCTTGCCCTTGATCCTGAACGTCGCCCTGGCGGTGAACGAGATCGAGGCCGAATGGCGCGCGAAGGCCATCGTCATCACCGCCATCGTGGTGGCGCTGTGCGGCCTGACCATCTGCCTCTCGCTGCTGTTCGGACGAGAGTTGGAGCGGCGCGGCGCGATGCAGGTCGAACTCGCCCGGCAGTCGCTCACCGATGCGTTGACCGGCCTGCCGAACCGCCGCCGGTTCGAGGAGGCCCTGACCGCCCTGCGGGGCGATGCCGGCCATGCGGCCCGCTCCTTCGCGCTGCTGGTCATCGATGCCGATCACTTCAAGCGTTTCAACGACCGCTATGGGCATGCGGTGGGCGACGAGGTGCTGCGCGGCCTCGCCCGCTGCCTGCTGGGGAGCATTCACCGTCCCGTCGATCTCGTCTGCCGGGTGGGCGGCGAGGAATTCGCGATCCTGCTGCAGGATGGCGACGAGGACGAAGCCCTGCGCATCGCCGAACGGATTCATGCCAGGGTGGCGCTCCTCGCGGTGGAGGCGGCCGGGATCGAAGCCGGATCGGTGACCGTGAGCATCGGCGTCGCGACCATGGGCGCGCCGGGAGCCGACCCCCTCACGCCGTCGGATCTGTTCAGTCTCGCGGACGCCGCGCTCTACGAGGCCAAGGCCAACGGCCGCAACCAGACCCGGTTCGTCGAGCGCCGTCGCGGCGTGGTGGACCGGCGCCAGGCGAGCTTTCGTCTGGCAGGCGCCTGAAGGGCGCGCACCCACGCCTCGCGTACAAGCTGTGCGTGGTCGCGTTCCGTGCTTGATGGGCAACCTCAGGTATATATAGTCCGCAGCCTCACGTGAGGGCTGGCGATGGCGATCGACGACGATGCTCTGACTGCGATCATCGCGGAACTCTCGATCCGTCCGGGACATGAGAAGGTCAGGGCGCTGCTCTATCGCCTGCTGATCGAGGCGCTGGGCGCCAAGAGCGAGCAGATCTTCTTCGAGAGAAAGATACCTGAGGTTAGAGGACGCCTCGATGCCCTGCTTGGCCGTACGATCATCGAGATCAAGTCGGACCTGCGCCGGGAGGCCAGGGACGCCGAGGCTCAACTCACCCGCTACCTGCCCGAACGCGAGAGTGCCGCTGGCCAGCGTTACGCGGGGCTCGCCACCGACGGCGCCACCTTCACCGCCTACGAGATGCGGGACGGCGTCCTAGTGCGCCTCACCGAGCACGAGGTGAAGCTGGCGGATGCCCGTGGCCTCACCGCCTGGCTCGAAGGTGTCGTCGCCGTCCTCGACTGGCTGCCGGCGGATGCGGCCGGGATCACCAATGAACTCGGCCGCCAGAGCGCCGCCTTCGCGCGGACCCTCGGCCTCCTCGCCAAGGCTTGGGAGGCGCTGGCGGCGGACCCGGAGGCGGTGCTGAAGCGGCAGCTCTGGTCGCGCCATCTCGGCTTCGTCTACGGCAAGGCCATCGACGACGACACGCTCTGGCTCCAGCACACCTATCTGGTCATCCTCGCCAAGGCGATCGCCGCCGGAACCATGGGCGCCACCGGGCGCTCGCCCGAGGATCTGCTATCGGGGCGCGCCTTCCACGAGGCGGGGGTCCACGGCGCGGTCGAGACGGATTTCTTCGGCTGGGTGATCCAGGTGCCGGGCGGGGAGGCCATCGTCGCCAGCCTGGCCGCACATGCCGCCCGGTTCGACCTCGGCAGCGTCGATGTCGACCTTCTGAAGGTGCTCTACGAATCCCTCATCGATCCGGCCCAGCGCCACGATCTCGGCGAGTACTACACCCCCGACTGGCTCGCCCGGAAAGTGGTGCGGCGCGCCCTCGACCGGCCGGCCGAGCAAACCTGCCTCGATCCCGCCTGCGGCTCGGGCAGCTTCTTGTTCCACGCGGTGCGCCTCAAGCGCGAGGCCCTGATCGCGGCCGGAGTGCCGCTCGCCGAGATCGCGTCCCGCTGCTGCGCCTCCGTCACGGGGCTGGACGTCCATCCGGTCGCCGTCATCTTCGCCCGCGTCACCTACCTCTTGGCGCTCGGCGACGCCCTGCCGGGGCGAGGCGGCGACATCTCCCTGCCTGTCTATCTCGGCGATGCGCTGCAATGGAACGTGAAGCGCGACGGGTTCGAGCGCGACCTCGTGGTCGAGGTGCCGCGCGACCCCCGCGAGGGCCGCAAAGGCGCGCCGACCCTGCGTTTTCCCCTCGGCCTCTGTGCCGATCCGCCCCTGTTCGACCGCGTCGTCACCGCCATGCACGATGCCAGCGAGGCCGGCCGCACGGCGGACGCCTTCGCGCGTGGGCTCACGGGGCTCGGCGTCGCGGCGGAGCAGCACGCGACACTCGTCACCACCTTCACGATCTACGACCGCCTGCGCCGGGCCGGCCGCGACCATGTCTGGGGCTTCTTCGCCCGCAACCTCAGCCGCCCGGTGGCGCTCTCGGACGGCGCCAGGGTCGATGTCGTCATCGGCAACCCGCCCTGGCTGTCCTACCGCTACATGGCTCCCGCCCTGCAGGCCCTGTTCCGAGATACCGCGCGACGGCTCGGCATCTGGGTCGGCCCCGACGAGGCGCGGCTGGTGACGCAGACCGATCTGTCGGGCCTGTTCTTCGCGCGGGCGGCGGAACTCTATGTCCGGCCTCCGGAAGGCGACCGGCCGGGCGGGCGGGTCGCCATGGTGCTGCCGCTCGCCGCTCTCAGCCGGGGCCAGTTCCGAGCCTTCCGAACCGGGGACTGGACCGAGGTCCGTGTCGCGTTCTCGGAAGCCTGGGTTCTCGACAACCAGGCTGTCTCGCCCCTGTTCAGGGTGCCCACCTGCGTCCTGTTCGCCGACGTCACGGCGGGCGAGGCGCGGCCGACGCCCATGAGGGTTACGGCTTTCGCCGGGCGACTCCCCTTCAAGGACGTGCCCGAGGAGGTGGCGGATCGCTGCCTGCGGCAGGCTCCGGCCGATGCGCCGGTGCCCGCGACGTTCGAGGCCGGGTCGCCCTATCGCCCGCTCTTCCATCAAGGGGCGACCCTCGTTCCTCGCATGCTGTGTCTGGTGGATCGCGTTCAGTCCGGCCGTCTCGGCGGCAACGCCGCAGCGCCGCTCTTGAGAAGCAGGCGGTCCCCACAGGAGAAAGCTCCTTGGCGAGACCTGCCCGCCCAACAGGGGGCTGTCGAAAGCGGTTACGTCCGGCCGGTCTATCTGGGCGAATCCATTGCGTCGTTCCGCGTTCTGAACGCATTCGAGGGCATCGTGCCCGTGGCGTCCGATGGGAATGTTCTCGACGCAAAACAGGCGAGCGATCGTGGTGTGAACCGTCTCGGAGCCTGGATGCGACAGGCCGAGGCAAGCTGGGCGCAACACAGCGCCGGACGCATCACCCTCAAGCAGCGATGGAATTTCCAACGCGGATTGTCCTCACAATTTCCGCTGCCGCCCATTCGCGTGGTCTTCGCCAAGGCCGGCTTATGGCCCGCGGCCTGTATCGTCAGGGATCGCCGGGGAATCATCGACCACAAACTCTACTGGGCGGACGTTCCTTCCGAGGACGAAGCCTGCTTCCTCGTCGCCATCCTCAACAGCGAGGCGGTTCGCGTCCGTATCGCCCCGCTGCAGAGCCGGGGCGAGCGGGGCGCGCGGGATTTCGACAAGCTGATGTTCACGCTTCCGATCCCCCGGTTCGACCCGCGCGAGGCGGCCCATGCCGGGCTGGCGGCGGAAGGCGCGGTGGCGGAGGAGGTGGCGGCCGATGTCGCGCTGCCCACGGGGGCCTCGTTCCAGAAGGCTCGGGCCCTGGTGCGGGACGCCTTGCGGGAAGAGGGCGTGTCGGCCCGCATTGATACCCTTGTGGAGACGCTCCTCGGGCCTGATCCGCGCCTCGCCCTGCCGGACGACGAAGCCGTTCCTGCCCGCGACGAGGAGGAGACCGTCGACGCCTGAAACCGAGGCCCGGCGGAGGGGCGCCGCCGCGCGGTCGCGCGGACAGGCCTGAGTGAACCGGACCCGGCGAGGCTCGGTTCGAGGCCGCTACTGGGCCTTGTCGCCGGTTTCCGGGGCGGTCCGGTCGGCGGGCGGTTCGGCGGTCGCCACCGCCGTGCGTTCCAGCATCGGCTGGAGGCGGATGGCGAGTTCGCCGCCGAGATGGCGGGTATAGGCGGCCTTGAAGTAGCGCTGGCCGGTGCCGTTGCCGAAGAGCCGGTCATGGGTGCGGATCATCGCATCCACTTCGGGGCGGCAGAGGAAGCCGATGATCCCCGCCGCCTCGTACCAGCGGCCCGCCCGGGCATGGCGCATGGCCGCCGGGTTGGCCATCACAGTCTCGGCGAAGCACTCCGTGGCGGCGCGCTCCAGCGGCGCCATGGCCGCATGGGCGTGTCCGGGTGTACGGGGCGCCGCGTTCGCGGCACCCGCCGTCGCGACAAGGGTCAAGAGAGCGCCAAGCAGCCGAGCTTTCATCGCGCACATACCTCGAGGTCGATCGAAGTCGATTCGCCTCGAGTATTCATCGAAGACTTGGACAGGAACAGGGCATGGCGCGCGGCTGAGCCCGCCATGCGCGATTTCGTGAGCCGACTGTGCCCGGCCGATCACATGGGCCGGATCAGCCCCGCTTCTCGGCGTTCCAGCGGCCGGAGCAGCGGATCATGCCGTTGCTCGACCAGGTGCCGCTGCCGTAGCCGCCGCGATCGAGTTGGCCGACCACGGTGGCACCATCGGAACCGCGCATGATCGTCGCCCGCACGGAGCCGTTGCCGGAGACGCGCCCCCGGATGTCGAAATCGCCGCCGGGATAACTCGCCTCGCCCTTGGCGATCCGGACGCCGTAGCGGTAGGCGCGGTCGCAGGGGCCGTCCTGGGTGATGACCTCGATGCTCCAGGCGCCGTCGTAGCGGTTGGGCACCGAGACCTTCCGCGTGGCCGCCTCGGTGGTTCCGAGGGACGTCGTCAGGAGAGCGAGGGAGCCGGCGGCAAGGAGGAAGCGTCGCATCGTAGCCTGTTCTGCAAGGACGTGATCGGGGCTGGGAACGCCCCGGATCGCGTATCGGTTGCGGTTCACGCTCGTGTGGCTTCGCCCAAGGCGGCCTGAAGCAGCGTGAGGAGATCACCTCCCGCGTGCAGATAGGCATCGACCCCCGCGGCTTTGAGCCCCTCCGCGAGATCGCCGGGCTTGCCCGCGAGGTACACGGTCGTCGCGCCCGCTTTCTTCAGAGCCTCGGCCGCCGCGACGGCGTGAGTGGCGTAGAGGGCGTCCGATGAGCAGAGACAGGCGATGCGCGCGCCGGATGCGGCGAAAGCCCTGGCCAGTGCGTCGCTCTCCGAAAAACCCTCTTCGTTCACCGCCTCGATGCCGCCGGCCGCGAAGGCGTTGGCGGCGAAGGTCGAGCGGGCGTTGAAGACGGCGACCGTCCCGAGATTGGCCAGGAACACCAGGGGGCGCCGCCCGGTCTTGGCGAGATGGGCGTCGGACGCATCGCGCAGGGCCTCGTAGGGCTCTGCGAGGCGGAAGGAGGGCAGGGCTTCGCAGGTGGTCGTCCCGGCCCCGTCGAGGGCGAAGGCAGGCGCCACGACATCGGAGGGCGGCAGGTCGAGGACCGTGACCGGCTTCTCGGCGAGGAAGGGGAACTCGCTCGCCCCGGTGAGCGGCTCGCGGCGCGTGGCGACGTTCTGCGCGCGGGTGGCACGGGTCTCGCCGATCCGGGCCTGGATCGCGCCGGCCTGCAGGCTGGCGACGATGCCGCCCTCCCGCTCGATCGCCTGGAAGGCGGCCCAGGCCGTGGTGGTGAGTTCCTCGGTGAGCGCCTCGAACCCGCCGGCCCCTGCCGCCGGGTCGGCGACGCGGGCGAGGTTGGATTCCTCGATCAGGACGATCTGGCTGTTGCGGGCGACGCGCCGGGCGAAGGCGTCGGCGAGGCCCAGCGAGGCGGTGTAGGGGATGACGGTGACGGAATCGGCGCCGCCGAGACCCGCCGAACAGGCGGCCATGCCGGTGCGCAGGATGTTCACGAACGGGTCGTTCCGGTTCATCATCCGCCACGCGGTCTCGGCATGCAGGCGCAGGGGCTTCGGGTCGAGCCCGCAGGCCGCCTCCACCCGCGCCCAGAGGCGGCGCATGGCGCGGAATTTGGCGATGGTCAGGAACTCGTCGGCATCGGCCACGAGGAGGATGGCGACGGCATCGCGGGCGCGGGCGAGGTCGTGCCCGCCGGCCTCCAGCATGCGCAGATAGGCGACGGCCGTCGCGAGGGTGGCGGCGAGTTCCGCCGCCTCGCTCGCCCCGGCCTCGTGATAGGGGCGCCCGTCGGCGAGCATCGCGCGGCCGGTGAAGCCGGCCCCGTCGAACTCCGACAGGAGCGCCGAGACCGCGGCACCGATCTCCGGCAGCGTCGCGTCGAGGCGGCCGGTGGCGGCGAGCGTCCCGATCGGGTCGAGGCCGAGATCGAGATCGAGGGCGCCGAGATCCTCGCTGCGCTGCGCCGCCAGCGCCTTGACCAGGCGGGCCGCCTCAAGGCCGCGCCCGCCGGCATCGAGGCGGGTCGCGATGAGGGAGAGCATCACGCCCGAGAGGGCGGTGTCGAGGGCGGGGACATCATCGGCGGCGAGGCCGAAGCCGCGCGCGAAAACGGAGCCCGAGAAGACGAGATTCAGGGCATCGGCGCCGCCTTCGAGATCGGCCATGGCGAGACCGTGGGCGGCTTGCGCGTCCGGGTGGTCCACCCGCTGGGCGATGCGCCAGGGGCCGGGCGTCCGCATGGGCTGCGCCACCGGGGCGGCGGGCTCGTAGAGCGGTTCGATCCGGATGCCGTCCGCCGTCTTCGAGACCAGGCGCTTCTCGAAATCGCCGCCCTTGAGCACGCCCTCGACCAGGCCGAGCCACCGCTCGCGGGTGGGCGTGGGGAACAGGTCGGCGAGGGGGCGATTGTCCATCGTCAGGGCCTTGGCGCACGCTTCCGCCGGCCGCGTGTGGCCGGACGCTGTCGGCGACAGCCCTCGCACGGCGAGGCTTGCCGGGCAACACGCCGGACTCATCAAAGAAATCAGCGCGGACTCAAAGAAAAACGAGGATCCCCGCCGCCTCCCGAGTCCCCGGCTCCGGGCCCCTGCGCCTGAGCGCGGGTCCGGGGCCGCGAGGCGGGTTCGTCAGCCGAACAGGATCAACCCCGCGAAGCCCAGCGAGCCGACGATGATGCGCCACCATGCGAACAGCCGGAAGCCGTGGGACGAGACGTAGTCCAGCACGGTGCGGACCACGACGAAGGCCGAGAGGAAGGCCACGACGAAGCCGATGACGATGAGCCCGGCATCGTCCTGCGAGAGGTTCTTGTAATTGTCGAGAAGATCCTTGGCGAAGGCGCCGGCCATGGTGGGAATCGCGAGGTAGAACGAGAACTCGGTGGCCGAGCGCTTGTCCGCCCCCATCAGCATCGCGCCGACGATGGTGGCGCCGGAGCGCGATACGCCCGGGATCATCGCGATGCACTGGAACAGGCCGATCCTGAAATCCATCGGCAGGGTGAAGTCGAACACGTCGCGCTTCTTCACCTCAAGGTCGGTCTCGTCGAGGACGAGGAGGACGAGGCCGCCGGCCACCAGGGTGGCGCAGACGATCCAGGGATTGAACAGGTAGAACTTGATGTATTTCGAGAACAGGCCGCCGATGATCGCCGCCGGCAGGAAGGCGAGGAGGATGCCCAGAACGAAGCGCCTCGCGTTCGGATCGCTCGGAAACGCCACGGCGATTCCGAGGAGGCGGCGGAAATAGACGGCCAGGATCGCCAGGATCGCGCCGAGCTGGATCAGCACCTCGAACGTGTTGTTGGGCGATTGGAAGCCGATGAAGTGGCCGACCAGGAGCTGGTGGCCGGTGGAGGAGACCGGAATGAACTCGGTGGCGCCTTCGACGACGGCGAGCACGACCGCCTTCACGATGCTCATGGCATCCATCATGTCTCGCCTCGGTTGTTGTGGGGTGGGAGCGCGGGTCGCCGGACGGTGTCAGCGATCAGAGTTGACGAGCGGTTACCGGAACATGTCCAGCGTGTTAATGAGGCGGCAATGATCGGGCAATAAGTCTCGACCGGCGACCCTCACCCACCGGCGGTCCCGATACGGCGCGTCCCGCGGTTCCATCCCCTTCGAAACGGCCTCTATGGCGACGCTTCACCACTCACCCTTCTGTCCGCATTCGCGCTTCATCCGCCTCGTGCTCAGCGAGATGGGCATGGAGCCCGCGCTCGTGGAAGAGCGGGTCTGGGACCGGCGCGAGGCCTTCCTCCTCATCAATCCGGCCGGCACGACGCCGGTCCTGGTGGAGGAGACCGGGCTCGCCGTGCCGGGGGCCGGCATCATCGCCGAGTATCTGGACGAGACCCGCGGCCTCGGCCTGTCCGGGCGCCGGCTGCTGCCGGAGGCCACCGCCGCTCGCGTGGAGGTCCGCCGCCTGCTCGACTGGTTCTTGGTGAAGTTCGACGCCGAGGTGACCGGCTACCTCGTCACCGAGAAGATCTCGAAGCGCTTCATGACCAGCGCCAATGGCGGCGGTCCGCCGGACATGCACGCCATTCGCGCGGCGCGCACCAATGTGCGCTACCATATGAAGTATATCGGCTACCTGATGTCCCGCCGGAAATGGATCGCCGGCGACCATCTGACCTATGCGGATCTCGCGGCCGCGGCCCACCTCTCCTGCGTGGATTATCTCGGCGACGTGCCATGGGACGAGGACGAGACGGCGAGGGACTGGTACGCGCGGCTGAAATCGCGCCCCTCCTTCCGGACGCTGCTGGCGGACCGGGTTCCGGGCATGGCCCCGGCGGATCATTACGCGGATCTCGATTTCTGAACTCCCCTTCGGGCCAGTTCCGGGCAGAGGGCAAGCAGGCGGCCGGCCGCCGGGAGCAGCGCAAGATTCTCTCCGGCGATGCCCTGAGGCAGGCGCTCGAGGCCCGCGCCCGGCATCTCGGTTTCGACGCTTTGCGGGTGACCACCCCCGATGCGGTGCCGGCCCTCCGCGAGCGGCTGCCGGCCTGGCTCGCCGCCGGGCATCACGGGGAGATGGACTGGATGGCGGAGCGCGCGGACCAGCGCGCCGATCCGTCGATTCTCTGGCCGGGCGTTCGCAGCATCGTAATGCTGGGCATGAACTATGGCCCCGAGGCCGATCCACTCTCACTGCTGGCCCTGAAGGATCGCGGCGCCATCGCGGCCTATGCCCAGCGCCGCGATTATCACGATGTGGTGAAGGGCAAGCTGAAGGAGCTCGGCGGCTACCTCTCCGCCAAGGGCGACGTGCGGGTGAAGGTCTTCGTCGATACCGCGCCGGTGATGGAGAAGCCGCTCGCCGCCGCCGCCGGCCTCGGCTGGCAGGGCAAGCATACGGTCCTCCTCTCGCGCGAGCACGGCAACTGGCTCCTGCTCGGGGCGATCTATACCTCCGCCGATCTCGTGCCGGACCTGCCCGAGGCCGACCATTGCGGCTCCTGCCGGCGCTGCCTCGACATCTGCCCGACGGCGGCGTTCCCCGTCCCCTACCAGCTCGATGCGCGGCGCTGCATCTCCTACCTCACCATCGAGCACGAGGGGCCGATCGCGCCCGAATTCCGCGAGGCCATCGGCAACCGCGTCTTCGGCTGCGACGATTGCCTCGCCGTCTGCCCCTGGAACAAGTTCGCCGCCGCCGCCTCGGAGGCGCGCCTCGGCGCGCGGGCCGATCTCGCCGCGCCTCCCCTCGCCGAACTGGCGCGGCTCGACGATGCGGCCTTCCGGGCGCGGTTCGCCGGAACCCCGGTGAAGCGCACGGGGCGCGACCGCTTCCTGCGCAACGTCCTCATCGCCATCGGTAATTCCGGCGATCCGGCGCTCGCCGCGGAGGCCGAACGCTGCCTCTCCGACCCGTCGCCCCTGGTACGCGGCATGGCCGTATGGGCGTCGAGCCGCCTCACCGACGCGGCGGCGATGCGCGGCCTTTTCAACGACCACGCCATCGGCGAAACCGATGCCGACGTCGGCGCCGAATGGCGTGCGGCACTCGATCACGCGGGAAACACGACGGCATGAACCTCTTCGTCTTCGGTCTGGGTTTCACGGCGCGCCGCTTCGTCGAACGCGCGGCGGGGCGGTTCGGTGAGATCCGCGCCACCGTCACCGGCCCGGCCCGGCCGGGCGCCGGCCTCGGCGACGTCGCCCTGCGCGGCTTCGGTCCCGAGGCGGACGACGCGCGGATCGCGGGCGACCTCGCCGACACGGACGTGCTGCTGGTCTCGGCACCGCCGTCCCGCGACGGCGACACGGTGCTGGCCCGCTACCGGGACGCCATCGCCCACAGCCGGATCGGCTGGATCGGCTATCTCTCCACCATTGGGATCTACGGCGACCAGCAGGGCGCCTGGATCGACGAGACGACGCCGCCCAACCCTGCCAGCGGCCGCTCGCATGGCCGCATCGCCGTGGAGAAGGCCTGGCTCGCCTTCGGGCAGGAGACCGGCAAGGCGGTGCAGGTGTTTCGGCTCTCCGGCATCTACGGGCCGGGCCGCAACCCCATCGTGAAGCTGCGCGAAGGCAAGTCGCAGCGCATCATCAAGCCGGGTCAGGTGTTCAACCGCATCCACGTGGACGACATCGCCACGACCCTCCTCGCCTCCATCGACAGGCCGAGGGCGCAGGCGATCTACAACGTCACCGACGACGAGCCGACGCCGCCGCAGGTGGTGACCGAATACGCCGCCGGCCTCGCCGATCTGCCGCTGCCGCCCGAAATCGATTTCGAGACGGCGGATCTCAGCCCCATGGCGCGCAGCTTCTACGGCGAGAACAAGCGCGTGCGGAACCGCCTGATCCGCGAGGAGCTCGGCGTCGATCTCGCCTATCCGACCTACCGCGAAGGGTTGGCCGCACTGGTCGCCGATGGCAGGGCGTGACGCTCGAGAACATATCCCATCGCGAGAACGAAGCAGATTTCGGTCATTTCCCTCACAGGAGGGAGCCGAATGAC
This sequence comes from Methylobacterium sp. Leaf93, assembly GCF_001422345.1. Classification (NCBI taxonomy): domain Bacteria; kingdom Pseudomonadati; phylum Pseudomonadota; class Alphaproteobacteria; order Hyphomicrobiales; family Methylobacteriaceae; genus Methylobacterium; species Methylobacterium sp. Leaf93. The sequence continues at coordinate 416,662 of NZ_LMMS01000001.1, read as the reverse complement.
AGCGGGGCGTCTGGTGTCGCGGCTGCTTTTTTGCTCGGGCAGGGATGATCGACGGCGGAATGAATGATTTCAGGTTATCTTTAATCGTCCCCCGACCGCAGGAATCTCTCTTGCGCGACCGGTTTTTGGACTGGACTGTAAAAAATGTTTCGAAGCATGCTCCTAGTTTTTTTGCGAAGACTTTCTCTATTTGATGAGGAAGAATTCATGTCGACTCGCATTCACGCTGATCCATAGAATTTCTGTGTCCATATCTCGACTCATCGGACCCGTATGTGATCTAATCATCGGCCAATTTTGGCCCAATCCTATGTATAATAACATAGACTTATAAGGAATGTGTCGCACCGGCAAAGTCATGGCTAGTAAATTTATACCGGTAGATTTTCGGATTGTTGTCGTATCTTGCCTCAAAGTATGGTGCGTCAATTTGAATGATAGTCGAGTACGCCATGTCGCTGCCTCATCGACTTCTCATTAAGGCGCTCTTCGCATAACGATGCTTGTGGCATGAGGGGCGCCGGCTGATTCTGGCGGTTTTGCGCAAGTATCGCCATTGAATGGAAAGCGGGTCGTGGCGGCACACGGTTCATGGTCGGAGCGGAATTCGTTCAGCTCGCGCGGGTGCGGGCGATTCCAACATCTACCTCAGACTTGCCGGTCGTGAGTGAAGCGATGGCGTCGCCGCTGAAGATGGCCGCGTGGCTTCGAGCGATCGTCTGGCGGATGCGATCGTCTTCAACCGATGCCCGACCCGCCAGCGGGGATCTGCCGACGGACATGTCTTGCCGGACTCATTCCCCCGGCCGTGCCTTTCCCAGTGCGGAAGCCCGGCGGACTGGCCTCCTCATCGATCCGGGGAGCTGGTTGAGATCCGTGCGGGCCTTGCGCGCCAGCGCGGAGAGAAGGCGGCTGGGCGAGGAGCGTCTCGCGCTCGCCCTCGATAGCGGCGTGGAGGGGATCTGGGATTCGAACCTGGCCAACGGGACGATCTGGATCTCCGAACGCTGGCTGGCGCGGCTCGGCTATGCCGTCGACGCGATCGAGGCCTGCCAACCGATGGATCATATCGTTCATGCGGAGGATCGTGACCGCCTGACCCTCGCCATGGTCGAGCATGTCAAAGGCCTCACCTCCACCTACGAGTGCGAGCATCGGGTAGTCTGCCGCGACGGCACGTCGTTCTGGGTCCTGACCCGTGGGCGAGTCGTGGAACGGGACGGCACGGGCCGGGCCCTCCGCGCGGTCGGAACCCAGATCGACATCACGCATCGCCACGAAGCCGAGGCGCGCGCCGAATACTTGGCCCTGCATGACGACCTCACCGGTCTGCCTAATCGCCGCCTGCTTCGCCAGCATCTCGAACGGGCCGTGATGCGCCCCTGGGAGGGCCGCTCCACCGTCGCGGTCCTCACCTGCGATCTCGATGGCTTCAAGGCCGTCAACGACACGCTGGGCCATAGCGGCGGCGACCGTCTCCTTCGGATCGTCGCGGACCGCCTGCTCCAGGCCGTGGGCGACGGCGGTACCGTTGCCCGGTTGGGTGGCGATGAGTTCGCGCTTGTGCTCGAGGGACTCGCGGGGCCGGACGAGGCGGACGCGGTCGCCCGGCACGTGATCGCGCTGCTCGGTGCGCCGATCGAGATCGACGGCATGGTGGTCGAGATCGGTGTCGGCATCGGCGCCGCGATGCTGCCGAGCGAGGCCATCACCGCCGACGATCTGCTCCGGCGGGCGGATATCGCGCTCTACGAGGCCAAGACGATCGGGCGAGATGCCTATCGGCGGTTCGAGCCCGCCTTGGCCGCGCGCCATTCCTCGCGGCATCTTCTCGCCTTCGACATGAAGGAGGCGATCCGGCGGGGGGACTTCTTCCTCGCCTATCAGCCGGTCATTGACCTCGTCACCGATAGGGTCACGAGCTTCGAGGCTTTGATGCGCTGGCATCACCCCGAGCGCGGGCTCATCTCGCCCGGCGAATTCATTCCGGTGGCCGAAGAGACGGGGCTGATCGTGTCGCTCGGCGCCTGGGCCCTGGCGGAGGCGTGCCGGGAAGCGATGACGTGGCCGGACGAGATCCGCGTCGCCGTCAACGTCTCCACGGTGCAGTTCCAGTACGAACTGGAGCACGCGGTGCTAGGCGCCCTCGGCGGCGCGGGCCTGTCCGCCGACCGGTTGAAGCTCGAAGTCACCGAGAGCGCGCTGATGCGGGACCCGGAGGGCGTCGTGGCGACGTTGCACCGCCTGCGGGCGCTGGGTGTCAGGATCGCCCTGGACGATTTCGGCACCGGCTACTCGTCATTGAGTTACCTGCGACGGTTTCCCTTCGACAAGATCAAGATCGACCGCGCCTTCATCAAGGACATCGCCGAGCCGGATGCGGCGGCCATCGTGAGGGCGGTGGTCGGCCTCGGCGAGCGGCTCGGCATGGGGATCGTGGCCGAGGGCGTCGAGACGACCGAGCGGCTCGAACTCGTCAGGAGCGAGGGCTGCGACGAGGTGCAGGGCTTCGTGTTCAGCCGGCCGCTCCCCGCCAATGAGGTCGCGGCCTACCTGAAATCCCGCCGCGTGAGCGCGGCGGCCTAAGCAGGTTTCGCAGAAGTGGTGCCCGGTTCTGCGATAAAAACCTGCCACATATGAAAGACCTCAGCAGGTTCGCGTTGGCTTGCTAACGCGAACCTGCTGAGGGGATCACGCCGCGCGCTTGTTCGCGGCCGGGCCGAAATGGCCGATGTAACGGGCGGCGATGGCCGAGACTGGCAGGACGACGAACACGTCCGTGGTGCCGAATTGGTGGTCGATCACCGCACCGTCGCCGAAGGTGGCCCCCACCCGCAGGTAGCCCTTGATCAGCGGCGGGAGCGACTGGAGCGCGGCCTTGGCATCCACCACCTCGCGCGGCAGCCGGTCCATGGCGACATGGCGACCGGGTAGCGCCCTGGCGCACCAGGGCTCGGGTGCGCGGGCGTGGTGGTGGAGGAAGCTTAAGCCCAGGGCGAGCCTGTCCGGGTCGGTCCCCTCCAGGCTGGCGCAGCCCAGCATCGCGTCGATGCGGTGGTGCTGGACATAGGCCCAGATCCCGGCCCAGAGCAGCTCCACCGTGCGCTTGGTCCGGTAGGGTTTTAGCACGCAGGACCGGCCGAGCTCGAGGAAGCGTTTGCCGGGATGCGCGGCGAGCAGGGGCGCGATGTCGTATTCGCCGGCGGTGTAGAAGCCGAAATTGCGGTCGGCCGCGTCCTGGCGCAGCAGGCGGTAGGTGCCCACCACCTTCGGCCTCGGACGGCGGAAGGGTTTCGCCTCCGTCGCCGCATGGTCGATCACCAGCAGGTGGTCGCAGACCGTGTCGTAATCGTCGATGTCCCGCCGGGACAGCAGGGACATGCCGGAGGCGACCGCCGACATCTCCTGGTAGAACACCCGGTAGCGCAGGCGCTGGGCGCGGCGGATCTCGGAAACGGTGGTGGCCAGGCGCACTTCGAGGTCGCCGATGCGGCCGAGGACCGGGTCGAGCCCCGGAGCGGCCAGAGGCTTCTTCAGGCGCGGCTTGAACCGGATCGGCGTTCCGCCCGGTGGGACCAGGGACCGGCCACCCGGAAGGCTCGCGAAGCCCGGCAGGCCGGAGAAGCCGGCATGTCCCGCCTCCAGGCGCTTCTGCTTGAACCGGGCGAAGGGCGCATGGACATGGGCCTCCCAGCCGTTGAGCCAGGCCGTGGACGCATCACGCGCGAAGTTCGGGACCATCAGTCCATTCCGCTCTGCCGGACCCGCGAGGCCGGCTCCCGATGGAGCCTGGAGCCTCATATCCGCGAGGCCACATCACCACGAAGCCCGAACGCTTTTATGACAGGCTTTTGCGTGAATCCAGAGACGGTTAGTGTCGCGCCAAAATGGTTCGCCGGCGACCCTTCCATGGGTAGCCGCCGAACCTTTTCCGTTCCCCTCTTCTCCGGCTCAGGCAACGGGGAAGAGAGGGCAGCCGGACCGGTCTCAGACGAATTGGTTCAGACCGGGGATCGAACCGACGATCGGCCCCATCACGTCCTCGCCGGCCTTCTCGCGGCCGAAGGCGAACAGTTCGGCGCCCAGCGGCTGCATCTGCCCCATGGGAACGCCGGCTGCCATCAGCTTCTGGCCGAGGGCCATCACGCCCCCGCCCATCATGCCGCCGAGCATGCCCATCAGGCCGCCGCCGCCGCCCTCGCCCTGGTTCGCCTGGGCCGCCGCAGCGTCCGCGCCGGGCATCGCCGCGAAGAGCTGGGCGACTTCGGTGGCCGGGCCTTCCTTCTGCAGGAAGGCGAGGATGTGGCCGATGGCCGTCTGCGCCGTCGCGGCGTCGAGCCCGGTCTTGGTGGTGACGCGGGCGATCAACTCTTCCATGTAACGATGCTCCAACGCATGAGTGTGCGTAGTCCATCTGGTCTGTCCGCGATGAAATCAAGCGCCGGGTGCGGTGCTGCTGGAAAATGCGTCCCCCGGGCGTCATAACCCCAGAGTCGCTGCGCTGGGCGCGACGCGAAGCGGTGGGTTCAGGCGATCATGCAGAGCGACGGCACCATCCTCGTCGGCAAGAGCGGCACCAAGCCGGAGGCGCTCACCCTCAGGCTCGCCAACCGCCACGGCCTCGTGGCCGGCGCCACCGGCACCGGCAAGACGGTGACGCTCCAGGTCCTGGCCGAAGGGTTCTCCAATGCCGGCGTCCCGGTCTTCGCCGCCGACATCAAGGGCGACCTCTCTGGGCTGGCGGCGGCGGGCGAATCGAAGCCGGTCTTCGTTAAGCGCGCGGAGGAACTCGGGATCGCCTACGAGCCCGACCGTTTCCCCACCGTGTTCTGGGACCTGTTCGGGGCGCAGGGGCACCCGATCCGCTGCACGGTGATCGAGATGGGGCCGCTGCTGCTGGCCCGGCTGCTCGAACTCAACGACACGCAGGAAGGCGTGCTCAACATCGCCTTCCGGGTGGCGGACGACAACCAATGGCCGGTCCTCGACCTGAAGGACCTGCGCGCGCTGCTCCTCTACTGCACCGAGAACCTCAAGGAGATCTCGGGCAAGTACGGCAACGTCTCGGCCGCCTCCGTCGGGGCGATCCAGCGGCAATTGCTGATGCTGGAGAACCAGGGCGCCGACCAGTTCTTCGGCGAGCCGGCGCTCGACCTCAACGACTTCATGAAGCGCGACCGCGACGGGCGCGGCATAATAAACATCCTGGCCGCCGACAAGCTGATGCAGCGGCCGCGCCTCTACGCCTCGTTCCTGCTCTGGATGCTGTCGGAACTGTTCGAGCAGCTGCCGGAGGTGGGAGATCTCGACAAGCCCAAGCTCGTCTTCTTCTTCGACGAAGCGCATCTTCTGTTCGACGACGCGCCCAAGGCCCTCCTCGATGCCGTGGAGCAGGTTGTCCGCCTGATCCGCTCAAAGGGCGTCGGCGTCTATTTCGTCACCCAGAACCCTCTCGACCTACCGGAATCGGTGCTCGGCCAGCTCGGCAACCGTGTCCAGCACGCGTTGCGCGCCTTCACCCCCCGCGACCAGCGGGCGGTGAAGGCCGCCGCCGACACGTTCCGGCAGAATCCCGGTTTCGATGTCGCCTCCGCCATTACCGAACTCGCCGTCGGCGAGGCGCTGGTGAGTTTCCTCGAGGCCAAGGGCACGCCCTCGATCGTGGAGCGCGCCCTCATCGCCCCACCTCAGGGCCGGGTCGGCCCGCTTACCGAGGTGGAGCGCGCCGAGCTGATCGCGAAAAGCCCCCTGCGCGGCAAGTACGACGAGGCGGTGGACAACGAGAGCGCCTACGAGATCCTCGCAGCGCGCAAGGGCCTCGATTCCGCCCCAGCCGAGGCCGCGCAGCAATCGGAGGGTGGCCTGAGCGGCATGCTCGGCAATCTGCTCGGCGGAGTCCTTGGCTCCAAACCCGCCGCGAAGGGAGGCCGACGCCCGCCGCAGGGCCTCGCCGAACAGGTCATCGGCAACGCGGCCCGCTCGATGGCGCGGACGGTGGGAACGCAGGTGGGTAACGCGATCCTGCGGAACGTGCTGGGCGGGCTGATGAAGCGGTGACGATTCGGAAAGAGCGGCTCGTTATCCGATGGCCTTGTCGTTGAAGGAAGCATGCGCACGACGGGACGTACCAAAGGCCGAATCCAGCGACCGTTCCGGTACCCCCATTCGTCTGCGGCTGCGCATGAACGCTAAGATCGACCGGCCGGTCGATGTAGCGCGCCTCCTGGTCTCGCAGGGCGTGTCCCTCAAGCGGGCACATGCCTTTCTTCAGCGGATCGCCGCGGGCGATATGGTCGCCGCTCAGATGTGGAGCGAGGATTCCGGCGCTCTCGTGGCGCGATTCTCCGAACTCGGAATCCAGGCCGTCGAGTTGCGAATTCCGGAGGTCAGTCCCAAGGAGATCCGGACGCGGATGAACCTGTCCCAGCCGGATTTCGCGACGGCATTCGGATTCGAGCTCGATACGGTGCAGAACTGGGACCAGGGCCGCAACCGGCCGGACGCCTCCGCGCGCATCTTGCTCGCGATCATCGCGCGCCATCCGTCCATCGTGGAAGCCGTTCTCGCCCAACGGGACGACACCGGAGTCGAGCCGCACTGAGCGGTGCTCCGGCAACGTCGCATTGACAAATCACCCCCTCCACGCTTATCCACCGACGCTCGCGCGGCTTCCTCGACGAAGTCCGCGCGTTTCGCGTTCGCAGCATCGCTCGAATCGGTGTCGCGGATGACCTGAATAAGAAGACGGTCCAGGCTCGCTAGGCTGGAGGCCGGCAGAGAACACGAAGAGAGAACGATGTTCGCAGTCATCAAGACGGGCGGCAAGCAGTATCGCGTTGCCGCCAACGACACCATCACGATCGCCACCGTCGAGGGCGAACCGGGCTCCGCCGTGACCTTCGGCGAAGTCCTCCTGTTCGCGGACGATGCGGGCGCCACCCAGGTCGGCGCGCCGCTCCTGTCGGGCATCAGCGTCGCCGGCGAGATCGTCAGCCACGGCCGCGACGCGAAGGTCATCGCCTTCAAGAAGCGCCGCCGTCAGAACTCGCGCCGCAAGCGCGGTCATCGCCAGCACCACACCGTGGTGCGCATCACCGGCATCAGCGCCTGACGTTCTGATCGAGACATTCGGAGTCAACCACAATGGCCCATAAAAAAGCAGGCGGCTCGTCCCGCAACGGCCGCGATTCGGCCGGCCAGCGCCTCGGCGTGAAGAAGTTCGGTGCCGAAGCCGTCATCGCCGGCAACATCATCGTCCGTCAGCGCGGCACCAAGTTCCACCCCGGCGTTAATGTCGGCATCGGCACGGACCACACCCTCTTCGCCAAGGCGGACGGTCGCGTGCTGTTCCAGGTGAAGCGCGGCCGCGCCTTCGTCGCCGTGGTGCCGCACCAGGAAGCCGCGGAGTAGTCCACGGCCTCCCACAGCGAGGCGGCGCCCGCACCGGGCATCCCGTCATCGACGATCGTCGGACATCGAAGGGAGGATGGTGCGCCATCCTCCCTTTCGTCGTCTGCGCGGGTCTCCGTCATCCGGAGGGTGCCGCGCTCGGAAGCGGAACCGCGATGACGCAACGCACGCTCGTTCTGGCGGCACTCGCCGCGACCGGTTCGGTCGCGGTCGCCCTGGCGCTTCTCAGCGGCGGAGGCGAGCCCCCCGCGACCCCGGTCGCGGACATTCCGAGACCGTCGCCACGGAGCCCGACGCTCTACTGCGAATTCTACAACTTCGTCGGGCGGAGCCCCAGGGTCGGCTTCACCTTCGCGATCTCCGACCATGACGAGCGGCCGGTCTTCGCCCAGGTGAGCCAGTTCGAAATGGACGGAAGCCGTGCCGAGTTCGGCGCCGATTCCCGCCCGACCTGGGCCTTCGACGACGCGCAGGTTCCGGCGACCCTCACGTCTCCGGACGGCGCCATCGTCATCAATCTCTACGCCTACGACCGGACGAAGTCGGGTGGGGCGTGGTTCGAGGCGGGCCTGCGCAGCGTGCAGTACCTGAACCTCGACGGGAAGTGCCGACAAGGCGCAGCCTGAACCCGAACCCGGATGTGATTCGCCAAGGTCTGGAGCCGGCAGGCCCCGCCCTCGGCGAATGAACGACAGAGACGAGAACACCCGTGAAATTCCTCGACGAAGCCAAGGTCTATGTGCGCTCCGGTGACGGCGGCGCCGGCTGCGTCGCGTTCCGGCGCGAAAAGTTCATCGAGTTCGGCGGCCCCAACGGCGGCGACGGCGGCCGGGGCGGCGACGTCTGGGTCGAGTGCGTCGACGGCCTCAACACGCTGATCGACTACCGCTACCAGCAGCACTTCAAGGCCAAGAAGGGCGAGCACGGCATGGGCTCGAACCGCCACGGCGCCAACGGGGCGGACGTGGTGCTGAAGGTGCCCGCCGGCACCGAGATCATCGCCGAGGATGGCGAGACCCTGATCGCCGACATGACCCATGTCGGCCAGCGTGTGCGTCTGGCCAAGGGCGGCAACGGCGGTTTCGGCAACGCCTATTTCACCACCTCGACGAACCGCGCCCCGAAACATGCCAATCCGGGCCTGGAAGGCCACGAGCAGTGGATCTGGCTGCGCCTGAAACTCATCGCCGATGCCGGCCTCGTCGGCCTGCCCAATGCCGGCAAGTCCACCTTCCTCGCCACGGTGACGGCGGCGCGCCCCAAGATCGCCGATTATCCCTTCACCACCCTGCATCCGGGCCTCGGCGTGGTCCGCTCGGACGAGCGCGAATTCGTGCTCGCCGACATTCCCGGACTGATCGAGGGCGCCCATGACGGCGTCGGCCTCGGCGACAAGTTCCTCGCCCATGTGGAGCGCTGCCGCGTGCTGCTCCACCTCGTGGAGGCCACGAGCGAGCATGCCGGCAAGACCTACAAGCTGGTGCGCAAGGAACTCGAAGCCTACGGCAACGGTCTCGCCGACAAGCACGAGATCGTCGCCCTGTCGAAATCCGACGCCGTCGATCCCGACACGCTGAAGGAACAGGTGGCGCGCCTGAAGCGAGCCTCCAAGGCAAAGCCGCTGATCCTGTCCTCGGCCACGGGCCTCGGCGTGCAGGACGCTCTGCGCGCGATCACCCGCGAGATGATGGAGGCCAAGGCGGCCGAGGCGGAAGCGCAGCCGGCGGAGGCTTGGCAGCCTTGAGGGCATGGGCATGTAGCGCTACGCTACGTGCTGCCGTCGGTGGAGTTCGAGGATGACGAAGCAACTGAATGTGAGGAGCGACGTCGCCTACGAGATCGCACATTCCCTGGCTCGCTCCCGCAGGACATCCATCGCCGATGTGGTCGAAACAGCCTTGAGGGAATTCAAGGATCGCCGGTCCCAGGCTTGGGACGTGCTGGCCCCCGAGGAAGTGGAGCGGCGGTATCGGGAATTGCGGGCCTTGTCGGCTCGGAGCGCGGCCACCAAGCTGCCCGGCGCGACGTCTGACCATTCCGACATGTACGACGAGAACGGCCTGCCGATTTGATGACCGCGGCGGATCATACGATCGCCGTCGACACGTCGGCCCTCGTGGCGATCTTCCTGCGCGAAGACAGCCCCGTTGATTACGGCCGCGTTCTCCACCGTTCCATCTGCCTGATCGGCACGCCGACTCTTGCGGAGCTTCACCGTGTCATGACCGTGAAGACAGGACGCGACGATCAGTGGACACTCGTCGAGTATCTCGATGAGCAGCCCAACATCCGCGTCGTGGCCTTCGATGCGACGCACCTCCGACTGGCCACGGAGGCCTTCCTGCGCTTCGGCAAGGGACGCCATCCCGCGGCTCTCAATTATGGCGACTGTTTCGCTTATGCCGTCGCGAAGGCGGCCAACGTGCCGCTCCTGTTCAAGGGCAACGATTTTTCACGAACGGACCTCGCCTGCGCCGTGCAAAGCTCCCGATAATGACCTCTTCTCCCCAATCCGCCTCTCCCCAGATCCCCTCCCTTCAGGATTTCCGCCGCGTCGTCATCAAGGTCGGCTCGGCGTTGCTCGTCGACCGCGCGCGCGGTCGCCTGCGCCATGCCTGGCTGGCGGCGCTCGCCGAGGACATCGCCGACCTGCATGCGCGGGGCGTCGACGTCCTCGTCGTCTCTTCGGGCGCCATCGCCCTGGGGCGGACGGTGCTCGGCTACGCGCCCGGCACGCTCCGGCTGGAGGAGAGCCAGGCCGCCGCCGCCGTGGGGCAGATCGCACTCGCGCGTTACTGGGCCGAGGCGCTCGGCCATCACGGAATCGCGGCGGGGCAGATCCTGGTGACGCCGCAGGACACCGAGGAGCGCCGGCGCTACCTCAATGCCCGCGCGACGGTGCTGAAGCTCCTCGAAGTCCGTGCCGTGCCGGTGGTCAACGAGAACGACACGGTGGCCACCAGCGAGATCCGCTACGGAGACAACGATCGTCTCGCCGCCCGCGTCGCCACCATGATCGGGGCCGACGTGCTGGTGCTGTTCTCCGATATCGACGGCCTCTACACGGCGCCCCCCGCCAGCGACCCGAACGCGCGCCATCTGCCCCTTATCGAGCGGATCACGCCGGAGATCGAGGCCATGGCGGGCGGGCCGGCCTCGGAACTGTCGCGGGGCGGCATGCGCACCAAGGTCGAGGCGGGCAAGATCGCCGCGAGCGGCGGCACCCACATGGTCATCGCCGACGGGCGCGAGAAGAACCCCCTGCGCACCATCCTACAGGGGGGGCGCTGCACCTGGTTCCTGTCCGGCTCGAACCCCGTCGCCGCGCGCAAGGCCTGGATCGCCGGTTCGCTCGAGCCGCGCGGTATCCTCGTGGTCGATGCCGGAGCGGCCCGTGCCCTGCAGGGCGGCGCGAGTTTGCTGCCGGTCGGCGTCACCGGATTGTCGGGGAATTTCGGGCGGGGGGATGCGGTGATCATCCGGGACGTGCAGGGCCGCACCCTCGGGCGCGGCCTCGTGGCTTATGACAGTGCACAGGCGGCACAGATCATCGGTCGCCCGAGTCGGGAGATCGCGGAATTGCTTACTCATCCCGGTCGCGCTGAAATGGTGCATCGCGATGACCTCGCGATGGTCGGAGAATAGGCTCGACTATTATGCAATGTGCTTGTTTTGCCGCCTCGACGCGTGGCATGAGGGCACAATCGATATGCCGCCATCGCCTTGAACGGTGAGCTGCGAGGAAACAGACCGTGCCCGTTCTGAACCTGAGATCCGATTTCGCCGCCGCTCCCGATCTCACAGAGCAGATGCAGGAGATCGGCCACCGCGCCCGCGCGGCCGCCCGCAAGATCGCCCAAGCCTCGGCCCAGGCGAAGGATGTCGCCCTGCGCCAAGTGGCCGAGTGCCTGAGAGCGAGCCGGGAGGCGATCCTGGCCGAGAACGCCCGCGACGTCGCCGCGGCGATGGCCAGCGGACAGACCCAGGCGCTGATCGACCGCCTCACCCTCGACGAGGGCCGGCTCGCCGCCATGGCCGATGCCGTGGCCAAGATCGGCGCGCTGCCCGATCCCGTCGGTCGCCAGCTCGCGGCGTTCGAGCGCCCGAACGGGCTGCTGATCGAGCGGATCGCCGTGCCGCTCGGCGTCGTCGGCGTCATCTTCGAGAGCCGTCCCAACGTCACCGCCGATGCGGGGGCCCTGTGCCTCAAGGCCGGCAATGCCGCGATCCTGCGCGCCGGGTCGGACAGCCACCGCACCGCCATGGCCATCGCGCGTGCCATGCGCGAGGGGCTGGAAGCCGCCGGCCTGCCGGCGGACGCGGTGCAGATCGTTCCCACCCGTGACCGCGCGGCGGTGGGCGCCATGCTGTCGGGCCTCGACGGCTGCATCGACGTCATCGTGCCCCGTGGCGGGCGCGGCCTTGTGGAGCGGGTCCAGTCCGAGGCCAAGGTGCCGGTCTTCGCCCATCTCGACGGCATTTGCCACGTCTACGTGGCGGCCGGCGCGGATCTCGACATGGCCCGCACCCTGGTGATCAACAGCAAGATGCGCCGCACCGGCATCTGCGGCGCCGCCGAGACCCTTCTCGTCGATGCCGCCGTGGCGGAGACCCACCTCGCCCCCCTGGTCACGGCGCTGATCGAGGCCGGCTGCAGCGTCCGCGGCGATGCGGCGACGCAGGCGGTAGATGCGCGGGTCACCGCTGCCACCGAGATCGACTGGCGCACCGAGTATCTCGACGCCATCATCGCCGTGAAGGTGGTGGACGGGCTCGACGCGGCGATCGCCCATATCGAGGCCAACGGCTCGCACCATACCGACGCCATCGTCACGGCCGACGCCGCCGAGGCGGCGCGCTTCCTGGCGGAGGTCGATTCGGCCATCGTCACCCACAATGCCTCGACGCAATTCGCCGATGGCGGCGAGTTCGGTTTCGGCGCCGAGATCGGCATCGCCACCGGGCGCATGCATGCGCGCGGTCCGGTGGGCGTCGAGCAGCTGACGACCTTCAAGTACCGGGTCCATGGCCGCGGGCAGACGCGTCCTTGATGCGGCCTGCCTGATGCGGCGTGTCGGCTCCACCCGTGCGGCTTGAGGCGGAGGGGCTCGTCCGGCTGCCTCCCGCCGTACCCGGCCTGCGGATCGGCCTTTATGGCGGGTCCTTCAATCCGGCCCATCTCGGCCATCGCCACGTGAGCCTCGTGGCTCTGAAACGGCTGCGGCTCGACCGCATCTGGTGGATGGTCACCCCCGGCAACCCGCTCAAGGACCGCACGGCTCTCGCCCCCCTCGAGACGCGGATCGCGGTGGCATCCGCCGTCGCCGACCATCCGCGCATCGCCATCACCGGTTTCGAAACGCAGATCGGCGCCCGCTACACCCGCCAGAGCCTGGCCTACCTCCAGGCCCGCCACCCCGCCGTGCGCTTCGTCTGGATCATGGGGGCCGACTCTCTCGCGGCATTTCACCGCTGGCGCGATTTTCGTGCTATCGCCGCCACGATGCCGATTGCCATCATCGATAGGCCGGGCTTCACCCTGACGGCGCCGAGCGCCCGAGGGGCGCAGGCGATGGGACGATGGCGCATCGACGAATCGGATGCGGGTCTCCTCGCCGATCTCGAACCCCCGGCCTGGGTGTTTCTCCATGGCCCGCGCTCGACCCTGTCGTCCACGGCCCTCCGGGCCGGACGATGACGAGCGCGTCGCGACTCTTGAAAACGGAGAGTGATCGTTCCACTCTCTCCAGACTATAGATTGTTCAGGTAAAATGACCGCCGTCACTTCGGGAATCGAGACACTGACCGATTCGCACCCTTCCGGGACCACAGGTTCCGACCACGCCACCGATCAGCGCATCGGCGATCTCAAGGCGCTCGCGCTCGATTGTCTCGAAGACATGAAGGCCGAGGAAACCATCGAGATCGATCTCGCCGGTCGGACCTCGCTCGCCGACACGATGATCATCACCTCCGGCCGCTCGCAGCGCCATGTCAGCGCCATCGCCGACCGGATCCTGCAGGAAATGAAGTCCAAGGGCTTCGGAACGGCCCGGGTCGAGGGCTTGCCCGCCTGTGATTGGGTGCTGATCGATACGGGCGACATCATCGTCCATATCTTCCGCCCGGAAGTCCGAGGCTTTTACAATCTCGAGAAGATGTGGGGCGCCGATCGTCCCACCACCGACCTCATGGCCGGCTGAGCACCGGCCCGATGGCGCGGGGCGCCTGACGCGTGCGTCTGCTCGTGACGGCGGTGGGCCGCCTCAAGCCCGGTCCCGAGCGGGATCTGGCTTCGCGCTATCGTGAACGGGCAGTCCAACTCGGTCGTGGATTGGGTCTCACGGCCTGCGACGTCGTCGAAATCCCGGAGAGCCGGGCCCGGCGCGCAATCGATCGCAGCGTGGAGGAGGGGGCGGCCATCCTGTCCCATGCCCCGGCCTCGTCGAGCGTGCTGCTGGTCTATGACGAACGCGGGCGCTCGGATTGGACCAGCGAGCGCATCGCCGAGCGGATCGCGTCCTGGCGCGACGCGGCCACGGCGACCCTGGTCGTCGCCATCGGCGGCGCCGACGGGCTCGCCCCAGCGGTGCGCACGCGCGCCGACCTCTCCCTCGCCTTCGGGGCGGCCACCCTGCCTCACGGCCTTGTGCGAGTGCTGGCCCTGGAGCAGGTGTACAGAACGCTGACGATCCTTGCGGGACATCCCTATCATCGGGGCGACATCGACGCATGAGGGGCGGATACGCGCGGCGCGGGCCTGACGGCGGAGCGATCCGCATCGCTGCCTGTGCGGCGATGGCGGTGCTGACGCTCGGTCCTGCCCATGCCCAGGACAGCCTGAAACAACCGGACAGTTCGAAACAGCAGGACGCGTCGAAACTGCAGGATGCCGCCGCCGCCGACGCGATCCAGCGTGCCATCGACGAGAAGGCCCGCCGCGCCGAGAATCTGAAGCGGATCGAGGAGCAACTCGCCGCCTCCACCGGCGCGCGGGCCAAGCTCGAAGCGGAGATCGCCTCGGTCGCCGGAGACCGTGCCAAGTTGAATGCCGCCCTCCTCGATGCCGCCCGTCAGGCGCAGGCGACGGAGGACCGGATGAGTCGGCTGGAGGAGCGCCTGAAGACGCTCACCGCCAGCGAATCCGGCATCCGCCGTTCCCTTGAAGCGCGACGGGGCGTCATCGCCGAAATCCTCGCCGCCCTGCAGCGCATGGGCCGGAGGCCGCCCCCGGCCGTCCTGGTCCAGCCGGAGGACGTGCTCGCCGTGATCCGCACCTCGATGCTGCTCGGGGCCGTGGTGCCCGAACTGCGCGGCGAGGCCGAGACACTGGCCGCCGACCTCACCGAGATGGTGCGGCTGAAGGGGCTCATCGCCGCCGACCGCGAGGGCCTGCAGAACGACCTCACCGGCTGGGCCAGGGAGCAGCAGCGGATCAACGCCCTCATCACGGCGCGCCGCACCCGCCTCGCCGAGGTGGAGAGCGGGCTCGTCACCGAGCGCGCGCGCACGGCCGAGCTCGGCGTCCAGGCGAAAAGCCTGAAGGAGCTCCTCGACCGGATGGAGAACGAGGTCGCCTCGGCCCGCCGGGCGGCGGAGGAGGCCCGCGCCGCCGAGACGCGGGAGGCGCGCGCGACCCAGGAGCGCTTCGCGGCGGCCGGCACACGCGATCCCGCGCGGCTCGCCCCCAAGATTCGCTTCGTCGACACCCGCGGCGAGGTGCCCAAGCCCGTGAGCGGCGCGACCTTGCGCGGCTTCAACCAGCCCGACGGCAATGGCGGAACGACCCGCGGCATATCGCTCGCGACCCGCCCGAAGGCGGTGGTCTCGTCTCCGTCCGATGGGTGGGTGTCGTTCGCCGGGCAGTTTCGCTCGTATGGACGACTCTTGATCATCAATGCCGGCGATGGCTACTATCTGCTGCTGGCCGGTATGGATCAGATCAGCGTCGAGGTCGGACAGTTCGTGCTTGCGGGGGAACCGGTGGCGGCCATGGGTGAGGGCGGCCAGGGCGCCGCTCCGGGCGACCGTGACGGGCCGGTTCTATACGTCGAGTTCAGGAAAGACGGCGGCTCCATTGATCCGGAGCCGTGGTGGGCGAAGAGCCCCAGCGAGAAGGTTCGCGGATAATGCGCAAGATTTCCCTAGTCCTGGCCGGCGCGTTTCTTGGCGTCGGTTCCTCCCTCCTCGCGACCCAGACGCATCTGCTCTCCGGGACCAGCGCGGTGGCGGCCTCCGCGGAGACCTATCGCCAACTCAGCCTGTTCGGCGACGTGTTCGAAAAGGTGCGGACCGACTATGTCGAGAAGCCCGACGAGGCCAAGCTGATCGAGGCGGCCGTCAACGGCATGCTCACCTCGCTGGACCCGCATTCGAGCTACATGGACTCGAAGAGCTTCCGTGACATGCAGGTGCAGACCAAGGGCGAGTTCGGCGGCCTCGGCATCGAGGTCACGATGGAGGACGGCCTGATCAAGGTGGTCAGCCCCATCGACGACACCCCCGCCTCCAAAGCCGGCATCCTCACCAACGACATCATCACGCAGATCGACGAGGATCAGGTCCAGGGCCTCACCCTGAATCAGGCCGTCGACAAGATGCGCGGACCGGTGAACTCGCCGGTGAAGCTCAAGATCTCCCGCAAGGAGTCCAAGGATCCCATCGACGTCGTGCTCAACCGCGATGTCATCAAGATCAAGCCGGTGCGCTCGCGGGCCGAGGGCGGCGATGTCGGCTACATTCGCCTGACGCAGTTCACCGAGCAGACCTATGACGGCCTGCGCAACGCCATCGACAAGCTCTCCACGGAAGTGGGCCAGGACAAGCTGAAGGGCTACGTACTCGACCTGCGCAACAATCCGGGCGGCCTCCTCGATCAGGCCGTGTCGGTCTCCGACGCGTTCCTCGACCGGGGCGAGATCGTCTCTACCCGCGGCCGCAACCCGGACGAGACACAGCGCTTCTCGGCCAAGTCCGGCGACCTCACCAAGGGCAAGCCCATCGTCGTCCTGGTGAATGGCGGCTCGGCCTCGGCCTCGGAGATCGTGGCCGGCGCCCTGCAGGATCACAAGCGCGCCACGGTGCTCGGCACGCGCTCCTTCGGCAAGGGCTCGGTCCAGTCGATCATCCCGCTGGGCGGCAGCGGCGCCCTGCGCCTGACCACGGCGCGCTACTACACGCCGTCGGGCCGCTCCATCCAGGCCAAGGGCATCGAGCCCGATCAGGAGGTCCTGCAGGAGATCCCGGACGAGCTGAAGGGCAAGGACGAGACCAAGGGCGAGGCCGGCCTGAAGGGTCACCTCAAGCAGAAGGATGTCGAGGAGCGCGGCGGTTCGTCGGCTTACGTCCCGCCGGACCCGGCCAAGGACAAGCAGCTGATCGCGGCCGTCGACTTCATCCGCGGTATCCAGAAGGGCGCAGCCAACACGCCGAAGGCCGCCGTTCCGAACTGACGATCCCTGCACCGTCCTGAAACGCGACTCGTGTCGCCGAATTTAAACAAACGTTAACCAGCGCGGCCCGCAATGTCGGTGAGAACCGACTCTGCGGGCCGCTTCGTTTCTCACATCGTGCGCGCCCAGCATCCGTCGGTCGCGAGCCTTCAGGGAAACGGCTGACCGTGGCCACCGATGACATCCTGACCCGTCCGCTGGGGACTAAGAGTGCTGCGGCGTCCCGCACGCTCGGCCAGCGGTTGCGCGGCGTCTCGATGCCCCGGATGAGCCCGGCGGCCGTGGTCGCCATGGGGGGGGCAGGCCTCGCCGTGGGCCTCACCCTCTTGGCGATGTTTGGCGATCCCCAGGGCGGCGAGCCGTCCGCCGTCGCGACGATCAGCCTGCGCGAACCCGCCGCTCCTCCCCCCGTGGCGAAGGCCCCCGAGCCCCCGACATCGGCTCCGCGCTCGGCCGGCGAGGTCGAGACGGCATCGGGCGTCCAGGTGGTGCGGCCCGCCGGCACGGCGGCTCCCACCGAGGCAGTGATCATCCGCGTGCCCGACAGCGAACCCGTGCGCCTCGCCGGTCCCGATCCCCGGCTGATGGAACGGGGCCGTCACGGCAACGTGCCGAAGATCGGCGACGGCCGCCGCCGGCCCCTCGACGTCTATGCCCGCCCCGATTCCAGTGCGGGGGCGCCGGGCGCACGCATCGCCATTCTCGTCACCGGCCTCGGCGTCGGGCAGGCCGCCACGGCGGGCGCCATCGCCAAGCTGCCGCCCGCGATCAGCCTCGCCTTCTCGCCCTATGGCGGCGACCTCGAACGCAGCGTCGCCCGCGCCCGCGATTTCGGCCACGAGATCCTGGTCCAGGCGCCGATGGAGCCGTTCGACTATCCCGACAGCGATCCCGGCCCGCAGACCATGCTGACGAGTTCGCGACCGCCGGAAAATCTCGACCGGCTGTCCTGGGTGATGAGCCGGTTCGGAGGCTATGTCGGCCTCGTGAACTTCATGGGAGCCAAGCTCGAGGGCGATGCGGCCGCCTTCGAACCGGTGCTGCGCGAGATCGGCGCCAGGGGGCTCGGTTTCGTGGATGACGGCACCTCGTCGCGCTCCCTGGCGACGTCTCTCGGCGGGAAGCTGAAAATTCCCGTCGCCCGCACCGAGATCGTCCTCGACGCCCTGCCCCAGGCCGAGGCGATCGACCGCGAACTCGCCCGGCTCGAAGCCCAGGCCAAGGCCAACGGGTTCGCGCTGGCCTCGGCCGGGGCGATGCCCTTGACGATCGAGCGGATCGCCCGCTGGTCGCGCGACCTCGAAGCCCGTGGCATCCGCCTCGTCCCCGTCAGTACCGCCCTGCGCGGGACGCCGCCCGCGCGCCTGTCGAGCGCGGGGCCGTAAGGGGGCTCCGGTCGATCGGTTCGGCTGAATCTGCTGGTCGCTGAAGGACGAGGGCAAAGGCTTGTCGCGCGTCGTGCGGTCCCTGCGTGAGCATCCCCTCGCCCCGCCTGCGGGGAGAGGGGCGCGTCTCCCCCTCGTTGGGGAGCGCGTCGAGGCGGTAGCCGAAAGTGAGGGGGCTCGTCCGGGTGAGGCTCACTCGGAGCTGCCCCCTCACCCTCGCTCCGCTCGTCACAGGCACGACGAGGTGCCTGTGACCCTCTCCCCGCGCGCGGGGAGAGGGGAACCCGCTCATCCGTATGTGTCAACGCTGCGCCAGGGTCTCGATGATGGCCGGCGGGGTCGGGGCCGGCATCTGTCCGGTGAGAGAGGCCGAGAGCATCGCCGGCAGGGTCTGATCGTAGCGCACGACGAGAGCGGCGAAGCGCGGCGGCGCCTGCTCGTAGGCCGGCTCGAACCCGCGCACCCGCAGGAGCGCGGGAACCGAGGCTGCCACCATCCAGCGCGACCAGACCGCCTCGGCGACGAGGACCGGGCGGCGCTGGGCCGGGATCACGATCACGTCCTGGCCGGCATAGGCGAGGGCCTCGGGCCGGCTGACATCGCCGAGGGAGACGCCCTTGGCGGAGAGGGCGGCCCAGAACGGATGCTGCGCTCCGTCCGAATAGGTGGTGCGCACGGCCGCACTCCCGTCCTCCACGAGGCTGGCGATGCGCGCCTCCTCCTGCACACGGCGCGCCGTCACCAGGGATTCGAGGGCAGGGTCCTTGTAGGGGAGGAAAGCGTAGCGGCCGGCGGTGACGGTGACGTTGGGCTCCTCGCCCGTCGCCTCGAACCGGTCCGAGCCTTCCTTGAGCTGGCGCCAGAAGGCGATGTTCGGGTCCGTCCGGTAGCGGGCCATGTTCGCCGCGCTCATCCGGAACGGGTAGGACTGGAATTGGAACGCCGCCTGACCGCCGGCGAAGGCGTCGCGGGCGATGGCGTAGATCTCGCCGACCACCTGATCGGTCATGGCGAAACACCCCATGGACGAGCAGACGCCGTGGACCATCACGGCCGAGCCGGTGGAGCCCTGCGCGCGGTCATAGGCGTTGGGGTAGCCGACATCGAAGGAGAGGTAGTAGCTCGAATTCGGGTTCATCTGGCGCGGGGGCACCGAGTAGAACCCTTCCGGCGTCTGGCGGTCGCCGGTCTTGCGCTTGGGGCCGAGCTGGCCCGACCAGCGGCAGATCGGGAAGGTCTTGATATGGACGAAGCGCCCGCTGGCGGCCTTCTTCCAGACTTCGATCTCGGATTCCTTCTTGTAGGCCCTGAACAGGACCGGCGCCGAGGCGCTGGTGCCCTTCTGGCTCATCAGCGCGAGGGTCGCCGCCGGGATCGGAGCCGTGGCCTTGGCCGATTGCGCCCGTGCGAGGCTGGGCACGGCGAGCGCTAGGGCTAACAGGAGAAGCCAGGCGACGGCGCGGCGCTGTACGACTGGCGAGGGTAGAACGACCATGCCCGGCCCTGGAGAGGGATGCGCCGACCGATCGCCGGCGCCGTGCAACAGGGTGCACGAAGTCCTGCTTATCCGATCTCAATGGGGCGGCAATAGGGGAGGGGGCGTAGTCCGTTGCTATGCCACCGCCGTGTCAGGCGGCCAGCACCGTGTTGCGCTCCACATGCAGCACTGCGCCGAAGGGATCGTTCGCGTCGAGGGTGTCGGCGCTCGGCAGGCAGACGATGAGGCCGCGACCGGCCCTCGCCGCGCGCAGGCTGGCGAGGCGCTCCCGGATCTCGGCGGCCTTGCCGTCGTCGAGGGCGATGGCGACGACCACGATGTCGGGCTTCCGCACGAGGCAGCGGGCGAGGTCGATGCCGATGCGCTCGCGCGAGCCGATGGCGTTCTCCCCGAGGCTCGACCCGCCGCCGCCCATGCCCGGCTCCACGCGGCTGGCGAGGCCGAGCCGGTAGACGGCGGATTCGAGGTGCTGCTGGACGAGGACGCGGCGCACCAGCGCCCGGACGCGCTGTTCGGCCCCCGCCTCCTCGCCGTTGATCCGGCCGAACAGCAGGTTTTCCTCGAGGCTGGCGGCGGGATTCAGCCGGGTGGGATCGTAGAACTCGACGCTCGCGCGCAGGCTCTGCGGCATCAGCCGGGCGAAGGAATGGCGCGCGGCGACGATGCGGTCCTCGAAGGCGCCGTCGATCAGGCCGAACCGGTGCCGGGTCTCGCTGTAGCGGAGCGCCAGCCCGATCAGGCGCTTGCGGTCGCGCTGGCCCGCCGGTCCCCGGCGCCAGCCCTTCGCCTCCGGCTGACGGCTGACGAGATCCTCGAAGAATCCGCGCTCGGCCGCCGGGAACAGCGAGAACGCATCGAAGAGGGGGTGATCGTCCGGAAGGTCGGCGAAGATCTCGATGGTGCTGCGCGCCACCTGCAGCCCGATCTCGGTGAAGGGCCGGGTCAGGTCCTCGGCCTCCAGCACGGCGCGCAGGTAGGGATGGGCGGCGATATGGCTGCCGGAGAAGGCGGAGCCCACGGCCTCGCCGAACAGGATGTTCTCGCCCACCGTCGCCTGATGGTTGTAGCGGGCGGGATCGAACGGCTCCACCAGCCGCGCCGCCTTGTCCGCCACCAGGGCCTCGCGCACGGCGTGGCGGGCGGCGACGATCGACTTCGCGACGGCCGGCTCGGCCGCCGGATCCACGGTGCCTTCGAGGCCGCGCGCATAGACGAAGGCGTCGAGCCCGGTCAGGCGCAGCACCTCGACGAGGTCCGCCTCCGAGGGACGCTCCTGGCGCGCCGCGCCGTAGAGGATGTTCTGCTCCAGCGTGCCCTCGATCAGGATCGCCTCGGCGCCCGCCAGGGCGATGTGGCTGGCCCGCTCGGCCGGATCGAGGCTGCGCAGGTCGATCCCGTCATAGGTCACCGAGCCCGCGGTCGGTTCGAGCTGGCCGGCCAGCAGGGCGGCCAGCGCCCGCGCGCCGCTGCCGTGTTCGCCCACGATGGCGAGGTGAGACGGCATCGCCACGGTGACGTCGACACCGGTGAGGCGCTCCCCGCTGGCGGGATCGTAGACGCCGACCCCGGACGCGGCGAGCGTTCCGCCCTTCGGCAAGGCGGCGAATGGCCCGGGCCTGTAGCCGCCGCGACTTTCGAGGGAGACGAGGGTCGCCGCCAGATCTCGGAAGACCGGCGCCACGGCCTCATGGATCGAGCGCAGGCGCAGGGTCACCGCCAGGGCGAGGACGGCGAGGGCGAAGCCACCGCCGGCCGCCACCAGGGCGCCCGGCGCCACGGGAGGCGCCGTGCCGCTCTCGCCGCGCCACAGAGCCACGGCCAGCATGATGGCGGGCAGCAGGACGCCGAGGGCGAGGGAGGGCGCACGCGCGAAGGCGAGGGAGGATTCGGCGGACGCGAGGGCATCGCGGATCGCCGCCCCCCTGGCTGCGAGACGGCCGCGCTCGAACGCCTCGGCCCCATGGGCACGCACCGCCGGGACCCGCCGGATGAGGTCGGAGAGGAATCGTTCCGCCGAGACGCCGGAACTGAGGCGCAGGATCGTCCGCTTGCGGGTGCGGCGGAGGATCAGGAGGCGGGCGAGGGCGGCGGCGAGAAGGCCCACCGCCACCGTCGGCACCAACCTCGGGGCCGCGAGGCCGGCCATGGCGAGGGCCAGGATGATGGTCGCCAGAGCGGTGACCGGGACGACGATGCCGAGGCCGAACAGGGTGTCGAGCCGCGCCAGCATCGCGCCCACATGCTGCGCCAGGCTACGGGCCTCGTCCCGTGCGGCCGTGGGGGCGTGCAGGATCGCCGTGGTCACCCGTTCGTTGAGGAGACGGATCGTCCGGGACTGGGCGGAGAAGCACAGGCGGGCCACGATCCAGCCCAGGGCCGCCGCGAGCATGGCGACGGCGGCGAGGCCGGTCAGCGCCCACAGGATCACGTCAACGGGCGGAAGGGGCCAGCCGGAGACGGCCACCAGGGCCGGCTCACCGGCCGCGTTCCAGGGCCGTTCCATGGCGATCCGGAGGAAGGGGACGGTCTGCGCCGGTGCCTGGACCAGGACGCTCACGAGATCGCGCAGGCAGAGCAGGGCGAACAAAGCGAGGGGAAGGCCGATCCCCAATGTCAGGGCGATGGCGGAAACCTGGAGTGTCCGCGCCGACTTCCAGGCGAAGGCGATCGGATCACGATCCATCGACGTTTCCCTCCGGCGGCCCGCGCCGGGTACGGTCCATCATCCGAGGTCGGCTTAGAGGATCGCCGCCGGGCAGGGAAGGCGCGAGTCGACGGGGGAGGAATCTCGTCGTGTCGCCCGGCACATGCGCCTCCGCGGTTGTCGAGCGTGTCAAACACTCCTAGGTTTGTGTCTCCCCGGCATTCCCGACGCCCGCTCCCCCATAATCCGCTTTCTCGTCGCAAGCGCATCGCCAGAAGCTGCAAGATTTTCCATGTGCGAATTGCTCGGCATGAGCGCGAACGTGCCCACCGACATCCGTTTCTCCTTCGCGGGCCTCGCCCGGCGCGGCGGGGAGACCGGGCCTCACGCCGATGGATGGGGCATCACCTTCTACGAGGGGCGGGGGGCGCGCGCCTTCCACGAGCCCGAGCCGAGCGCGCGCTCGGTTTTGGCCAAGCTCCTGCGCGACTACGCGATCAAGAGCCGGATCGTCATCGCGCATGTGCGCAAGGCCAATCGCGGGCGGGTCGGGCTGGAGAACACCCATCCGTTCAGCCGCGAGCTCTGGGGACGGCGCTGGACCTTCGCCCATAACGGCCAGCTCAAGGGCGTGAAGAGGTGGCCGCTGACCTGGTTCAAGCCGGTTGGCTCCACCGACAGCGAATACGCCTTCTGCTGGATGCTCGACAGGCTGCAGGCCCGCTATCCGAGCCTGCCGAGCCCGGCGCGGCTCGACACTGCCGTCGCTGAACTCTGCGCCGAGCTGCACGGGCTCGGCGTGTTCAACATGCTGCTCAGCGACAGCCGGACGCTCTATGCCCATTGCGGCAAGCGCCTGTGCTACCTCACCCGCTGCGCGCCCTTCGGTACCGCGACCCTGATCGACGAGGATTGGCACGTGGATTTCGCGCAGGAGACGCGGACCGACGACGTGGTGACCGTCATTGCCACCAAGGCGCTCACCCGCGACGAGTGTTGGACCGATGTGGAGCGCGGCCACATGCTCTCCCTACGCGACGGCATCGTCCGCATCGTCAAGCCGGGCGCGCAAAAGCCGGTGCGGGTTCCGCCTCCGTGTTCCGGGGTCGGGCGTCCCGACGGTCAGACCGGCCAGGCCGCCTCGCGGTAGGCCCCGTCCCAGAACATCCATTCGAGCTGGGTCGCACGGGTGAAGGCGCGGTGCATCCGTTCTCGCAGCGAGGACGAGACATCCCGCGCGGCGGCATCCGTGGCCGCGATCATCTCGGCGACGGCGGTGCCGAATTCCTCGCCCGCGTAGGTGTCGATCCAGGCGGCGTAGGGATTGCCGGCGCCCGCCCGCGACAGGATGTCGGAGCCGATCTCGGCATAGATCCAGAAGCACGGCAGCAGGGCCGCGACCAACACCTCGTAGGGTTCGGCATAGGCCGTGGCGAGGAGATAGGAGACGTAGTGGTCGCAAGGGGGCGACAGCGGCGTGGCGGCGAAGGTCTCGGCCGAGATGCCGTAATCCCGGAAGAACCCGCCATGGAGCGAGCGCTCGACCACGATGGCCGTCTCGGCGGCCTTGGCGAATTGCACGATGCCCTCGGGCTCCGGCGACTTCGCCGCCGCCAGAGCCAGCGCCCGACCGAAGCCAATGAGGTAATGCG
The DNA here is from genome assembly GCF_001422345.1 of Methylobacterium sp. Leaf93. Lineage (NCBI taxonomy): Bacteria > Pseudomonadati > Pseudomonadota > Alphaproteobacteria > Hyphomicrobiales > Methylobacteriaceae > Methylobacterium > Methylobacterium sp. Leaf93. The sequence goes on along the minus strand of NZ_LMMS01000001.1, from coordinate 392,621 downwards.
CGTCCTGCAGGATGTAGTGGCGAAAGCGGGCCTCGCCGAGGGTGCCGGAGGCGAGTTCGGCATTGAACGGCATCGTCCGGATGGCTTCGTAGGCCTCTCCGTTCCGTGCCCAGGCTTCGGCCGCGAAGCCGGTCTCGTCGACGGGGCGGATCATGAGCGCGGACCTTCCAGGGTGAGGCTGACGCCGTGGCGGGCACGCTGGCCGGGGGCGATGAGGCGCTGCGAATCCCGGCGGGTCAGCTCGCCCTCGAACCCGGCCCAGTCGGCGTAACCGGTCCAGCATTCCAGGGACAGGAACGGTGCCGTCGGCTTCGTCCAGATGGCGAGATGCGGGAAATCCGAGACGTTCATGCGGATGGCGCTGCCGTCGGGCGCGGTGAAGCGCATCCGCGCGCTCGCCGCATCGCGCAGGACGATGGCCTCGGCGAATAGGTCGGGATCGAGGGGGAGTATCCGCCCGTCGAGGGGAAACGGGCGTTCCTGGCGCAGGAGCAGGCCGCCATCCCCAACTTCGGGCGCCATCGCCCGTTCGGGATGCTCGAACTCCACCGCGTAGCCGCCGCCCGCCTTGCGCTCGCCGCCGGCGAAGGGCCAGGGAAAGGCCGGATGAAAGCCCAGCGCGTAGGGCAGGTTCGTCCCGCCGGTATTCTCGATCCAGATCTCGAAATCGAGATGGGCCGGGCCGACCCGCGTGGTGATATCGAGTTGGAACGGATAGGGGTAGTGGGCGCGCGTCGCCTCGCTCTCGGTGAGGCGCAGGGTGACGGTGTCGTCGCTCTGCGAAACGATGGCGAAGGGCAGGTCGCGGGCAAAGCCGTGCTGGCCCATCGGATAGGCCGTGCCGTCCACCCGGACCACGCCGCCGGACGAGGCGCCCACCACCGGGAAAAGCCAGGGCGCGTGCCGGTTCCAATGCGCCGGATCGCCGTTCCAGAGATACTCCCGGCCGCCCACCTGCCAGGAGACGGGCTCGGCACCGGACAACGAGATCACCGCTACGGTACCGTCGCCGGCCTTGAGAGTGATGCGGTCGCTCATGCGGTCTTCCTCGGTGCTGTCACGCTCGGGGCTTTCATGCTGACGCGGTTGTGGCCGCAGGCGGAGCGCCGGTCCAGCCTCAACGGGGACGATTGAGCGTTCACCGTCGCGGAGAAATCCCGTCGCCGTGCCAAATTACCGATACGACCGCCCCGGCAAGTCAGGCATACAGAATATGGCCAAGCTGATTCGGTCGGCTGAACCGGTTCCGTCTGGCTGAAACGTTCCCCATGGCCGACCTCCCGTCATGACGCTCACATCCCGTATCGTCGCGCTGGTCGTGCTCGCCCTGGTCCCTGCCATCGCGGTCCAGAGCTTCAACGAGCACGCCCTGCGCAGCGCTCGCGAGGATGCAGTGACGGCCTCGGCCCTGCGCAATGCTCACGCGGTCTCTGAGGATCTCACCCAATTCGCCGGCGGCATGCGCCAGCTCCTCGACATCCTCGCGGAGGCTCCGTTCATCCGCGACCAGGAAGCGGCGGGGTGCACCAGTTTCCTGCGCTCCATCATCCGCAAGCTGTCGGGTGCCACGATCCTCATCGTCGCGGATGCGAAGGGGCAGCTCGTCTGCAACAGCCTGGGAATGGAGCAGGGCGCCTATTCCATCGCCGATCGGACCTATTTCCAGAAGGCGATGCGCTCGGGCGTGCCAGTGATCGGTGAATACGTGGTCGGTCGCGGCAGCGGGGTTCCCACCATCCAGTTCGCCTATCCGATCCGGGATTCCGACGCCAAATCCTCCGGCCTGCTCATCTTCGGCTTCGATCCCGCTTGGCTCGGTGACCGCCTGGCCCGTGCCGGCCTGCCGAAGGACGCCGCCGTCACGGTGGCCGACCGGAGCGGCACGATCATCGTCCAGAATCCCGACCTCGGCTCCTGGGTTGGCAAGGCGCTGCCGGCGGCCTTCGCGTCCGACCTGAGCAAGGCGGATTCCGAAGGCAGCGTTGGGGAGATGCCCGGTCTCGATGGCGTGCGCCGCATCACCGGCGTGGTCCATCCCGGCGGCGCCCTCGACGGGATGACCGTCGCCGTGGGCCTCGCCCGCGACACCGCCTTCGCCGATATCGACGCGGCGACCCGGCGTGGGGTGATCCTGATCTTCCTCGGGACGCTGGTTGCCATCGTGGCAGCCCTGATCGGCGGTCGCGTCTTCATCCGCAAGCCGGTGCGGCGGCTGTTGAAGGCGTCCCGCGCCTGGCGTTCGGGCCAGCTCTTCGCCCGGTCGGGCCTGACGGGCCGCTCTGAATTCGGCCAGCTCGGCCAGGCCTTCGACGCCATGGCCGCTGGGCTGGAGAAGCACGAGGACGGCCTGCGGGCCGAACTCGAACGCACGCGCAGCCTGCAGGAGCAGCAGGTGACGATGATGCACGAGCTGAATCACCGGGTGAAGAACACCCTCGCCACGGTCCAGTCCCTCGCCCGGCAATCGCGCGGCGGCGAGGAGCAGGCGGCGCAGCTGGAGGGCCGTATCCTCGCTTTGTCGAAGACCCACGATCTCCTGACCCGCGACGACTGGACCGGCGCGCCGCTCCGCGCCGTGCTCGAGAACGAGCTCAGCCCCTACCGTAGCTCGGCAGACCACATGGAACTCGTCGGCCCCGATATCGACCTGCCGCCGCGCTACGTGCTGGCCCTGGGGATGACCGCCCACGAACTCACCACCAACGCGGCGAAGTACGGTGCCCTCTCGGGGACGCAGGGCCGCCTGTCGGTGATCTGGCGCGTCGTCGAGGACGGCATGGGCGGTCGCCGCCTGGAGATCGAGTGGCGGGAGCGCGGCGGCCCGGCTGTGTTGCAGCCGAAGCGCCGCGGCTTCGGCACCCGGCTCATCACCGGCGGCATCGCGCGCGAACTCGCGGGCTCGGTCGAGCTCGATTTCCAAGCCGAAGGCCTGCGCTGCCGCATCGACGTCCCCATAGAGACAGCGCCGCCGGTCCGTTTCCATTGATCTACTTGAACCAAGTCTCGATCAGCGCGACGCATGGATCGGGCTCATCGAGACTTGGTTTAGAGTCTGCTCGATCGAATTTCCCGGCGGACGCTCATGCCAGAGTCGATCATCTGCCAAAGTCGATCACCCCAGCAGACCACCTCATCCTGAGGCGCCCGCGTCAGCGGGCCTCGAAGGAGACCTCCAGTTATCGCGCGATCCCTGGAGCCCTCCTTCGAGGCCGCTACGCGGCACCTCAGGATGAGGTAAAGCCTTGGACAAGCACTGCAAACAGACTTTTGGCGAACCCTACTTGGCGGCGTTGGGGATGCCCTCGATCGGGCATTCCGGCGTGCCGAGATCGGGGCGGGTGATGGCGCGGACCGCCTCGCGGGTACCGGCCGGGTCCTCGATCCAGCGACGATAGAAGTCGTAGGGACAATCGGCCTTGCCGGGCTCGTTTTCTTTCGAGTTGATCATGCCCGTATAGCCGCGATGCAGCAGCTTGAAGAGGTGGTTCTCCGACTGCATGTTGGCGCGGGCATCGCGGATGAGGAACTTCGAGAGGGCGGCATATTGCACGCCCATCTCCTCGGTGCCGCATTCGCCGAGCGTCCGGCCGTCGAAGCCGATGATCGCCGAATGGCCGAAATAGCTATAGACGCCGTCGAAGCCGGCCGCATTGGCCACGGCGACATAGGTGTTGTTGGCGAAAGCCATCGCCTTCGACATCAGGATCTGCTGCTCCTTGGCCGGATACATGTAGCCCTGGCAGCGGATAATGAGTTCGGCGCCCCGCATGGCGCAGTCGCGCCAGATCTCGGGGTAATTGCCGTCGTCGCAGATGATGAGGCTGATCTTGAGGCCCTTCGGCCCGTCCGAGACATAGGTGCAATCGCCCGGATACCAGCCCTCGATCGGAGTCCAGGGCATGATCTTGCGGTATCTCTGCACGATCTCGCCCTGATCGTTCATCAGGATGAGGGTGTTGTAGGGCGCCTTGTTCGGATGCTCCTCGTGGCGCTCGCCGGTCAGCGAGAACACGCCCCAGACCCCCGCCTTCCGGCAGGCCTCGGCGAAGATCGCCGTCTCCTCGCCGGGCACGGCGGAGGCGGTCTCGTACATTTCCTTGCCGTCATACATGATCCCGTGGGTCGAATATTCGGGGAAGATCACGAGGTCCATGCCGGGCAGGCCGGACTTCATGCCCACCACCATGTCGGCGATCTTCCGCGCGTTCTCCAGCACCTCTGCCTTCGAGTGGAGACGCGGCATCTTGTAGTTGACGACCGCGACGCCGACGCTGTCGTTGCTCGAGGAAATGTCGCCGTGCATCATCGGTGGGGTTCTCCTGGTGTGTGCGTTGCCTCTCCCCGCCCGACGGGGAGAGGAATGGGCGCCCAGCCGTCAGTGGCTGATCATCCACGGTCGCGCGTTGGGGAAGCTCTTCGCGGCCGCGGGTTGCTTGGTCTTCGAAGTCCCCGAGCAGCAGCCGCAGCCGACCCCATGCCCGGACGACTTGCGGGGCGCGTGGGCGCTCCGCTCATTGACCGCATGCGCCTTGCGCCGGCCCGCATCCATGGAGGCGAGGTTCGGTGCGGTGAGAAAGGCGCGGCTGCAGGACGACCCGCAATCGGGGCAGTCATGCGGGTCCTTGAACTGCGCCATGGGGCGCAGCACCGTGAAGGGCCCGCAGGCGTCGCAGGCGTAATCGTAGACGGGCATGGGGGCCTCTCGAAGGATCGACAATAGGCGAGGCGACGGGGGCGACGTACTTCCCCCTCAAGGGCTGTCGGTCTCATGCATCGCGCGCCTTCCCTCCCCTTGTGGGGAGGGATCGAGGGTGGGGGTGGTTGGGTGACCCTCCCACTGGCGGAGGCCAGCGGAGCCACCCCCACCCCTAGCCCCTCCCCACAGGGGGGAGGGGGACGCGCCTTTACTCAAGGACAGAACTGCCTCTCAAAGATCCGGCGAGAGCGGCATCTGGATCGAGCCGTCGATATGCTTGATCGGCCCGTCCGCACCCGGATTGATGTCGAAGTCGAAGATTTTCGTCGGAATCCAGAGCGTGGCGCAGGCGTTCGGGATGTCGACGACGCCGGAGATGTGGCCTTGGACCGGGGCGGTGCCGAGGATCGAGTAGGCCTGGGCGCCCGAATAGCCGAACTTCTTCAGGTATTCGATGGCGTTGAGGCAGGCCTGCCGGTAGGCCACCGTGACGTCGAGGTAATGCTGCTTGCCGTATTCATCGACGGAGACGCCCTCGAAGATCAAGTGGTCGTCGAATTTGGGCGTCACCGGCGACGGCTTGAAGATCGGGTTCTTGATCCCGTATTTCGACATGCCGTCCTTGATGAGACTCACCTTGAGATGGACCCAGCCCGCCATTTCGATGGCGCCGCAGAAGGTGATCTCGCCGTCGCCCTGGCTGAAATGCAGGTCGCCCATGGAGAGGCCGGCGCCCGGAACGTAGACGGGGAAGTAGATCTTCGAGCCGCGCGACAGGTCCTTGATGTCGCAATTGCCGCCATGCTCACGGCCCGGCACCGTGCGGGCGCCTTCCGCCGCGGCCTTGTCCTTCGCCTCACCCTTGAGCCGGCCCATATGGGCGGTGGGACCGAAGGGCAGCGTGGCGAGCGCCGGCACTCGGCCGGGATTGGTGTCGTAAAGCGCCTTCTCGCGGGTGTTCCAAGTCTCCAGCATCTTCGGATCGGGCAGGCAGCCGATCAGGCCGGGATGGATCAGGCCGGGGAAGCGCACGCCGGGGATGTGGCGCGATTTGGTGAACATGCCCTCGAAGTCCCAGATCGACTTCTGGGCCTGGGGGAAGTGTTCGTCGAGGAAGCCGCCGCCGTTCTTCTTGGAGAAGAAGCCGTTGAAGCCCCACTGGCTCTCGGGCTTGGCGCCGATATCGAGGAGATCGACCACCAGGAGATCGCCGGGCTCCGCGCCCTCGACGCCGATGGGGCCGGACAGGAAGTGGACGATGGACAGGTCGATGTCGCGCACGTCGTCGGCGGAATCGTTGTTCTTGATAAAGCCGCCGGTCCAGTCGTAGGTCTCGACGATGAAGTCGTCGCCGGGCTTGACCATGGCCACCATCGGAATGTCCGGGTGCCAGCGATTGTGGACCATGTCGTTGTCGTAGGCCGACTGCGTCAGGTCGACCTTGATCAGGGTCTCAGCCATATTTTGCGCTCCTCCAGAAAGTGGACGGCCGCTCGCATCGCGTATCCGGCGTTGCCCGGCCGCTCTCGTGAAAGCCTTGAGTTCCGCGCGTGCCGGAACGCGCTCTCCTCCCCCTTGTGGGGAGGAGCCGGAGGTGGGGGTGCTGTAGGATCGAGCTTCACGGTGCCTTCGGCACCACCCCCACCCCTACCCCTCCCCGCAAGGGGGAGGGGAAACAGCGCCCTTTCTTCAGACCGAGAGAAAGCGGGCGACCTGCGCCTCGTCGATGTCGGCCCGCATCGCCTCGTGGACGATGTTGCCGTTCTCGATGACCAGCACCCGGTCGGCGACGTCGAGGGCGAAGCTCAGCACCTGCTCCGAGACGACGATGGAGAGGCCGCGCTCGTCGCGGATCTTCTTCAGGGTCCGTCCCATCTCGCGGATGATCGAGGGCTGGATACCTTCGGTGGGCTCGTCGAGGAGGAGCACCTTCGGACGGCTGGCCAGCGCCCGCGCGATGGCGAGTTGCTGCTGCTGGCCGCCGGAGAGGTTGCCGCCGCGTCTTGCCTTCATCTCCAGCAGGACCGGGAACATCGTGTAGAGGTCCTGCGGAACCTTGCGCTCCTTGGTGACGGTCAGGCCCGTCTCGATGTTCTCCTGCACCGTCATGGCTGAGAAGATCATCCGGCCCTGCGGCACGTAGGCGAGGCCGGCCGCCACGCGCTGGTGGCTCTTGAGGGCGGTGATGTCCCGACCGTCGACGGTGATGGTGCCGGACTTCACCGGGACGATCCCCATCAGGGTCTTCATCAGCGTGGTCTTGCCCATGCCGTTGCGGCCCATCACGGCGACGATCTCGCCGGGGGCGATGCTGATGTCGAGGCCGTGCAGCACCTCGCTCTGGCCATAGGCCGAGTGGAGGTCGCGGATCGCCAGCATCGGCTGAACCCCTAGGGAGGGCATCGGCGGGAGCGTGGCCGGGGCGGAACTGGTCTGAAGCATGGCGCCGGTCCTGTTCAGTGGCCGAGATAGACTTCGATGACCTTCGGGTCGTTCTTCACCCGCTCCATCGAGCCTTCGGAAAGCACCTTGCCCTGGTGCAGCACGGTGACCCGGTGGGCGATGTCCTCGACGAACTTCATGTCGTGCTCGATCACCAGCACCGAGCGGCCGACGATGATCTGGTTGAGGAGTTCGGCGGTCTTGATGCGCTCGCCGACGCTCATGCCGGCCACCGGCTCGTCGAGCATCAGGAGTTCGGGGTCCTGGATCAGCAGCATGCCGATCTCGAGCCATTGCTTCTGGCCATGGCTGAGGAACTCGGCCCGCTCCTTGAGCTGATCCTTCAGGAAGATCATGGTCGCGACTTCGTGGATGCGGTCGCGGACCTCGGCATCGCGCTTGAAGGTCAGCGCGCCCCAGACCGTGCGCCCGCGGGGGAAAGAGATCTCCAAATTCTCGAACACCGTGAGGTCGTCGTAGATCGACGGCGTCTGGAATTTGCGGCCGACGCCAGCCTGGACGATGGCGCTCTCCGAGATCTTCGTGAGTTCCTGGCCCTTGAACTTGATCGAGCCGGCACTGGCCTTGGTCCGCCCACAGATCAGGTCGAGCACCGTGGTCTTGCCGGCGCCGTTGGGGCCGATGATGACGCGGATCTCGTTGGGATCGACGTAGAACGACACGTCGTTCACCGCCTTGAAGCCGTCGAAGGAGACGGTGAGGGCCTCCACCGAGAGGAGGAAATCCTTCGCGTCGGGGGATTCGCCGATGAGCGACGAGTTCAGGATGGCGGCGTTCATCTCAAGGCGCTCCTATTCGGCGGGGGTGCCGTGGGGGACGGGGCCGCCCGCCGGCGCCAGGGCCTTCACCTTGCGGGTCAGGCGCGGCTCGACATAGCTGCGGTAGATGCCGGCGAGACCGTTGGGGAAGGCGAGCACGACGGCGATGAACAGGGCGCCGAGGCCGAAGAGCCAGAGTTCGGGGAAGCTCTCCGAGAAGGTGGTCTTGGCCCAGTTGACCAGAAGCGTGCCCCAGACGGCGCCGAACAGGGACAGGCGCCCGCCCACGGCGGCGTAGATCACCATCTCGATGGAGGGCACGATGCCGACGAAGGACGGCGACATGAACCCGACCTGCAGGGTGAACATCGCACCGCCGATGGCGGCGAAGCCGGCCGCGAGACAGAAGGCGAAGACCTTGAACCCGGCCACGGAATAGCCCGAGAACCGGACCCGGTCCTCCTTGTCGCGCATGGCGAGGAGGATGCGCCCGAGCTTGGCCTTCTTCACGTATTGCGCCGCCAGGATGCAGCCGATGAGCAGGCCGCCATTGACGAAGTAGAGGATGAACTTCGCGCTGTCGGTGCGAATGTCCCAACCGTGCAGGGTGCGCAGGTCGGTGATGCCGTTGATGCCGCCGGTATAGCCCTGCTGGCCGACGATGAGGATCGTCAGGATGGCGGCGATGGCCTGGGTGATGATGGCGAAGTAGGTGCCGCCGACCCGGCGCGTGAACATCGCGAAGCCGATGACGAAGGCGAAGAAAACGGGCACGGCGATGACGAGGATCAGCGTCAGCGGCAGGCTCTGGAACGGCTTCCACATCAGGGGCAGTTCGGTGATCTGGTTCCAGTCCATGAAGTCCGGGATGCCCGGCGTCGACTGGATCTTGGTGTTCTCGACGCTGGAGGCTTCGAGCTTCAGGTACATGGCCATGCAATAGCCGCCGAGCCCGAAGAACACGCCCTGTCCGAGGGAGAGGATGCCGGCATAACCCCAACACATGACGAGGCCGAGCGCCACGAACGCATAGGTCAGGTACTTGCCGACGAGATTGAGGCGGAACGCGTCGAGGGTCGCCGGCAGGACGACGAGGACGAGGCCGGCAAGGAGCGCGAGGCTCACCCACTCCATCGGCTTCATGAAGGGATTGTCGTTCACGGTGAGCGACTTCGACAGGGTCTGGACGGGGCTTGTCATCAGGATGGCCTCCTCAGCGCCGGACCTTGAGGGTGAACAGACCCTGCGGGCGAACCATCAGGATCCCGACGACGGCGAGCAGCGTCAGAACCTTGGCGGTGGAGCCGGACAGGAAGAATTCGAGGGTCGACTGGGTCTGCGAGATCGAGAAGGCCGAGGCGATCGTGCCGAGGAGGCTCGCCGCGCCGCCGAATACGACGATCAGGAAGGTGTCGACGATGTAGAGCTGGCCCGAGGTCGGCCCGGTGGAGCCGATCATGGTGAAGGCCGAGCCCGCCACACCGGCGATGCCGCAGCCGAGGCCGAACGTGTAGCGATCCACCTTCTCGGTATCGATGCCGACCGCGCCCGCCATGGGGCGGTTCTGCATCACAGCACGCACCTGCTGACCGAAGCGCGAGCGGTACATCAGAAGGCCGACGCCGACGGTGATGAGGGTGGTGATCGCCATCACGAACAGGCCGTTGATCGGCACCTCGATCGTGTCGGTGACCTGGACCGAGCCGATGAGCCAGGAGGGCAGCTCGACGCCGACTTCGCGGGCCCCGAAGATGGTGCGGTAGGCCTGCTGCAGGATCAGCGAGAGGCCCCAGGTGGCGAGCAGCGTATCGAGGGGGCGCTTGTAGAGATGGCGGATGAGCGTCCATTCGACGATCATCCCGAGGGCTCCCGAGGCCAGGAAGGCCAGGATCATCGCCACGAAGAAGTAGCCCCCGAACAGGCCGGGCAGGTGGGTCTGGAAGAAGGTCGAGCACAGATAGGTGACGTAGGCGCCGAGGATCATGAATTCCCCATGCGCCATGTTGATCACGCCCATCTGGCCGAAGATGACCGCGAGGCCGAGCGCCATCAGCACGTAGACCGAGAACAGGATCAGGCCGGCGAAACCCTGCATCGCGAAGATCGCGCCGAGATCTCCGAGGGAATAGTCACCGAGCATGTTTTCGACCTTCCGAAGAATGCGGCTTCTGGTTTGCAAGCATCAGGCCGTTTGTGGGCCGGCGCCACGCAGATGAAAGCTTTGCCGCCGACTCCCTCTCCTGGAAGGAGAGGGTTGGGGTGAGGTGTGGTCCACATCCGGAAAGGTCACACACCTCACCCTGTCCCTCTCCTTCCAGGAGAGGGGACCCGCGCCACGGCTGGAACTCGTCCTGCGATGGCGGGGGGGCGCAGTCCTACTGGTAGCCCTTCGGGAAGGGGTTCGGCTCGATGAGCGCCGGGCTCTCGTAGACGATCTCGAACTGGCCGCTCGGCAGAGCTTTGGCGACGCGGGTCTTCGACCAGAGATGGTGGTTTGGGTGGATCTTGACGTAGCCTTCGGGGGCCTCCTTGAACTCGATGTCGGCCGAGGCCGCGACCACCTTGTCGACATCGAACGAGCCGGCCTTCTCGCAGGCCATCTTCCACAGGAACGGGCCGAGATAGGCGGCCTGGGTCACGTCGCCGATGACGGTCTTCTCGCCCCACATCTTGTGGAAGGCGGCGACGAACTTCTCGTTGTTGGCGTTCTTGAGCGACTGGAAGTACTTCATGCAGGAATAGGCGCCCGCGATGTTGTCGCCGCCGATGCCGTCGATCTCGTCTTCCGTCACCGAGATGGTCAGCAGGGTCTGCTTGTTGAGGTCGATGCCCGCCGCCTTGAGCTGCTTGTAGAACGCCACGTTCGAGCCGCCGACGACGTCAGTGAAGATCACGTCAGGCTTGGTCAGCTTGATCTTGTTGATGACCGAGTTGAACTGGGTGTGGCCCAGCGGGAAATATTCCTCACCAACAACCTTGGTCTTCAGCACGTTCTCGATATGCTTGCGGGCGATCTTGTTCGAGGTGCGCGGCCAGATGTAGTCCGAGCCGATGAAGAAAAACGTCTTGGCGCCCTTCTCCTTGGTCACCCAGTTGAGCGACTCCAGGATCTGCTGCGTGGCTTCCTGGCCGGTATAGATGACGTTCTTGGACTGCTCCAGGCCCTCGTAGAAGGTCGGGTAGTAGAGCAGGCCGTTATACTGTTCGAAGACCGGCAGCGCGGCCTTGCGCGAGGCGGAGGTCCAGCAGCCCATCACGGCGGCGCAATGGTCGTTGACGAGGAGCTTCTTGGCCTTCTCGGCGAAGGTCGGCCAGTCGGAGGCGCCGTCCTCCTGGATGATCTTGATCTTGCGGCCCAGCACGCCGCCCATCTCGTTGATCTGCGCGATGGCGAGCTTCTCCGCCTGGATCGATCCGGTCTCGGAGATCGCCATCGTGCCGGTGGCGGAATGGAGGATGCCGACGGTGACTTCGGTATCGGTCACCGCGAGGCCGGTGGTGTTCACCGCCGAGGTCGGAGGAGCCGCAGCGAAGACGCTGCGCGGCATCATGGCCATGGCCGGTATGCTCGCCAGACCCATGAGAAGTTTGCGACGGAGGGCCGAGTGCGGTCCGTGCTCGTTGTCGGCTGCCATCCTGCGTGAACCCCTTCCAGGAAATGTCCCGCCGGCTCCTGCATAAGGCGGGCCGTTGCGGATGGCGGAAGCTAGGCGTGATGGCGCGGCGCAGCATATACGCTGTTTTGCGTAGGGAGAGGGACGCGCTCTGCATGAAACAGCAGAGGTGTGAATCCCGTAGCCCCATTAAGGGAGGCCTCGACGCGGCTCTCCTGGTGTACCAATGTCTTCCGGCCCCGCGGCACGGGGATTGCTGATCGACCTCCGTTTGCCCGTGACCCCATGCGGGCCGGCCCTTTCCTCACGTGACGCTGACCGGGCAGACTGAACGACCCCATGAGCGGCCGCCAGCAGATTCCCCCGATCCGGCGGGCCTATAACCGCTTCGTCGCGGACGAGACCCTCGAAGATTACGCCCTTCGCTTCACCGCCAAGAAGGCGCGGCGCTGGTCGAGCCTGCGGGTGGCGCAGACGGCGCTGGGCTCGCTCTCGTTCCTGGCGCTGGAGGCGATCGGAGGCACCCTGGTCCTCGCCACCGGCTTCACCAACACGGCGGCGGCGGTGCTGTTCGTGGGCGTACTGATCTTCACCACCGCCGTGCCGATCAGCCTCTATGCGGCGCGCTACGGCGTCGACATCGATCTCCTCACCCGCGGGGCCGGTTTCGGCTATCTCGGCTCCACCATCACCTCGCTGATCTATGCGAGCTTCACCTTCCTGTTCTTCGCCATCGAGGCGTCGATCATGGCGCTGGCGCTACAACTCTGCCTCGGCCTGCCGCTCTGGATCGGCTATATCGTCAGCGCGGTCGTGGTGATCCCCCTGGTCGTCTACGGGATCAGCCTGATCAGCCGGTTCCAGATCTGGACACAGCCGCTCTGGATCGGGCTCAACCTCCTGCCGCTCGGCTTCATCGCGTGGAAGGGCGGCCCCGCCCTCAGTAACCTCCTGTCCTATCCGGGGGCGTCGGAAGCCGTCGACTCGATCTCCACATTCATGGGCTACCCGATCTCCGGCTTCGACCTCGCCCAGTTCGGCCTCGCCTCCGGCATCCTCCTCGCGCTGCTGGCGCAGATCGGCGAGCAGGTGGATTTCCTCCGCTTCGTGCCGCCGGCCCAGACGTCCGAATCGGGGAGCAATCCGCGCTGGTGGCTCGCCGTGCTCGGGGCCGGGGCGGGCTGGATTCTGCCCGGCATGTTCAAGATCATGCTCGGGGCCTTCCTGGCGGTGTTGGCCCTGGGACAGGGCGTGCCGCACGAACAAGCGGCCGAACCGACGCAGATGTACGTGGTCGCCTTCGGCCACGTCATGCCCTCGCGGGAGGGGGCGGTGCTCCTCACCGGCCTCTTCGTGGTGATCTCGCAGCTCAAGATCAACGTCACCAACGCCTATGCCGGCTCCATCGCCTGGTCGAACTTCTTCTCCCGCCTCACCCACAGCCATCCCGGCCGCGTGGTCTGGCTCGTCTTCAACGTGGCCATCGCGCTGCTGCTGATGGAACTCGGCATCGACAAGACCCTCGCCAGCACGCTTTCGCTTTACGCGGTGGTGGTCTCGGCCTGGGTCGGCGCGCTCTCGGCGGACCTGGCCGTCAACAAGCCCCTCGGGCTGTCGCCCCCGGGCATCGAGTTCAAGCGGGCGCATCTCTACGCCGTGAACCCGGTCGGCACGGGGGCCTCGGCGCTGGCGCTACTCGCCGGCTTCCTCGCTCATGCGGGCCTGCTCGGCGCGGGACTCCAGAACTTCGCGCCCCTGCTCTCCCTCGTCACCGCCTTCGCGGCGGCACCCGCCATCGCTTTCGCCACCGGCGGGCGCTACTATCTGGCCAGGCCCGCCATCGCCGATTGGGGCGGCCGCTCGGAGATCCAGTGCACCGTCTGCGAACACCCGTTCGAGGGCGAGGACATGGCCCATTGCCCTGCCTATGCCGGGCCGATCTGCTCTCTCTGCTGCTCGCTGGACGCTCGCTGTGGCGACCTGTGCAAGCCGCATGGCCGTCTGGAGGCACAGGCCCAGAGCGCCTTGACCCGGATCATGCCCGCCAAGACCGCCGCCTGGATCGGGGCGCCTCTCGGGCGCTACATCGCCCTGATGCTCACGCTGGTCTCGGTAATCGGGCTGATCCTCGGGATCGTCCATGCGGGCATCGCCACCGCCCAGCCCGAGCACGGCGAGACCCTGCGCGCCGCGCTGACCAGCGTGTTCTTCATCCTCGTGGTCATCCTCGGCATCGTGGCCTGGCTGTTCGTTCTCGCCCAGGAGAGCCGCCGCGTGGCGCAGGAGGAGACCGCCCGCCAGACCGCCCTCTACGAGGCCGAGATCGAGGCCCACAAGATCACCGACGCCAAGCTGCAGCAGGCCAAGGAGACGGCGGAGGCCGCCAACCTCGCCAAGAGCCGCTACGTGGTGGGCATGAGCCACGAGTTGCGCACACCACTCAACGCCGTCCTTGGCTACGCGCAATTGCTTGAGGGCGACGACGACATCCCCGCTCCGCGCCGCAACGGCATCCGCGTCATCCGGCGTAGCGCCCAGCACCTGTCGGGCCTGATCGACGGGCTCCTCGACATCTCCCGCATGGAGGCGGGGCGTCTCCAGATCCACCGCAACGAGTTCCGCCTCGCCGAATTCCTGGACCAGATCGTCGACATGGTCCGGCTCCAGGCCAACGCCGCCGGCCTCGAATTCCGGTTCTCGCGCCCGCCCGTGCTGCCGGCCGTGGTGGCGGCGGACGAGAAGCGCCTGCGCCAGATCCTGCTCAACCTCCTTTCCAACGCGATCAAGTTCACGGAAACCGGCTGGGTCGCCCTGGAGATGAGCTATCGCAGCCAGGTGGCGGTGTTCTCGATCCGCGACAGCGGCCTCGGCATTCCCGAGGGCGACCTGCAGCGGATATTCGGACCCTTCGAGCGCGGCTCGCTGCCCGCCGCCCGCAACACGCCGGGAACCGGGCTCGGGCTCACCATCGCGCATCTCCTCGCCCAGGTGATGGGCGGCGAGGTCAGCGTGGAGAGCGAAGTCGGACGCGGCACCTGTTTCAGCCTCAGGCTCATGCTGGCCTCGGTGCATCGTCCGGCCGGTCCCAAGCCCGCCGAGCCGTCCGAGCGCGCCGCCGGCAGCCGGCGGGAGAGGCCGGTCCATGACGGGCCGCCGCGCGTGGTGCTCGTGGCCGACGACGATGCCGCGCATCGCGCCCTCATGCGCGAGGTGCTCGAACCGCTCGGCCTCGTCGTGCTGGAATCTCCCGACGGCCCGCATTGCCTGAATCTGGCGATGGAGCGGCGGCCCGACATCATCCTCCTCGACATCGCCATGCCGGGGATGAGCGGCTGGGCCGTGGCCAAGGCCCTGCGCGATGCCGGGCTCTCCTCCCGTATCGCCATCATGTCCGCCAACGTCCACGAGATCAGCCCGATCCGGGGTGACGACGCCCCGCATGACGAGATCATCCCGAAGCCCTTCGACCTGCGCGACTTCCTGGAGCGGATCGACCGGCTGCTGGCGCTGGGCCAGCCCGCCCCGCCCGCCCCCGTACTTGCGGAGGCCCCGCCCCGGAGCGGACAGGGCGGCGAATCCCTGCGCCAGGACCATATCGCCGAGCTGATCCGCCTCGGCCGGATCGGCCATGTCCGCGGCATCGAGGCCAAGCTGACGGAGCTCGAAGGCCAGTCGGCCATGCCCGCCGAGATCGCCGCGCAGATGCGCGGGCTCGTCGCTTCCTACGACCTCCGGCGCTACGTGCGCATCCTCGAAGGGATGCGTGATGGCTGAGATGCAGCGCGACATCGTCCTCGTCGTGGACGATTCCCCCGAGACCCTGAGCTTCCTCACCGAGGCGATCGAGCGCTCCGGCGCCACCGTCCTGGTGGCGGTGGCCGGCGACCTCGCCTTGGCGCTGGTGGAGGAGATCACCCCCGACATCATCCTGCTCGATGCGATGATGCCCGGCATGGACGGGTTCGAGACCTGCCGGCGCCTGAAGGCGCGCAGCGACCTCGCCCTCGTGCCGGTGATCTTCATGACCGGCCTGTCCGAGACCGAGCATATCGTGAAGGGCCTGGAGGCGGGCGGCAGCGACTACGTCACCAAGCCCATCGCCCCCGACGAGATCCTGGCCCGTATCCGCGTGCATCTGGCGAGCGCGAGGGCGGCCCAGAGTGCGCGGGCCGCCCTCGACACCACCGGGCGCACGCTCTTCGCCGTGGACCGCCAGGGCGTCGTCCTGTGGAGCACGCCGCAGGCCGCCCGCGTGCTGGCCAAGCTCGGCGACGGGGGCGCGCGCCTGCCGGAGACCGGCCGCGTCTGGCTCGCCGAGCAGCTCAAGGGGGGCAACGCAGCCTCCGTCACGCTGCCGGATACGGAGGGCGCCGCCCATAGTCTCAGCCTGATCGGCACCACCGGCGACGAGGTGCTGCTGCGCCTCTCCCGCGATGCTTCCGCCAGCGGCATCGAGCGCCTGCGCGCCAATCTGCCGATCACCGCCCGCGAGGCCGACGTGCTGTTCTGGTTGTCGCGGGGCAAGGCGAGCCGCGATATCGGCGACATCCTCGGCCTGTCACCGCGCACGGTGACGAAGCATCTGGAGAGCATCTACGCCAAGCTCGGTGTCGAGAACCGCACAGCCGCCTCGATGACCGCCTCTCGCTACATCGACGACCAGGCCTGATTTCAGCCTGTTGCCGCTGTCCTCGCGGATCGTGGCGGCGTCTCGGCGACGATATGGAATGCCGCCGGGCGGCGGAACAGGAAGACGAAGGGCGTGTGGCGCACCACCCGTTCGATGGCGAGGGGGACGAGCACGGCGACGAGGGTCACGACGAGGCTGGCCAGCCCGATATCGGTGACGGCGCCGGTCTTCACGATCAGCATCCGGGTCGCCGCCATGGGCAGGAAGAAGGCGAGGTAGATGACGATCGAGCGCTCGCCGCAGGCTCTGAGCGCCGCCGTCAAAGGCCCCCCGGCGAGGGTGAGCAATGCGCCGACGGCCACGATGGCGAGCGCCCCGGCCCCGCCGAGGGCGAGGCTGACGAGGGGCAGGCTCGCCAGGGTCGGGAAGGTCGCGTGGCCGGTGGCGGTGAAGGCGAAGAGGCCGTTCACCACGGCCCAGGCCGCGAGGCCGACGAGGGCGGCGCGGGGGTGGCGACGGACGAGGTCGGCGAACCGGAAGATCCGGGCCGCGAACAGGTAGCCGGCGACGAACCAGACGTAGCGGCCGCAGAATTCGGTGACGAGATCCGAATATCCATCGAGGGGAAGGCTCTGGAGCAGGGCGGCCCCGCCGAGGAGCAGCGCCGGATGCAGGCCCCGCAGCAGCTTCGTCAGCACCGAGAACACGGCGAGCAGGTAGATGAACCAGAGGGTGGAATAGGGCTCCACCAGAGCGTGGGCGAGATGGGCGAGAAAAGCCCCCGGCCCGGCGCCATCGACGATCTGGCCGTATTTCACCGCCGATTGGATGAGGACCCAGAGCAGATAGAAATAGGCGAAATGCACCACCCGCCGGTCGGCGAAGAGACGCCAGTCCCGGTCGATCACGCGGCCGACGAACAGACCCGACAGGAGGAAGAAATCGGGGATGCGGAACGGCTTGGCGAAGGCGACCACATTGTGGAGGAAGCCCTCGCCACCCATCTCGTTGCCGGTGCCGAGGGTCGAGTGCATCATCACCACGAGGACGATGCACAGGCCCTTGGCGACATCGACCCAGGCGAGTCTCAGGGCCTCCTCGGCCCCGGCGCCGGCGCCGGGGCCTGGGATCTGGGTCGCTGGGGCCAAAGCTGCACTCCGTCGCAATCCGGGGACGAGCATGGCCGATCCGGGGTCAAGGCCGGCTGCCTGTGATGCAGCTTTCCTTGATCGATGCCGGATGCACGGTCAACGCGACGGCTCGGATTGCCGAAGGGTCCGCTCCCTCAGAAGTCGAGGGAGGCGGACAGGATGAAGGTGCGGGGCGATGCGACGGTCACGAAGGTGCCCGTCGTGAGCCAGTAGCGGTTGTCGGCGACGTTCTCGACATTGAACCGGAAGGTGATCGGCCGGTCATAGACCAGCGTCGCGTAGCGAAGGCCGAGATCGACCCGCGTCCAGTCGGGGAAGCGCAAGGTGTTGGCGTTGGTGAGGTAGGGACCCGACGTGTAGATCACCCGGCCGTTCAGTGAGAGGCCCGGCACCCAGGGCGTGTCCCATTCGAGGCCGGCGGAAGCGGTGAGGTCGGGCACCCCGGAGGCATCGTTCCCACGCTGGAGCGGATCGTCCGGCTTCGTCAGTTCGGGGCGCAGGAAGGTGGCGCTCGCGAAGCCGCGCAGGCTCGGCAGGATGGCGCCGTAGGCCGACAGTTCCAGGCCCCGGTTACGCTGCTCGCCGTTATAGGCCACCACGTTGGTGGCGGACACGGCCTGGTTGGGTCGGCTGATCTGGAAGAGGGCGGCCGTCGTCGTGATGGTCCCCCAATCGACCTTGATCCCGACTTCCTGCTGATCCGACTTGTAGGGGCTGAGGATCGCGCCCCCATTGCTGAAGTTGGGGGCGACGATCATGCCCGCCGTCAAGCCTTCCGCGTAGTTGGCGTAGAGGGAGACGTTCTGCCAGGGCTTGATGACGATGCCGGCGAGGGGCGAGGTGGCATCGGAATCGTATTCGCTCGTCCTTGCCTGGGTCACGGTGTCGAAGCTCTTCTGGTTCACCATCTGGTAGCGCACGCCCGCGGTGAGCAGCAGGGAATCGTTGAAGGCCGACATCGTGTCGACGACGGCGACGCTCGTCAGCGAGGTGTCGGCATAGCGTTGGGGATTGAGGCGCGCCCCGGTGACCACGGGAAGCGGTGCCGGCCGGTAGATGTTCGACGGCACCGATTCACCCGGTGTGTTCGAGACGTAGGCAAAGCCGTCCTCCCGGGTGAACCCCGTGAAGACGAGGTTGAGCGAGTGGTTGATGGGGCCTGTGTCGAACCGGGCCTTCACGCCTGCATTGCCGCTGATCGTGCTGCTGTCGGAATCGTAGAAGGCGTTGATGAGCCGGAAGTTGCCCAGGGCGTCGGCACCGTTCGAGAATCCGAAGACGCGGGAATCCGGGAAAGTCTGCTGATTGGAGCCGGCGCGATAGCCGATTCCGCCATAGGCGGTCAGCCAATCGGTCAAGTCGTATTCCACGAAGGAGGCGACGGTGTTGTCGCGCTGCTTGAGCAGCGTGCCCGGATACCAGTTGCCCCGGGCGTCGGGCGGCCGGGGAATGAAGGGGATGTCCGCTTGCAGGGTCATCTGCGGCCGGAAGTTCTTCGTGTCGTCGTTCTGCGAGATGACGTCGAGGGCCCAGCGCAGGCGCTCGCCGCGATAATCGAGCGAGAGGGCGCCGATGCCGCTCTGGACGTCGCCGCCGTTGATCGAGGCCTCGCCGGTCCGGCCCAGGCCGTTGAAGCGGATGCCCCATTCCTTGTTCTCGCCGGCGCGGGTGCCGGCATCGACATGAACGCCGAAATTGCCGTCGCTGATGAATTGCGGCGTGACGCGCACGAACGGGATATCGAGCGCCCGCTTGGTCACGATGTTGATGCTGCCGCCGACGCTCCCGCCCGGAGGGATGCCGTACATGAAGGCGCCGGGCCCTTTGAGCAGCTCGATGCGCTCGATGTATTGGGCGGCCACGCGGTTGGAGGGGACGAGCCCGTACAGGCCGTTCAGGCCGACATCCTGGGACGGGACGTCGAAGCCGCGGATCTGGAACGTGTCGTCGAACCCGTTGCTGCCCGTCGTGAGGCGCACCGAGGAATCGTTGATGAGCGTGTCGGCGACGGTGCGCGCCTGCTGATCCTGGATCACCTGCTGGGTGAAGTTGACGGTGCTGAAGGGCGTGTTCAGCACGTCCCGGGTGCCGAGGATCCCGAGGGACCCGCCGCGCGCCACCTGACCGCCGGCATAGGGAGGCGGTAGGTCTCCCAGGCGCCCGGACCCCGAACTGCCCCGGCCCGCGCCGCCGGCCGAGGCCTCCACCGAAAGCTCGTCCAGCCGCACCGCGGTCTGCGCCCACGCGCTCGAGGACGATCCCATCCAAGCGAGACCGAGGGAGGCGGCACCGATTGCAGAGTAACTCAGGGTTGTTGCCAGTGTCGAGACGCGCTTACGCACCGTTGCATTCCTGCTTTTGCGACGGGCATGCGAGTTTTCGGCTCGGAGCCAGCGCATTTAAGATTCAAAAATTTGTGGAACGACTTCGTGTATACGTAAGCGAATAATTTATTACATGAAATCGAGCAAGGACTTGGGAGTCATTGCTCAGACTGCGTGCTTCCGGGGCAACAAAAACGAATTGTTCTAAAGAAAAACAGCCGATCTCATGGGGTGGCAACCGCGCGCCGGACATCCGGGCAGGGGGAGCCATCGAAGCGGATGGCGGGACCGGGATGGGGGAGTCAGGAAACCTTGCGGCGCGAGAGCTTGCGAGCCCGCGTCATCCGTGTGGCGACGTGGAAATCATCCGGCTTGGTCCGCACCCAGGCGAGGAAGCCGCTGATCTCGGGGTCGGCCCGCAAAACCTCGATATCGGCCAGACGCCGGGCGATTTCGGCCTCGCTGTAGCGGGCGTGGATCGCCGAATGGCAGATCTGGTGCAGGCGGACGGTGCCGCCCTTAGCGCCACCCTTCAGCTTGGGCGTGAGGTGATGCAGGCTCGATTTGGCGCGCGGCGGGATCGGCCGTTCGCAGAGCGGGCAGATCGTGGGGCCGGACGAGCGGTTCCCGGTCTCCTCGTCCTCCCGCCATTGCCGGGCGCGTCGTCCCAAATTCCCGTCTCCCATCCTGCCGGTATCAACGCGGCAGTGTCGGAATGGGCTCGGCACTCCTGACGGGACGGAACGTCGCTTCCGCCTCCGCGTCGCGCTGGCCGAGGAGCGAGACGTGATCGCCCGGTACGGCGACGAACCGCGCCCTGGTGCCGGCGAGGGCAGCGAGGTCGCGCCCATGCGCCACGGGAATCACGGGGTCGCCGGTGCCGTGGACGATGAGGATGCGCCCCGCCGCCTCGCCGATGCGGCGATCCGAGCGCCAGGTATCGCGCAGGAGCAGCCGGGGCAGCAGAGGGAAGTGCTCGCCGACGAGGCGGGTGAGGGAGACGAAGGGCGCTTCGAGATAGAGGCCGAGATGCGGCTCGCGTGCGGCCACGGCCACGGCCACGGCCACGGCCACGGCCGCCCCCATGGAATGGCCGTGGAGCAGGATCCGTGCGTCCGGGGCGCGGTCGCGCACGAAGCGGTAGGCCGCCAGCCCGTCTTCGATGAGGCCAGCCTCGCTCGGTGATCCGGTCGAGCCCGGATAGCCGCGATAGGCGATGGCAAGGGTGCCCCAGCCGGCGGCGCGCCAGACCCCGTTCGAGAATCGCTCGGCATGCGGCTCGGGCAGCGAGCCGTTGCCGTGGAAGGTCAGCACCACGCCGTGTCCGGGTTCCGGCGCCCGCCACAGGCCGTAGAGGCGGTGGCCGTCGGCCGTGATCAGCGTGACCGCCTCCGTCCCGGCCGGCACCCCGCGCTCGCCCCCGCCGAAACCGGCCCCGAAGGCGCCGGGATAGATGAGATGACGCTGGAACAGGAACAGGGCGCCGAGGGCCGAGGCGGTAAGCCCGAGGGCGAGGAACAGGATGACGCGGAGCAGGGTCATGCGGGGCGGGCTTCGCTCACGGACGAGTGGACGGGAAGCGCCGTCGGGGACGGTGCGCTGTTGAGACCACCACTTTATCGTGTCATGCGCACGAAGCATCCCGCGTTGCGACAGTGCCGCGCGGGGGTGCGCGCGGAGGGAAGGCCGGGATCGTCACCCGCTGCCGCCCGTCCGTCGGTCCGAGGCTCCATCGGGGGTGAGATGTCGTCAGAGCTTCCGCCAAGCCAGGTTCGCGCCGCGACCCTTCCGGTCGGCCCGAGCGCGAACTTCCTGCTGATCGCCCTGATCTTCCTCGGGACCGGCCTCGCCATCGGCACCGGCGTCGTGGAGGGGTCCGGCGCGGCCTTCGTCTTCGTGATGGCGGGCTGGCTGCTCAGCCTGTGCCTGCACGAATTCGGCCACGCCTTCGTCGCCTGGAAAGGGGGCGATGCGGACATCCCGCGCAGCGGCTACCTCACCCTGGACCCGCGGCTCTACGCCGACGCCCTCTCCTCCATCGTCCTGCCGCTGCTGTTCACGATCCTCGGCGGGATCGGGTTTCCCGGCGGACGCGTGTTCGTGAACACCCATCTCCTGCGCAGCAAGGTCTGGATCTCCGCCGTGTCGGCGGCCGGCCCGGCGATGAACGGCCTCGTCCTCCTCGCGCTGGCCCTGCTCTATTCCCTCACGGGCGAGGAGTCCGACACGCTGCGGGCGGTGCTGGCCGTCTCCGCCCTGTTCCAGGGCACCGCCATCATCCTCAACCTGATGCCGCTTCCGGGCCTCGACGGCTACGGCATCCTTCAGCCCTGGCTGCCCGAGCCCGTGCGCCGCGTCGCCGACCAGGCGGCCCTGCACGTCAACCTGATCCTGGCGGGGCTCTTCCTGTTCTCCAGCGCCTTCGGCCCGGCGGTGTTCCGGGCGAGCCTCCTCCTCATTGGCCTTCTCGGCATCGAGATCGTGGATGCGCGCGTCGGCTACGGCCTGATCCGTCTCTGGTAAGGCGTCCGCGCCCGGCCTATGAGGCAGGGAGGGCGGTGCGGCCCACGGAGACGGCAATGGCCCTGAAGACGACGTTCGTGGTCCAGACCTTCGTGATCAAGCGCAAGCGCCTCGTGCCCGGTGACCGCGAAGTGGCGCCAACGGAGAGCGGTGCGCTGAAGAAGGCGGAGGCCATGTCCGGCCGCATGCCCGGCACCGCCGCCCTGAAGGTGGTGGCCGACGACGAGACCGGCGAACTCGAAAGCGCGACGATCCTCGGCCAGTTCGGCGAGGTGCCCGACGATTTCGCCGAAAGCCTCACCGGCGGCTGACAGGCTCACGGGCGGGTGAGGGGCGGGCGCGCGTGAAAACCGCGCAGGCCGGCGGCGCCGGCAACGCACTCCCGGCTCACGCGTAGGTTTGGAGGTTCTTTCCAACCCCTGCAGCGACCGGGAGCCCCCGCCGATGAGACATAAACCCCTGCGCGAGCAGGTGATCGTGATCACGGGGGCATCGAGCGGCATCGGCCTCGCCACCGCCCGCATGGCCTCCGCGCGGGGCGCACGTGTCGTCCTCGCCGCACGGAGCGGGGATGTCCTCGCCGGACTCTGCGAGGAACTCGGAGGCCCCGGCCGGGCCGTCTCCGTCGTGGCCGATGTGGGGTTCCGCGAGGATGTCCAGGCCATCGCCGACGCTGCCATCGCCACCTTCGGCGGTTTCGACACCTGGGTGAACGTCGCCGGCCTCACCGTCTACGGGCCGCTCTCGGCAATCGCCCAGGAGGACCACGAGCGGCTCATCCGGACGAACCTCTGGGGCACGGTGAACGGCTCCCTGATCGCGGTCGAGCATCTGCGCCGGCGCGGGGGAGCGCTCGTCAACGTCGGCAGCATCGCCTCCGACCTCGCCTTCCCGTTCCAGGGCCTCTACGCGACCTCGAAACACGCGGTGAAGGGCTTCACCGACACGCTGCGCATGGAGCTGATCGCGGAGGATGCGCCGGTCACCGTGACGCTGATCAAGCCCGCTTCCATCGACACCCCGCTCCCCGACCGCGCCCGCAACTACATGGACCGGCGCCCGACCCTGCCGCCGCCGATCTACCCGCCGGAGGAGGTCGCCAACGCGATCCTTCATGCGGCGGAGCATGGCCAGCGCGACATCATCGTCGGCGGCGGCGGCAAGCTGTTCGTCATGGGCAAGGACTTCGCGCCCGGCGCCTACGACCGGTTGGCCTCCGCCATCATCGCGCTCCAGCAGCGATCCGAGCCGGCGGAGCATTCCGAGGGAGCCTTGCACGCTCCGCGCGGTGCCGGCGCGGTCAGGGGCTCGCCGCCGTTTCCCGTCATGCGATCGAGCGCCTATACCCGGGCGACCCTGCATCCCCTCGTGACCCTGAGCGCGGTGGCGGGCCTGGCCGCCACCGCCGCCCTTCTCCTCGGCGGCAAGCCGTCTCCGCGAAGGCGGTCCTGAGATTGCGGGCGTGATCGACGACCGGTCCCGGCGGGATGAATCGTCCTCCACGGCGCCGGTCCGGGCGGACAGGCCGCCACGCCGCTTCCTCGACATCCCGGCCGGGCCGAGGATCGCCTACGTGGAAGCGGGGTCGGGGCCGGACCTGATCCTCGTCCACGGCGCAGTGATGACCCTGGACGACATGCGGCTCGGCCCGATGGAGGCGCTGTCGCGGCATTTCCGCGTGGTCGCCATCGACCGCCCCGGCCATGGCGAGAGCGAGCATATCCCCTTCAGCGATGCGTCGGTCTGGCGGCAGGCCGAGATCGTCCGTGAGGTCGCACGGGACCTGGGGCTCCGGCGTCCGGTCCTCGTCGGCCATTCCTTCGGCGGGGCCGTCTGCCTCGCCTTCGGCATGGCCTATCCCGAGGAGGCGGCCGGCGTGGTCGCCATCTCACCCATCTGCTTTCCCGAGCCTCGCCTCGAGCAGGTCCTGTTCGGGCCGCGCGCCAGCCCGATGGGCGGGGACGTGCTGTCCAGGATGCTCGCCGGAAGCGACGCTTTCCTGATGCCGTTGCTGTGGCGGGCCATGTTCCTGCCGCAGCCGATGCCGGCGCGTTTCGCCGCCGAGTTCCCCTTCGGCCTCGCGGGCCAGTCCCGGCGCCTCGTCGCCGATGGCGAGAACGCCAACATGCTGTGGAGCGACCTCTCCCGCAGCGCGCTCGGCTACGCGACCTGCCGTGTGCCCGTGGCAATCCTGTGCGGCAGCGCCGACATCGTCACCAACCCGCTGATGCACGGGCGCCAAGCCGCACGCCTGATCCCGGACGCGACCTTCCGATGGCTGCATGGCCTCGGCCACATGCTGCACCATTTCGAGGTCGACGCGGTGGTGGAGGCGGCACGCGAGATCGAGCGGCGGCTGGCGAGCGTCTCCTGAGGCCGGCCGTGATCCGGCTGTGGCGCCCTCATTCGGTGGGTCCGACGGGCGCTCCGTCGCCGTCGCCGGGCGTGACCGTCTCCCCATCGAGCCCGTTCAGGAACGGCGCGGCAGCCTCGGCCGCCGCCGTCTCGATGGCACGGTAGGCGCGGACCAGATCGGTACCGAAGGCCGTCAGCCGCGCGCCGCCGCCGCTCCTGCCGCCGATCTGGACTTCCACCACGGGCCGGCCGAAGCCGGCGTTCAGCGCCTCGGTGAGCGTCCAAGCCCGCCTGTAGGACATGCCGATGGCCCGTCCCGCCGCCGAGATCGAGCCATGTTCGGCGATCATTTCGAGGAGCTGGATCTTGCCCGGACCGACGCGGTTTCCGGGGCCGAGATCGACCCGGATGCTCAACCTCGCCATTTGCCCGCCTCTCGCCCGCCCGACGCCCCGGACCCATTCCGATGAGGGTCGACGATAGGCCGAATGGAGGGCCATTTCGACCGCACGCGCCAGGCGGTCGAACCTTGAGCAACCGATATGTCTCGATGTATATAGCGCTGCACCGGGCTATCGTCGCCGATGCGGCCGCCTGACGGCTGTCCCCTTACTGTCCGCCTTCGAGAGACGATCCGTCATGCTCACCGCCGTCCGTGCCCTGGTCCTCGCCGGCTCCGTCATCCTGGCCCCCGTTATCCTCCCTCCCGCCGCCAGGGCGGCCGAGACGGCCACGGTGTTCGCGGCGGCGAGCCTGAAGAACGCCCTCGACAACGCGGGCAAGGCCTTCACCGCCAGGAGCGGCGTCGAGGTGAAGGCAAGCTACGCCGCGTCCTCGGCCCTGGCGCGGCAGATCGAATCCGGCGCACCGGCCGATCTGTTCGCCTCGGCCGATCTCGAATGGATGGACTACCTCGCAAAGAAGAACCTCATCCGTCCCGAGACCCGCGTGAGCCTGCTCGGCAACCGCATCGTCGTCATCGCGCCGAAGGATGCCGCGACCGCCGACGTGCCGTTCACCGCCGAGGGCTTCGCCGCGGCGCTTGGACCCGACGGGCGTCTCGCCACCGGCGAGGTCAATTCGGTGCCCATCGGCAAATACGCGAAAGCCGCCTTCGAGAAGCTCGGCCTGTGGGGAGGCCTGCAGCCGCGCCTCGCCCAGGCCGACAACGTCCGGGCCGCCTTGCTCCTGGTATCGCGCGGGGAGGCGCCGCTCGGCGTGGTCTACGAGAGCGATGCCAAGTCCGATTCGGGGGTGAAGGTGGTGGGCGTGTTTCCGGCGGACAGCCATCCCCCGGTGGTGTACCCGTTCGCCGTCACGGCCGAGGCCAGGGGAGAGGGGGCCGCCAAGTTCCTCGACTTCCTGAAGAGCGCCGAGGCGAGGCCCTTCTTCGAGGCCCAAGGCTTCACCATCCTCGGCCCCAATTCCGCACGGTAAAAGGGAAACACCATGAAGATCAGCGCGCGCAACACCCTCAAGGGCAAGATCGTCGCCGTCGAGAAGGGCGCCACCACCGCCCATGTGAAGATCGAGATCGCCGACGGCACCGTCGTCACCGCCTCGATCACCAACGAGTCGGTGGATGCGCTCGGCCTCACCGTGGGCGGCGAGGCCTATGCCGTCGTCAAATCCTCCGACGTGATGATCGCCGTCGACTGAACGAGCCGACCCGCCTCATCCTGGCCGGCACCTTCGTTCCGGAGGAAGAGGCGGTCCCCCGCAGGGGCGGGGGAGGGGAGGTGACGCCGTGGCCTTGAATTTCACGCAGATGGGGGCCGCCGGCTGGGTCGCCCGGATCGATGGCATCCCCCTCTACCTGAGCGACGAGAGCGGCGCGGTGGACCGCGCCCAGGCCGATCTGGCGGCCAAGGTCGCCGCCTCGCTCCCGGCCGTGCGGGACGCGGCCTCGGCCTATCTCGACCTGTTCGTGGACAGGACGAAAGCCTGCGGCCGCTCGGACGAGCCCTGGTGGCTGGACGAGATCGAGTTCCGTGGCCTCGCCTGTGAGGGCCATGCCGCCTACGCGCTCCATTTCACCCTGGCCGGCGACGATGGCGGGCTGTGGACGGTCGAGATGCGGGCCTTCGAGGACCAGCACCGTCCTTTCCGGTTCGAGCGACGGCAGGGGTGAGGGGCGGGCCTGCGAACCTCGACAGCCCGCGCTTCGGCTAATCCTCGGCGGTCTTGGCCGCATTCCGCCGGGCGATGAGCCATGTCCCGCCCTCGCCGAGGGCGATGGCGAGGAAGCCGCCGACCCAGAGCGGGACGAGATGCGGACCGAGGGTGTCGCGGAAGGCGAACAGGCCGACGAGGCCGATGGTCGTGGCCGTCGATCCCGCCAGGGTCAGGATCTTCAGCGCCAGCATGGCGATCAGAACGTTCATCGGGCCTCCGTTCGACGAGGATACGACGGGCGGCATCCATGGGCCGATGGACGACACGGCCCGCCCGACATTCCGAGGGGTGGGACTTCCCAAAGTGCAGGACCATGGCCCGTCCGCTCTGTCCAGGCCGGAGCGGCGCGCCGGCGTTAGAGAAGCACGAGGCTGAAACCGCGGAAGAGAGTCCCGGCCGGTGGCAGGCGGGCCGATGTGAGGGAAGGAACGGTCTCTTCCCCCTATCGCCCCTGCCGCCGAAGACTTTGTGTCGATCGATCTCGAAAATCGAAATTCCATTTCGTTGACATGGGCGGCCCGTGTCTCATGATACGGATGTCATCTTGATTAGTCGCCAGGCGGCCTAGTCGAGGGCCGGAACAGACTTCATCGTCGATGGAACTGTAGTTCCGATCATTCCGCTCGATGCCGGGATCACGCCGCTTCTGCGAAGCGGTGACCGATATCCCTTGGCCGATGCCCTGCCCCGTTCCCTTTCCCGGAGCCACCCCATGTCGAACCAGAACACGCCGAACTCGCCCCGGCCCGCCTCGCTTCACCCCGAGACGCTCGCCCTGCATGCGGGCTGGCGCGCCGATCCGACCACGGGCTCGGTGGCGGTGCCGATCCACCAGACCACCTCGTTCCAGTTCCGCGACACGGCCCATGCCGAGAACCTGTTCGCCCTGAAGGAACTCGGCCACCTCTACACCCGCGTGACGAACCCCACCGTGGACGTGCTGGAGCAGCGCCTCGCCGCCCTCGAAGGCGGGGCGGCGGCGCTGGCCCTGGCCTCGGGCCAGGCGGCCTCCGCCCTGTCGGTGCAGAACCTCGCGCGGGTGGGCGACAACATCGTCGCCTCCACCGATCTCTATGGCGGCACCTGGAACCTCTTCGCCAACACCCTGGCCGAGCAGGGAATCGAGGTTCGCTTCGTCGATCCGGCCGACCCGGAGAATTTCCGCCGCGCCACCGACGACCGCACCCGCGCCTATTACGGCGAGACGCTGGCCAACCCGAAACTCGCGGTCTTCCCCATTGCGGAGGTGGCCGAGATCGGCCGGGGCTTCGGCATCCCGCTCATCGTCGACAACACCGCCGCGCCGCTCCTGGCGCGCCCGTTCGACCATGGCGCGGCGATCGTGGTCTATTCCACCACCAAGTATCTCGGCGGCCACGGCATCGCCATCGGCGGGGCGATCATCGATGGCGGGCGGTTCGACTGGGCGGCCAACCCCCAGCGCCAGCCCGCCCTCAACACCCCCGATCCGAGCTATCACGGCGCGGTCTGGACGGAGGCGGCCAAGCCCCTCGGGCCCATCGCCTATATCCTGCGCGCCCGGGTCCGACTGCTGCGCGACCTCGGCCCGTCGGTCTCGCCACTCAACGCCTTCCTGACCCTGCAGGGGCTGGAGACCGTGGCCCTGCGCATCGAGCGCCACAGCCGCAACGCGCAGGCCGTGGTCGATTACCTTGCCGCCCGGCCCGAGATCGAGCGGGTCATCCATCCCTCGCACGCCACCGGCAAGGCGCGCGAGCGAGCGGAGCGGTACCTCAAGGGCGGCTATGGCGGCCTCGTCGGGTTCGAGCTCGCCGCCGGGCGCGAGGCCGGCCGTCGCTTCATCGAGGCCCTGTCGCTGTTCTACCACGTGGCCAATATCGGCGATGCCCGCAGCCTCGCCATCCATCCGGCCACCACCACCCACGCGCAGCTCACGCCCGAGGACCAGCGCGCCACCGGCGTGTCCGACGGTTATGTCCGCCTCTCCATCGGCATCGAGCACATCGACGACATCCTGGCCGATCTCGACCAGGCCCTGGCCTCGGTCGGGTCCTTCGCGAAGGCCGCCTGACCGTGGCGGCCTCCCCGCTGGCTTCGTGGGCGGCACCGGAATCCTCTGCTCCCGCCGCCTCGATCCCCCGTCTCGACCTGCGCCGGCTGGATGCCGGGCCGGCCGAGCGGGAGGCCTTCCTGGCCGAACTGCGTGATGCCGCCCGCGATGTCGGCTTCTTCCACCTCGTCGGCCACGGCATTCCGGCGGCGGAGATCACGCAGGTCCAGGCCCTGGCCCGGCGCTTCTTCGCCCTGCCTCTTCCGGAGAAGCAGGCGGTGGCGATGGTGCGCTCACCGCATTTTCGCGGCTACACGGCGGCCGGACGCGAGATCACGCGGGGCGCGCCGGATTGGCGCGAGCAGTTCGATGTCGGCGCCGAGTGCGAGGCCCTGGCGCAGACCGCTGCCTCGCCCCCCTGGAGCCGGCTGCAGGGGCCGAACCAATGGCCGGTCGGACTGCCCGACCTCCGCGTCGGCCTGCTGCGCTGGCAGGCGGCGGTGACGCAGCTCGGCATCCGCCTGCTGCGCGCCTTCGCCCTCGCCTTGGGCCAGCCCGAGGACGTGTTCGCCCCGATCTATCAGGGCGCGCCGAACCAGCACATCAAGATCATCCGCTATCCCGGCCGCGAGGCCACGCAGGGAGAGCAGGGCGTCGGCGCCCACAAGGACAGCGGCTTCCTCACCCTGCTTGTCCAGGACGGGCAGAGCGGCCTCGAAGTCGAGGGGCCTGACGGTTGGATCGCGGCCGAGCCGGTGGAGGGGAGCTTCGTCGTCAATATCGGCGAACTGCTCGAACTCGCCTCCAACGGCTACCTGCGGGCCACGATCCACCGGGTCGTCACCCCGCCGGCGGGGCGCGACCGTCTCTCCGTCGCGTTCTTCCTCGGCGCCCGCCACGACGCCACGGTGCCCCTCCTCGCCCTGCCGCCCGACCTCGCTTCGGAGGCGCGCGGGCCGGCGAGCGACCCCGACAACCCGCTCTTCCACGAGGTCGGCCGCAACTACCTCAAGGGCCGCCTGCGCTCCCATCCCGACGTGGCGGCGCGGTTCTACGGCGATCTCGCCGTGACGGGGGGCGCATGAGCGGCGGCCCTGGGCGCCTGATCTCCGGCCTGCTGAACGCGTTCCTGCGCGGTTCGCCCTGGCACGACAGGCCCTGGGAAGGCCCGATCTGGCACGGGGCGCCTGATGCGGCGCATCTCGTCGGAGTTGCCGCCATGTTCAGCCATGACGGCGGACGCGGTGCGTGGTTCGGAACACGGCCGCAAAAACCCCCGCCTCCTGCTCTGACGCTGGCCCCGCGATCCGCGCGACCAATGCCCGATCGGGTCCGACCATGAGGCGTACGCTGTGGCCGATGCGGCCCCGATCCCGCCTATGCCACCGGAGCCTGTGGCGCCGCCGCCGACGGGCACGGGCCTTCCACGCGGCCCTGCTCCGCGGCCCCCCCAACCCAGGCTTCGACATCTGGCCGGCCCGACGGGCGCGGGCGCGGGCGAGGGGTTGAGCTACGGCGCGATCAGAGGATGAAATCGCCGGCCTGAAGCGTGTGGACACCTTTGATCAGAATGGCGAAGTCGGCAGCGCCGTCGCCGTTGACATCGCCGCTAACCAGTGTGTTGCTACCGGACACCACGGATCGGAGTTCACCGGACTTGTCGCGGAAAGCCGCATCACCGATGAACCTGAAGGCTTGGTTGACGACGCCTCCTGCGACCGCGTCGATAAGATTCAGGTCGATCCGGTCCCCCTGTGCATGGCTGAAGTCCTGGATCGTGTCCCGCCCCGCCGCTGCAGTGACTGTGCTGTCGGCGAGCGATCTGAACTGGAACAGGTCGGCTCCAGCCCTGCCGAAGAGCGAGTCGCCGGCCCCCCCGCCGACTAGAATATTGGCACCGGCGTTGCCCACGATCTTGTTCGCGAGATCGTTGCCGGTGAGGTCGATGCCGGCGGTGCCCGCATCGTTCATGGTTCTCAGCGTCTCGATGGATTGGCCTGCGGCCAGGGCGTAGGAAACCGAAGTCTGCGCCGTGTCGTTGCCCTGACCGATCGTCTCGAAGACCCGATCCCCGGCCTCCGAGACGATAAAGACGTCATCGCCCCTCCGGCCGTAAAGGATATCTGCACCGGCTCCGCCGGCGAGGATGTTAGCGCCGTCATTTCCCACGAGCCTGTTGGCGAGTTCGTTGCCCGTGAGATTGATTCGGTTCGTGCCGGAATCGAGCGTCGTCCGTAGGTTCTCGACGGAGAGTCCGATGGCCAGCGCGTAATCCAGGCTCGCCCTGATCGTGTCGGTTCCTTGGCCGGCTTGCTCGATGACGATGTCGCCGTAACTGTCGACGACATAGGTGTCGTTGCCGTCGCCGCCGATCAACATGTCGCCGCCTGCTCCGCCATCGAGCAGATCGTTTCCGGCGCCGCCGTTGATGATGTCGTTCGCGCCCATTCCGTAGAGGGCGTCGTTCCCGTCCAGACCGTTGATGAAACTCGCGTCGAGTCGGCCAATGAGGACGTCGTCGCCGTCGGATCCGGTTATCGAAGCCTCGCGTGGGTCGAGAATCACGAAGGCGTCGTAATGATTATCCGTCGAGTCGCCAGTTTCGGACTCATATGTAACGATAATCCGACCGTCTGCGGTCAAGGATACATCGGAAAGAGTTTGATCTCCAGACTGATCGATCCGGTACTCGGCGCCAACGCGGTTCCCCGATGCATCGAAGCGCTGGACGGCGACATCGCCGTCCGGGCTGCCATCCGATTCCAAGCCACTGTAGCTGGACCATGCCATCACGAAACCGCCATCGCGCAGGCCTATGATTTTCGGCAGTATTCCAAAATACTCATCGATATGACGGAGGACCGTCACATCCTGACCGTCTCCATCGACGATCTTGTAATACATCCGTTGGTCGGCTTGGTCTTGCCACGCAATAATTGCATTGCCGTTCTCTAGGGCTGACACGGTTGAAAACGCTGGATTACTTGTTGTCCCGATGACCCGTTCGGGCAACACCAAATTGCCGTTCGGATCATAAATTGCGATGCGAATCTCTCGTGCGATGCCTGACGAGTCGCTGTTGCTCCAAGAAACCAAGACGTTGCCATTCTTCAAGAACGACACATCGGCTTCATACTGGTAGCCGCTCGATTCGGTGTGTACCTTTGTTAAAAACACTTCCGACCCTGCTGGGTCGCGAACACTCAGCCAGACGTCTGAATCTGATTCCGAATCTACAACTTCGTAAACAAACGCGATACCGTCATCGGTCCCAACTCCGATGCCGGCAATCCTTTCGCTTAGAGTAGAGCGTGCAGCCGAGTATCCGGACAAAATATCTCCGGATCCATCTACGTATATGTATCTAATATCGTAATCGCCATCTTCATAAAGATAATCATACGTGATAACAGCGCCGGAGCTTGTGCTTTTTACATGCGGATTGCTTAGGGGTTGGCCATCGCTCATGGAATAAATCTTGCTGTCGTCTAAGTTTATATTGCCGAACGCATCATATTTCCAACTGACTATCTGGCCGAGATCCTCCTGAACAAGCACGAATCCGCCATCGTTCAGTGCGCCGATACGCCCCCCTGCCGTGACGACAATCTCAGATTTCCACAATGCCAGTGTGTTTGTCATGAGTTGCTCCCTATAATTAAAAAACGATGTAAGTAATTATAGCGTGTCGCTTCATTAATATAGATCGGACGAAAGTCTTTGGAGTATATTGTCGATGTAAGACAGGCGTCTTCAGTTTATATAGTTTTATAATTGTGATTCGGCATAGGTGTCTGAATTTCTACGGATTTGTGGAAAAATCAAGAACTATTTTCAGGAAAGAGTGTTGTTTGCGGGGTAATTATTGCTTGCTGGGCACTCCTGCCTGCCAGGGCGTCATTGCGGGGTCCTTTTGCAGCGTCGATGATGTGGTCGGGGCCGGCCTCGCGGCGGAGGCCGGATCGCCGTTGGTCCGGGCATGGAGCGTTTGGCGGCTGCGTGCTGCAACACGAGTACGTCCTGCCCCCTTTGGTGGGGCGTCAGCCTCGAGAAGATGTCGTCCATGACCTTGAGCCGGTAGGCCGAAACCAGGGTGAAGGGGAACACGCCTTCCATGCGGTCCGCCTGCGGCCGGCCGAGCCCAGAGCTTCGACATTGAGCCGGCCTGACGGGCGCTGTTGAAGAGCACGCCCGTTCGTCGTGACCGGGTGTCGCCGTTGGGTTCGGAGCGGGCGCGGCCGTGCTGACGTATCGCGGGTTTCGCTGCGCGGCCCCGGAAAAGGCACGGGTGTTGGTCGGGGCGTGCATTCGGGTCGATTCGATGATACCGGCCAGCGCTCCGCGAACCGTCGGCCGATCCCCTACGCGCCCGCCGCCGGGATCGCCGCGATGCCGGCCGAGGCGGCCCAGGCGGTGAGGTCGGATTTCCGGATCGCCGCCGCCATCAGGTCGGGGAACAGGTCCGGCGTGCAGGCGAAGGCCGGCACGCCCAGCGCGGCAAGCCGGCCCGCCAGCGCTCGGTCGTAGGACGGCGCGCCCTCGTCGGACAGGGCCAGCAGCGCCACCACCTGCACGCCCGACGCCACCATCCGCTGCGCGCGCGCCAGGAGCCCGGCCTCGACGCCGCCCTCGTAGAGGTCGGAAATCAGGACGAGGATCGTGTCCTCGGGCCGGGTGATGCGGGATTCGCAATAGCCCATCGCCCGGTTGATGTCGGTGCCGCCGCCGAGCTGGACCGAGAACAGCACCTCCACCGGGTCTTCCAACTCGTCGGAGAGGTCCACCACCTCGGTGTCGAACACGACGAGGCGGGTGGTCACCGCCGGGAGCGAGGCCATCACCGCGCCGAAGATGCTCGAATAGACGACCGAACTCGCCATCGAGCCGGATTGGTCGATGCACAGGATCACGTCCTTGAGGCTGGCGCGCTGGCGCCGGCCGTGGCCGAACCGGGTCTCGGGGATGATGGTGCGGTACTCGGCCTGGTAATGGCGTAGGTTGGCCCGGATGGTCCGGTTCCAGTCGATCTCCGTGTGGCGCGGGCGCCGGTTCACGCTGGCGCGATCGATGGCCCCCGTCACCGCCTGGCGCAGGGGCTCTTCGAGCTTGCGCATCAGGGCCTCCACGACCTTGCGCACCACGAGGCGGGCGGTGTCCTTGGTCTTGCCGCCCAGCAGCCCGCGCATGGAGATCAGGGTCGAGACGAGGGCGACGTCGGGGACCACCGCCTCCAGCATCTCGGGCTCGGTGAGCATGCGCTTGAGGTCGAGGCGCTCGAAGGCGTCGCGCTGCATCACCTGCACCACGGAGGCCGGGAAATAATCGCGGATGTCGCCGAGCCAGCGCGGCACGGAGGGGGACGAGGCACCGAGGCCACCCTTCCGGTCGGAATCGTAGAGGGCGCCGAGCGCCCGGTCGATGCCGACATCGCGGCCAGACAGGCCGCAGCCGGTGCCGTCCGCCGCGCCCCCGCCGAGGACGAGGCGCCAGCGGCGCAGGCGCTCGGTGCCGCTCATGGCGTGTCCTCCGTCGTCTCGTTCTCCACAGGCGCCAGGAGGAGGCGCAGGATCGGAAGCACCCTGGCGGCGCGTTCGGCATCGAGGATGCGGCCCGATCCCTCTCCCTCGGAAACACCCGTCCCATGGCGGTTCAAAGCCTCGCCGATGGCGCGTCGCTCGCCCTGCGAGATCGTCGCGAAGGTGCGTCGCAGCAGGGGGAGCAATTCGGCAAAGAGCGTCCCGTCGAGGCCGGCGAGCCATTCGTCGATGACCGCGAGCAGGGTGCCGCCATGGATCAGGGCCGTGCCGCTCTCCTCCAAAAACCCCTCGATCCAGGCGGCCGCCGCCATCGTGCCCGAGGCGCGGGACAGAGCGAGGCGAAGCCGGTCGCCGGCCTGTTCCGCATCGAGGGCCCGATCATCGAACAGCAGTCGCACGGCGCGTCCGACGACGCGGCCATGCACATGGCTCTGGTCGGCAAGGCCGCGAAGGGCCTCCTGCCAGACGGCCTTCAGGTCGGGCTCCTCCAGGAGGGAGATCGCGGCGTGGACGCCGACGATCCGCGCCTTGGCGGCACTCGCTGCATCGTCGTCGAGGCTCTGGCAGGCCGCCGTCAGTCCTGCGGCCGCCCGCGGCACGAGCCCGCGCACCACGCCGAGCACCGGCTCCGTATCGGAGGAGCGCACCGAGCCGTAGCGCGCCAGTTCGGCGAGCGGTGGCAGCGCCTCCATCAGGTCGAACACGTCCGCCGAGACGGCGGCGCGGTCGTTGAGGGCGCGGATCACATCCTCCCCGGCTCCGGCGAGATCGGCGTCGAG
Source organism: Methylobacterium sp. Leaf93 (assembly GCF_001422345.1). Classification (NCBI taxonomy): domain Bacteria; kingdom Pseudomonadati; phylum Pseudomonadota; class Alphaproteobacteria; order Hyphomicrobiales; family Methylobacteriaceae; genus Methylobacterium; species Methylobacterium sp. Leaf93. Next base: position 357,584 of record NZ_LMMS01000001.1, on the reverse strand, counting down.
GAGCGTGCCGATGAGGCCCGACAGTTCCGCGACACGGGTCGCTTCGTGCGCCCGCCTGCGCACCCGGCTGGCGGCGGCCTCCGCCACCGTGCCGCCATCGGCCGAGGCGGCGACCAGATCCACCACCCATTCGGGCTGCCAGGACAGGAACCACGCCTCCTTGAAGGTGCCGCGCCCGCGTGCCTGCTGGCGCCGGCCCCAGGGGATGCCGATGAGGTGGAGCCGATTGAGGAAATGGCTGCGGGCGAGGTCGTTGTCCTTGCGCAGGTCGAGGACGAGGTCGCCCGCGACCGCCTCCGGCTTGAGGCGCAGGCTCTTGCAGGTCGCGGCGAAATCCGCCTCCACCGGCGTGCCGGGACTGTCCGGCGGAGTCGCGCCCAGGCGCTCGCCGATGACGAGCTTGCGCCGGATCAGGGCCATCGGGGCCGGATCGGCAAAGCACAGGGTCGCCTGCGCAGCCTCGTGCAGGTCGTCGAGGGACGGGCGTGCCCGGCCCCGGAACCCGGCCAGCGCCTCGGCGAGGCGGGCTGCCTCGATCACGGAGGCCGGCGAGGCATCGAGGTCTTCCGCGCGGAGAAGGGTCGCCGCGCGGGCGAGCCAGCGGGCGGCGACCCGGCCCTCGTGGTTCCACAGGGTATCGTACCATTCGGGCGAGAGCACCCCGGCCCGGTAGCCGCTGGCGGTGGCGAGGCGCTCGTAGGACCAGGGCGCCCAGGCCGCGGCGACCTTGGTCTTGGGCAATCCCTTCAGGGTCGCCGCATCGAGGCCGACCTGCCCCTTGGCGTCGTGGCGCGCCAGCGCCGGGGCGTGCCACGCCCCGCAGATCACGGCGATGCGGGCAAAGTCCTCCCGTGCCGCCTTGCGGAGGCAGGTGCGCATATGCGCCTCGCGCGCCTCCTCGCGAAACGCGTCCCCATCGGCGCCCTGACGGGGAGCCGCCTCCGCTCCCTCGCGTAAGGCCGCCATGGCTTCGTGGATCGCCGCGAACACGTCGCCGTCCTCGCCCGCGCGACTCTCGACGAAGGCGTCCCACCAGCGCTCGCCATCGGGGAAGCCGGCGATTTCGGCCAGTTCGCCGAGGGGATCGCGCCGAACGGCGACGGAGGGCGCCTCGGCGGGCGCGGGCGTATCGAGCCCGGCCGGCGCCGTCTCGCCTTCGGGCGCCTCTCCCCTCGTTTCGAACCCGTCGGCGAGCTGGATCGCGTGCGGCAGGTCGATGAAGCGCAGGGTCGCCCCATGGTCGAGTCCATGCCGCATGGCCACCCATTCGGGCGAGAAGGCCGCGAAGGGGAAGAAGGCGCAGGTCTGCGGCCGGTCCGCCCGGTAGACGAGCAGCGCCACCGGCGGCTCCATCGCCGGGTCGGCGACGAGGGGGATCAGGGCGTCGGCATCCGGCGGCCCCTCGATGAGCAGGCAATCGGGCTGGAAGGCATCGAGGGCCGCGCGCAGCGAGCGGGCCGAGCCCGGCCCGTGATGGCGGATGCCGAAGATCCGAACCTCAGGCATCGCGGCCGGGGGTGGTGGGGCGAAGGCTCATGGCACGAACGGTCTCGTAGGTGGGGTGTCGCGGTGGATGGCGCGCGGGGCTTTCCCTCCCCCCTATGCGGGGGAGGGTGGCCCTCGCGTGAGCGAGGGTCGGGAGAGGGGAGCGCCATCTCCGGAGAGGTCGCCTCCTCTCCCGCCTGCTCCGCAGGCACCCTCCCCCGCAGAGGGGGGAGGGTGAGAACGCCCTCACGCGCTCTCGCGGGCGGCGCGGTAGAAATCCTTCCACTCCGGCCGTTCCTTCACGACGGTTTCGAGATATTCGCGCCAGACGATGGCGTCCTGCACCGGATCCTTGATCACCGCGCCACTGATGCCGGAGACGAGGTCGTGGGCCGAGAGGTGGCCGTTGCCGAAATGCGCGGCCAGCGCCAGCCCGCTGCCGACGACGCTGATCGCCTCGGCCGTGGAGAGCGTGCCGGACGGCTGCTTGACCTTGCTCTTGCCGTCCGCGGTCACGCCCTCCCGCAACTCGCGGAAGATGGTGACGACGCGGCGGATCTCGTCGGCGCCGGGCGGTTCGGCGGGTATCTCGAAGGCGCGCCCGAGGGCGGCCACGCGGGATTCGACGATGGCGATCTCGGCCTCGATCGTGGCCGGCGAGGGCAGCACCACGGTGTTGAAGCGGCGCTTCAACGCGCTCGACAACTCGTTGACGCCGCGATCCCGGTTGTTGGCGGTGGCGATGAGGTTGAAGCCCCGGGCGGCTGCGATCTCCTCGTTGAGTTCCGGGATCGGCAGGGTCTTCTCGGAGAGGATCGTGATGAAGCTGTCCTGCGTCTCGGAGGGGATGCGGGTCAGTTCCTCCACGCGGGCGATTCTCCCCTCCTCCATGGCGCGTACGATCGGGCTCGCCACCACGGCCTCGCGGCTCGGCCCCTTGGCCAGCAGCAGAGCGTAGTTCCAGCCGTAGCGGATCGATTCCTCGCTGGTGCCGGCGGTGCCCTGCACGATGAGGCGCGAGGTGCCGCAGATCGCCGCCGCCAGATGCTCGCTGACCCAGCTCTTGGCGGTACCCGGCGTACCGAGGAGAAGGAGCGCCCGGTCGGTGGCCAGCGTCGCCACCGCGACTTCCATCAGGCGCCGGTCGCCGATGTATTTCGGCGTGACCTCGAAACCGGAGTCGAGCTGCCCGCCCATGAGGTAGGTGACGACCGCCTGCGGCGAGAGCAGCCAGTTCGGCGGGCGCGGCCTGTCATCGGCGCCGCGCAGCGCCTCCAACTCCTCGGCGAAGGCATCCTCGGCGGCCCGGCGCAGCTGCGTCGTCTTGGTTCCGTTGGTCTGGCTCATGCCTCAGGCGAACTCCTGTCTGATGGTGGCGCGCAAAGCGAGGGTTTCGGCGAAATCCTCGATCTGCCGGCGCAGGTTGTCCTCTGCCTCGTCCGGCAGCCGGGCGAGGATGGCAGCGGCGGAGGCCGCATGGTCTTCGTCGGGCCAGGCCCGTTCGGCGAGGCGGGTGAGCAGGTAAGCGGAGGCGAGGTCCTTGCGGTCGGATTGCGAGGTCCGCGTCACCGCGGCGAGCCAATCGAGGAGGGCCGCCGTGAAGGCCTCCGACAGGGATGAGGGCGTCTGCCGCAGCAGGGTCAGGATCGTATCGATCTCCCCCTTGGCGAGCATCTGCGTCACCGTCGCCTCCCATTCCGCGGCGGGGAGCGACCGCACGGCGCTGGCCCAGGTCTCACGGAGGGCATCGCCCGGCTCGATGCCGGAGAGGCGCCCGGCGGCCGCCTCGGCCAGCACCGACACCATCGCCCGTACCCAGTCGAGGTCGCGCTCGCGGCGCGCGGCGGTAAGAAGGCCATCGACGATCTGCATCGGCCACTCGCTGCGCAGGGCCAGCTCGATCCAGAGCCTCGGCGGATGTTCGGCGAAGGCGTGGAGGGGAGCGGCGCCGATGACGCTCTCGAGCAGACCGGCCCTCGCGCCACCGCGCCTCCGCTCGTACGCGTTCGGCTCGATTCCATCCCGCGCGAGCGTCGGAGATTCCTCCGGCAGCGTGACTAACAGAGTGTGTTTCGTCCCGCCGAGGAGCGTCCGGCTGCTTTCGACCACGAGGGCGGTTCGCGCCCGCGCCGCCATGCGGGCGGCGAGGAGCGAGTGGGTGAGGCGCGGCAGCAGGCCCCTCGCCGCCGCGCGCACGCCGCCCGCGCGATCGTCCAGGCAGGTTTCGAGAAAGGGCGCGTCCGCCTCCGACAGGCCGATCTCCAGGATGTGGACGAGGCGCTCACGCATGTCCGCCTTCTCGGCGCGGAACCCAGCCTCCAGTTCGGCGCGGGCTCCTTCGGGATCGCGCAGGCGGAAGGCGGCGAAGGCGGCGTGGCGCTCGGCGGGGCTCGCCTCCGCGCCGTCCAGGGCCGACGTCGCCGTCTCGGCGCCTCGGGCGGAACAGGCCGCGTCCAGCCAGGCGAGCTCCGCGCCCGCGACCGCGTCGATGGTCTCTTCCCACTCGCGCCGGTAGGGCGCGAGGGCGGGGAGCAGCCAGGGCGGCGCGCGCATGCCCCGCTCCGCCGCGATCTCGCACCACTCCTTCACGCGGCCCCGCGCCTCTGTGCCCCCGGCGAGGAGCAGCCCGAGCCGCGCCGCCGCGTCAGGCGGGCAGGGCCGGCCCTTCGGCTGGCACGGCGGTGCCGGCGTGAAGGCGTCGGGCGGAAAGCCGCTGCCCGCGAGATGGTGGATGCCCGCGACCGCGACCCGCGCCAGCAGGGCCATGCCTGGTTCTCCGCGGGGAAGCGCGCCGGCGGCCGTCTCGAGATCGGCGGGAGAGGGGGAGCGGTCGGCTCCCAGCAGGGCGGAGACGAGGGCCGAGTCCCAATCGTCGGGGGCGGAGACGTCGAGGCTCATCAGGCCGCCCTCACCAGGATCGGCCGGGGATCCTGGGCGGGGACCGCGTAGAGGTGCCCGTCGGCCACCATGGCCAGGGGCGCCAGCGCGAACCCGTCATAGAGCCCGAAAAGATCGACAGGGCCGCCCGCCGCCACCGCCATCAGAGGGGGGACATGTGCGGAATCGGCGAGGGTGAAACAGCCGGTGGCGTCACCCGCGCCCATGCCGCCATCCGCCAGATGTCCGAGGCGCAGGCCGGACAGCCGGACCGGCCAGCGGTCGATCCACGGCGCCCTCGCCAGGGCCCCGGCGAAACCGTCGAGGGCCTCGGCGACGCTCGTCGCGCCGGGCAGGGCGCCGGCCGGTGCCGGCCCGGCGCGCCCCTCGCGAAACGCGGCCTTGAGCGGCGGATCGCCGGGATGGAAGGCGAGGGCGCCCGAGAAATCCTGCCCCGCCGCCGGGACCGGCGGCAGCGGCGAGCCCGGTGTGCCGTAATCGATCACCTGAGCCATGGCGTCACTCCGCCGTCCGGCGAGCCAGACGGTGCGGGCGGTGAGCTTGTCCTCCTCCTCTACCGCATGGGCGAGGACGGTCCACTCGTCCACGAGACCCGGCCGGCTCGCCATCTCCTCGGCGGTCACGGGATAGCCGATGGCCGCGCGGACGCCCGCGGCCTGTTCGGGGTCGAGCCTTTCCAGGCGCCGCGCGGCCCGGGCCAGCAGCGAGAGGCGGGCGAGGGCGAGGGCGAGGGCCGCTTCCGGACGTGCGTCAGAACCGGGCGCGGCCGCGACGAGGCCCGGCATGGCCCGGACCCTGCGGGCGAGGCCCGGGGCCTGCCCATCGACGAGACGCCCCGCCATGCGGTCCCAGAAGGCGTAGGACTCACGCCGCGCCGTCGCGAGACCGCGCCGCATCAGGTCGCCGAGCCAGAGGTCGAGTTCGCCGAGGGCCGCCGAGACCTTGTCCTCGCGGGCCTGACGGCGCTTGGCCTGCCCCTTCTCGTCGACGGGGGCGGAGGCGTGCTGGGAGCGCGTTTCGGCGGAGACGGCGCGGCTCTCGCGGCCCCGGATCCAGGCGGCGACCCAATCCGGCGGTCCGGCCTCGGAGATCGGCGCGGCGGCATCCACCAGCATCAGGCCGATTGCGTGCTTGCAGGGAAACTTCCGGCTCGGGCAGGTGCATTTCGAAGCCGGACCGGAGAGATCGGCCACCGTGCGATAGGGGTTCGCTCCGCTCCCCTTGATCTCGCCCCAGACGACGTCGCCCGCCCGCCCGAGCCCGCCCCACTTGGCCGGTTTCGCCTGATCCTGACCGGCCTTGCGGCTCGATGCATCGGGAGCGAGGTCGAGGATTTGCGCGGAGGTGAGGCTCATACGGAGATGGGGCGGCGTTTCCGAAGCGGGATGATTCGACGGAGCCTAACCAGCGGAGGCGGCAATGCAAGCATCAATCGCCAGCTCAAATATTTCATAAGCACATGTTGAGAAACAATATCGAAAAATCAGCCTGGAAAAACTTCAGACAAGGCTACAACGCCGGGAATAACGGATTCGCCTGGACTATGAGAGTGGTCGAAACTTCGCTTATCCGCGATCGCCGGGCGCGCCGACATCATTCGATCTCGACAGGTGCTCTCGTTATTCCGGCGGCAAGCTCGTTCGATGGTCATTGGCACAGCAGAGATGGCGGTTCGGCGCCTCCGCGAAACACCTGCTGCGGCTCTCTGACCGACAAGGGCGCGGACTTCTGCCCGGGGATGCCCTCGCCCAAGGCCACCGGTGTCGCCAAGGGCCTCATGTCCAGGGCACCCGCTCTCTCCGCCTGAGGGAGACCGTCCCCCATGAGGCGCGACATATGAACCTATCGTCGGCCTTCGCGTTTACAGTCTTCGTGTCAGAGAGGGAGTTGGGATGCGCATCGAGGAATACCGCGAGCCCAGTTGGCCCAGGCCCCGTGCTACGGATCTGAACAGCGCATTGACCGAGACGACCCGGCGGCGTCTCGGCGAAGAATTGCAGGCCCTCTATGAGCCGGTCATCGACGAGCCGCTGGACCCGCGCCTTGCCGAACTCATGAAGCAGCTTGAGGCGGATCGGGACCGGTAGGGCCGGGTCTGATAGAAGGATCGCGGGTGATCCACTCGGTGTGGCGAGGGGCGGATCGTGGAGGCGAGTTGCTCGATCATTGACCCCGGGCGGCCTTCGATCTCGGCGGGTCATTCCGCTGACTGATCCTACCGATCGACCGTCGATCGTATGGGACTGGCTGAGGACATCACGAGGATGGGGACACAACGATCCCCAGCGTGGGTTTAATGAATATCCAGACCGCCCATGTGAGACGGCAATGCTGTTCCGTCGCCCCGGAAATTAGCCGCCCACAATGATCGTCGAGTCATGGTAGAATAAGTCTCGCCTTGCTTTTCCTGTGACTCGTCTGGCATTCATTCTGCGCCGTCAGTCGCACCGCCTCACTTATGCGACACGATCTACCTAGCAGCCTGGCACGCACGATGGGCGACGGGCGGAGCGAAGGGGAAGAATTCCTGCTCCAAGCGCAAGCGAGCCGCCAGTACACCATCAAGGACCATGCAGATGCGGGCCAAGAGGGCGGCACGTTTCGCTCAATACGTACTGTCATAGCCCAAGGTTACACGGCGCATTCCTCAGGCACCGCTATAGGCTCTGCCAGACCTCGGGCATAGAGCTTGGCCACGGCCGCCCAGAAGCTGACTCCGTCCTCGCCTGGAGACATCTGCAAGCGGAGGTCGATGGCCTCCCTCGCCGCCTGCGCCATGGCGGTCAATTCGTCTTCGGCGGCTTCGAGCAACGACGGCATTGCGGCATCCTCATGCTGTGTCGCACCATGTGAAACGTCGGCAGTGCACAAAACGATCCATTGGCCGCGCGAAGCTCGTCCGGCGGCCTGACCGTTTGCGCGACGAACCAGAGGATCAGATCAGGCACACCATAAGATACTGCTTAATCGAGCCGCGCTTTCTCCTATTCCTGGCGTCTCCGACCTCATTGTATCCCAGCCTTCGCAAAGGCATGTCTGCCAGTCATTGAACTGAGCCTTGATTGTCGGATCGCAATCCGCGCTCGCCTCTGAAACGAATGTCAGTGTAGGCGGCTAGTGTAAATTCAGCCACGACATATTTTATGTATTTTTATAAGTATTCGCATTAAAGTCACGCTGAAATGGAAGTTTCCACTATGAGTTATGCAGGATTGGCAATTTTCGACGACGGCCGCCTCGGAGAAGTGATTTTTTGAGCAATAACGCCGATCCGGACTCTAAAGGTAGGCTTCGCCGGCGGGTTCCTGGGCCTGTCATTAGGCGGAGCACCTTCCATAAAATATACCTATCTAAGCGGTGGCGCCCAAATAAATGTTGCCGATGGGGCCGGATCGTTAATTCTCGCCTATGACGACAGGACTGGCGATTCCGTTCTGCAGGGTGGTAAAATTGGTGACTTCCTATACGGCGGCTCGGGCAATGACGTCTTGAATGGCGGTGGCGGCGACGACACCTTGATAGGCAATCTGGGTACCAATATCATCCGAGGCGGTTCCGGAAAAAATACTGCCAGTTATGTGGGATACAGCGGACCAGACGCTCCAGATACTTTGGGCGTTCAGTTTTTTTATTGACGAGCGCGAGGCCTACAACAGGGACGGCTTCGGATTTCATGACACGCTCATCGACATTCAGAATGTTGTCGGCACTCGTTTCCTCGATATCCTGGTCGGTGATGCGGGTGACAATATCCTGGAAGGTCTCAACGGCGCCGACGTCATCCGAGGTGGCGCAGGTAACGACACTTCGAGCTACGAGACGTCGGCCTTTTCTGTCGATGTGAACCTGACGACCAAGGTCAACGATGGTGGGGCGGCATGGGGGGATACTCTCGAGAGCATCGAGAACGTTCGCGGAAGTGACGACGCGGATTCTCTGACAGGCGATGCAAAAGCCAATGTGCTCGAAGGGGGCGCGGAAGCCAACCAGCTTTTCGGCGCGAGTGGCAGCGACACGGCGAGCTACGAGGATTCTCTCTTCGGTGTAACCGTCAATCTGACGACGGGGGCCAACACCGGTGGCGACGCTGAGAGCGATATCCTGACGGACATCGAGAACCTTCGCGGCAGTCGATACGAAGACGTTCTCACGGGCGATGCGACGGCCAATGTGCTCGAAGGCGGCGCGAAAGCCGACCAGTTTTTCGGCGCGGGTGGCAGCGATACGGCGAGCTACGAGCATTCCCTCCTCGGTGTGACCGTCGATCTAGCGACGGGGTCCTACAGTGGCGGTGACGCGCAAGGCGATATCCTGACCAGTATCGAGAACCTTACCGGAAGCCAGAACGCCGATACGCTGACGGGCGATGCGGTGGCCAACGTCCTCGCTGGCGGCGCGGGAAATGACCGGCTTTTCGGAGGTGAGGGCAACGATACCCTGCGCGGAGACGCTGGCTCTGATACGCTGGACGTGGGAGTCGGCGACGATAGGCTGGTGGTCATCGAGGCGCCGACGCTGGTCCAGGGGGATGCTGGCAACGACAAGCTCTTCCTTCAGGGAGCGGAAACCTTCACGTTCACCGACACGAACTTCAAGGAGATCGCGGCGGTTTGTGGCTGCCTCGTCGCTGGATGCGAGCGATTTCGGGTTGCTCCTCACCTAAGTTTCGCTCCCATCCCCTACCCCGGCCGGATCACTCCGTGCCGGGCTTTTTGCTGGCATGATGCCGGCCGCTGTGCGGCACGTCCCATCGGGCGTGATCGGAGTCTCACCGGGGATCCGTCGAAGGTACCTGCGGACCTCGCTCGCCAGCGCTGGTGTTCGTCATCGCGACGGTGAGCGGTGCAATCAGGCAGGTAAGCGTGTCGCAGTACCCTCCGAATGACAGGGCGGCGTCCCCGCTTCCGTAAACCGGCGCGGGCGAAAAGGACCGGCGATCTTGATGCGGAAATGCCATAAAAAGGAATGGTGCCCAGGGACGGAGTCGAACCGCCGACACTGCGATTTTCAGTCGCATGCTCTACCAACTGAGCTACCTGGGCCTCCGCCGAAGCGCTTGGCGCCGTCGACTGGAGCGGGGGTATAGTGAGGTCATGTGGCCCTGTCCAGCCTCCTTCTCACGCATCCTGCAATCGGATCGATTCAGGATGAGCGCGGCGGGACCTCGTCCTCGGTTTCGTCCTCGTCGGTGGGGATCGCATAGCGGTCGGTGAGCCAGCGGCCGAGGTCGATATCGGCGCAGCGGGTCGAGCAGAAGGGCTGGAACTCCGCCTGCGCGGGCTTGGCGCAGACCGGGCAAGGCTCCGGCTTGTGCTTGGGGGGAACGGTCCCGCTCATGCCATCGCCCCCCAGGCCTGCCGCACGGGAAAGCCCTCGCCGTCGAGGAGGCTGATCGTCTCGTAGAGGGGAAGACCGACCACGGCGCTATACGAGCCGACGAGCTTGACCACGAAGGAACCGGCAAGGCCCTGTATGGCGTACCCGCCGGCCTTGCCCCGCCACTCGTCCGAGGCGATGTAGCTTTCGATGTCGCGGCCGGAGAGGCGCTTGAACCGCACCCGCGTCTCCACCACACGCTCGCGGCGGTTGCCCTTGGGGGAGAGCACGCACACCGCCGTGTAGACGCGATGCTGGCGCCCGGAGAGCAGGCGCAGGCAATCCGTGGCCTCATCGGCCAGTTCCGCCTTCGGCAGGACGCGCCGGCCCACGGCCACCACCGTATCGGCCGAGACGATGTAGCTGTTGCGCATGTCGTCGCGGCGACGGGCGGCGTCCGCCGCCACGTCGAGCTTGGCCCGGGCAAGGCGCCGGGCGAGTTCGCGCGGTGCCTCGGACGTGTTGGGGGTTTCGTCGATATCGGCGGGTAGCAGGGCGTCGGGCTCGAGGCCGGCCTGCTGCAGCAGAGCCAGCCGGCGCGGCGACGCCGAGGCGAGAACGAGGCGTGGGCCAGGGCGGGGCATCCCGCCGGAGGCGTCGTTCATCGTGGCGTGCGTGCCGCCCTGCGCGGAGGAGATATCCATCGGTGCTTTTTGACAATCCGCATGCTGGGGATGGGCGCCGTGCCGAAGAGGCGAGCCGACCCGGTCGCGCGATGGGCCGGATCAATGGGCCGGACCGGCCCATACGCTATCGGAAAGCCCGCCCCTTGGGAACGTGAACCCTCGCGGCCCGCCGCGACGAGACCGTGGACAAAGCGGGCCGCTCTGATATGGTCCGCCCCGCTGAAGGGCCGGAACTCGCGTGTCGAGACCGTTTCCGTCTGTCGGCACGCGGGCGTAGTTCAGTGGTAGAACGTCAGCTTCCCAAGCTGAATGTCGTCGGTTCGATCCCGATCGCCCGCTCCAACTAACTCGTTGAAGCATCAGCTTTTCTAACCCTCTACCGCTGATCTCGCGTTCCCCATGTTCCCCGTCGCGTTCCCCAAGGCCTGTTCAGGCCCCGTTCTTCACGGCCCGATGCGCGACCCGAAGATTCGCTACCGCCCGTGATTTTCCGACCGCGCCGCGCGAGTAGCGCTGCGTCGTCGATGTCTGTGCGTGCGCTGCAGCCGACCTGATGTGGTCGAGATCTGCGCCAGCATCCTCAGCTTCCGTGATCGCTCCCGCCCTGGCGTCCATGTTCCAGACGTGGTCCGGCACACCCGCAGCCTTGGCGACGATTCGCCATTCGCGCCCGTAAGCGGACTCGGCGAAGGGCCGGCCGGCTGCCTCGTCTAGGATCAGCGGACCGACGCGGCGATTAGTTGGCACCTTGTCCAGCAAAGCCACCACGAGGGGGCAGAGCTTCAGGTCGTGTGCGGCGAAGGCGCCCGTCTTCGTCGTTGCCTTCCTCACCACGAGGTCGGTCGCGATATCGGACCACGTCAGGCCATTCACCCACCGACGCCCGTTCAGGACAATACCCGAGGCTGCTGCGCCTGCAGTGATAGGCTCCCACTCGCCGATGACGTCCTTCTGACGCATCGCTGTCTCGAACTGGATGGCGGTCCCCAGCGCCAGGGATAGCCGGCCCATCTCAAGCGCCTTGGCTATGAAAGCCTCGGCATGGCTAAGCTCCATCGAGACACGGCGCCGGGCCGGCTGCGAAAAGCGGGCATGCTGCAGAACGTCGTAGAGGCGCTTGCACTCGGGAAGCTCAGCCATGATGCCGAAAGCCAGCATCTCACGGAGCTTTTTGATGATGCCGTAGGCCTTCCGAACACGCTCGGGACCACCCGGCTCCTTCGGTGCCTTGGCCACTCCATACCACCGATAAAAATCGTTGATCTTCAGGGCTGCAAGTGACCGCGTTCCGAAGGCCTTCTCGATCAGCGCAAGGGTGTAGGTGTCCTTTTGGCGGGTCGAGTGCTTCAGCCGCTTGAACGGGCTGGCCTCGTCCGTCTGGTAGCGTCGAGAGAGGCCAAGGATCGTTCCGTCGAACCGATTGAGCTCCCGCTTCCGTCCCGACGACCATTCCAGCATCTCGGCCTGAAACCGCATACAGGCCGCGGAGATCAGATCGCGGTGGCTCTCGTCATCCGTAGTGTAGGGAAGGCGGACGGTCTCCGGCCGGTAGCCGGCTTTCACGAGATCCGCACGGGCGACCCAATAAAGGATATCTGGTCCGGACTTGCGCTTCCGGCGCTTCAGTCCAGGTGCGTTGAGATCAGAGGGCATTGAGGTTCTCCATTCCGTCGGGCGACATCGCCGCGGCGGCAGAGAGACCATAGCGCCGGTTCCAGTAAGCCAGCACAGCCGGCCAGTACCGAGCGCCCATCATCGGATCGATCCGGGGCAGCCCATCGCGCTCAAGAATGGTCGCTTTCGCTTTCCACTCGGCCGGATCCTGGCTGAGACGGCGCGCCACCTCAGCCTCATTCGGAAACAGACCCTGATCGTGGTGGGGGCGACGTGCCATTGCTTCAGCCCTGTGCCTCGTTCCAGCGAAGGGCGCGAAGGTCGGCGATGTGCTTCTCGAAGGCTGCGATGCCTTCGGTGACGTTGCCGGGGTAGGGGGGACGATCTGAGGCGCCTTCCTTCTCGATCTGCGCACGGACCCGGGGCCAGAGTTCGTTGAAGAGGGGCCAGCAGCGGATCTGGATGCTCACCTGCGTATCGGCGCTGTCGGCCTCGACGAAGTGCCCATCCGGATTGCGGGAGAAGAACAGCGTCCCCGGGAAGGTAAAGAGGGGCTCCTGCTTATCGCCGTAGCCGTCGTTGAGCATGGCGCTGTATGGCCCGCGGCTGCGCCGCAAAGCCCCGGCGGCTTGCTCGGGCGTAAAACCAAGCTGGATGAGTGCTTTGACCGCACACAGTTTCAGAAGCTCCGGGAGCTTGAAGCTGACGTGGTGGCCCTTACCCTTGGGGCGAGCCGGAAAAAGATCATAGCGCGTAAGGTAGTTGCCGACTTGGCCGCTTGTCATGCCGACCAGGGCGGCCGCATCGCTCCGGGCGAATGCCCATGTCTCGATCTGCTTTGCGTCCACGGCCTGCCTCCAAAAACTCACATTGATGCTACGTTGTCGAACATGCGTTGTAAAGCATCGAGTTGAGTTTTTGATTGGCTGGCGGGTGTTCGTGCGTAGAAGCATGCCGTCCCAGCCAGGCCTCCTTGGGGCGGCCCGGCTGGGTCGTGGTCGTTCAGCAGCTTTCAAGATCACGGCTTCCGCCCCGTAGCCATGTCACTTGGCTCTCGTGTCCTTCAGGCGCACCGAGAGACGGCTCACCTTCTACGTCTGGCTCCTGGTCGGTGTCGGCTTCGCGATCGGGATCACCGTCTGCCTCATCGAGAAGCGCCACGATGCGATCAACGACATCGAGGGCGAGCTCGGCCAGGCGCTCGAACTCCTCGCGGGGGATGGTGGTGGCCTGGATCCGGCGCGAGGCCGGGAAGCGAACGACGTTGGTCATATCAGGACCTCGCCGAATTGTGGGTGCTGGCGTACTGATGCTCGAGCTCTGCGAGATCGACACCGGACACGTTGGCTGCGCTCCGCAGCAGGTCCGGCATGCCGTACCCCGAGTCCTTCCACGAATAGCTGCCTATCAAGCGTGTGAGGACAGCCAAGCCTTCAGGGGTGGTCGCCACCATGCCGTGAATGGCAAGCCTTGCAGCATGAAGCTCCATCTCAGCCTCGCGTCTGGCCAGCCTGAGGCCCTGATAGTTCGATGCGGCCTCAATGCCCTGCATCTGCGCATCGAAGGCGTCTGCGATCGGAAGCATTTGGTGCCAACGGCGGATGCGGTGCGGTGTCTGTCCGCCGCGGCCCATTAGGGTAACAGCCTGGCGGATGGCTTCGCGTAGCGCTTGCCCCGTCCAAGCCTCACCGATGTAGTCTGCCGCTGTGGGCTTTCCCGAATCCTCGGGTCGCGTTGGAAGATGGCGCAGGTTCACCCCCAGGCGCGATGGCCATCTCCATCCACCGAGAACGGCAAACTTTTCGTCCCTGGTCACGAGGAGAGCAGGTGGACACGTCTGTAGTACGGGATACACCTGCCTCCAGGCATTGCCCCAAGCTTCCCGGGCCGCCTCTTCGGCTTTCTTGGCCCGAAGGTATCGCTCACCGGCGGACAGCAGGTCAGCGTCCGGCGAAATGGTCGAGACCGGCCCTTCCACCATCGCAATCGCTGGAAGAGGCATGGCAGCGGCAAGCGATCCAGCAATGAGCACGCGTCGGTCGTTGCCGGCCTGATCCAAAGGCTCGCGACGGATCACGCGGGCAGCTGAGGCCCTCAGCGCTGCAGCTCGGTCACGGATAGACGGCTCGTTGGCATCACGGGCGAGCCCGAGGAAGCGAAGCAACTTCATGTCGCCCTCCCTCAAGCCAGATGCACGAAGCCGTAGGCAAGAACGCCCCCGGCGATGATGAGGACGGCGGAGACCAGATCGCCGACCATGTCGAGAAAGCGAGGCGCGCGAACGTGATCCGTGTCAGGTCGGTCAGCACGGATGACGGGCCAATGCTCTCCCGCCTCGACCTCGGGAGCCTCAATTTTGGGGAATGGACGGGCGTATGCTGCTGCAAAATGCGAGCGAGAGCGTTCACCGGCGCGAGCCGATGCTGTAGAATTGCGGATAGCCATGATGCGTCGTCCCTCGACGTGAGTGGTCAGGGCCGTTCAAGAGCACCACCTCTTGTTCGGCCCGGTAGTTTCTGACACTATCAACTCGCGTGAGGTTGTCAATGTCAGAAACTAAAAAGGATAAGGGCGGCCGACCACGTGTCGACGCAACGCCGATTACAGTGCGCGTGCCTCCCGGGCAGCTTGCGCCTCTCGACGCTTGGATTGCCGACCAGCCTGACCCAAAACCCTCGCGTCCCGAAGCCATCCGGACAGCTATTAACGAGCATCTTAAAGCTAATGGGTATCTGGAGTAAATTCATATAAACGCAGTTGTTTTCGCAGTAAATGCAATATTTCCTTTGCTTTTGCCTTCGTTTTTTGCCGCAAACCTCACATGAAAAGGTAGCTTGAGATGGGGTGGATATGGAAAACTACAGCTAAAACTTTCGAGGTCACTGCGAAGATTATGCAAGCTGAAGGTCTTAAGGAATACCTTGAAAACCAATCGGGAGATTATTTGGAGAAATACGCCCTCGGCCGATTCACCGGCCCATTCAAAATCTATCGGGCGAAAAACGAAATTACAAGACAGTTTATATCAGAATTAAAGTCTCAAGGACTTCGTGAAAAAATCGAAGATACGAAAGAAGTATTTAAATCGAGTATCAAAGAGAGTATTGATGCGATCCGCTACCTGTCTGACGGAGGTAGCTCTCCCTCCGTGTTCATAGTTCCGAAATTTTTTATTGATTCTATAGCCATGACCTCTGTTAAGAGCGATCTGGAAGGAACAGCTGATTTCGAGGCTGCTTATACTGACTCCGTACTAAGGAATTATTTTTACCAGAAGCTTGAAAATACGCTCCAGGATCATCTGAAAAATGCAAAGCCGAGTCCGGGAAGGCCGCTAAAAATCAGCGACGATGTCTACCTAGTCGGAGTTGAGACTGGTGAAGAATGGCTAGACGAAGACCCCGGTACATACTCATTTCTCTATGTGAACAGTTTTGATTGCAATTTTATCAATAAAAAATCTGATATAGAAAATAAAATGAAGAATGCTAGGCGTAAGCGCGCAAACTCACAACTTGCTGATCTGCACAAGCAAGTGAATCTGTACAAAGATATTAAAACTAAATATTTTTCTCGTAAAGATTGGCACGATGTAAAGATAGAATTTTTTGGTCAGAAGTTGATTTATGTCTCGGATTATTGAAAAAGGTTGCCTATTCATTGAAATGGCGCGGGACATAGTTGCGATTTTGCCACGTTGAGGCGGCTAGCTGTTATGCTAGAGCACATGAATGCGACGGGCTATTTGAAATAAGCAGGGGCTCGCGTCCGCTGCCACCCACAAGCGCTTCAAGCGTTGCGATTGCGCGGGTTGTGCCAAGGAATTCAAGATGGGCATTTTCCAAGATCTCGTCGAAAGCGTCACGGCCTATATGGGCGACAAGAAGCTCATGTATGCCGCCGTCTCGGCGGCCTCCAACGTTATCGTGGCCGACAGTGAGGTCGACGAGGAGGAGGTCGAGGTTGCCCTGGCGCCCATGCGCGCCAATCCGATCATCGAGAAGGGCTGATGCTCGAAGCCGAGCTGTTCGATGGCATCGCGCGTGCGCGGACCCGAGTCGGACATGCCGACAACCTGAGCCGGGCGGCCGCCATCGCCGACAGGTCCATCGAGCAGCGTAACGACGTGTTCCTGATCGCGGCCGATGTCGCCGATCACGAGGGGATCGGCGACGTCGAGCATCTAGCACTTGATGAGATCGCCAACGCATTGGCGGTAGACAAGAGATCGCTGCTCCCGCAAGTCTCGCGAAGTCACCTACCGCTTCCTGAGCCGCTTGCTTTCTCGTCGTCAGGCTTGCGGATCATTGAGACGCGAAGTGTTCCCGTCGTGAGGCTATCCTAGAAGCTAGGACCAGGAACCTAAAAGTCACAGGCGGTTAAAAATGCTGCTAATATTTGCGAACATCAAGGGTGCCATGTGTATAATATAATATATTACAAAATATATTTACATTTGCTTGGTTGCTAAAGCCATGCTGATACGGCTCTATAAATAGGGTTAGATCCATGTCAATGTTTAATTTTGAAGCACTTCAGGTTCTAGAGAAAACGATCTCATCTGCAGTTAATCTATGCGCATCTACATTCAAAAGTATTTTTTTACTTATAACTAAGCCGATAATCGCTCCGCGTTTACTCCAAAGACGTTTTAATTCCGACTCTGAAATTCAAATTGGTCCTCTAACGCTTACATTTATTCTATTTAATCTATTCCTGATCGTGAGCGATTATGGCGACAATTCTAGCGTGTTTCGTGATTTCAGCAAAATTTTCCAAGAAACTGGTCAGTCCACCTTAATATCGATTGTATTTGCTTCATTGCTTGGAAGCTCAATGGTAGATTTGTACGCTAGAGTCACTTCTAGAAGCAAATCACTTAAGCTCTCAAATAAAAGTCTCGGATATTTAGCTACAAAAAATACGGACGCAAGGAATCGTATTTCTTACTCAATATCTCCAATTATACTTTCAGTTGCAATTTTCTTTTATATAAACCTTTATTCTCTGCCGGATTATGGAAGATATTTGAGTCTAGGTCTGCCTATTTTAGCGTCGTTTTTATTTACAAACACTTTTTACCAACGTAGATATTTTCCCGCAAAAGTGAGAAGCCCTAAGCGAACTCATAGATTTAAGGCGTTCCTATGCATGAACGTATGCATACTCTCTATTATTGTTTGCGTAGTATTTATAGAATCAAATATAAGAAGTGCATATCCTGATGGCGAAACAATAAAAATTGCATCTACTGAGGATCTGAAGCTGTATGACAGGAGCTGCATAGCGCTGAACGATAAGGCTATCGTGTCCGCAAAAATATTCAATAAAAGCAAAGGGCCCGCCTTAGTTAAGCTGCCTCTAAATATTGAACTAATGACAAAAGATTACAAAACTATTTACAGGCCAACAGCAGAAGGCTTGAGTGAAAAAGATAACGAAAGAATAATAGACTCTGGCAGAATGTTATCGGTGACAATCCGTTATAATATAACAAGCATTGCCCCCAGCGGCATAGCAGTCTGCACGGTTGACATGCCAGTGATGTCCCGATCGGATTATAAGAACGTAACATTAGCTCATGATAATTGGTGATTTTAAACGCTAATTTTCTAGTTTAATTTTTCTAAGCTAGGATCGCCATCGCTGTGAACGAATAAAAATAAGCTGACCTAGGCACAGTACGGCGGAACTATTTGTTTGGACGCGATATCTCGAACTCCTTCGCCCAGGTCGCGAGGGACCGACGGGCTTCGGATGGCCACTCGGCCACCGCCGGCCGGACCTCGATCTTCTTACCGTCGGGCTTCCAGGCCAGGAACAGTCGCCTGCCGGGGATGTCCAACGCCACGATTGATCCGGAGCCAGTGTAGGAGCAGTTATGCCTCTGACAGGCCGTCCCAATGAACCAGTCCCCCTCATAACGGCCGATCCCGGGGCCATTCATCGCTGTGAGGAATTGAGCTTTTCGATCGCCCAGCAGCTGATCGATGCGAGTAGCTACAGGGCCATAGTCGAATAGGCCCATTGGGTGGTTGAGGCTTCGGTCACGAAGGTCCGACCAGCCCTTTTCGGCACTAGGCACGAACTTCACTTTACCGTCGGATTTCAGCCCATCCGCTGGCGTCCACGTCCACTTTTCACCGTCCGCGTCCGGCATGGCCGGGGTGCTGAAAGTGATGCGGTCGCTCGCGATCTTGTGGGTGACGATCCAGCAGGTATCGACCGGACCGTCGAACCGAGGGGTCTTTCCATCCGGGAAGGAGATGACGAAGGGCGTCGCCTCGCAACTGTTCCCTCCGTTCCCTGAACTCCCTAGGAGGACGGGTACGCCCCCAACGAGAGCCACTTCGTCGAGGGACAGGCTCCAGTTTTGGTGGATTGATCTTCCGTCCACCTCAACGCGCCCCTCGGCCGCTTTTGGGCGAATTAGTTCCACCTTGTGACCGAACGCGACGATCGAGTTATCTGACGCCATCACAGACGTTGGAAATGCGAGCAGGATAGCGAAAGGCATGGAGCGCATTCAGCTATCGAGCATGACCTTCAAGCCGGTGCAACCGCTCTTTGTCACCCGTTCCAATCGTGGCAGCAGGAGGATACCCGGCCCGCTGTCACCCCGTCATGCACCTTGGCCAGCCATTTTGGCTTGTGAGGCTCGCCGAACCTCCAAGTCGTCAACCGCGTTGGTCACGTGGAGCAATGGAGCACGAAGGCAGGCGAAAGGGCGCACCAACGGCGTGCCCTCATGTCTGAGGTGTCCCTCAATTTGGAGTCGGGCGGGCTGATGCTTCTCCCAACGCAGCCTTGCGCCACCTGCTGTAGAACATTTTTAACACGCCTGCTCGTCGAGCGCACTGGTGTAGAGGGTAGTCAAGCGGTGTGGCACCGCGCCGATCAGAGGAATCCAAGTGACGGATGACAAAGGCGGCCATCAGGATCGCAAGGACACCAAGGCGGCCAAGGCAGCAGAGCGCGCGGACACCGCCGGTCAGGTCTGGGAAGAAGTCAGGGGCCGAGAGACGGCGCGTGACGATCAAATCGTTCGCCTGAAGGCGCAGCGCCTGGAGCGAGATGCCGTAGACGCGGCAGCTCTCGCCGCCGACACTGCGAGCAAGGGCAGTCGTAGCACCAAGCGAGGAGGCTAGCGGTGTCGATCCCAGATCGCGAGCTAGAGCACTCCCCCCTTGGCGGTCCTATCACCCGAGACGGCCACACGGTGACGGTTCACATCTACCGGTTCGCGGGCACCGAGGATGTGTGGACCCAGGAGGTTGTAGGCCAGGACAGAGGCTCGTTGGTTTGGACGGAGACGTTCACGGATGACGTCGGCGCTTACGAGGCGTTTGAGCGTGCCGCCGCTAAGGATGGTATCCGATCGTTTTTTGAGGATGCCCCCGCAGGCCACTGAGAGCCCCTTGAAGCCGCTGGCGTTTTCTTCATCGAGCAGAACGGGGAGGGGCTGGGAGCGAGGCTGAGTAAGCTCTAAAGGTCAAGCGGGCATGAACCCTCTGGCTCGGCCGATCCTGTTAGCCCTGGCGGTTGCGATTGTAGCCACCACCGTTGTTTGGCTGTCTGTTATGCCGGACGGACCCAGACCCGACTTTTAAGCTGGCCTAACCGCGTCATTGTTGGCCTAGTTGATCGTTCTCATCGTGAGCCGGAGGTCTCTATGGCTGAGGTAAGCAAAAGCGCAGGTACGGCACGACGGTCTCGGCTCGATCGCAACAAATTAACCAGATCGGTTGACTGGCGGGTTTGCATGGGGTAGCTTCCGGTATCGGAGATGCCTATCATGCTGACCCCCTTTGGAATTGCCATCCGTAAGCTTCGTCTTGATCAAGGAATGCGGCTGCTTGATCTTGCCGAAACGATGAATCGCACTTCAGCTTTCCTGTCCGCGGTGGAGACTGGCAAGAAGCCGATTCCTCGGGGTTATGTGGCTGAAGTGGCTGACGCTATGTCGTTAAGCGAGTGCGATAGGAGGCTTTTGCAGAGAGCTGCTGACGAAAGCAAAGATAAAGTCAGCACTGAAAATATGTCAGCTGATCAGCGAGCTCTTGTTGCCGCGTTTGCCAGAAGACTGGACGAGCTGCCTCCAGAATTTTTGGAGGAAATAAAAAAGCGGGTATTCAAATCTGTCGCAGGTGAGATTCCATTTAAACGGAGGCGCAAAGGGTTGTTGGTTTCGCCCGCAAGTGCTGACACAATTTGGCAGCTATCAAACCAAGTCCGGTCAGCTTTCGTGTCCCAAAGCGACGTTAATTTTCCAATAATGGATGTGTTGGAATTTAGGCTTGAGAAGTTCTCGCCGGGATTTTATTTGGATGTTTGTGGTGTCTCCGAGATGGGAGAAGAAGAGGGCTTGGTT
This sequence comes from Methylobacterium sp. Leaf93, assembly GCF_001422345.1. NCBI lineage: Bacteria > Pseudomonadati > Pseudomonadota > Alphaproteobacteria > Hyphomicrobiales > Methylobacteriaceae > Methylobacterium > Methylobacterium sp. Leaf93. The sequence continues at coordinate 337,214 of NZ_LMMS01000001.1, read as the reverse complement.
ATTGCCGGAGAGGAGTGCATCAAGTTGAGGGAGGATGTCTATGAAGGCGCATGGTTTGGGCATGGGCGAGCAAGATTTACTGCTAGCCACGAACTAGGTCACTTCATCATGCATCGTAAAATTAAGATGGCTCGAGTTCGTTCGGAGCATCAGCCAATCTATCAAGATGCAGAATGGCAAGCAGACACTTTCGCCGGATCTCTCCTGTTCTCGGCTTCACACCTCGGGAGCCTGCGCGACGCAGATGATGCTGCCGATCAATGTGGAATGACACCATCTGCTGCACAGGTCATGTGGGCAAAGTACGAACAAAAAGGACTTTGCTAACTAAGAAATTTGACCATCGAAAATGAAAAGACCGCCGAGTGGTCAGACTCGACGGTCTAGGATTTTCGACCCCGCACAGGTTGAAGCCGGGCGCGGGACAGGCTGCTAGACAGCAGGTGCTACTATGGCGCCTGCGAGCCCTTGGTCAAGTCCGGCTCTGTTTGAAGAGGAGTCAGTGGGCAATGCCACGCTTTGAAGTCGCACACCTGCGCCAGCAGAATCAGGACATGATCATCTTTCCGCTTGATCGGACGTTCGGATACAAGTCCGACGCCGAACAGGACGAGATCCTTTCCGAGTTAGAAATCCGCGCGAACAACGCGGGGCTACGTGGAACAGCCGTCGCAGTCTGGGATGGAGGATCAGGACGAATGTCGTTCCGCGCTCCCAGCCCGTGGCATCCGTTTTTCAGAAGCATGGGACTTAGTGACGTTTTCCAGAACGTGAATAAGCAACTTACCTGGTGAGCTTCGTCTGCCCGGAGGATGAAATCTCCGGGCAGCTATTTTTCTTGGATGTCATGACGCTCGGCGAAGTTATGAGTCTTGTAGCAGCTAAAGCTAATCTTGCTTTACCGTTTTATATGCTACATCCTGTAATTATTCTCATATTGTCTAGATATAGCATTGAAAGAAGCACCATAGTGTTTTGCTACTCTAGCGATTGGCACATCTTCTGCGTCAATCATGTGAATAACCCCGGCGGCAGGAGCTATGAATTCAGCAGCAAACGCTCGCCCTACGGCTTGGCGACTTGTATAAAGATCAGTCACGCTTGCATTGTCGCTTCCAAACGCAACAAAATCACCAATAGCTCGACATAGCACAAATACGTTGGCCGACTGCGATGCCCTATCTGACATGACTATCGACGGATTATCTCTAATCTTAGACTGGAACGCAGTCATCGCACCGGGAGCCTCACCGCTGAGAATGATTGGATGCTCCCCACCCATAAGCCGACGAATACCCTCCATTCCACCCAGCGATGCATCTACGCTAATTCCCAAAGCATTACGCACGGCTCGCGCGTATGCTGTGCCCCGCTCATAAGGGCGTTGACCGTGGGCATTTGCGAACGGCTTGCAGGCTTTTCGGATCTCGTTGAGTCCTAAAAGACTATTGCTTTCACCAAGTCTTGCCAACTCAGTCGCTATCCACTGCTGTCCCACCTCTATCTCATCTACTGTCATCGCTGACGCGAAATCCAGGCGAGCACTGTCATCTGCGATCTGCGCAATCAGGCTTTGAAGGACGCCTGCCAACTCGTCGCTCAGGTGGTATGGAGAAAGCCCAAGTGCTCCAGCAGTTTTACAAAATATTCCATCATTTCCGTAGCTATAAGCTTCCTTTATTCTATTCATCATAGACTCTAGCGGCCTATCGTGTCTCGCAGTCCGATGAAGGCACTTGACTATTGGGTCAATCAGATCGACGGCAAGGTACCTTTCAAAACTTTCTATAGGCTGCGATAAGACAGATTTAGGCATACCCATAGGGCCAAAGCCATTTGAAGTATCCACAATGTCTATTTCAAGCCCAGTTGAAGCGACCGATACTCCAAATTTTCCAGCAAAACTGCCCTGTGTATAAAAATTACCAATGTGAAATGGCGCGCTTCGCCTGTAGAGCATCCGCCACCAATTGTTCAATATGCGTGTAGCGAACTCGGCTAGATCCACAGATCCTGAGTCAGCCCAAACACGTGGTCCCCCTTCTGCTGGTAGGCGAAGCACCACATTTCCGGGAACAACATCGGAGCTTCCCTCTTCAGGAGACGGTGCTTGCATTTGAACGTTGGGCAGTACCAGGGCGCGCCCATCACTCCGTTGGGGGGGATCGGGCAGTTCCTCGTCAGCGGTCTCTGTAGGGCCGATTTCTTCAAGCTTGCTCCGACCAGCAGCAGTCAGCACAGGCTTGGATCGACGACCGTCGGATTCAACCTCAACGAGCCCCGTCATAACGAGCGTATTTAGGGATCTGCTGACATTTGGTTGAGCACGACCTGCTAGCCCAGCCAGCTCAGTGATGCTGGTCGGAGATTTTTCGCCGATAAGGCGCAAGAGATCTCGGTTCGGCGCAGATGCCAAAGCCGTGAATACTTCCACAGGTGTAGCCTCGGCAGCTTTAGCAAAGCGACCGACAAGGCGTTCGCGTAAAGCGCTACCTTTGATAATCTCGGTCATAGCATCACCTCAAATTCCATTCCATGTGATGCGAAGTATTCCTCGCATCTATCAAAGCCATCTCCGATAAGTCCTCCTGCAGTCTTGAAATCGTAGCGAATACGCTTATCGACTCGCCCTGCCGGATGCTCATGATCGAATGGCTCATCGGGACTTGCACCATCGTATGCATGGGAGTTATCAAATCCCAAGACGCGCTGCTCTTGCTGATCCTGCAGGATGAAGGCATAGGATAGCCCGTGAGGTCGCTGCGGAGTTGCATCTACTAGTTCAGCTCGAATTACGATCTGCCACCCATTCCTAATGGGATACACGCGCGCCATATCTAACAGCGTCGCGATGTCGGCTGTTCCAAACATATATCACCCGGTGATATGAATCAATACGGAACGGTGCGAGTGAGGCGCACGTTCCCTTTGAGATCAATTTAGCGCTAAAGTGCGTGGCGTTCAAACGGTGGTGAGCCTCAAACGTATCTATCATGCCGATTGCATTTATGGTGTGGAGGCGGGGTGTAGGATGGACGCGCGTGAGACCGGAACTGGTATGACGTAGCCACCATCGGCGTAACCGCGTGCACCCTTGCGAATTGCGTCCAGGGTGCCGATGCCAATCCGGACCACCGATGCCCGGTCGATGACGTACTCGCCGCGGTGAACGATGCCGGCCGGCTCGAGGCGCATGCCCGCTCCGGTGTAGCCGCCGTCCGCGAACCCGAAGAAAATCTTGGCGAATGCCAGGAAGGCCGATATACCGCCGCTTTCCCCCAACCGCAGGGGCGAGCGGTCGCTGGCGCATCTGGCCGGGTTCCAGGGCGTACTGCAAGCAGATGGCTATGCCGACTTCAACCGCCTCTACGAGGGCGGGCGCACCGGCGGTGCCCTGATCGAGGCGGCGTGCTGAGCCCACGCCCGGCGTAAGTTCTTCGACGTGTACGCCAAGACCGGCTCGGCCATCGCCGGGGAGGCGTTGGAGCACATCGGCACCCTCTACGCCATCGACCGCGAGATCGCCGGCCAGGCGCCTGATCGGCGACACCGACCGCGACAGGATTGATCCCGACCGCTGGCCGATGCCTTGAGAACCTGGGCCGAGACGATCCTGCCGCAGCTCTCCGGCCCCTCGGACCTCGCGAAGGCGTTCCGCTACATGCTGACCCGAGGCGCGCCCTGACCCGGGTGTTCGACTACGGTCGGATCGGTCTTCGACGCAGACTCGTCTGTGCTCGGGGAGCTACATTCCTCCGATCACCGATGGTGCGGATTCAGCAGGCCAGACGTAGCTTCCAGGTCCTGCTTTCGGTCCCATACATAAGCCGCGTGCAGCCCTGGCGGATTTCGTCCTTACTGAGGTGATCCATGCATCCGAGGAACCACGACGTGCCACGGCTCGTGGGCCCGTATTCGCCAAGGTGATAGAAGCGGCAGCTCTCTGCCCGGCTCTCGTGGATGACCCCACCCAGGGTGCCCCATTGGACCTGGTAGGCCATGAAAGCCCCAAACAAGAGGCCGCCGGCGATTAGAAGCCGCTTGCTGTCAAGGCCGCCCCCATGGGCCCGTACCCGTCCGACGCGCCAGGCGACGAAGGGGAGAATGAGCATGCAGGCGCCGAAAAACACCGGACCGGGATGGGCGAACGCCTGAAGCCCCAGCGCCCCCAGGGTGATGAGAACGCAGAGCGCGAGGAACGGCCCCGGGCCCGCGGCGAACATCAGGCCCATGGCCGATCCCACCGAGGCGGTCATTTGTTCTTGATGTCTGTTGATCACGGGCCGGATTCCCTCTTCGTGCCATAGTGAGGGTGCCAGCAAGATGTTGCCTGCCCCCTAAGAGCCCGTCCGATAGTGTACTGCCGGTGTTAAGTGGTTGGATACATGTTTTGCAGCCGTCCAACGCGGGACTGGAAAGCGGTGCTTAACCCTCGCACTAAGCCGCCACGGATTACGGCCGCAAGACAGTACCTTTGCGAGAATTGCCGACGACTGCGAAATCCATTGTTCACGAGGACTGAACAGGGTGCCCGAATGAAGATCAGATCGCTCGCTGTCGTCGCAACATTCGCCCTTGTCAGCTCCGTCCACGCTGGGCCGATCCGTGACCGCTTTACGGCAGAGACGCGCGAGACGCGCAACGGACGAGAATACCGCACCCTCCTCACCATGACCTACGATGGCGGCGTTCAATTCAACGGGTTGGCAGAGTGGAAGGGCGACGTACTCTGCGAAATGCGGGATACGAAGACAGGCAAGGTCGAGACCTTTACGGGGGCCGGCCCGGCTGCCCTGGCGCAAGGCGCGTTCGAAGGCAGGACGAAGACGGTCGGCGAATTCCACATTCAGGAGCCTGACGTCGACGGAGGCGTCGTCGTAAAAAAGGGCGTCCTCGAAATGTCTGACAAGCGCTGCGCGTCCGGCACGCCGGTCGTCGTCAACGGTCAAGCGCCGAAGGCGGCGTCGCTGACGGATACGAGCACCGCGCCGGCCGGGAAGGCCCTTGGCAACAACGGCAAGCCGTTCGACGGCTACACGTGGTACCATAACGGCAGCGATATGCTCGTGGACGAGGACTACGGCGAGATTCGCTACGACAAACCGAAGGCGTTGATCGCCAAGGCGGTGAAGCCCGGGGACGTCCTCTTCCGCGGCGCCTTTCATAAGGACGGCACGGTCGAGGGAACTGCCTTCGCGTTCAAGCTCGGTTGCCCACCGGCGCCCTATCCCGTGAAGGGGCGCTATCCGAAGCCGGCCACCTTCGTCGATGGACGGATGGTGCTCACCGGACCAGGACCAAGGCGCAAGGAGGGCTCCTGCGAGGTCGACAAGCTGACATCGTCAAGCAGTCATTCCAAGCTCGTTTTCGACGTCGGCGGTGACATTTGACCGATGTCACGAGTCCGGGCCCGCGCCGTCTCGGCAGTTGCGATCGCATCTCTGCCGGCTTCGGCGAACCCTGACGCCGCTTCGCTGGCAGGCGTCTACAAGCATCCCTCGGCCCAGCGCAGCACGAGGTTGCTCTGCTCCTCGAGCATCGCTGCGGCGCGCTCGCTGGCCTTAGCCATCGTCATCGTGTCGTCGGTCATTTCGGCGCCTTCCATTCGGGGTCGGACGGCTCGCCCATCTCGGCGAGATGCTGGCGCACGTAGTCGCTCAGGACGGCGACGAGGCTGCGCGGATCGACTTTGCCCGTGGTCGGATCGATCTTGATCTCCTCCGCCATCGGAATGCCGACCCGCGCCGGCCAAGAGAGCCACGCGTCACGGCCCTCGCGAGCCATATCGAAGAACAGCTTCTCGGCGGCGGCCCGATCAACGAGGGTGCCTTCCTGCTCCGCTTGGTCGAGGTGGCGCTGGCGGGCCTTGAGGATCAATTCGGCCGTGCGAACCTTGCCGAAGTCGATTCCTTTGCCGTCATCCCGCATGCCTTCCTCGGCCAGAATGCGGGCAATCAGGGTGACGGCTTCGCGGGCTTCTGTCTCGGTGCGTACCACCGCGCGGGGGTGCGTACCTTGGGTGCGTACTTTCTCTGAGGTACGCACCTTTGTACGCACCGGGTCCGTTGTCGCGATCCAGGCCGCCCGCGCGGCGTCGGGATCGATAAGACCTCCCGGCAAGCGACTGATTCGATTGGCTCTTATGGCTCCACGCACCGCGCCTTCGCTGACGTTGAGGAGCTTCGCCAGTTGCCGTTGTGAGACGCTTTGGGCCATGAGTGCGTACCTAGAATTTCGAAGCTGGCGCTAGAAATATTGGGGGCCCCGACCACCCGTATAGGCGTCCGGGTGCCAGGGTCCCCGGCGGTCGGTCGACCGGTCGGGAGGGGGCACGCCCCTCACCGCGGGATCAGGCCGGCCCGCTTCAGCTCGCGGGTCATGCTCGATGGCGGGCTGACCGCGAGCACATCGATCTTTCCGGCGCTTGCGCCTGATGCGGCGAGGCCAGCGCGCTTGAGCTCGCGCTCCATGCTGGCTCGAGAGGCTGCGACGCTGCCATTCTGCAAGGTCACTGAAGCGCTCGATGGGGGTGCTGCTGCCGGGGCGAGCGTCGGGCTGGGTGGTGAGGGCCGAACCACACTGGCCGTCGCCGGCATTCCACTGGGACCGTCGAAGCTTGATGCCGGTGCCCCGAGGGCTGAGCGGGTGTCGAAGTCCTGAACCGCCGAGGTGATGGCTCGAATGGTCGTCGCGCGCTCGTCGCTGTGCCCATCCCGCTGCTCGGTCAGCAAGTGGCCCAGGACGGCAACGGCATCGTTGCGGTCCTGCTCGCCCTGGAACGGCCGACGAGCTCGGTCGAGTTGATCCTGGCTGTAGCCGGGCATGAGGTCATCCTGCGATCTGAAAGGAAAGGGTGGTGCCCACGGGACGGAATGGATCCGCCTCACCCCCGCGGGCACCTCACCGAGAGGAGGAGACAGCCCCTCGGCGATTGGTGATCACGCTGCCTGACGTCGCTCGGCCAGCCAGGCGTTGCGGGCCTTCTCGGCCTCGGCCTTCTTCCAATCCTCCAGGACGAAGCCGATGGGCGGGTAGGCCGAAAGTGGGATGTTCTGCTGCGGGCCTGACCGGGCGGCATTGCGCAGCTGACGCCAGTTGTACGGCTCGGTCTCGGACGCGACGCCTCGCGCGATGGCGAAACGTGCGACCGGTTCGGGCAAGTATGCCTGCGATACGCAGATGATCTCCGGGACGTGGCCGTGCTTGGTGAGATAGCTGAACGGCTGCAGCGCATAGACCTGCATGCCTTTCGGGCGAGCCTCGAAATCGGGCTCAGGCTCGATGTAGGTGCGGAGGTCTGTGGCTGCCTCGCCGCTGCGGATGCGCTCGGCCAGTTCGCGCATGGGGGTGACGAGTAGCGGGACGGCCGGGGCGTCGCCATCCGTGATCTCGATGGGCTTCGGGCTGACCCAACCGAACCCCTTTTTCTGACCCGCCTCCGAGACCTCGATCGCCGGGATGGTGGTGGCGAGCATGTGGCCGGTGATGTAGGCGGCGATGGTCTCGGGGGCCTCGCCGTCTCGCGGTCCGTGCATATCGCGCTTGCCGAACAAAGGGGCCGCGACCGGGCTGATGGCGGACGCCAGGGCGGCATTGGCCTTGGCGAGATCGTCGACGGCCTTCCGGACCTTTGCGGCGGCGGCATCGATGGCAAGGCTATCGCGCTCCAGGCGGGCCGCGACGTCCTCACGCTGGTTGGCCTGACGATCCTGCTCGATCCGGGCTTCCGTATCGGCGATCAGGCGGTCCACCTCCTTCAGCGCGTCAGTGATTCCGAAGGCGGCGCCCTCTGCCTCTCGGCACCGGCGCTCGGCGTCGGCGATGCCGGCCGCGTCGGTGCCGGCGATGAGAAGCGCTCGACGCTCCGCCATCGCCTTCTCGGTGTCCGTAGCAAGGGCAGCCTGCCGTGCTTGCAAGTTCTCACGGGTGCGCATGAGGCCGGCGAGGTCGTTCTCGGGCGTCGCCTTGTTGGACTGGGCGGCGGTCTGGTGGGGCTTGGCTTTGACCATGATGAGTATCTCCTCTGCGATGCGGATCAGGCGGCCATCTGGGCAGCCACGGGGCTAGTCGACGTGAGGGAATAGCCATCTCGCTTCAGCTTCTCGGCGATGGCCTGCCGAATGTAGGCCGAAGGCGAGATGAAGGCATTGGACGCTGCCGTAGAGATGAGCTGCGGCATCTCCTTCGGGAGACGGGCAGCGATGCAGGCGTCATAAGAGGAGCGGTTCGACATGGTGCCTCGCAAGCGGTCGGTTGCTGGCTCTTTGTCTTCCCAACTCACACACAGCGATACGTCACGATTTCCGCGACGTGCATAGATCAGCCGAAAGTGAGCTCCTCCAGGCCGTGGACAGCGAAGTACGCTAGGACGCTGGAGCTCTGCCGGTCACCAGCAAGATAGGCTCGAAGGGCTGCTTCATCGCCGTTCAGAAACATGGCGAGCGCGACCCGGGACACCAGCCAGGGGCCGCCCGCAATCCGCCGGCCGATGTCGTGGTCTCGGCACCATATCCGGATCGTGCGCTCGGTGCGGTTCGCCTGCTGAGCCGCCTCCGCGGTGGTCATGCCCTCTCGCCGATCGAACGGGATCAGGCACCGGCTGTTCGTGGGTAAAGCGGAGGCCCGGCGGCTCTGATTGAAATTGGGAGTCTGGGTCAGCATGGGTACGCACTCCAACAGGTATTCGGGGTTTGGTCTTGAGGAGGGTCAGATGCCGGGCCGCGGCAGCGCTACGTTTGCCGTCAAGTCGAAGCGGCGCCGAACCTTCCGAACTGCCGGCCGTTGCTGATCGACTTCAGTCGCACGGACGGACAAATGACACGGACGAAACTCGCTCTCTCCGCCACGCTGGCCATGATGCTGGCCGCGCCGGCTTTCGCCGAGCAGCTGGCTCCCACCGGAGGCGCGGGCAACACCGGCGTGATGACGCCATCCATGGAGCCGGGCCCGGTCCCGCGGGCGAGCGGTTCCAGCAGCCGTCCTGCCGATGCCATTCCCGGCAATCCGAGCCCGGCGTCCGTTCCCGGCAGCACGCCCGACGTGAACATTGGCGGCACGCTCACCAGCAGCCCACCCGGCACCGGCGGGACGTCTGGGGGGCCGTCCCTCAGCGGCCGGTAGCTCAAAGGCCGAGGGCAACTCGCCGAGGCTGGTTCGGCCGACGCAGTTTTGCACCGGTCGGATTGCGGACCTTCCAGAGATTTCCTTCCATGCCAGATAAGACAACGCAATTTTGCGTCGTGCTCCAGCTGTCGACTGCTTTGAGGGTTTCCGCCCGATCTGGCGGAAACCAAAACCCCCGATGATCCACCCAGCGCGGGGAATCAACCGGTGAGCTCCCCTGATTCGGGGAGCGCAGATTACCGGTCCCCAAAACGGGGGAGCGGCTACGGGCCGGCTAAGCCATTGAAAAGTAACGGCTGAAAATTCAGCCGCAGCGGTGAGGCCTGAATTTTCAGGGCTGCTCATCGGCCTGTCCCTGTCATCTGAGCCGGCTCGCCCTGAAGATGCCTGGCACCGAGGCCAGCCTCAGCCAGGATGTGCTTCGGGACCTTGGTGTCGGGGTGATCGGGCGGCGGTGTGCGCTGCCCCAGCAGCCACTGGCCGCCGTTGTTGCGCCAGCGCCTGACGTGGCCGCGCCAGTCGTCCTCCGAGATGCCGGCGAGGAACGTGTCGGGCCCGGACGCTTCTCGCCCGGCCGGATTAGGCATCGCAGTGAAGCGCTCGAACCGTTCCTGGTTCAGCCAAGTCGAGGCCTGCGGCACGAACTCCGTGCCGAGCTTGCCCTTGGCAGTGAGATCCGCGGCATGCGCTCGAACGGCTCGAAGGATCTGCGGCGGGTCGGCGCCCTTGCGGAGCGCGGTGGCGTAGGCTCGCAGAGCCGTCTTCCGGGGGTTGTCGCCATCCCGTTTCGGATAGGCAGCCCAGAAATCGGCAAAGCCGTCCGGCTCCGTCCCCTTGGGGACTTTAGGGGTTAATGTAGCTGTAGCTGTAGCTGCTTTCGGTTCGCTTTCGTTCTGCTTTTCGTTTTCAGAACCTAATGCTTTCTCCAGATCGTTATTTTTCAACGACTTAGGTCTTCCGCCAAGCTTCCCGGCGGCGCGCTTCTTCTCGATTTTACCCGTAACGAATTCGTGCTCGCGAGCGACCTGATCGTTGATCCAAGTGCCATCTTTCAGGGTCCAGAGCGCCATGACGGCCGGCTTCAGCGAGGCCCACCGCTTCGGTGTGATGCCGAGCATGCGGGCGAGCATCGCGTCATCATCTGCCAGACAGCATCCCGGCGAGCGCCAGGCATAGATCTGCAGCCTGAAATGGACAGCCTGCTGCTCGAGCGTCAGGTGCGCAGTATCGGCGAGATACCGGTCGACGCCCACCGGCATGGTCGGAAGCTGGCTCATCGGGCCACCTCCGCCAGCACGTTGCACCCGATATCGCAGAAGCAGGTGAGCCGGACTGTCGGCCCGGACCGCTGCTTCAGGATCTCGATCTCGAGCTCGGTCTGGCAGTTGAACAGGCGAATGGTTTCGTCGTCCGTCCGGTCGGCCTTATGCTCGAGGTAGTAGGCTTCCCGGTACAAGCCGAGCACCACGTCGGCGTCCTGCTCAATCGATCCAGATTCGCGCAGATCCGAGAGCTGCGGGCGCTTATCCTGACGCTTCTCCACCTCGCGGTTGAGCTGGCTCAGGCCGATGACGGGAATGCCGAGTTCCTTGGCCAGCCCCTTCAGACCGGTGGTGATCTCGGTCATCTCCTGAACCCGGTTGCCCTGGTAGCGCTTGGATGGCCGGATCAGGCCGATGTGGTCGATGATGATGGCCGCGAGCGGGATGCCCCTACGCTCGGCGCGCAGGCGCATCTGACGGGCCCGTGCTGCGATCTGCGCCAGCGTGAGACCGGACTGCGGCTCGATCCAGAGGGGGATGTCGGCGCATGCCTTCTCAGCTTCCTGCAGGCGCCACATGGCTTCCGGCGAAAGGCTGCGTGCCTCGGCGATGGCGCGATAGGTGATCGGCTCCTGCGAGCGCGGATCGTAGGCCACGGCAGCGAGCACCCGCTCCGAGAGCTCGTCGGCCCCCATCTCGAGCGAGAAAAAGCCAACGGCGCCGGCGCGTCGAGCGGCAGCGAGGGCGATGTGCAAGGCGACCGTCGATTTACCCATGCCGGGCCGACCGGCGAGCACGATGAACTGCGCCGGCCGCATGCCGAGGGTGGCGGTATCGAGCTTGGGCAGACCGTAGGGGGCGCCGCGAGGGGCCAGCCCCTGCCGGGTCTGCTCGACTCGGGCGAGAACGCTGGCGACGCTGCTCCCCAATGTGACGCGGCGGGCGTGCTCGGCGAGGCCAGCGCTGGCCACCTCATCGAGTTGCTCGATCATGTGCGTGGCATAGTCGGCCGGGCTGTGAACCGAACCGTCCGTCATCCGCGCGACTGCGGCCTGCGCCGTCTCCAGCACCGTCCGCATCTGAGCGGCGTCGGCGATCATCCGGGCGTACCCCGGCGCACCAACGACTGTGATGGCCTCTGATGCCAGGCGAGCGAGGTAGGCGCCGGCGGTCAGTCCACCGAGATCGGCATCACCGAGGGCGGCCTTCATCAGCTTCCAGTCGATGGCGTCGCCGGCATCGCGGCGCTCGCACATCACACCGAAGATGTGCCGATGCACGTCCTCGAAGAAGTCCTCAGCCCGGACGTGATCGCGAGCGCGGTCCAGCGCCTCCGGGTTGGTCAGGATCGCACCGAGCAACGCCTGCTCCGCCTCGATCGTGCTTGGCGGCACGACGTCATGAACGGCCGGCATCATCGCGCCAACTCCCGCTCGGCGGCCTGCAGCGCCTGGATCAGCTCGGACAGCTTCGCTTGGTTCACACAGATGCCAGCCTTCGTCGGCATCGGCTCACCGTGGGTGCCACGCGGGGCGGAGAACACCCGCATGTCGATCAGGCTGTAGCCGTCGCGGATCGCGAGGCTGATCCGGATCTCCTCTGAGTTGTTTTTCCGAATGGTCGCGATGGGGCGAAGGTCGCTCATGCGCAGCCTCCCACCAGGAAAGCACGCACCTCGGCAGGGCGGCGGAAGAGCCCAACGACCGTTCCATCGCGGCCGATGACAGCCACCATGCGGCTTGCCAACGAGATGGCCGGAGCCGTATCATTGCTGCCGGGTTTCTTGGTCGAGACCTTCCGTTTAGCGCCGTTGCGGGCCTTCACCCCCGCGACGGCGTTCTTCGTTTTTGCACCCACGATATGTTCCCTTCGTCGCTATGCGACGAGGAACAAGGTTCAACGAAATCAATGGCCTACCAAGGCTTCCCAAGCTGAATGTCGTCGGTTCGATCCCGATCGCCCGCTCCAGTCCGACGATGTGAAGCCTCGGGCTTTTCCCCGGCACGCGCGACCTTTCGTTCTCCTCTCGGCCCAGCGACCGATCCGTGAGCAGCCCCGGCTCGGGTCTGTTCCCAAGGGTCGAAGGCGACTACACCCGGCTTACGGCACCGTCACGCGCGCGGGGCGTGCCAACCGCGATTTCGCGGATTTGGGGGCGGGGCCTTCGACAGGAATCATCGCATGCGGTCCAGCCGAAGATTGTCCGAACGCTGGTTGACGCTCGGGCTCTGGCTCATCGCCTTCCTGTTTGCCTGGTTCCTCATCGGCCTCGGATCCCTCGTCGTCGGCGACCTGCCGCAGGTCGAGCACCGCCAGACCCTCGAACAGTTCCTCGACGGGCCGACGGACGAGGCGGCGGCCGAGTCCCTGAAGCGGATCCGCCGGGAGCAGGACGACAACCGGCGCCGGACCGAGCAGGAGCAGCTCGCCCTCGATGCCGCGCGCTCGGCCTCGGAGGCGGCCCGCGAGACCTTCGCCAATTGGCTGAGGACCCGCGACGCGACGCAGCGCGTCGATCAGGATCCCGACCTGATCGCGCGCACGCAGGCGCTCGATGCCTTGAAGGGGGCCGAGCGGACCATCGAGGAGAGGCTGGAAGCGTTGGCCAAGGCCCGGCTCGATCTCTCCGAGCAGGAGGAGCCGCTCACGCGGGCGGAGAGCGAACGGCGTAGGGCGGCCGAGGTCAAGCTCGGCGCGGCGGAGCGGGAGCAGGAGCTGCGCGTCTTCGGATACCGCCTCGCCCTGACGCTGCCGCTCCTGGCGCTGGCCGGTTGGCTGTTGCTCAAGCGACGGCGGAGCCGCAACTGGCCCTTCGTCTGGGGCTTCGCCTTCGCGGCCACCTTCGCGTTCTTCGTGGAGCTCGTCCCCTATCTGCCGAGCTATGGCGGCTACGTGCAATACGGTGTCGGCGTGCTCGTGACCCTCATCGCCGGCCGCGCCGCGATCGGCACCCTGCAATCCTACAACGAGCGGCAGAAGCTCGCGGAAACGCGCCCGACCGAGGAACGCCGGGGCGAGATCGCCACGGACCGGGCGCTGGAGCGGCTTGCCAAGAAATCCTGCCCGGGCTGCGAGCGGCCCATCGCCCTCGACGATCCGAGCCTGAATTTCTGCCCGCATTGCGGCCTCGGCGCCTTCGAGCGCTGCCCCGCCTGCGACCACCGAAAGAGCACCTTCGAGCGCTTCTGCCGGGCCTGCGGAACACCCTCGGCCCATGAGGTGCACCCGGTCGCCTCGTGACGACAGAGGGGGCGCGGTTCTCGCGGCCTCGGTAAGCGCAGGAGCGCACGGGCGAAAAATCCCGCTCGGTTCGAAACCCCTCAGCGATCGCAACCCACTAACCGTCGAGCTTAAAGGATTTTTTAACGCTGATCGGTATGTTTGATCTCGGCCCGACAGTCTGGAACGCTCTCTCGGCGTGATGTCGAGAACCATCAGCGTGAGATGAGATGAAGAAGTCCGGCTTGAGCCTGATGTCGCTGAAGTCGCTCTATGCCCTGGTGGCGGGAGGCTCCGCCCTCGTCGGCATCGCCGTCGTCGCGGGCGGCATGACGATCTCCGGCCTGGGCCGGACCGACGCGCGCAAGCCCCTTGATGCCGCCCAGACCTCCCAGCGCTTCGCCACTGCGGTCGATCGCGGGGTCTATGACGTCGTCCAGGATCTCAAGACCCTCGCGATCACCCTGAAGCAGGCGTCCCCGCGCCTCGATGCGGATGAACTGCAGCCGGTGCTGAGCGCATGGCTCAGGTTGCGCCCCGATTATGCCGAGCTCAACCTCGTGGCCCCGAATGGCCGTGTGAAGGTCGCCGGCAACGATCTCGGATTCGGCCGGGACGTGTCCGGCCGGTCCTGGTTCCTGCGGGCCAGGACCTCCCAGGCCATCGTCGCCGTTCCGTCCCCGGGGGGCAGCGGCCAGACCGTCTTCGACATCGCGCTCCCGGTTTCGGCGACGGTGTCCGGGGGCGACGACGTTCTCGTCGCGCGCCTCAACGAGGCGTGGCTCGGCGATATCGGGGACAAGGTACTCGGGCCGTCTCGCGGCGCGGGCGGTGCCATGAGCCTGTTCGTCCTCGGCGCCGACGCGCGGCCCGGTTCGGGCCTTATGGCGCAACAGGCGGCCGGTGGACGGGAGGTGGTGGAGCAGGCGACGCCGAGCGCTGGATTCCGTGACCTCGGCCCGTCGGGCTGGCTCGCCGTGGCGCGGGTGCCGAATGCCGGGCTGCCGCGGAGTCTCGAGGCGGCCTTGCCCGACAACGGCAGCCTGGCGCTGTGGCTGGCGGCGTGCGTTCTCACGGCCTGCGCCGGCTGGGTCGTCGGCGACCGCATCGTGCGGCGGCTGAAGCTGATCGGGGAAAGCGAGCAGGGCGTCTCGTCACCCTCGCGCATCGCCGAACTGGTGGAACACGAGGAGCGTCTCGTCGCGCGGGAGCGCAGCGGCGTCCGCGCCCTGCAGGAGACGCGCTCGGCCCTCTCGCGCATCCGGGAGCGCTTCCGCACCTTCGAGGCCATGTCGGGCTGGACTTACTGGGAGATCGACATCGATGCCGGCAGCGTCACCTGGTCCGATCCCGCCACGCGTTCGGCCCATGCGGTCCCAGACCGCGCCGTCGCCCTCACCGACCTGAAGAGCGGCATTGCCCCGGACGACCGCGACCTCATGGATTTTACGATGCAGGCGGCGCTGGATCAGCCCGGCCCACACGACGTCGTTCTGCGCACCACCGGGAACCTGGCGGAGAATGGACAGCGTCGCCTCTTCGTTCGCTTCATCCGCGCCGAGGGCGACACTCAGACGGCCAAGCCCACGATCCTGCATGCGCTGAGCCGCGAATTCGTCGGCGAGTCCGTGAAGGACGTGGATCGCGTCGGCGGTTCACCGGCGGATGGCAGCGCGTCTCCGATCGATCGCCGGCGCCGGGAGAGCGACGCTCCCGCGGAATCCCGCACTGGTACCGTCCTGCGCAAGGTGGTGGACGGGGTGATCCACGACTTCAACAACGTCCTCACCATCGTCATCGCCAATCTCGCGACCCTTCAACGGCGTCATGACCTTCCCTCGGATCAGGGGCGCCTGATCGATGCCGCCCTGTCGGGCGCGCAACGCGGATCGAGCCTGACCCGGCGCCTCGTCAACTTCGTGCGCCGTGACGATACCGGCCTTCAGGAGACCGATGTCGGTGTGACGCTGGCCGCCTTCGGCCCGTTCCTCGGCGCCAACGTGCTGCACCAGACCACGGTCGAGACCCGCGTCCGCCCGGGGCTGGCCAAGGTGCTGTGCAGCGAGAAGGTTCTGGAGGCCGTCCTCCTCAATCTCGCTTTCCATGTCCGCGACATCGGGTCGGAAGGGTTCGCCATCGGCGCCGACGAGAAGGTGCTCACGGACGACGAGGGCATCGCCCTCGCCTCCGGCCGCTACGTGCGGATCGTCCTGGCCAGCGGAACGCCGGGCCGCCATGCCGCCGAAATGCCTTCGAGCGACAGCGAGGCGACCAAGGCGGTGTCGGCCCTCCTCACCCAGGTCGGCGGCGGCTTCCGGCTCCTCTCGGATGGCAGCGGCGGCACGGGCTTCCTCGCGGAGCTCTGGCTCCGGGCCGGAGAGGCGCCCTCGGAAACCGAGGCGTCCGAGACCGGTGCGCGGATGCCCGCCCTTCGGGTCCTCCTCGTCGACAGCGACAGCCTCGTGCGACAGAGCTTCGCCGATGCCCTCGTCGATCTCGGTCACGTCGTCGTCCAGGCCGGCTCGGCCGAGCACGCCCTGGCGCTCATCGACGAGGCGAAGGATTACGACGTCATGATCGCCGACTGGGCCATGCCTGTGGTGAGCGGCCTCCAGCTCGCGGTGACCATGACCAACCGCCACCCCCAGATCCGCGTTATTCTCGCGAGTCCGGGGGGCCAGTTGCCGGCGAGCGCCCGCGCCTTCCTGCATATCGAGAAGCCGTTCCGCTATCCCGCCCTCGCGGCCGTCATGCGCGAGGCTGCCCGGACGGCCCCCTCGGCCGCTGCCTGAGACGGGCCGGCGCCCGCATCGACCCGACGGATCTTGCCGAACGAAAGACGGGCCGATGGCCGGCCTGAGCAGGTTCGCATTGGCAAGCCAACGCTTCACCTCGCTTAGATCCCTGGGGTGTCGCAGGTTTAAGGACGCCAAACCGGTGACCACTTTTGCGAAGTCTGCTTAGCCGGGAGCGCGTCGAGCGGATCACGCGCGTCGAACAACCGGTCCCCTGCCTGCCACCATGTCGACCGGCCGTTCCCGGCGACGCGCGCCGTTCGGGGCTTATGTGAGGCTCCGGCGCCCGGTTCGGGGATCGGCCGCCCTGCGACGGATACGTCCGCGTTCGATTACGGCACGGAATGAAGTCAAGCCACGCAAGATTTCGGTAAGGTTTCGAGGGGCCGCGAATTCTCGGATGCTGTTAGGCCCTAGTTAACGTTGACGCAACATAAAGGAACCAGCGTCGATGGTAACGGTACCCGCTGAGGGATGCAGCCGGGCGCGTCGGGACAACAGGGTCGTGCCGCCATGAACCGCTTTGCAGGTCTTACCGCTGTCCTCATCCCCGCCTTCCTTGGCGGGATGCAGGCACAGGCGGCGGATTGGTACACGGGTGCCGAGCCGGTCGCCCGCGACGATGCCTGGACGACGGCCGTGGATGCCTCGGCGGCGGTGACCTCGAACAGCTCGGCCTTCGGCTCGGTCACCGGCACCTTCGCGACGGAAGGCACCCTGCTTCAGAGCGGCCCGCGCGTCCGGGTCGAGGCCGTCGCCGGAACCTACAGCTATCCTGGTCAGGGGGTAGGCCAGCGGGTTGACGGCTATCAGCAGGAAGCCGCTCTCAGCGCCGGCTACGAGTGGATCTGGCGCGATGCCGCCCTGGCCGGCTTCGTCGGCTTCAACGTGCGGAGCAACCAGCTCTCGATCCTCGATCCGGGCAACCCGGTGGTCGGAACCGGCGTCGGTGCCAAGCTCGCTGCGAATTTCTATGCCAGACCCTCGGAAAACACGATGGTCTCGGCCTACGGCTCCTACTCGACGCAGTTCAGCGCCTATTACACGCGCTTCCGCGCCGGATACATGGTCACGGACGGAGTGTATATCGGCCCCGAGGTGATGTTCCTGGGCGACAATTTCTTCACCCAGTATCGCATCGGCGCCCATGTCACCGGCTTCTCCATCGGCCCGATCAAGATGGCCGTGGGCGTCGGCTACGTGAAGGACCGGATCCAGGGCGCCGGCTATTACTCCAGCGTGGAGGCCCGGGCTGCGTTCTGACGTCGCACAGGCGGTGTTCCTTTTTGGTGCACCGCACTCTCGTGCATGGCCGCGGCGTCGCAGCTGGCCGGTTCTGTCCAAAACGACACATTAAAAACGCGATTTCTCTATTTCGAGCCTGGCAAGATAATCGCAACCGGTTGGTCGCACTCTGTGCGCGCGGCCCGCCGGGCTCTGTCGTGTTTCGGGATTTGTGAAGTTAAGCATCCTTCCTCACGACAGCTTCATCCAGCCGCGCGATACTTGCCTACGTCGACCCATTGCCCGCCCCCAGAGGGATACTCGTTTTGAGATCTGCATTGCGCTGGACCGTGTGGCTGGTGTCCACGGTCGCCGTACTCGCTCTGCTGAGTCAGCCGATCAGCACGCAGGATCAACTCGCCATGAGCCTGTGCGCCATGGCGGCGATGATCGTGCTGTGGATCTTCTTCGACAATCCGCCGGCGCGGTTCGTCTTCCTGGCCCTCGGGAGCCTGGTGGTCCTGCGCTACATGTTCTGGCGCGTCACGAACACGCTGCCGTCCCCGTCAGATCCGGTGAGTTTCGGGTTCGGCCTCGTCCTGCTGCTGGGCGAACTCTACTGCGTCTTCATCCTCTTCATCAGCCTCATCATCAACGCCGATCCGCTTCGTCGCAGCACGCCGCGCATGGGCGCGCCCGAGGACCTGCCCACCGTCGACATCTTCGTGCCGAGCTACAACGAGGATGCGGGGATCCTCTCGACCACCCTGTCGGCGGCCAAGCTCATCGACTACCCGGCCGACAAGCTCCACGTCTGGCTGCTCGACGACGGCGGCACCGACCAGAAATGCGCCGATCCCGACCCGGCCAAGGCGCAGGAGGCGATCCAGCGGCGTAGCGAGCTTCAGGCCCTGTGCATGGCGCTCGGCGTCACCTACCTGACCCGCTCGCGCAATCAGCACGCCAAGGCGGGCAACCTCAACAACGGCCTCAAGCATTCCCAGGGCGAGATCATCGTCGTCCTCGATGCGGACCACGTTCCGTTCCGCTCCTTCCTGCGGGAGACGATCGGACATTTCGCCGCCGATCCGCGCCTGTTCCTGGTGCAGACCCCGCACGCCTTCCTCAATCCGGACCCGATCGAGCGGAACCTGCGCACCTTCGACCGCATGCCGTCCGAGAACGAGATGTTCTACTCGGTAACGCAGCGCGGCCTCGACAAGTGGAACGGGTCGTTCTTCTGCGGCTCGGCCGCCCTCCTGCGCCGGCGCGCCCTGGACGAGGCCGGCGGATTCTCCGGCGTGACGATCACCGAGGATTGCGAGACCGCTTTCGAGCTGCATTCCCGGGGCTGGAACAGCATCTATGTAGACACGCCCCTCATTGCCGGCCTGCAGCCGGACACGCTGGTGGCCTTCATCGGCCAGCGCTCGCGCTGGTGCCAGGGCATGTTCCAAATCCTGATGCTCAAGAACCCGCTGTTCAAGCGCGGGCTCCACCCGATCCAGAAGCTCGCCTACCTGTCGAGCATGACGTTCTGGTTCTTCCCGGTACCGCGCATGATCTTCATGTTCGCGCCCATGCTGCACATCTTCTTCGACCTGAAGATCTTCGTGGCCAGCGTCGACGAGTCGATCGCCTACACGGCGACCTACATCGTCATCAACCTGATGATGCAGAACTACGTCTACGGCAAGTTCCGCTGGCCGTTCGTCTCGGAGCTCTACGAATACGTCCAGGGCCTCTATCTCTTCCGCGCGATCATTTCGGTGATCGTGTCGCCGCGCAAGCCGACCTTCAACGTCACGGCCAAGGGCGCCGCCCTCGACCAGGACCATCTCTCGCCCATGGCCTGGCCCTATTTCGCGGTCTACGGCCTTCTCCTCATCGGCTGCGGCACGGCCCTCTACCGCTACCTGTTCGAGCCCGGCGTCACCAACCTGATGCTGGTCGTGGGCCTGTGGAACTTCTTCAACCTCCTCACCGCCGGCGTGGCCCTCGGCGTGGCGGCCGAGCGCCGGACCACCGAGGCGAGCCCTTCGCTGGCGATCGACCGGCAAGGACGCCTCGTCTTCGGGGGCCGCGCCCTTGATGTGGCCATCGAGCGCGCCTCGGCGCTGGGCTGCACCATCCGTTTCGGGGCCGAAGGCCTGCCGCCGGGAGCCGGCAGCACCCACCGCATGGGGCAGCTCTCCGTGGTTCCCATCGACGGTGCGCCCGTGCAGGTCCCGCTGCCGGTGGAGATCGGCGAGATCACGCAATCGGGTGACGAAATGGTGGTCACCCTGCAGTTCCAGCCCCTCGATCCCAAGGGTTACGGGGCGCTGGCGAGCCTGATGTACGGCGATGCCGGCGCTCTCCTGCGCTTCCAGCAGAGCCGCCGCCGGCACAAGAACATTCTCTCCGGGACGCTGCAACTGATCTGGTGGGGCCTGGTCGAGCCGTTCCGCGCGGCGAGCTATGCCTTCAAGGCCGGGCACGCCTCGACGGAGGAGGCCGCAACCAAGGCCGCCAAGGCGCCCGCCGTCCTGCCGAAACCGGAGGCGAAGGCCCCCCTCCTGGCCCAGCGTCCGGCGCCCTTCACCGCTCCCGGAGACACGCCTCCCACCCCCCCGCCCGGCCCATCCGACAATCCCCTCGTCGTCCGCCAGGGATCGAGCCGCATTCCCGGCAGCGAGGCCGCCACGGACTGGGTCCGGCTGATGCTGGAATTCGAGAACGACCGCCTTCTCGAAGGAGCCGGAAAGCAGGCGAACCGCGGGTCCAGCGACCCGCTCGTGCGGACGTGAGGGAGATCGCCATGCAGTCCGTTCGCGTCCTCGCCTGCCTCATCGCCCTCGGCCTGATCGTGCCGGGGCCAGCGAGCCAAGCCCAGAGCTTTCTCGGATCGGGGCCGACCGAGCGTTTCTCGGTTCCCCCCGTCGGCGATGCCCTGCGCCGCCCGGACGCACCGCCGCCCCGCGCTAGCGCGCCGCCAGAGGAGGCCCGGCGCGACACGCCCGTCGCCAAGATCGCCCCGGCGCGGCGCCTGGCGGCCACCACCGACGGGTTTCGGATGGATGGCGAGGAGGCGACGCTGCGCTTCCCCGTCTTTCTGACGGAGGCCCAGACGCGGGGCCGCCCGCGCCTGCGCATCTCCTACCTGTCGGCGATCTCGGTGGCGCCGGAAGCCTCGGAACTGAGCGTGAGCGTCAACGGCGCCGTGGTCGGCCGCACCAGCATCCAGGCGCCGGGCGCAGTGAAGGTGGTGGAGTTCGAGATACCCGAGGGGAGCCTCAAGCTCGGCTACAATTCCGTCTCCCTGCAGGCTAGCCAGCGCCACCGGGTCGATTGCTCGCTCAACGCCACATACGAGCTCTGGACGCAGATCGACCCGTCGCGCTCAGGCCTCGTGATCGCGCCGGTCGCCGCCGCCAGCCTCGAACTCAAGGATCTCCCCGCCCTCGAACCCGACGACAGCGGTGCCCTGCCGGTCCGGGTGGTGGCGAACGACAAGCCGAACCTGCCCCGGCTCGAACGCATGATCCACGCCGTGGAGGCGGTGGGCCTCATCGGCCGCATCGCTCGCCCCGTGGTCGAGTTCGGCCCGCCCATGACGGGTCGGGCCGGTCTCAACCTCATCGTCGGGACGGCGGCGGAACTGCGGGAGATGCCCGATCTCGAATCGATCGGCGCCACCGGCGGGCCGAGGCTGGTTGTCCTGCCGCCGCGCCCGGACCGGGCGCCGACCCTGGTCGTCAGCGGCACCAGCTATGCCGAGATCGAGGAGGCCATCGCGTCCCTGGCGCGGGGAGGCGAGGTCTACGGCACCCCGGCCGGCCTGAAGGCCGCGTCCCTGGCGCGCGGCACCGTCATGGAGGGGGACGAGACGGTCTCGCTGCAGAGCCTCGGCGTCTCGACCCGCGAATTCTCGGGGCGGCTCCTGCGCACCGCCTTCGACGTCTACCTGCCGGCCGACTTCCTGCCCGCCGACTACGGCAAGGTCATGCTGAACCTCGCGGGCGCCTACGCCTCCGGCCTGACCTCGGACGCCCGCATCCTCGTGGATCTCAACGGCAGCAATGCCGCCAGCGTGCCCCTGGCCCAGACCCGCGGCGAGGTGTTCGAGAACAACACGATCCCGCTACCCCTCGCGAGGTGGCGTCCGGGCCTCAACCGGGTCGCGATCATGGCTCAGGTTCCCACCCCGGCGGACGAGACCTGCGGCCTCAACGCCACGGATTCGAAGCGGGAGCGGTTCCTGATCCTCGACCGCGCGAACCTGTCGATCCCCACTTTGGCGCGCGCGGCCCGAATCCCGGACCTCGCCGCGACGACGAGCGGAGCCTTGGCCTTCGTCAAGTCCGAGCGCCGGCCGCGTCTCGTCCTGCCGACCCTCGACAAGGATACGGTGGCCGCCGCCGCGACCCTCGCCGCCAGATTGGCGGGGGCCGCCGGGCGGATGATCGATTTCGAACTCGTCGGCGACCTGCAGGGCGTCTCGTCCGGTCCGACCCTGGTCGTCGGCCCGGTGCGCTCCCTGTCACCCACGACCCTGTCGGGACTGGGCCTCGACCCGGACCAGATCAAGTCGATCTGGCAGGCGCGGGCGGAAACGGCGCGGGCTCCCGGTCAGTCAGGATCGGTACCGGCGCCGACCCTGGACCGGCTTCGCCGCAACCTGCCGCCGCGCTGCAGTCTTCCCGAACTGATCCTGCGCCCGGCGCCGGTATCGGCACCTCCCGTGGCCTCGGCCGGAGAGACGCGGCGCGCCCCCCAGGCCAGGCTGTCGGACGGGGATCTCGTGACCAAGTGGGACGAGACCCTGCGCGCGCGCCATCCCCTCCTCGAGGCGGCGGACGGCGTCGTCGAGCGGGCGGGGGCCTTGGTCAATTCCCTCGTCGGCGATCCCCGCGCGTTGTTCAGCGCGGCACCGTCGACGCCCGCCACCGTCACCGTCCCCACCGGCGCCAGCCTCCTCATGGCCCAGGGCTTTCCCTCGAAGGCAGCGGTGCAGAGCGGATTCGACGGGTCGGTCACCGTGGTCACCGCCCCCAACGCCCTGCTGCTCAAGGCCTCGACGGCCTGCCTCGTGGATCCCGAGGTCTGGTCGCGGATCGACGGGCGCTTCGCGTTCCTCGATGCGTCCGACGGCTCCCTCGAGACGGTGGGAGCCCGGAACGTCGACCTCATCGAGACGAAGACCCGCTCCCTCTCCAACATCCGCCTCGTCACCGCCGGGTGGCTGTCGATGAACCCGGCGATCTACGTGGCCCTCACCCTCGGTCTCGCCCTGCTCCTCGGCCTGACGACGACATCGCTGGTGCGCAATATCGGCCGGAAGAACTCATGACCCGCACCATGCGTCCCCTCTCAGGCCTGGCGCTCGGCGCCGCGCTGGCCGTCGTGAGTTCCTGGATCGGTCCCGCGAGGGCGCAGGACGGCGCCTCGCCTGTTCCGCCGGCCACCGCGATCCCCGGCGCCCCCAGCGCGAAAGGCGATGCCATGCCCGGAGCCGCCAAGGCGACAGTTCTCGTCGACTCGCTCAAGAACCCCGATCTCTGGCGCTCCTACCGGTCCCGCTTCGTCACCGAGGCGGGCCGCGTCGTGGATACCGCCAACGGCCTAATCAGCCACAGCGAGGGGCAGGGCTACGGCATGCTCCTCGCCGTGGCCGCCAATGACCGGGTCACCTTCGAACGGTTGTGGGGATGGACCCGCGCCAACCTGATGGTCCGCTCCGACGAGCTGATGGCCTGGCGCTGGGAGCCCGGCAAACGGCCGGCCGTGGCCGATCTCAACAATGCCTCCGACGGCGATGTCCTCGTCGCCTGGGCGCTCACGGAGGCGGCCGAGGCCTGGGACGAACCCTCGTACCGGGTGGCCGCGCGGCGCATGGCCGTGGAGGTCGCGCGCAAGACCATCCTGTTCAAGGACAAGAACGGGGCACTGCTGCTGCCGGCGGTCTCGGGCTTCTCCGCCGCGGAGCGCGCGGACGGGCCGCTGATCAACCTCTCCTACTGGGTGTTCCCAGCCTTCGCCCGTCTCCCCATCGTGGCCCCTGAATTCGACTGGGCGGCCCTCACCGCCAGCGGCCTCAACCTGATCCGCCGCTCCCGCTTCGGTACGGCCAAACTCCCGACCGAATGGATCTCCCTGAAGGGCGACGAGCCACGTCCGGCGGACGGCTTCCCGCCGCTGTTTTCCTACAACGCCATCCGTATCCCGCTCTACATGGTCTGGGCGGGGGTCGGGCGCCCCAGCGATTACGAACCCTTCGTCGCTCTCTGGTCGGGTCCCGACCGCGAGCGCCTGCCCATCGTCGATACCGCCGACGGCCGGACGGTCGAGTCCTTGAGCGAGAGCGGCTACACGGCCCTGTCGGCGCTTCTCCTGTGCGATAGGAAGGGCACGCCGCTGCCCGACGGATTCGGACGGCCGCAGGGGAACGAGAACTATTACCCGACGACGCTGCACCTCCTGTCGATGGTGGCGCTGCAGATGAGGAACCTGTCATGTCCGGCACGGTGATCCGCGTGAGGGAAAGGCCGGCCACCGCTTCCTCGACGGCGCGCGCGCGCGGGCTGGCGCTGCTGTGCGGCGTCTCCCTCGCCGGCCTCTGCCTCGTCACCCCGGCAACGGCGCAGACCGAGAACCCGGACGACACGGCGCGTGCGCCCGCGATTATCGCCGTGCCCGGCAGTTCCGCCGCCGCCGGCATGGTCGACGAGAGCGCCCTGCGCTACTACGCGTCGCAGAAGCAGACGGCGCGGATGAAGGCCGAGGCCGCCCGGCTGAAGCAGCTCTATCCCGGCTGGGTCGAGCCCACCGATCTCGACACCCTCCAGCCGAGCCCGCCGGAAGAAGCGCCGCTCTGGGACCTGTTCACCGCCGGGCGTTTCGACGACCTCGATGCGGCGATCGCGGCCCGACGCGCCGCCGCCCCGAACTGGCGCCCCTCCGACGAGCTGTCGCGCAAGCTCCTGCGGGCCAGTTTCCGCAGCCGCCTGAAAGCCCTGACCGCAGCGCGCAAGACGGCGGACATCGTCACCCTCTACCGGGCCGACCCGACCGCCCTCGATCCCAGCGACGTGGAAAGCTACTGGACCACGGCGGAGGCCCTGGCCTCCGAAGGCGGGGCGGCCGGTTCGGACGAGGCCCTGGCCCTCTACAAGACCGTGCTCGACACAAGCAACGACACCAGCGTGCGGTTGGCCACGATCCAGAAGGCGATGTCGACCCTGCCGATGGCCCTGGCGGAGAAGCTCCTGGCCATCGGGCGCACAGACGCCGAGGGAGGCTCCGAGTTCAAGGCGATCGCCAACGACATCACCCGCGCCCGCATCGTCGCCGATCTCCACGGCGCGCCGGCACAGGAGCCGAGCCCGGCGGACATGGCCGCGTTCCAGGCCTATGCCCGCGCCTCCGGTGATTCGAGCCAGACCGGGCTGCTTGGCTGGTACACCTACAACCACCGCCAATTCCGGGCGGCCCTCGACTGGTTCAAGCTCGCCATCACCCGTGGCGGCGATGCCATGATCGCCCACGGCCTCGCTCATACCCTACGCGAACTCGGGATGCTGCGGGAGGCCGAGGAGGTCGCCTATGCCTGGCGGGACAAATATGTCGGCAACAGCATCCTGTTCATCGACCTCATGGGCCGCAAGCTCACACAGGCCAATCCGAGCTTCATCGATCTCGACCGGATCAACCGCTACGCCAAGGTGACCCTGGCCACGGCGTCGGGGGAGGGGGCCGAGGCGCTGGGCTGGTACGCCTACAATTCCTGCCAGTTCGAGGCTGCGCTCGAGTGGTTCCAGCACGCGGTGGCCTGGCTTCCGAGCGAATCCGCCGTGACCGGCTATGCCCTGTCGCTGCAGCGCCTCAAGCGCAAGCAGGACTACCTCACGATCGTCAACCGCTATGACGGCCTGTTCCCCAAGGTGGTGGATCTGCTGTTCCGCGAGGGACCGGCCGGACCGCCCCTGGCCTGCGCGGCCACGGCGGACGCATCCCCGCCCCAGGGCGGGCGCCCGGCACCGGGGGCGCCCGCCCCCGCCTCCGCCCCGGCCGCGCCTGCGCGGAACACCGCCGCCTATGGCCGGGTGCCCAAACCGGATTCGTCGGGGGACGGCCAGGCCAAGCCCCTGCCGGTCCAGCGCAGCGAGTTCCCCCTCGCGGTGCCGGCGGAGAACCCCCTGCGCTACGCTCCCCCGTCCCTGGCGCGGGTGGCGGCGGATCGGCAGGACGGGGCCTTCCTCGCCGAGCCGCCCGTATCGAAGACCATGCCGCTCGTGGCGCGCCGGGTATCCGGAGCGGGGCCGATGCCCTACGAGAGCTATGGCTTCAACCTGATGCCGGGCTATGATGGCTCGGAACGGTCCTCTACCCTGTCGGAGCCGGGCGAGGGCACGATGTGGCGAGCCCAGCAGGCCGCGCGAACCCGTGCCCCGCAGGAACGGGCGGCGTCGGAGACGGACCGCTTCACCTTGCCCAACTCTCCGGCCGCTAACCGCGGCTACGATAACCCCGACACCGCGCCGAGCTCGATGCAACGTCCATGATCCGCTCCAATCGGTCCGCAGCCGCCCCGCGATCCGGCGTTTTCGCCGCCCTGATCCTCCTGCCGTTGGTGCTCACGACACGGGCGGCGCTGGCGGAGTCCGTGGTCGAGATCCCCGGCGCGGGCCGCATCGCGGATGTGGCGCAGACCGCGTTTCGCGATGGCTACGCCCAGCGCGTCACCTATGCCGGGGGGGCGCGCAACTACGCCGAGATCAGTGTTCGCAACGGCACCGAAACCGGCTCGCGCTTCGGCCCGGCCCTGTCCATGGGAAAGCCGACGCGCCTCGGGATCGCCGCGGAGCTTCTGGCCCGCTTTCCCGGTGAGGTCATGCGCGTGTCCACCGTACCCAAGCGGAACGCCTACGGCCCCGTGGGCCTCGCGGTGGGCAGCAACTGCCTTTACGCGTGGCAATGGATCGACCTCGCTCCACGCTCCGGCGGGCGATCGGCTCCAGACAGCCTGTTCGGTGGCAGCACCGAGCGCGCGGCGTCCCTTCGGGTCAGCCTGTGCCGGACGGCCACCGCGACCCTGGCGGATCTCGTCTCCGGCGTCGAACGCATGCACCTCTCCATCGGCGCCGGACGCGATGACGGCGGAGCGCGCGTGTCGACCCGTCCCGCGCCCAAGGCGCGGCGCGAGCGGCCCTCCGCCCAGGCCGCGAAAGCAGTCGAGAAACCCGTAAAGGCGGATCCGCAGCCTCCCGGAGCCATGGAGCGGCCGAACGCGCGGGCTCAGAAGGCCGAGGACAACCGGCGGGCGCCCCCGTCGCCCACCGTGGAGCGCAGCGTCCCGACCGTTCCACAGCCCGCCGCCGGCACCGCCACCGTGCCCCTTCCGGCCGGTCCCGCCTCCGGGGCACCGCGGTACATTACTGATACCGCACCCGCTCTCGCGCCCACGGCTCCCGTCGCCGCCCCCAAACCCGCGTCCAGAAGCGTGGAAACGGAAGAGCGTTTGTCTCCAGATCTGCCCCTGCGAGCCTATCGTCCGCCGCCGTAACGATAGTCATACGGTTAGATCTCGCCCCGATACCCCTATCCTTGGTCAACGCCGAGCGGCCAGCCTTTTGCCGCGTCCTATCGCCGAGCCTGAACCGATCGTTCTTCGCTCGTGGGATGCGCGAATGCATCGCTGCCGAAGTGTCCTGGCCTGATGATGTACTTTGACCGGCCGCTTGCTGCGCCGGTCGCTGGTATGTTGATAAACACGTGTTCAAATAGCCACTCAATCTATCGTCTTACGAGTGAGTGATCGCCTGTATCCAGTGTCGATCTAAACATATTCGTGGCGATCCGATGATGCTAGCGGCGGAATAGCCTCATTATGAGGTGTCGCCATACAACAGCACGATTTAGTATCTATACATTCAACTTTAAAGTGTATCGGCGTCGGGTCTTTAAAAGGTTACGGAATGGTTTATGAATCGTTGAAATTTAGTCGGTAATTTGCGTCGGAGCGATATTGGCAATGCAGCATTTCGACAAGGGACATTTGCCCGAGCCGAGTCGTCATTTTGCCGATCACTTGGCCCTCCAAGCCATCTTGGTCTGTCGCGTTGCGATGGAAGTCGTTCTGATCGGAGCAGTGGTGTTTGGGGCTATGTCCTTGGTTTAAACCTAGGATCAGACCTCATCTATATGTTGATTAATCTATGAATTTGTTGCTTATATTACTTTTATAAATCTGATATATGTTTGTATTAACATGGATATGGCTAGAATATATTAGAATGACGATCAATCGATATTGATTAGTGATCGAGGATGCGGCGGCCGAGCGCCATCCGATCGGTCTACCTGAGACCGGGCTACCGTTCTGCACCTCTCGACGACGGCAAGCGTCGCCGGCTTGCCGGCAAGGAGCCGGGAAACAATCGTCCGCAAAAGCACTGAAATTCAAAAAACCATTTTCTTGCGAACGTGTAACTCGTCTCGCTAAGACATGCCACGTCAACGTGGTTCCTCATCGGACGGGTTGACGATCCGCAGTCGAGACCAAGCTTTCGTCGTGGCTTGATCTGGGTTTCGTTTCGCGCCGGACCGCTTTTTCCGTTCTGGAGACGATGATGACCGACGACACGCCGCGCGTCAGGCTGGACGCCGATTGGCCGCCGCCGGCCCACGCCTTCGTCCGCTGGAGCGGCCGGCGTTATACGAGCCCGCCCGTCGAGAGGGTGACGATAGGCCCATGAGTGACGCACCCCGCTTCGGGATCTGGGCGGCCGTCCACGGCTCGCGCGCGTCCCACCACGATCCGGACGAGCCGGACGATGCCAGCTGGACGCGTAACCGGGCTCTGGTGCTGGAGGCCGAGGCGCTCGGCTTCGACGCGGTCCTGGTGGCCCAGCACACGGCGAACCCTTACGACGACGAGCGCGACCAGTTGGAAGCCTGGACGGCCTCCGCTGCGCTCGCCGCCCTGACCTGTCGCATCGAGATCATCGCGGCGATCAAGCCAGGGCTCTACCATCCGGTCGTGCTCGCCAAGATGGCCCTGCAGATCGAGCATGTGAGCGAAGGGCGCTTCGCCCTCAACCTCGTGAATGCATGGAACAAGGCCGAGTTCGAGCGGGCGGGCCTGCCCTTCCCGGCCCATGACGAACGCTACGCCTATGGCCAGGAATGGATCGGCCTCGTGGACCGCCTGATGCGGGGCGAGCGCGTGACCCATGCGGGCCGGCATTTCCAGGTCGAGGATTACCAGTTGCGCCCGGCCGGGACCTTCCGGCCTCGCCCGACGATCTATCTCGGCGGCGAATCCGAGCCGGCCCGCGCCCTGGCGGCGGAGCGGGCGGATGTCTGGTTCATCAACGGACAGCCTCTCGACGACGTCAAAGCCCTGATCGCGGACGTGGCGCGCCGCCCCGCCGCCAACGCGCCCCTGCGCTACGGCCTGTCGGCATTCGTCATCGCCCGCGAGACGGATACCGAGGCCCAGGCCGAACATGCCCGGCTCCTCGCCCTGGCGCGGCGTGACGAGGGGCTGCGGAATGCCACGAGAGCCCGGACCGATGCGGCGAGCGTGATGTTCGCCAAGACCGACGCGGCAGCGACCCAGCATGTCGGCACTAATGGCGGCACGGCGGCCGGGCTCGTGGGCAGCTACGAGACCGTCGCCGCGCGCATCCGCGCCTTTCATGAGGCCGGCATCGACCTGTTCATGCTGCAGTTCCAGCCGTTCGAGGCCGAGATGCGGCGCTTCGCCGAGCAGATCTTATCGCGCCTGCGGTGAGCCCGTTGGACGGCGGGTGAGGTGGCGACCCTCATCGTCCGTCCCGGGGGTGTCACGATGTCTCTTTTGCATGAGGACGATCATCTATATATCGGGACGTCACGCAGGAGGATCTCACGATGCCGAAGGTGTCACAGGCGCAGGCCAAGCTGAACCGGCAGCGGGTCGTCGAGGTGGCCGCCGCCCTGTTCCGCGAGCGCGGTCTGCACGGCGTCGGCGTCGCCGATATCATGGCCTCGGCGGGTCTGACGCATGGCGGCTTCTACGGCCAGTTCGCCAGCAAGGAGGCTCTGGCGGTCGAGGCGTTCGACCTGGCCGCCAACCAGAACTGGCGCCCCGACGATCTCGACGGATGGATGGCTGGTTACCTGACCCTCGGTCACGTTCGAAATCCGGGGGTCGGTTGTCCGCTGGCGGCCATGGTCAATGACGTGTCGCGCGAAGCGCCCGGTTCTCCGATGCGGGCGCGGTTCCTCCATGGTGCCCGCGACCTGATCGAGCGCATGACCGGCCTGCTTCCTGCGGCCCTGGCCAAACGGCGGCGGCAGCGGGCCTTGGCGAGCCTGTCGCTCATGATCGGAGCCGTCGCCCTGGCCCGCGCCATCGACGACGACGAGCTCAGCGAGGAGGTGCTGGCGGCTGCCCGCGGCGTCCTCACCACGGGCAAGGTCGGCTGAGGAGGCGCCGGTTCAACCCTTCCAGGCCTTGAGCGCCGCGAAGGGGCTGGAGGCCGGATCGGGCTGGGGCGGGTTGAGCACCGGCTCCACCTGGGAGACGGCATCGGCCAGGGAGAAGGCCGATCCGGCATTCAGCTTGCCGCCGGCCGCATCCTTGTGGCCGCCGCCACGGAACTTGCGCGCGCCGTCCAGCGCCGTTTCGTTGTTCGAGCGGAACGAAAGCGACCCCGTGCGCTGGACATTGACCACGCGGGTCGCCCTGCCGCCCTCCATCACGAGGTCGGACACGCGCTGGAACATGCCGGAATCGAGGCCGAAGGAGAGCAGCGTCCCATCCGAGAGCCGCTGGAACAGGGCATCCGACCGGGCGAGCGCCCGGGCCATGCGCATGCGGGTAGTGAGGGTCGGGTCGTCCTGAGGCTCGTCGGCCAGGAGCGCATCCACGAGGCGACGCCGGGTCGCGGCGATCTCGGCCTCGACGCGGGCCGGCGATGCCCCCTCGCGCAACAGGGCGGAGACCGCCCGCAGCAGCGCGCTGATGAAGCGGTCATGCCAGGGATGACCCACCGGGATCAGGGTCGCGACGTTGTCCCAGAAGATCTCGTCCAGGGCGAGGCCGCCCCGGAAGGTCGGGCGCTCCTTCTTCCATAGGTCGAGGGCGTCGACGGCGGCGACAAGCGTCTCGAGTTCCTCGGTCGTCCCGGCCTCGACCTCGCGTGAGGCGTAGAGCTCCCGATGTTCGTAGGCGAGGCGGGTGGCGCAGCGGTCCTCGTCGATGAGGACGATCACGTTCGGGTCGGCGAGTTCGACCTTGGTGAGGCCTGGTCTCTCCGGCACGGGCGCGAGGGTGAGGCCCTGCTCGCGCAACTGGTCGAGGGAGGAGGCATGGTGGTCGAGCACGATCAGCCGATGTCGGGCGGCCTCGTCGCGACGCAGGTTCATGGAAGTGAACCGGGTGATGAAGGTGACGGCCACGGCCTCCAGGCCGAGATCCGTCATGATCAGGCATTCGGGCGCCTGGGCGCGGGAGAGCCGCTTCAATTCCGCGTCGACCACGGGGCCGACATCGGCATAGCGCGGGATATGGACGATCCGCGACACGTCGAGGAAGGCACCGACGATGGTCGAGGCTCCGTAGCCGTCGAGGTCGTGGTGGGTCAGCTGGGTGACGGTCAAGGTTCGTCCTCGTGGCTCGGGTCTTCCGCTCGCCTTATGGGGCAGACCGACGGCCTCGGCGAGCCATACCACCGGGGATCGGGTGAAATTCCCCGGCGGTTGTCTAGGCGTGATCGCAGGTTTTGGGCCGCAAAACCGGTGGCCGCTTTTGCGAAACCTGCTCAAGCCGCGCGGCGTGGCCTCTCCGGTTCCTGCCGGTCGAGGGGGGCGGCCTCCGCCTGCATCCATTCCGCCCGCTGGCGCGGCAGGGCACCCGGATATTCCATCTGCAGGAAGAAGATCATCTTCTCGCGCACCTCGCAGCGCAGGTCCCAGGCCTGCGGCGCGTTGCGGGCGCTCACCAGCATCCTGATCTCGATGACGCTCTCCTTGGCGTCGGACACCTGGAGATTGACCACGTTGCGGTCCCAAAGACGCGACTGCGCCGCGATCTCCGAAAGCTTCGCCCGCATCGCCTCCACCGGTGCGCGGTGGTCGACATAGAGGAAGACGCTGCCGATGAGCGAGGCGCCCTCGCGGGTCCAGTTCTGGAACGGCTTCTGGATGAAGTAGGTCAGCGGCAGGACGAGGCGGCGCCAGTCCCAGAGGCGGATGACCACATAGGTGGAGTTGATCTCCTCGACCCAGCCCCACTCGTTCTCCACGATCACCGCGTCCTCGATCCGGATCGGCTGCGTGATCGCGATCTGGATGCCTGCCACGAGGTTCGAGAGGACGGGCTGCATCGCCAGGCCCAGGATAAGTCCCGCCGCCCCGGCCGAGGCGAGCAGGCTGACGCCGTATTGCCGGACCGGTTCGAAGGTCATCAGCGCGATCGAGATGGTCAGCAGCGCGACGAGCGTCACGCCGGCGCGCTCCAGGATGCGCATCTGGGTGAAGTGCTTGCGCGCGAGAAGGTTGTCCTCCGCGTCGAGCTTGAACCGGCGCAGGTAGATCACCGTCGCGATATGCAGCGCGGTGGCGCAGCACCAGCCGGCCAGCGCCACGAGCGCGACGACGAGGATCTGGTTGAGGACGATCCGCACTTCCCATGAGAGGGGTGCGGCAGACGAAGCCGCCGTGACGGAAACGATCAGCAGCGCGAGACGGCTCGGCCCATGCGTCCGCGAGACCAGGGAGCGCCAGAACAGGCTCCGATCCGCCACTGCCCGCTGCATGGCGCGGAACACGACGCCATGCAGCGGGAGGACCACGGCACAGCATCCGGCGACGAGAGCGAGGGTCTGCGCCCACCAGGGTAGCCACGTGAGCCAGCGGATCGCATCGCCTGCAAGCGATTGGATGATCGGCATCGGACCTCCTGTATCAGCAGGGCCAATGATCCCGTGGGATGGCGGTTCCGCGCCGCACGGGCAGCCCCGTGCGGTGCACAACCGTGCGATACCGAAGGGACATCCGAGGTCGCAAATTCATATTTCCGCTCGATTTCAGGCGGCGCGATCGATGCCCCCTTACGCTGTTTCGAGGGTCTTA
The DNA here is from genome assembly GCF_001422345.1 of Methylobacterium sp. Leaf93. Taxonomy (NCBI): domain Bacteria; kingdom Pseudomonadati; phylum Pseudomonadota; class Alphaproteobacteria; order Hyphomicrobiales; family Methylobacteriaceae; genus Methylobacterium; species Methylobacterium sp. Leaf93. Next base: position 304,489 of record NZ_LMMS01000001.1, on the reverse strand, counting down.
AACCGTCAGGATTCGCAAATCGGTCGGGCCGGCCTTCGTAATCCCCGCGCGGGGCACTGTTCTCGTTCAGCATCCATCCAGATTTGCAAATGTAGTGTGGATCTACGGCTCAGCTTGTCCTGACTGTGTTTCCGTACGAAATCTCTTTCGACACATCGAATCACGCGAGAGACGCTGCTTTTACAAGCTTAAAGGTTTCTGAATACATTTTTCAGAACGCGTTAAAGCGCTCGTCACTAGGACCGACACCGACATAACGGTGGAGAACCATGACGATCGACGCCAGCGATATCCACAGCCCTTTCGAGGTGCAGGACGCGGGGAAGCGGGCCTCCGGTTCCCACGCCGCCGGCGGCGAAGCCCCGTCTCCCGAAACGGGAGACTTGGCCTGCCCCGCCGTGGCCGGGGCGCGAGCCGGCATGAACACGGAGACCCGGCGCCGGATCGGCCGAAACCTCCGTATCCTCTACGGCGACGTCCTGAATCTGCCGCTGCCCGACCGGTTCGAGGCCCTCCTCACCGAACTCTCGGCCAAGCCTGCTTCGCGGGAGACCTCATGATGACCAGCCTCCTTCATCCCGTCGGAACGCCCGCCGGCGCCGATTCCGAGATGCGCGATCTCCTGCTCGGCGCGATCCCGGCCCTCAGGGCCTTCGCCTATTCGCTGACCTACGATCTCGACCGCAGCGACGACCTGGTTCAGGACACCCTGGTGCGTGCCTGGACCAAGGCGGACAGCTTCGCTCGCGGCACGAACCTGACGGCGTGGCTGTTCACCATCCTGCGCAACCTGTTCTATTCCGAGCAGCGCAAGCGCAAGCGCGAGGTCGAGGATGCCGACGGTGCCCATGCCGCCCGGTTGACCAGCCTGCCCGAGCAGGAGATCCGGGTCGAGATGCGGGAGTTCCAGGCCGCCCTCGACCTGCTGCCCCTCAGCCAGCGCGAGGCCCTCGTCCTCGTGGGCGCGCAGAGCTTCACCTACGAGGAGGCCGCCGAGATCTGCGGCGTCGCCGTGGGGACGATGAAGAGCCGCGTCAGCCGCGCCCGTGGTCGACTGATCGAGACTTTGGGCATGAACGGCACCGAGGATATCGGGGCCGACGCGCTCACGCGGGCGGCGCTGGGCGGCGCCTGACGCCGCCGCGCCGGCCTCCCGTAAAGGCGGGCGCTCGTTTCGCGGAAAGTGCCCTTACTTGCACTCCTCGCGGGCGCGCTTCATCGCGTCACCGAAGCCCGCCAGCGCGTACTCGTCGCTGGTGGAGGTGCCGCGCATGGACACCGTCTTGACCTGGACCTTCGCTAGTTTGGCCATCTCGCCGACGAGGCGGGCTTCCTCGGACGGGTTCTGCAGCCAGGCGTTCTCGTCCTTCACCACCAGGCCGTATTGCGAGGTGCCGAGGCTCAGGGTCGGATCGGAGGCGGCGGTGGCGTTGGCCTTTGCCTGGCTGGCGGCGGGCTTGGGCGGGAAGCCGAACATCACCGCGACCTCGTTCTGGACGTTGTCGCTCTTGCGGATGGTCACGAACAGGTAGGCGGTGTCACGCTTGAGGGTCTTCGGCGAGCGGGCCTGGGGCTGGGCGATGGCGTAGCAGGTGCGCGACTTGCCCTGGCCGTTGGCGAAGACGTTCCAGTCCCCGAAGATCGCCACCGGCGTCGCCTGCTGCATGCCCGGCGCGCTGACCGCCTTCTTCCTCTCCCGCCCGCGTCCCCGGGATTTCGCCGGAGCCTCGGTCTCGGCGGCGGCCTCCTGTTGCGCCATGGCCGGCGAGAGGCCGGTGAGATGGGCCGGACCGAGGATCGGCAGGACAGCCGCCGTGGCGCTGACGACGAGAAGGCGGCGGAGAGGATGCGGCATCGTGTTCAGGTTCTCGAATACGAAAGAAAGGCCGCCGGCAGCGCGCGCGGTGGACCTGCGTCGTCAGCGGCGGCTCGGCGGCGTTCGTCGTGGTGTCGACACATGCTGCCAAATTGTCCGGAATTGCGGCGGGACAGCATCCCGCCGGACCGGATCGAGCATCGGGGCCGCGCGCATGAGCCCCGCAGGCCCGGACGGTTCAGGCCGGGTGTGCCTCCGGTCCGAAGGTCGATCCGGCGAGGATGGCACCCATCGCCACCCCCACTTTCGGCGGCTCGGCGACCGCCACGCCGACCGTCGACAGATCGGCGATGGAGGCCGCCACATGCGGTGCGGTGGCTGTCGCTTCCATCACGTCTCGGACGGGCAGGGCGCGGGGCTTCGGGTCGTTGTAGGGCGTATTGTAGCATTTGCGGATCGATGCCCAGAAGGCCGCGCGGTCCGCCTCAGGCAGATGGGCCAGAACGGCATCGATCAACGTGGTGGCTTCCGCCGCGAGGGCGGCGGTGTCTTCGGTGTTCATCCAACTCTCGACGGGCATCGACATCTCCGGCGTGCTTGGTCCGAGCTTTAGGCAGGATCACATAGCTCGACCGTGAACGCATCCGCTCCGGCCGAGCTTTTTTGTCGCCCTGTGAATCACGCCGCTCCGGATGGCGCGTCGAGCAGCGCCAGCCAGCGCGTGGCCTGCGCCCTCACGTTGTCCGGCGCGGTGCCGCCGTAGCTGGTGCGGCTCGAAACGGAATTCTCCACGCCCAGCACCGCATAGACCGCATCGGTGATCCTGGGCTCCGCCTCCCGCATCTCGGAGAGCGACAGTTCCTCCAGCCCGATCCCCTTGGCGGAGGCGGCGCCGACGAGGCGGCCGGTGACGTGGTGCGCCTCGCGGAAGGGCAGGCCGAGCTCGCGCACCAGCCAATCGGCGAGGTCCGTGGCGGTGGCGTAGCCGGAGCCGGCGGCGCGGGCGAGCACGTCGACGTTGGGCTCCAGATCGCGGACCATGCCGGTCATGGCGGCCAGACACAGGGAGAGGGCCTGCAACGCGTCGAACGTGCCTTCCTTGTCCTCCTGCATGTCCTTGGAATAGGCCAGCGGCAGGCCCTTCATCACGATGAGCAGGCCGGTCAGCGCGCCGATGACGCGGCCGGACTTGGCGCGGACGAGCTCGGCCGCATCCGGGTTGCGCTTCTGCGGCATGATCGACGAACCGGTGGTATAGCCGTCCGACAGTTTCACGAAGTTGAATTGGGCCGAGGTCCAGACCACCAGTTCCTCGGCGAAGCGCGACAGGTGCACGGCGCAGATCGAGGCGGCGGAGAGCGATTCCAAGGCGAAGTCGCGGTCGGCTACGGAATCGAGGGAGTTGGCGGTGGGCCGGTCGAACCCGAGCGCCGCCGCCGTGGCATGCCTGTCGATAGGGAAGGAGGTGCCGGCCAAAGCCGCCGCTCCCAGGGGGCACTCGTTCAAGCGGGCACGGGCATCGCGAAAGCGGCCACGGTCGCGGGCCAGCATCTCCACATAGGCGAGGCAATGGTGGCCGAAGGTGACGGGCTGGGCCGATTGCAGATGGGTGAAGCCCGGCATCACCGTGGCGGCGTGCGCCAGCGCCTTCTCGGCCAGGGCCCGCTGCAGGCCGGCGGCCTGCTCGTCCAGGCTGTCCAGGGTGTCGCGCACCCAGAGCTTCATGTCGGTGGCGACCTGATCGTTGCGCGAGCGGGCCGTGTGCAGGCGCCCGGCGGCGGGGCCGACGATCTCGGTGAGGCGGCTCTCGACGGACATGTGGATGTCCTCGAGCTCGCGCTTGAACACGAAGCCGCCGCCCTCGATTTCCGCGCGCACGGCCTTGAGACCGTCCTCGATCGCTGCCACATCGGCGACAGGCAGGATGCCCGCCTTGCCCAGCATCGCCACATGCGCCAGCGAGCCGCGGATGTCCTGGGGTGCGAGGCGCTTGTCGAATCCGATGGAGGCGTTGATCTCCTCCATGATTTCGGCGGGGCCGCTCGCGAAGCGCCCGCCCCACATCCGGTTGCTCATGTCGACACTGTTCCTCTCGGCCGCCCCATCCACCCGTCGGGCGACGCAACGATGATGCCCGGAGCCAAGGCGACCCTGGCTGCGGGAGCCGTCGTCGTCCTGATCGCGGGCGGTCTCGCCGTATACGGGACGCGTCCGACCGGCGGCAACAGCGAGGCGGTGGCCGAGCCGTGCCGTGGCGCAATCGAGACGATCGCGCGCATCGCGCCCCACGCCCGTGGCGAGGTGGCGGCCATGGAAGTCGCCAAGGTTCCCCGCCCCGCCCCGGACCTCGTGTTCAAGGGGCCGGACGGCACCGACCGGACGCTCGCCCAATTGCAGGGCCGTCTCACGCTGGTGAACCTGTGGGCGACTTGGTGCGCCCCCTGCAAGGCCGAGATGCCGGCCCTGGACCGGCTCGAGCAGACGCTGGGGGGGACGGACTTCACCGTCGCGGCGATCAATGTGGACACGCGCAATCTCGAGAAGCCGCCGCAATGGCTGAAGGAGAACGGGATCGGGAACCTTGCTTACTATGCCGATCCCGGCGGGCGGGTGCTGCCGGCGATGCAGAAGGCGACCGGTTCGCTCGGCCTGCCCACCACGATGCTGGTGGACGCCAAGGGCTGTATCCTCGGCGTGATGAAGGGGCCGGCCGATTGGGGCAGCGAGGATGCCAAGCGGCTGATACGCAGGGCGCTCGGCCGCGACTGATCTCGCCGCTTCACGGCGCGACCGCCAGCCGGGAGGAAGAACGATGCGCCTGTTCGTAGGTCTTCTGGCGGGGCTGCTCGGCCTCGCGCCCGCCTGCGCCGCCGACGCACCGCCCTATCTTCTCGTCGGGCTCGACGGAAAAACCTTCTTCCTACCCGAGGGCGGCCGGAACGGCCCCAATGGCCGGGATGCGCTGGCCATCGTCGATGTCAGCGACGAAGCCCGCCCCCGCCTCGCTCACGTTCTGCCCCTCGACAATTCCGTCTATGGGCCTCCCACCAACCTGCAGATCACCCCCGACGGACGGCTCGGCCTCGTGGCCAGTTCGGTGCTCATGCGGCAGGAGGGTGAGGCCTGGTACGCGCAGGCGGACGACCGGCTCCACGTGATCGACCTCCTCGTGGACCCGCCGCGTCTGGTGGAGACCATCCGCGTCGGGCGCCAGCCCTCGGGCCTCGCCATCGCGCGGACAGGCGATGTCGCCCTCGTGGCCAACCGCGAGGGCCGCAGCGTCACGATCCTGTCGATCGCGGGGACGAGCGTGCGCGCCGTGTCCACCGTGGATGTCGGCGACGAGGCGGCGGCTTTGGCCATCGCCCCGGACGGGCGCCGCGCGTTCGTGGCCAAGAACAAGGCCGCCAAGGTGGGGGTCCTCGCCCTCGACGGCGCCAAAGCCACCTACGATCCCGCCCTCGACCTTCCCGTCGGCCCCGGCATCTATGGCCTGGAGGTCACGCCCGACGGGCGTTTGGCGCTCGCCGCCAACACCGGCCCCGAGCCCAGCGACGGCCATGCCGACAGCGTCAGCGTGATCCAGGCCGATGCGCCGCGCCCGGTGGTGATCGATCATCTCGGCATCGGCGATACGCCCGAAACCCTGGCGATCTCGCCCGATGGCCGGCACGCGGCGGTGGCCGTGGTGCGCGGATCGAGCGCTCCGGCGAACGCCCCCGGCTACACCCCGACCGGAGCCGTGGCGCTGCTCACCATCGATCCGTCGGGGACCGTCCGTCGCACGGGAGAGGCCGAGGCGGGAGCGGTGACGCAGGGCATCGCCTTCAGTCCCTCGGGCGCGCATGTCTATATCGGCAATTACGTGGACCGAACCATCGGCGTCTACCGCATCGAGGGAGACGCGGTTCACGATACGGGGTTCAGGCTGAGCCTGCCCGGCCAACCGGCCTCGATGCGGGGACGGGCAGGGCGGTGACACTGCCGCGGCCGCAGGCGCTCGCCCGATCTGATCGGCCTTGTCAGCCGGGCGGACGGCATTAATCCCCGCATCGTCGGCAATTTAATTCTGGAACTCCCGCCACTTAACGCCGGTTTCGGGTTCGATGCTGGGACGGCCCGCCAGCCGAAATCACGGGCCGTGCGGGAGCGTCGGCGCTACGATGCGGAGAGGATGATGCAGGGACGATACAAGGGTTCGGCGCGACCGGGACGTCACCGTCGCGTGCTCGCCGCCATTCTCGGTCTGTCGTTCCTCATGGCCCAGCCCGAGGCTTGGGCCGCCGTCACCGGAACGGGGGGCGGTCCTGAAACCACCGTCACGGCGCCTCATACGTCGACCACGGGCCAGACTGTACCGCCGGGTGCGGCCGGCGCCCCCATCGTCGATCCCAGTGAACGGACCGACCGCCAAAAGCAGTTGGACCGCGTCCTGAACGGGATCTGCCAGGGCTGCTGATGCGAGAGGATCAGGCCCGGCGCAGGCGCAGGCCGAAGGCCCGCAGGGTCCCCAGCAGCAGGGCGGCGTAGATGAGGGCGCCGACGAGCCCGAGAAGCCCGAGCACCACGATCTCGCGGAAATGCGGCAGGGCCGGCACCGACCGTTCCGCGATCGGAAGGCCGTAGATCGCCGTGGCGGCGAGGGCGGCGCAGGCGACGACCACGCCGATGACAGTGATGCCGAGGCCCCGGCTCGGCGCCGTCCAGCCCCGGCGCCAGGCGAGCCCCACGAGGAGCGCGAGGTTCAGCCACTGGCTAAAGGCGGTGGCGAGCGCCAATCCGGTCACCCCATAGGGGCCGGTGAGCACGATCTTGAGCGCGACGTTGAGGGCGATGGAGGCCAGCGAGGCGATGAGCGGCGTCATCGTGTCCTGGCGCGCGTAAAAGCTCGCCACCGCGCTGCGCACCAGCACCACAGCGGGCAGGGCGAGGCCGTAGGCGGCGAGCACGGAGGCCGCCCGCGCGGCATCCTCGGCGCTGAACGCTCCGCGCTGGAACAGGGCCGTCATCATCAGGCCCGGCAGGGTGAGGAAGGCGATAGTGAAAGGGGCCGATAAGGCGAGGGAGAAGCCCGCCGCCCGGTTCTGCGCCGCATGTGCGCCCGGCACATCGCCCTTGGCGATCCGCCGGCTCATCTCCGGAAGCAGCACCGTCCCCGCCGCGATGGCGATGACGCCGAAGGGCAACTGGTAGAGCCGGTCGGCGTAGTAGAGGGCCGAGACCGCCCCGGTGGGCAGGAAACTCGCGATGATCGTGTCCGCGAAGGAGGCGATCTGAAACCCGGCTGCGCCGATCACCGCCGGACCCAGCACCTTGAAGAACCGCATCATCGCTGGATCGCGCAAGGTCGGTGCCCCCAGCTCCGGCGCGATGCCGGCGCGCCGGCATGCGAGCCAGACGAGCCCGAACTGCAAAATGCCGGATACGGATACGCCCCAGGCTGCGGCATGGGCGGCGTTCGGGAAGAACCCCGTCAGGGCCAGGGCCACCAGCATCGAGAGGTTCAGGAGGACCGGCGCCCCCGCCGCCACGGCGAAGCGCCGGTGGGCATTGAGGATGCCCGACAGCAGCGTCACCAGGGTGATGAAGAGGAGGTAGGGGAAGGTGATCCGCGTCAGTGCGACGGCGAGGTCGAAGCGCAGGGGATCGTCCGAGAAACCCGGTGCCAGGGCCCGTACCACCCAGGGCATCGCCGGCAGGGCGACGGCCAGGAGAACGATCTGCGTGAGCAGCATCAGGGTGAAGACGCGGGTGGCGAAACGCTTGGCCGCCCCGTCCTCGCCGGTCTCGGAGAGGCCGGCATAGGCCGGGACGAAGGCGGTGTTGAACGCCCCCTCGCCGAAGATTGCGCGGAAATGGTTCGGCAGCCGGAAGGCAACCACGAAGGCATCGGCCACCGGGCCGGCACCGAGCACGGCCGCCATCACCACGTCGCGGGCAAAGCCGGTGACGCGGGAAACCAGCGTCCAGCCGCCGACGGAGAGGATGCTGCGGATCATGAATGCTCGGAAGGGTGACGCGAAAACCCTCCCCCCTCTGCGGGGGAGGGTGCCTGCGGAGCAGGCGGGAGAGGGGGCGACCTCTCCGGATAGGGCGCTCCCCTCTCCCGACCCGCTTCGCGGGCCACCCTCCCCCGCAGAGGGAGGAGGGACTCGTGTACGCTGGAAACGGGATGGGAAATGGCCGGGCCGCCTCTGTCGGGGCCGGCATCGGCCGGCTCGGCGTATCAAGAGCCGGTTTTCCCGGTAACCTCAAGGACCCGCACACAACAACGCCGCGGGCCAGAAGACCCGCGGCGCGACCGTGAGAGTGAAGCTTACTTGGACGCTTCGCCGTAGAGCTTCTCGACGTATTCCCAGTTCACCAGGTTCTCGATGAACGCCTTGAGGTAGTCGGGGCGGCGATTGCGGTAGTCGATGTAGTAGGAGTGCTCCCACACGTCGACGCCGAGGATCGGCTTCGCGCCGTGCACCAGCGGGTTCTCGCCGTTGGGGGTCTTCAGGATCGCGAGCTTGCCGTCCTTGACCGCGAGCCACGCCCAGCCCGAGCCGAACTGGCTGACGCCAGCCTGGATGAAGTCCGCCTTGAACTTGTCGAAGCCGCCGAGATCTTCGTCGATCTTCGCGGCCAGGGCCGCCGGGGCCGCGCCGCCGCCATTGGGCTTCATCCAGTTCCAGAAATGGAGGTGGTTGAAGTGCTGGCCGGCATTGTTGAACAGCGGCTGGTTGGTACCGTAGGACGCCGTGACGATCTCCTCGACGGTCTTGCCTTCGAGACCCGTGCCTTCGAGCAGCTTGTTGCCGGTATCGACATAGGCCTTGTGGTGCTTGTCGTGGTGGAACTCGAGGGTCTCCTTCGACATGTAGGGGCCGAGCGCGTCGTAGGCGTAAGGCAGTTCGGGCAGGGTGAAGGTCATCGGCAGGTCTCCCGGGTCTGGTGGCACAGGATGGCGGGTCTCGCTCCGAGGGATGCGAGGGTCGCGCCGTCATCCGGCCAACGCGTTCGTACCTAAGTCGCTCCTCCGCCAAGGGCAACGGGCGTCCGATATCGAACGGTGAACGGGGATTTCTCCACGGATCGATTTTGCAAAACCCGGGCCGGGCCTTACTGTGCGCGCCGCACTTCCTACGTGCAGGCGTCATCTAGAGAGTTCCATGATCCTCGCGCTGTTCGCGCTCGCCGTCGTCATGATCGTCGGCGGCATTGCCTCCGTCGTCCAGGGCTTCCCCTATGTCAGGCTGGAAAGCGGATGGACGATGACCATCGCGGGGGCGGCCACGGCCTCGTCCGGCGCGCTCCTCCTCGGCCTCGCCGTGGTCGCCACCTACCTGAAGCGCCTGGAGCGGGTCCTTTTGGAGCAGGGGGCCGGGCTCGGCGTCGATCCTGCGGTGTTCGAGGCACGGGGCCGGATCGAGCCGCCGGAGCTCGGCGCGGCTGATGGGGCGGAGGAGGCGGTCTCCCCCGGGCGGCAGCGCCCGAGCGCGGTGGGGCTCGCCGAGCCGAGGCTCCCGTCGCCGCCCCGTTTCGCCGACGAGGCCGCGCCCGCATTGCCCCTCGGCAGCGACCCGGCATCGCCCCTCCTGCCGGATCTCCTGCCCGATCCGCCGCCGCCCCCCGTCGAGGACGCCCGGCAGAGCCCGATCCGCGCGCTCGAGCCCGATCCCGAGGCGGCACCGGCGCGCCGGATCAAGCCGAACAAGCCGCCGCGGGCGGTCAAGCCGACGGCCATGGTCGATACGGTCATTCCGGCACCGGAGCCCGCGCCCATTGTCGCGGACGCCCCCCCGGCGCCAGTCGCGGTGCCTCCATCGCCGCCTCGCGAGGCCGATCGGGAGGAGCCCCTGGGCCTGCGATCGTCCGTCGTGGATGAGCCGGAGCCTACGCCGGAGCACGTGCCCGCCCCGCCGCCGCCGCCCGAGGAAGCCGATCCGGCCGCGAGCCCCGCCAAGAGCGGTCTTGCGGTGGTGGGCACTTACGCCTCCGGTGGCAACACGTACGTGATGTACTCGAACGGCTCCATTGAGGCGGATACGCCGCGCGGCCAGTTCACCTTCGATTCCCTCGACGAGCTCAAGGCCTTCGTCGAGGCGGGCGGCGAAGAGGGGGCCGCCCGCGGCGCGGCGTGACGCTCCGTCAGGCCAGCGGGTTCAGCCCCTCGGTCCGGGCGGGCAGCGGCGCCGTCATGGTCAGGCGAAACCCTTCGGGCGGATAGCTCGTGGCGATGTCGGCACGGACCTGGGCCGTGAGCACGCGCTGCAGCAGGCGTGAGCCGAAACCCTGGCGGGTCGGCGGTCGCACCGGGGGCCCATCGGATTCCGACCATTCGAGATGCAGCGTCTTGCCGCCCGCATCCTCCGTGACGTTCCAGGTAATGGTGACCCGTCCCTCCTGCGTCGAGAGCGCGCCGTGTTTCGCCGCGTTGGTGGTCAGTTCGTGGATCGCCATGCCGATCGGGACCGCGATCTCGGAGGCGAGGTCCACCGGTGGCCCGTCGAGGACGATCCGCCTCGCGCCCGGACCGTCCGAGGCACCGTCGCCATAGGGTCTGAGCTCGTTCTCCAGGAGGTTGCGCAGGGAGGCGGTCTGCCAGGTATCCTCGGTGAGGACCGAATGGGTATGGGCGAGCGACATGATCCGCCCGACGAAAGCCTCGTAGAAACTCTCGATGCTCGACGCCGTGCGGGCGGTGGAGCCGACGATGGCCTGGACGGTCGCCAGAGTGTTCTTCACCCGGTGGTGCAATTCGCGGATCAGCAGGGCCTGCCGCTCTTCGGCGATCCTGCGTTCGGTCACGTCGGCGACGACGCCGATGAGCCTGCGGGGGAGGCGGTCGGGGGCGTCGCTCTCGAAACGCCCGGCCATGTCGATGATGCGCCACGCGCCGTCATGCGCGCGTTGGATGCGGCCGCTGGCCTGAAGGGTGGAATCCTCGCGCAGAGCCGTCGAGATCGCCCGGCGGAATGCGGGGCGGTCGTCGGGATGGAGGACGGTACTCAGGAATTCGCGCTTGCCGAGTGCCCCCTCCTCGGGGCGACGCCCGAAGATCGCGAACATGCGCTCGTTCTCCCAGACGGCCTGATCGTCCAGCATGTGCCATTCGAAGATGCCGAGTTCGGCCAGCGACGTGGCGATGCGCAGGCGCTCCTCGCTCTCGCGGAGGGCGTCGCGCGCGCCCACCCGCGTCGTCACGTCCTGCAGCACGCCCACCACGATTCCGGACCGGTCGCCCATGGCACCGATCGCCTGCCCCCTGGCACTGACCCGGATCTCGATATCGTCGCCCGCGCGACGCAGGCGGGCCTCGATGGCGAAGGGGGTGCCGGCGCGCATCGCCGCACGGGCGGTCGCCTTCACCCTCTCCACCTCGGGTGCCTCCATCAGGCCAGCGACCTGCGGCCAGGTCAGTGACGTACCGGGAGGGAAGCCGAGGATATGGGCCGCCCGCCGCGACACTCTGAGGAGCCCGTCCGCGAGATCGATCCGCCATTCTCCGAGCCCGGCGGCGGTGAGGGCGGCGCGGTTCTCCTCCGAGCGCACGATGTCGTCGGCGTCGACCCGTTCCACTACGAAGGTTCGAAGGTGGCCCTCATCCGTGGCCGCCGAAGGTCGGATGCGGACGTCCAGGGGCGTGCCGCTCGTGGTGGTCCAGCGCCGGATGCCGGCGAAGAGCAAGTCGGGATCGTCTCCGAACACGGTGACGGGTTGGCCCGGTAGGCTTCCGGCTTCGTATCCGAGCAGGGTCGTCAGGAACCGGTTGGCATCGTAGATGCGATTCGTGGCGGGATCGACGATCACCAGGCCGATCCCGGCCTCCTCGAAGCCGCGCCGATAGGGGTCGGCCGGGGAGCGCGCATCCCCTGGCACTGGCGATCCTCGATCAGATCCGCTGCCCACTCCGCACCCTCACTCGGCGGCGCCCCGGACTCGTATGGGGCATCATCGCTCGATCCGGTAACCCCGGATGCTCGTTGCCTCGGCATCTGAGGTCGCAACGCTCTGCGCCGCAAGGGCTTACGACGAAAAAGCAGTGCTGGACCGCACCCGCTCAGCCGAGGCGGCGGAACTCCAGGTAGGTTGGGCCACGGCCAGCCGCGATCGCCTTGGCCTCGTAGCGGGTGCCCGGCCATTCCGGGAAGGGTCGCGTCCAATCGGCCGCCGCTTCGGCGGTCCAGTCGAGGGCGTCGCACCGGGCCGCCCGCACCAGGGTCCAGCCCGCATAATCGTCGATGTCGCTGGCAAAGCGGAAGACGCCGCCGGGCTTCAGGACCCGGGCGATCTCGGCCAGTGTCTCGTCCGAGACGAACCGCCGCTTGCGCTGGCGGCGCTTGGGCCAGGGATCGGGATAGAGCAGGTAGACGCGGGCGAGGCTCGCATCCGGAATGGCGGCGAGGAGTTGCGTGGCGTCCTCGTCCCAGATCCGGACATTGGCGAGGTCGCCGTCATCAACGGCCCGCAGCAGCTTGACGACGCCGTTGACGAAAGGCTCGGCGCCGATGATGCCGACCTGCGGGTGGCGCGTAGCCTGGGCGGCCAGATGCTCGCCGCCGCCGAACCCGATCTCGAGCCAGACCTCGTCCACCGGATGGGGGAAAAGCGCGGGCAGGTCGAGCCGCGCACCTTCCGCCGGCAGTGAGACGCGCAGGCGCGGCAGCAGATCGGCCAGACGTTGCTCCTGTCCGGCCCGAAGGCGCTTGCCCTTGCGCCGGCCGTAGAAGGCGCGGTCCGCGCCCTCGATTGCCGTCCCGCCCTCGTCGGGCGGGAGTTCATCCCGCCCGTACGCCACGGGTCAGGACAGGGCCGACTTGAGCTTGTCGGCGAGGTCGGTGCGCTCCCACGAGAAGCCGCCGTCATCCTCGGGCTTGCGGCCGAAATGGCCGTAGGCGGAGGTGCGGGCGTAGATCGGCTTGTTGAGGCCGAGGGCGAGGCGGATGCCGCGGGGAGAGAGGTCGAGGGCATCCATCAGCACGGTCTCGAGCTTGGCCTCGTCGACGGTCCCGGTGCCGTGCAGGTCCACGTAGATCGAGAGCGGCTTGGCGACGCCAATGGCGTAGGCGAGCTGGATCGTGGCGCGGGTGGCGAGGCCGGCGGCAACCACGTTCTTGGCGAGGTAGCGCGCGGCGTAGGCTGCCGAACGGTCGACCTTGGTCGGATCCTTGCCCGAGAAGGCGCCGCCGCCATGCGGTGCCGCGCCGCCATAAGTGTCGACGATGATCTTGCGGCCGGTGAGGCCGGCATCCCCGTCCGGGCCGCCGATGACGAACTTGCCGGTGGGATTGACGTGCCAGACGGTCTCCTCGCCGACCCAGCCCTGGGGCAGGGCCGCCAGGATGTAGGGCTCGACGATGGCGCGCACGTCGGCGGAATCGAGGGTTTCGTCGATGTGCTGGGTGGATAGCACGATCTGGGTGACGCCGACCGGACGGCCGTTCTCGTAGCGGACGGTGACCTGGCTCTTGGCATCGGGGCCGAGCTTGGCCGCATCGCCCTGCTTGCCCTTGCGGGCGTCGGCCAGATCCTTGAGGATCTTGTGGGCGTAGTAGATCGGCGCCGGCATCAGCTCGGGCGTCTCGTCCGAGGCGTAGCCGAACATGATGCCCTGGTCGCCGGCACCCTCGTCCTTGTTGCCGGACGAATCCACGCCCTGCGCGATATCGGCGGACTGGGCGTGGAGGTGGATGGCGATGTCGTTGTTCTTCCAGTGGAAGCCCGACTGCTCGTAGCCGATGTCCTTCACCGCTTCACGGGTGAGGTGCTCCAGGTGCTCGAAGGTCACGGAATCCGGGCCGCGCACCTCGCCCGCGATGACGATGCGGTTGGTGGTGGCCAGGGTCTCGACCCCGAGGCGAGCTTCCGGCATCGCAGAAATATAGGCATCCACGATGGTGTCCGAGATCCGGTCGCAGACCTTGTCCGGATGGCCTTCGGAGACCGACTCGCTGGTGAACAGGTAGTTGGAACGCGGCATCTGAGGCCCCCCGGTTTCGGGTTCGCCTCGGCAGCGTTCGACCCGGTCTTCGGAACGGAGAGCTTCTGGCACTCCCTCCTCAGGCGGTCAAGATGACAAACCGAACGTATCCGCTAAAACGAACGAATCATACTGTAGATCAGCCGTTCAGCTTCTCGTCGAGGGCATGGATGGCGGCGGCGAATTCGCGGCGGTTGGCGTCCGAGAAATGCTCCGTCACGTGCTTGGCGACGACATCGACGAGACCGCTCCACGCGGCCTGCGCTCCATCCCGGGGTACGAAGGCCTGCTGGGGTGCCTCGCTCAGCCCACGGGGCGGGGCGTCGTCGCTACGGTTCATGCCATCGAAGAAGTAATCGATCGGCATGCCGGTCATGCGGCTTAGAATCTCGAGATGGATCGCGCTGATGCGGTTGATCCCCTTCTCGTACTTCTGGAGTTGTGCCGCAGACATGCCGAAGCTCTGGGCGACACGTTTCTGGGTCAGGGCCGATTTCTTCCTTTGCTCCGCGATGCGCATGCCGACATGGACATCGCGTGCATCGGTCTTTTGCCCAGCCATGTCAGATCCCGTCCAGTCTCATGAGCTTTGCCGCGCACCTTGCCCTCGGGCAGATCCTCGACGCTCATGCTTCTTATGGTCGCTGTTTCTTCCACGTTCCCTTGTTCAACCCAACCCGAAAAAGACGGCACGGCCGCACAATTCCACGCCCTTGCCCGGCATTCGGCCGGCGATGAGGACGATCGGTCGAGGATGGGGTGATGGTGGCGTCCCCGGCAGGTCTCGAACCTGCGACCCCAGGTTTCATCCCACTTCGGCTTCCGCCGCCGCCCCGTGCCGGAGCGTTCGTGGTCTGGACTATCCCTTCGCCATGGATCGGTCGGGAATGACCCTTCGCGATCTTTAGGCGCCGCCCGTCTAGTCTCTACACCTTCCCCGAATGGCTCCGGGGCTTGGCTCGGGATCGGCCGGACCAGCAAGCGTGCGGGCCGTGGGCGTTCCCCGAATTTGAGCGGATCCGCCGCGTGGTTTCCCCTCGCGACGCCCAATTGAAGTTTAGGAAACCTGTGCTCTGTCCAGCTGAGCTACGGAGACTCACCAAGCGTTTCCCTAGCATCATCGGACGGGGAGGCCAACCGGCGCTTGGAGCGGCAGTTTCAGGCCACCTTGCGCCGCAGCCACCGGCGCGCCTTCTGCGCGCGGGCGAACCATTCCGGATGGCTGCGCAGCCAGACCTTCGAGGCCTCGGCTCCGGCGATCGCGTGCTTCACTAGGCGGCCGCGCAGGGTCACGACCTCGTAGAGCTCGCTCAGGTCACGGGTCTGGACGCCGAAATCGGATTTGTAGGGCATCACGCCGACGGTGAAATCGAAATAGCCGAGTCCCTCGGCGCGGGCCCAGCGCAGGGTTTCGGCGACGATGTGGAGGCCCGGCGAGGTGTTGCGCCAGGCCTCTCCCGCCATGGTCAGCAGGATGCCATGGAAGGTCCCGCCATGGACGAGGCCGTAGGCGCAGGCGATCCATTCCCCATCGACCGCCAGTCCGAACAGGCGGACCGGTCCGCCGACGAGGCCCCGATGGGCGCCCTCACGGTAGAACGCCTCCACATCGGGCCGCGAGAGCAGGTTGAACCGGCCGATCTCGGCGAAGCGCGAGCGGCGCTGCTCCACCAGCGCATCGAAGATCCGGTCGATCTCCTCGGCGCTTCGCGCCTCCACGAAGGTGACGGTGCCCGCCCGCTCCATTCGCCGGCGCAGCTTGGCCATGTCCTTCAGGGTGCTGGGACGGCACAGGCGCGCGAGCAGCGTCTCGGCGTCGCCCTCGATGGCGACGCCCGAGGCCTGCATGTCCATCCGGCTGCAGCCGGGCAGGGTGGCGAAGGGATTCGGCCGGCCGGTCACGTCGTCGGGGATGCGGCTGATCTGGATCAGGTCGGCCCGGGGGAGCACGTCGCGGATCGCCCTCCAGGCCTGGGCCATCTCGTCGGCGGAGAGGTCGATGCCGGGGGCGAGGATCGGTGCCGCATAGTCGCAGACGCCGAGATCGAGCCAAGTGATCGTCCGGTAGCCGCGATGGCGCAGACGTGCCAGGGGCACCAGCATGACCGGACGTCCGTTGGCGTCGGTCACCTCGACGATGACCGGCTCGGCCTTGGAGGCGGTGCCCAGGCGCTCGACGACGGCCGTCGCCCAGTCGAGGCGCTGATAGGCCGTGGCGGTGCCATCGGATTCGAGCCTGCTCCAGAGATGGGTGACCGTCGCCATCGTCGTGTGGAGGCGGGCGCCGTAGCGGCGGGGGGAGGCGGGGAGCATCGGTGCGGGACGTTCCGGGATCACGCTCATGACTGGGATGTCCTGGCTATCGTGGTATGGCGGAACGCTCCCGCCTGGGCGGCGGACGGGCCGCGATGGACGGCGCGAGGGGCCTCGCCGAGGGAGTGGAGGGTCATCGCCCGGGCCTCGCTTCGAGATCGCTGCTGAGTCCGGGCCGCATCGGGT
Source organism: Methylobacterium sp. Leaf93 (assembly GCF_001422345.1). NCBI lineage: Bacteria > Pseudomonadati > Pseudomonadota > Alphaproteobacteria > Hyphomicrobiales > Methylobacteriaceae > Methylobacterium > Methylobacterium sp. Leaf93. Next base: position 288,209 of record NZ_LMMS01000001.1, on the reverse strand, counting down.
GACGGGCTGAGCGCCAGGGCTTGAGCATCCACAGGCAGCCCGCGAGGACCACGACTTCCGAACCCAGGACGCCGAAGAGCGACCAGGCCGGCTGAGCCACCAGTAGCAGGCCGATCACGGCGACGGCGCCGATTCCCACGCTCACGCCCGCGATGACCGCCAGGGGACGGAATTCCTGCATCGTTTCCATCAGCACGCGCATCGGCGCGTGGATGAGCGAGACCGTGACGATGGCCCAGGCCGCCACCGCGATCAACGTCATCGGCGCCCCCGTGAACTGGCCGGCAAACAGCTTGTGCTCGATGAGTTCGAGCGCCCAGAGGATGATCACGCCGTAGGCGATGCAGCCGAGCCCCAGGAGGCCGGAGCAGATCAAGGCGAAGCGGCGGGCGAGGGCGAAGTCGCCCCGGGCGAGATGGCCCGCCACCTCGGGCTGGACCATGTTGATGAGGGCGGATGCCGAGAGCCGCAGGGGTGAGAACAGCACGAAGGTGGCGGCCATCGGCGCATAGGCGGCCGGCCCCGCCATGGCGGCCACGAGAAGGCTCTGTCCCTGGCCCTGGACGTTGGCGGTGGTGACGTTGACCAGCGACCACGACAGGGTCGGTATCATCGCCCCGTAGCGGCGGCGCACCGAGCGGCCGAGGCTAAGGCGGATCGGTTCCCGCAGCAGGGCGAGCGATGCGACGATGCCGAGGCCGTTGGCGCAGGCCAGGGCGAACAGGGTCTCGTCGAGACCGGGCGCGCCCTGGAAATGGATCATCGCCGCGGTGAAGGCGGTGCCCGAGAGGGCGAAGACCACGTCTCCCAGTCCCGAGATCGCCGGCCGGTGCTTGGCGAAGAGCGCGAGGCGAAGATAGCTGCGCAGCGACCACAGGCCGACGAAAAGGCTCCCCGCGAGGGCGTTGATGTCCGAAGTGGCCATCAGCGCCGCGCAGACCCCGGCCCCAATTGTCGCGGAGAGGATGACCGCCACCGTACCGAAGGTTACGTCGAACCCGCGCGCCGCGCGTCGTCCGGCGCGCGGCGGAATCGCGATGGTGGCCGGCACGCCGGCCAGCGACCGGATGTAGGTGAGCGCCAGTCCACCCACGAGGAAGAGAATGGCGAAGCGCCCGTAATCGTGCGGGCTCAGGCTTCGCGCCAGGACGATGTTGATCCCGAAATGGAAAGCGCTCTGGGTGACTTCGCCCCCCAGCATGAGGATGAAGCGGCGCGCGAGGCGGTTCAGACCGTGCATGACGATTCAGCTCGCCGCGACGGCGCTGGCATCGGCGCCCGCGCGCCCGCCGATGCGGGCACTGATCATCGCAACCAGCCCTTCCGCGGCGGCTTCCTCCCCGAACAGGGCCGCGTAGCGGGCGCGGGCGGCCGCCGGGAACGCCTGCCAGGAAGTCGGGTCGGTGACGATCCCCTTCAGGGCGGAAGCCAGGCTCTGCGCATCGTCGGGCGTGACGACCCAGCCGCTCGACCCCTCCTCGACCACCTCCGTCAGCCCGCCGATGCGGGACACGACGGGGGGGCGGCCATAGGCCATGGCCTCGATCGCCACGCGGCCGAGGGATTCCGGCAGGCGCGACGGCACCGTGACCACGTCCGCCCAGCGATAGAGATCGGATGGATCGTCGACGAAGGGGGACAGGCGGATGATCGAGCCGAGCCCCGCATCGGCGATCTGGCGGCCGAGCGCTTCCTCGCGTTCCGTATCCTCGAAGGCGCTGCCGACGATGCGCACGTCGAGCCGCGCGCGCACCTCCGGCGGCAGCGAGCGGATCGCCTCGACCAGGATCTCCTGGCCCTTGATGCGGCTGATCCGGCCCAGCATCAGCAGGCGCAGGGGACGCGAGCCGTCATAGGTCGAGGCCGGTGGCGTCTCGGGCCCCGCGATACCGTTATAGACCACCCGCATGGCGACCTTGGAGGTCAGCGAGAAAGCCTTCGCGGTGGCGCGGGAGTTGAACACGATGTCGGCCCAGCTCCAGCGGATCAGCCCGCGCAGCAGCTTCAGGGTAGCACCCTGCGGGATCTCGTGGACATGCACGATGGCACGACCGGGGCAGAACCGGGCGGCCAGGAGATAATCAGCCACCACGGAGGTGTTGATGTAGACGAGGTCGCTCGCGCGCAGCCGCCGCCAGGCGCGCAGCATCGCCACCGGCAGCGTCAGTAGCCCGAGGGTGGCGAGGCGCGGCAGGTCGCGGCGCCGGAGAATCCAGAGCGGCTCGAAGACGATCCGCGAAGCAACGCCTTCGAGGGCGCCCACGATGGGGCCGGTGCGGGGCAGGACGACGTCGATGACGGCGGTGGGATAAGCCGCGCGAAAGATCCGCACGCTCTCAACGAAGCTGCGGTCGGACCCGTAGAGTTCGTATCCCTGGTGGACGCAGGTGATGCGCATGCCGACTCGACCCTAATCCCAACCTGAACTGCCCCAAGATGACATGCCACGATGTTTCCAATCGTTACCGGGCAAGAACCTCACCCAGTGTAATCATGGGGCATGGTTGCCTGGAGATGTTTCTCGTGTCCCGTTGCGGGACGCTTAGGGGCTAAAGGAGACTCGGATGCCGTCGCACAAGCCCTCTCTGCTGATCCTGGGGACGCGTGGCATTCCCGCATCCCATGGCGGCTTTGAAACCTTCGCCGAGAAGCTCGCGCTCTTTCTCGTGAAGCGCGGCTGGCATGTGGCGGTCTATTGCCAGGACGAGGTCGAGGCGGTGAGCGAGCGTTTCCGCACGTCCACCTGGCAAGGCGTCGAGCTCATCCATGTGGCCGTCTCCACCAGCGGCCCGCGGGCGACCCTGGATTTCGACTGGCATTGCGTGCGCGATGCCGCCAGGCGGGGCGGCGTCAGCCTCGTCCTCGGCTATAACGGGGCGGTCTTCCTGCCGTATTTGCGCCTCTCCGGCGCGAAGATCATCACCAATATGGACGGCATCGAGTGGAAGCGGCCGAAATGGTCCATGGCGGTGCGCGCCTGGTTCTGGACCAATGAATGGATCGCCGCCTGGGCTTCGCACCGCCTCGTGGCGGACCACCCCGCCATCGCCGACCATGTGGCCACGCGCCGTCCGCGATCCGCCATCGCCACCATCCCGTATGGCGGCGATCCGATCTCGGCGGCGCCGACCGCGCCCATCGAGGCCATGGGCCTGAAGCCGGGGCGGTACATGACCTCGATTGCCCGGATCGAGCCCGACAACAACATCCTCACCATGGTCGATGCCTTCTCGCGCAAGGTGCGGGGCATGCGGCTCGTGGTCCTCGGTACGCTCTCCGACAGCAATGCCTATCATCGCGCGGTGAGGGAGGCGGCCAGCGACGAGGTCCTCTTTCCCGGCGCCATCTACGAATCCGAGACGATCAGATCCCTGCGCTTCCATGCGCGGGCCTATCTGCACGGGCATACGGTGGGCGGCACCAACCCGTCCCTGGTGGAGGCTTTGTGGGCCGGCAACGCGGTGATCGCCCACGACAATCCGTTCAACCGGGGGACGGCGGGCGAGGAGCAGTTCTACTTCGCCGATGCGGATGCCTGCGAGCGGCACATCGAAACACTGATCGCGGACGATGGCGCGGCAAGGAGGGCGGGTGTCGCCTCGCTGGCCCGTGCCGCCGACCGCTTCGAATGGTCGGAGATCCTGAAGCAGTACGAGGCCGAGGCGATGGCGCTCGGGGGCTTCGCCGCGCCGGCGGGCCAGGAGTCGAAGCACTCCGGCACCTCGTCCGCCCATCTCCCCCCGGCCCCGATGGCGATGGGAGGCCAGAGCCGAGATCGCGCTTCGTGAGGCCAGCGCCCACGCGCAGGGCGGTCCTCGCGGCCGCGGCATGGGCGGCGGCACGGGTTCCGGCCGCCGCCGCCCCGGCGCCGCTCCGCCTGAGGCGCGGCGTCAACACCTGGCCCTGGTTCTCCCTGACGCGGGAATTTCCGGCCCCCCGCACGGATTATGGGACGCCGCCGTTCCAGGAGGGCCGGCCCGTCCCGACCGGCCGCGACCTCGCCCGTCTGCGCGCCGCCGGGTTCGATTTCCTGCGCCTGCCCGTCGATCCCGGCCCCTTCGCCGCCGCCGCGCCGGAGGAGCACGAGCGCCTCATGCGCGACCTCAAGGCCGCGGTGGAGGCGGCGCTGCGCGCGGACCTCGCGGTCCTGGTCAACGTGCAGGCCAATGGCGCGACCCATCACTGGAACCCGCAGAATTTCTACGGCGATCCCGGTGCGCCGCTGTTTCCCGCCTATCGCCGCTTCGTCTCCGACCTCGCCCGCATGCTGGAGGGGATTACCCCGGACCGGCTGGCACTGGAGCCCGTCAACGAACCGCCTCAGGGATGCGGCGCGGCATCGTGGCTGACGATTCAGGACGACCTCCTCGGCGAGGCCCGCCGGGTCGCGCCACGCCTGACCCTGGTGGCCTGCGGCGCTTGCGGCAGCATGATCACCGGGCTCACCGCCCTCGACCCCAGGCCGCTGGCCCGTTTCGCGCCGCTGCTGTTCACCTTCCACTATTACGAGCCCTACCTGTTCAGCCATCAGGGGGCGCCCTGGATGCGGGAACCGGTCTACCGCGCGCTCAACTCGGTGCCGTGGCCGGCCTCCGCCGGTCGCCTCGAGTCGACGCTGGCCGCCGTGAAGGCCAGGATGGCGGGTGATGCCGGCCTGTCGGCTGAGGCGAAGCATGACGCCTACACCCTGACCGAGGCCAAGCTCGGCGAGTATTTCGCCGCCCAGCCCGATAAGGGCTACCTCGCCCGCCACCTCGCCATGGTGGGCGAATGGGGCCGCGGCCACGGCATCGCGCCGGCGAATATCGTGCTCGGGGAGTTCGGGGCCCTGCGCAGCGATGCGCGCTACGTCGCCTCCCATGCGGAGGACCGGGCGCGCTACGTTCGCGACGTGCGGGAGGCGGCCGAGGCCGAGGGCTTCCCCTGGGCGTTCTGGAACCTGTTCGACGGGATGGGCCTGATGGACGATGCAACCAAGCGGTTCGATCCGGCCATCGTCACCGCCCTCGGTCTGCGCGTCCCGGCGGACGATCGCTGACCGCGTGGAACAGGCCGAGAAGCAGGATGGCGAACTTGGCGAGCAGCGTGGTCTTGGCGCCGATCCCCTCGAAGGTGTTCACCAGGATGACGAAGGCGATCACGGGCAGGAACGTGCCGGGGCGGCAATGGCGGACCAGCTCGATCATGTAGAGCGTCACCGCGACGGTGAGCAGCACCGTCATGAAGATGCCTTGGTAGACGAGGGTCCGGACGATAGGATTCTCGATGCCCCATTCGAGCCCGCTCACGCGCCGTAGCGAATCCACGAGGCTCATATCCGGCCCGACGAGCAATTCGCGGAAGGGGATGCTGGCGACGAGGTCGAGCATTTCAACGCGGGCATTGGCGCTGCCGCCATCCGCCATGAACCGGCTGAGCAGCGCGTCGAAGAACCCGCCGGCCGCGAGGCCGCCGATGCCGAGGGGCACGAGGGTGAACAGGAAGATTCCCGCCGCCGCGGCCAGGAGTGGGATCCGGCCCGCGCTCAGCACCTTGTGCAGGGCGAAAAGGCCGTAGCCGCCGCCGAAGATCAGCGTCACCACCATGGCCGAGCGCCCGCCGAAGGCGACGAGAGCGGCGAGCTGCAGCCCGATCATCGCGAGCCGTTGCGGAACCGTCATGCGTCCGCCTCCCCCGATGAGGGCGAGGACGTAGCAGGCCGTGAGGGTGGCGTTGCCGAGGGGGTGTCCCTGAAGTGCGGCCGAGCGCGTATCGGTTGCGAAGACCTGCCCGTCGAGCCGGTATGGGAAGAACAGGGTCTTCGTCGCGAATTCCGTGAGGCCGAGCAGGGCGTTGACCAGCAGCACCGCATGCACCGTCAGTTCGAGGCGCCTCCAGGTGAGCGCGTCGCGGTCGGCCAGCAGGACCACGAAGAGGCCCGGCAGCAGGAACGTGTCCAGCGCCCCCGCCATGCCGGGGCCGCTGCGCAGGACGATGTGCAGGAACAGCCCGATGCTGCACGCGGCCAGCAGCATTCCTGCCGGCCGCACCTGCACGGCATAAACGAGATACCCCGCCGGGTTGCCGGACCTGAGGGCGGCCCAGCCGAACAGGACGATGACCAGATAGGTCGAGGGATGGATCTTCTGCGGCGCCGCGCCGGTGAGCCCGTCGTAATTGATGCCGACATTCCACAGCATGCCGCCCGACACGCCGAGGATCAGCACGGTGAGGGCGATCAGGCCGAACGGCATCGGACTGCGCGACGCCGCTCCGGCTTCCTTCCGTCGTTGGGCCGGGGAGTGGACCGCGCTCCTCATGGCCCGCCCGTCATGCCGCCGCCGCGTAGCGATCGACGAAGAGGCTGCCTGAGACCGGCCGGCCGAGCACTTCCGAGATGTCGAGGATATCGAGGAGGTCGCGTTGGCGCGTGGCGCCGTTCTTCGCCACGATCAGGAGCCGGTCGCTTGCCGAGGCCAGGGGGCCGATCCGCAGGTTGCCGGTGAGCACGCCGCCATCGATGAGGATGAGGTCGAAGCTCGATTTGGCGGCTGCGAGGAACTGCTCGATATTGGCCCGGCTCAGGGCCTCGCGCGAGGCCTTGGCGAGATCGCCGATGCCGATCCGCGCCGCACCGCTCTCCGCATCCGCCTTGGCCGCCGCCGCCATCCCGACCTCGCCGCGCAGGACCTCGATGAGGCCGGGGCCGGAGGCGCTCTGCTCGGGCGTCGCTTCGAGGTCCGCCTCGACCACGAGCACGCGCTCGCCGCGCGCCGTCGCCACCGCCGCCAGGAGATGGATCGTCGAGCGCCGGTCCGTCGTATCCGAGGCCGCCGAGGTGACGAGCACGCTCAACGCCTGGCCCGGCGGGTGGATCTGGCCGCGCACGCTGGCCAGCCGGTCGAGGGTCAGGCTCGCGGCGACACTGGCCGGACGCTCGCTTCCCGCCTTGAACTCCGGATAGGTGGCGACCACGGACGTGTGCGAGAGCCGCTCCATCTGGCGCCGGGACAGGACGGTGGGATCGAGATATTCGCGCACGAAGGCGAGGCCGGCCCCGAGGCCGAGGCCGCTGACGAGGCCGCCGACGAACAGGAGGAGGCGCAGGGGCCAGCTCCGCTCGGCGGGCGGACGGGCCCAGCTGATGACGCGGGCATTGGTGGTGTCGATGCCGGTCTGTTCCTGAATCTCACGCGAGCGATTGAGGAAGTTGCTGTAGACGGCCCGGCTGGTATCCACCTCACGTTCGAGCTCACGCAGGCGCACGGAGGCTTCGCCGGTGACGATGGAGCCCCGCTTCAGCTCGTCGAGATTCGCGGTCAGCGCTTTCTCGTTGGCGACGGCGCGCTGGTAATCCGTCTCGGCCGAGCGGGCGATGCGGGTCAGCTCCGTCTCGGTCAGGCGCTTGACGTCCTGCATCTGTGTCCGCACCGCCTCGATAAAGGGGTGGCGGTTGCCGAGCTGAGTGCGCAAATCCGCCTCCTTGCTCGCGAGTTCCGCATATTGGCTGCGCAAGCGCTCGATCACCGCGGACTGGATCGCCTCCGGGGCCGTGTCCGGTCCGAACGCAGTACTTCCGCGTGCGTCCTTGATCTGCTGCAGCCGGGTGCGCGCCTCCGCCGTGCGGGCGCGGGCGGCCACGATGCGGTTGTTGCTCTCGGCCAGTTGCTGCTCGCTGATGAGCTGGCCGCTCGCCGTGATCAACCCGTTCTCGGCCTTGAACTTCTCGACCTTGTTCTCGGCAACGTTGACGCGCTTGCGCAGGTCGTCGAGGCGCGACGCCATCTCGGACGAGGCCCGCGAGGCCGCGTCGGCGCGGGCGGAAGTCTGGTCCTTGAGGTAGGCGGCGGCGATGGCGTTGACGATCCTGGCCGCCTTGTCCGGGTTGCCCGCGGTGACCACGACATCCACCACGAAGACCTTGTCGGCGCGCTTTACCGCGAGCCTGCGCCGCAGGGCGCGGACGGCTCGGGCCTCGGCGGCGGCATCGGTGGCGGGGGCGGCGCCTTCGCCCTGGAAGGTGCGCAGGGTCCAGCTGAGGAAGCCGGTGCCCACGCCGCCGAAATCCGGGTCGTCGAGCAAACCGGCATCGCGGGCCGCACGGGTCAGGACCGAATCCGATTCGATCACTCGCGCCTGGCTCTCCACCTGCATCACGCCGCCATCCGGCGCCATGGCGACGGGATTGACGTCGTTGGTGACGATCTGCTTGTCACGCGGGTCGATGAGGATCTGGGCGGTGGCCGCGTAGAGCGGCGGCGCGAGGAAGCCGTAGGCCACCGCGATGAAAGTGAGCAGCGCGGCGGTTCCGAGCACCCAGGCCCGGCGCACGGTGAGGATGCGCCAGAGATCGCCGATCTCGGCGCTCTTGTCGGGCTCGGAGGAGGGCGGCCGGTCGATGCTGGATCGACCGATCCAATCCGCCGCCGCGATATGTCTGTCGATCTGTGCCATCGGATGCTCGGGCCGTGGCCGGGATACAGCCCGTCCTTCGGATACAGGCATGATCCGACTTTACTGACGATTCACCAACACCCGGAGATTTTCCCGATCTCGGCCCCCTTCGTGCGGGGCATGGTTAGCGAGTCATTAAAGTAATTCCGCCGCCGGTGCTTATGCCCAGGGCAGTGAAGGGTTTCTCAATCGTGATGGTGTAGCGGGAAGACATGGAGGGCGTCCTGCGTCGGACCGATCCCGCCATCCGGTGGCTTGCGGCCTCGGCTTTCGACTGTCCGGGGACCGACGACGATGCGCCTGCGACTGAGGCTGGATGGACGTGCTCCCCGCCGCTGGCATCTCCGCCTTCTGGAACGGCTCGCAGCACTTCCCGGGCTGGACGTTGAGGTCGACCGCTCGCCGGGGCCGGGGGGGCTGCCGGACAATGCCGCGCTGCTGTTCCGCCTGGAAGCTCTGCTGAACCGGCTGTCCCTCGGCGGTCTGTCCGCCCCCGTCCCGAGGAGCGCATTCGCTGCTTATCCCGAACCCACGGCGGGGGCGTCCTGCATCCTCGATCTCTGCGGCGATGCGAAGGGTGGCCCGGACCTTCCGGTCTGGCGCCTGGGCTTCGACGGGGTGGCGGGCGAGGGCGCGCTTCTCGCCGCGCTTCTCGCCGGCCGCTCTCCCGTGGCGGCCCTTTCCACGGATGGCAGGATCATCGCCTCCGGGCGCTTCGGCGCCGAGGATCGCGGCACCATGCTCACCGCGTTCGAGGATGGGCTGATCCGCAGCATCACGCTCATCGTCGGCGCGCTGTCGGGCGCCCGGCCGCTTCTCTGGGACGGCGTCCCGGTGTCGCCCGGGGCGCCCGCCCTGACCGTGAAGACGATCGGCACCCGCGCCGCGAAGATGGCGGCGCGGCTCGTCATCCGCCGCCTCTATTATCTTTGCTACCGCGCCCCGCACTGGCGCGTCGGCTGGCGCCGGCTGGCCGGCCCCGATCTCGTGGATCTGCGTGCGCATCCCTCGTCCGGCTGGCGTGACCTGGCGGATGACGGCCTGCGCTTCTACGCCGATCCGTTCGGGATCGAGCACGAGGGCCGTACCATCCTCTTCGTCGAGGACTTCCCGCACGCGACGGGCAAGGCGCTGATCTCGGCTGTGGCCTTCGATGGGAATGGCCCGGTCGGAACGCCGGTCCCGGTGCTGGAGGAGCCGTATCACCTATCCTACCCGTTCGTGTTCGAGCGCGACGGGTCGTTCTGGATGATCCCGGAGAGCTGCGCCAACGGCACGGTCGATCTCTACCGGGCCTCGGCCTTTCCAGGCGGCTGGGTCAAGGAAGCGACGCTGCTCAGCGGCATCACCGCCAGCGATCCGACCCTGCTGGAGCGAGACGGCCGCTGGTGGATGTTCGCGACGGTGCGCGATCAGGCCGCCGATGTCGGCGGAGGGACGGGGCTCGGCTCCTACCACGACAGCCTGCATCTCTGGTCGGCGCCGGATTTTCGTGGCCCCTGGACGCCGCACGCCCGCAATCCGGTCCTCATCGACATCGCCTCCGCGCGGCCGGCGGGACGCATCGTCGAGCGGGATGGGGTCTTGATCCGCCCGGTCCAGGATTGCCGTCTGGGTTATGGCGAGGCCCTGGCGCTGGCGCGGATCGACCGCCTCGACGACGAGGGTTACGCGCAGACCGTGGAGACGATCCTGCGCTCGGGCCCGCTCTTTCCGGGCACCCGTCTCCACACACTCAACCGCACCTCGGCCTTCGAGTTCATCGACGGCTCGGCCCGCTCCCCCCGCTGGCGCAGGGGACGATAGCCCGGCTCAGACGGTCTTGGTGCGCCCGATCGTCGGTCCGCGCGGCTTTGCGAAGGCCGTGCGCAGCAGGTGGAGGGCGTGCAGGCCGTAGCGGCCGACGCGGTTGCGCAGGCGCCGCAGGGTCCATACCGCACCGCTGCCGACCGTGATCTGGCGGGCATAGAGGCTCGCCTGAAGGCATTGCCGGTCGGAGGTCTGCTTGATCGGGTCGGCGTAGAATTCGGCGATCTTGTCCTTGCTCATTCCCGGGGTGGCGAACCAGCGCGGGAGGTGCTCGGAACAGAGCCGGTCGACATCGGTGAGCACCTTTCCGATCCCGGTCCCGGGGATCGGGCAGGGGGTCAGGAAGGCGTCTCCCAGGAGCACGACCCCGTCGCGTTCCGCATCGGCCGCCTGGACGACGTCGATGGGGCGCATCTCCACGGGGCCCGTGACGGTGAGGTCCGGGCAAATGCGGGCGAGGCCGGGCATAGCCTGCCTCATCAACGCCTCGGGCGATTTGCGGAACTCCTTCACCCATGGATCGGAGAGCGCGCGGTAGACGAAGAGATTGGCCCGCATCGTCGCGCCGATGGGAAAGAGCGTGACATAGGCCACCGACGTGTCCGCGCTCTCGCCGTAATAGGTGAGGGATTCAAAGCCGAAGGACGAGGGCGGGGCCGCCATGTCGAAGCCGAAGCACAGGGAATGCTTCTCGCTGATCATGGTCCTGCCGATGCCGACCTTGCGCCGGAGCACGTCGCCAAGGCCGGTGGCCAGAAGAACCAGCCGCGCGGTGCGCACGCTGCCATCGGCAAGGGTGACCGTCTGCCGTTCCGGGCCGGTCTCGATCTCCGCCACGCGCCCGATCACCAGGGGCGAGGAGGCGGGCAGGGCGCCGCGCAGGTCGTTGATGAGGGGCGTGTAATGGACGCCGTATTCGCGCACGGCATGGCGCGAGACCAGATGGCCGAAGCGCGTGACGCAGACCTCGTCCACCGGCGTCGTCACGGCCCGCGCCAGTTCGCCGAAGCCGAGCTTCTCGAACAGGTCCATCTGCGGCACGCCGAGCTTCTCCGCCCGGAAATCGGGGGGATAGACCGCGTGAGTGTCGATGATCGCCGCGTCGTAACCGGCCCTGGTGAGCGCAATGGTCGCGGTAGTCCCAGCGAGGCCTGCTCCGATGACGATGACGTCGTGGTGGATCTCAGACATCCAGAACCTCCCGCCCGAGCCCGAATGGGCCACCTGTCCTCCGCCCTGTGTCCCCATCGTGCCATCCCGAGACGAAGGCGAGGCGCATGCGGAGCGGGACAACCCTTCACAGCAGGGGATATGCCGCCCGCTCCGTCCCGATCAAGGTGCGCCAGCGGTTTAAAGAATCCGTGCGGTTAACGCTGCCGTTTCGAGTCGGGCCGGCAAGTTCACGTCGGCAAATTACGTTGGCAAATCGAGCCGCGCGCGAAGACCATGGAAGCTTCCGCGGTCGAGACGAAGCGTGCCGCCATAGAGTTCGGCCAGTTCCGTGGTGATCGACAGGCCGAACCCGTGGCCGGGCACGGTCTCGTCCAGGCGTTTGCCGCGCCCGAGAACCCCGGCGGCCGCGTCCGCGTCGAGGCCCGGCCCGTCATCCTCGACCGTGACGGTGACGCCCCGTTCGTTGAGCGCGGCAGCGATCCGAACCCGCGCCCGGCACCAGCGGCAGGCATTGTCGATGAGGTTGCCGAGCATCTCGTCGACGTCCTGGCCGTCGCAGGCCACCGCGATGCCGCCCGCCACCTCTACGGTGAAGGCGATGCCCTTCTCCGCGTAGAGTCGCGCGAAGGTGGAGCGGAGATCGGCCACGGGCACCTCCAACGCCGTCCTCTCCCGGGTGGCCCCGCCCAGGGCCGCCGTGCGGGCGCGGCGCAGATGATGGCGGATCTGCCCATCCATGCCCGAGACCAGGGTTGTCAGCCGGCCGCCGGGGTCGCGCTCCCCATCCCGAAGCGCCATGGTCAGGGTCGCGAGCGGCGTCTTCAATCCGTGGGCGAGGTTGGCCACATGGGTGCGCGCCCGTTCGAGATTCGCCGCGTTTTCGCCCAGCAGCGCGTTCACCTCGCGGACCAGGGGGCGGATCTCCGCCGGCTGCGTCTCCGGCACCTGTGCGCGCTTGCCGGCGCGCACCTCGGCGAGGTCCCGGCGCAGGCGTTCCAGCGGTCGGAGCCCCAGGCGCACCTGCACCACGAGGCCGGCGAGGAGGCAGAGGCCGAGCACGGCGAGGATCAGCGCCAGGGTGAGGCTCGCCTCGCGGACGGGGCCGCGCAGGGCCGCCATGGGCGCGGCAGCGGCAATCGTCGCCGGGCCGATCCCCGCCGCATCCGGCAGGGCGAGGATGCGCAGGATCACGGGGTTGCCCCAGGGATCGACAGCGTCGGCCGGGCGTGGGCGGTCGCGGTAGCGGCCCCCGCCATCCGGGCGGTCATCTTCGGGGACGGTGAGGTCGCGGCCTTCCAGGGAGGCGGAGCGCAGGACCGAGTCGCCCTGCCGGACCTGCCAGGACCAGCCCGCTCGGTCGCGGTCGAAGGGCGGCCCGTCGAGGTTGCGCCCGAGGGCGAGGCGGCCGTCGCGGTCCCGTTCCAGGCTGGAGGCGATGGCGACGATCTGGCTGTCGAGGCGGCTGTCGAGCTGGCCGCGCACGAAGCGGTGCAGGATGAAGCCGATGGCGATTCCCGCCACAACGAGGGCGACGGTGACGAGGACGAGGGCGGCGAGGATCAGGCGCCGCTGCAGGGAGCCGCGATGCGCATGGGGCGGCCCGTGGGGCGTCGGTCCGTGGGGAGGTCGCGGCGGGGTCATGGCGCCTCCCCCGGCAGGAGCTGGTAGCCGTGGCCGCGCACGCCCTCGATCCGGGCCGGCGCGATCTTGCGGCGCAGGCGCGTGATGATGACCTCCACCGAGTTCGAATCGACCTCCGCGTCGCCGTCATAGACCCGCTCGATCAGCTGGCCACGGGGCACCACCCCGTCCTTGCGCAGGATCAGGCAGGAGAGCACCCGCCATTCGAGCCCGGTCAGTTTCAGGGGCAGGCCATCCCGCTCGAACGTGCCGAGGCCGGCATCGTAGGTGAGAGGCCCGCAGACGATCCGGTTGGCCCCGTGCGCCGAGGCGCGGCGCACCAGGGCACGCAGGCGGATGACGAGCTCCTCCACCCGGAACGGCTTGACGAGGTAATCGTCCGCCCCCGCCTTGAAGCCCGCGACCTTGTCGCTCCAGCCATCCCGCGCCGTGAGGATCAGCACCGGCACGGTCCGCCCGGCGGCCCGCCAGGCTTGGAGCACCGAGACGCCGTCGCGCTTGGGCAGGCCGAGATCGAGCACCACGGCGTCGTAGGTCTCCGTTTCGCCGAGATGCTGGCCGTCCTCGCCGTTGACCGCGTGGTCGAGGGCGAAGTTCTCGGCGCGCAAGGCCTTGGCGATCTCGGCGGCGAGCACCGCATCGTCCTCCACCAGAAGGAGCTTCATCAGAATCCGTATCCTTGGGGATGCAGGGGCAGCCCCGGCGCCTACGCGCCGCGCTTTAACCGGGGCTGAACCGCGCGGTTCAGATCGGGTTGGAGGGGCGAGCCTAGAACGGCGTCAACCCGAGAGGGGATCCGCTTTTCCAGGACATCGACACCATGACGACCGAGACAACCATCGACGGAACCGCCACCGAGCTGCCGAGCCCCGCCGCCCCGCGCCGCTCGCGCCGCGGCTGGATCGTCGGCGCCATCGCCGCCCCCCTCGCTTTCGGAGCCGTCGGCCTTTCCCTGGCGCAGAATTCCGGCGTGACCCTCACCCCCGTCGCGCCGGTCACCATCGCGCAACTCACGCCCTCCGGAGCCATCGCCGCCAAGGGCGACGTCGCGGAAATCTTCGGCAACAAGTTCATCCTGCAGGACGGCTCCGGCCGCGCCCTGGTCGAGACCGGCAAGCAGGGCGAGGGCGGCACGCTCGTCACCAAGGGTGAGGCAGTCACCGTGCAGGGCCGCTTCGAGAACGGCTTCCTCCACGCCACCCTCCTCACCCGGGCCGATGGCAAGACGGTGGTGCTCGGTCCGGCGCGCGGCCCGAAGCCCGGTGGCCTCGACTGGGCGAAGGACAAGGTCGGCCTCGGCCCCGAAATCGATGCACCCGCGCTCACCGCGAAGGTCGAGGCGGCCGGCTATTCCGACATCCGCGTCACCGGGCGCGGTCCGCGCCATCTCGACATGGCGGCCAAGGGCCAGGACGGGCGCGAGCGCCTGCTCCATGTCGGGTTCGACGGCGACATCCGCGAGAAGCGCAGCTTCTGACGATGACATTCCCCTCCCTCGGACCTCCGGGGGAGGGCTTCCGGCCTGCTCCATCATCAGGATCGACCAAAATGCCAAAGACCGCGACCACTACTGGAATCGTCTGGGCCGTCTTCGGCCATCGCCTCGCGCTGGAGGGGAACGGCACGAGGAGTCTCGCCGATCTCGGTCCCAAAGCGGTGTCGGAAGGGATGCCGAGGGTCGGAGACGCCGTCACCGTCGAGGGCGAGGTCACGCCCTGCGAGATCAAGGTGTCCCGCCTCGTCCTCGCCGACGGTACGGTCCATATCATCGCGCGGCCGGAGAAGGGGCACGGCAAGGGCGATCCGGATGCGGCGGTGCGCCTCGTCCGGGATGCCGGCTACCGCGTCGAAGGACCGCCGCTCCGCAAGCTCAGGCATTTCGAGATTCGCGGCATCCGGGACGGGGAGACCTTCGACGTCCATGTCCACGACGACGTTGGAATCCGGAAAGAAAAGCGGATCGCGGTCTAGAGGCCGAGTATTCCACATGCGGAATACACTGCTGATCTTGTCTGCCGTGCCGAGACTTTGGCGCTCACGCAGAATTTAATCCCCGCTGAGGAACCTTCATTTCGGGCCGGGGTTTGCCGCTCCGATCGACCCGAGGCCTTGGCTCCCGAGCCAGTGACACGCGCCGATCGGTCCCCTTGATGACATGCTTCGAAAGATCGATCGGATGACGAGCGTGCCCGCCGCCGACCAGGATCGGAGTCGCGCCCCGTCGCAGCGGACGCTGCGCGGGCTCGACGCCCTCAACTTCTTCCTCGCCGACGTCCGTGACGGGCTCGGCCCCTACCTCGCCATCTACCTCATCGCCGTGCGCGGTCCCGACCAGGGCTGGAACGAGGCGACGACCGGCATGATCATGACGATCGCCGGTATTGCCGGACTGATCGCGCAGACGCCGGCCGGGGCCTTGATCGACCGGACCAACCATAAGCGCGCCATCGTCATCGCCGGGGCGCTGGCGGTCACGGCGAGCTGCCTGCTCCTTCCCTTCGTGACGAATTTCTATTTGGTGGCCGCGACCCAGTCCGTCGCCGGCATCGCTGGTGCAGTCTTTCCGCCGGCGCTCGCCGCGATCACCCTCGGCGTGGTGGGGCCGAAGATGTTTTCCAAGCGCATCGGCCGCAACGAGGGCTTCAACCATGCGGGCAACGCGGTCTCGGCGGCCATCGCCGGCTCGACGGCTTATTTCTTCGGACCCATCGTGGTGTTCTGGCTCATGGCCGTGCTCGCGGTGCTGAGCGTCGGGGCCATGCTGATGGTGCCGGCCAAGGACATCGACGACGACCTCGCCCGCGGCCTCGACGAGACGGCGGGCGAGGGCGGCGAACAGGCCTCCGGGATCAAGGCCCTGCTGCAGAACCGCACCCTGATGCTGTTCGCCCTGCTGGCCGCGATCTTCCACCTTTCCAATGCGGCGATGCTCACATCGGTGGGCCAGTTACTGACCAAGCTGTCCGGCAAGGAGAGCGCGACCTCGCTCATTTCGGTCTGCATCGTGGCCGCGCAGTTCGTCATGGTGCCGGTGGCGGTCTTTGTCGGCGCCAAGGCCGATGCGATCGGGCGCAAGCCGATCTTCCTCGTGGCCTTTGGCGTGCTCGCCATCCGGGGCGTGCTCTACACCTTCTCGGACAACCCCTTCTACCTCGTTGCCGTGCAACTCCTCGACGGGATCGGAGCCGGCATCTACGGCGCGCTCTTCCCCATCGTCGTCGCCGACCTGACCCGGGGCACCGGCCGGTTCAACGTCTCGCAGGGGGCGGTCGCGACGACGCAGGGGCTCGGCGCGTCGTTCTCGGCGACCCTGGCCGGTCTCATCATCGTGTCGGCGGGCTATTCGACGGCGTTCCTGGTCCTGGCCGGCATCGCGGCGGCGGGGTTCGTCCTCTACCTCGTGGCCATGCCGGAGACCTACGGGTTCGAGCCGCCGAAAACGGCCTCGAAGCCGATGGCCACCGCCATCGCCTGACAAAGCCGGCGGTCAAGCACCGTACCCTCCGTTCAGGCCCCCGAGACAAATCCGGTTCCGTCCGACGCCCCGCCGGGACCAGGCGGGGCGGCACTGGAGACATGCCATGACACAGCCCACTGTGACACAGCCCGCGAGCGGACGGGACGACATCCTCGCCTTCGCCCATATCGGCGACCTGCACCTCACCGAGGAGCATCTCCAGAACGCCCGCGATTTCCTCGCCATCGTCGCGCAACTCAACGCGGTCGAGGGGCTCGATTTCGCGTACCTGCCCGGCGACAACGCCGAGAACGGCCTGCCCGAGCAATATGCCCTCGTCCGCCAGGGCCTGGCCGGCCTTTCGCTTCCCGTCCATGTCGTCACGGGAGACCACGACATGGAGAGCGGCAGCCTCGACGCCTTCCATGCCGGCCTCGGCGCACGGCCACTTCCCTACGCCACCGACATCTCCGGCATTCGCTGCCTCTTCCTCGACATGTGCGGGCCGGGAACCGGCGGTCCGGATTTCTGCCTGGGCGACGCACAGCTCGCCTGGCTCGAAGGCGAGATCCAGCTGGCCGAGCGCGACGGTCTCGACTGCGCCCTGTTCATGCACAGCTACCCCGCAGACCTGAAAGGCGAGGGCGAGGCCGCCCGCGTCGGCAATCTCGTCTCGCGGTCGCGCGTGCGCCTCGTCGAAATGGGCCACACCCATTACAACGAGCTCGCCAATGACGGCCGCACCATCTTCGCGGCCACGCGCTCCACCGGGCAGGTCGAGGAAGGGCCGGTCGGCTATGCCATCGCCGCGATCGATGGCGGCGTCGTCAGCTGGCGCTTCAAGGAGCTGGTCGAACCCTGGCCCTTCGTCCTCGTCACCGCCCCCGCTGACCGGCGCCTCGCCCATGACGACTGGCACCGGGTGCGCGACACGGTGGAGGTGCGCGCGCTCGTCCTCGGCGCCTCCGCCGTCACCGCTTGCGAGGTCAGCGTCGATGGCGGGCCGTGGCAGGCGATGACCCGCGCCGACGGCGACCGGCGTTACTGTGCGTCGATCCCCTGGGACGCGGCGGCGCGCCGCCTCACCGTGCGGGCCTCGGACGCGGCCGGGGGCACGGGACAGGACGTCGTGGAGCCCGCCACCGACCGGTCCCGCTTGCCGGTCTCAAAGGGGATCGGCAGCGACGCGGATTCCATCGGCGCCTGGCCCGAGAAGGGCCTCCTCGGTACCCAGCTTGGACCCAATCGGAACGGCCGGCACTGGTAGTCGTCACGCCGCTCCCTCGACCCTGACAGGATTTCGCCCGCCCATGTTCGCACTCCCCGTGACGCCGCATCTGGCGACCTGGATCATCGCCGGACTGGCGACAATCGGGGTCATCACCCGGCCCTTCGCCTGGCCGGAGGCGGTCTGGGCCGTGCTCGGAGCCGGGGCGCTGCTGGTGCTGGGCCTGATCTCGCCGGAAGCGGCCTGGGACGGCGTGCGCAAGGGGACGGATGTCTACCTGTTCCTCGTCGGCATGATGCTGCTGGCCGAGATCGCCAGGAAGGAGGGCCTGTTCGATTGGCTCGCCGGCATCGCCGTGCGACAGGCCAGGGGGTCGGCGACGCGCCTGTTCCTGCTGGTCTACCTCGTCGGCACCGTGGTCACGGTGTTCCTCTCCAACGATGCCTGCGCCGTCGTGCTGACCCCGGCGGTCTATGCCGCAGCCAAGGCGGCGGAGGCCGAGCCGCTGCCCTACCTCTTCATCTGCGCCTTCATCGCCAACGCGGCGAGCTTCGTACTGCCGATCTCGAACCCGGCCAATCTCGTCGTCTACGCCGCGCACATGCCGCCGCTGACCGAATGGCTCGCGCGCTTCGCGCTGCCTTCGGTCCTGGCCATCCTCGCCACCTACATCGTCCTGCGCCTGACCCAGAACTCCGTGCTCCGGCGGCAATTGCTCGCAAAGGACGTCGAGGCGACGCCGCTCTCGGGCACGGGCAAGGTCGCCGGCCTCGGCATCGTCGCCACCGCCGGGGCTCTCATCGCCGCCTCGGCCTACGATCTCGAACTCGGCCTGCCGACCTTCGTCGCCGGCCTCGCCACCACGCTCCTCGTCCTTGCGATCAAGCGGGGCGGAGCGGTGGAGGTCGTCAAGGACGTGTCCTGGGGCGTGCTGCCCCTGGTGGCCGGACTGTTCGTGCTGGTGGAGGCCCTGGAGAAGACCGGTGTCCTGACCCTGCTCGCCGATCACCTCAAGCGGGCGGCGCAAGCCTCGCCCGATGCCGCGGCCTGGGGCGGCGGAACCCTGATGGCGGTGCTCTCCAACCTCGTCAACAACCTGCCGGCCGGCCTGATCGCGGGGGCGGCCGTCCAGCAGGCCGACGTCTCCGAGAAGGTCGCCGGGGCGATCCTCATCGGCATCGATCTCGGTCCCAACCTGTCGGTGACTGGATCGCTCGCCACCATCCTGTGGCTCACCGCCATCCGCCGCGAAGGGGAGGATGTCGGCTTCTGGCGCTTCCTCAAGCTCGGCCTGCTGGTGATGCCTCCGGCCCTGATCCTGGCCCTAGCCGGCCTGCTCCTCCTGCCCTGATCCCCATTCCGAGGACGATCCGACATGAACGCGGCCCTGCTCTATCCCTTCATCCTTGTCGCCGGCGCGCTTCAGGCGGCGGGCAATTCCATGAACGCGCGCCTGCGTGTGGCCCTGGTCAATCCGTGGCTGGCGGCCTCCGTCTCGTTCTCGCTCATCGTCTTCGTCTTCGTCACGCTGTTCGTGGTGATGCCGACGCCGTTGCCCAGCCTGGAACAGCTCGGCGGCATGCCGTGGTGGGCACCGTTGGGCGGGCTCGCCGGAGCGGTGGCGGTGTTCGGCGGCCTCGCCTTCGTCGACAAGGTCGGGGCCGGGCCGTTCAACGGGCTGCTCATCACCGCCAACATCCTGACCTCCCTGGCCATCGATCATTTCGGCTGGCTCGGGATGCAGGCGAGCCCGCAGGGGCTGCTGCACCTCCTCGGCGGCGGCCTGATGGTGGCCGGCATCGTCTTGATCGCCCGGTTCTGAGGTCGGACCTATGGAGATCCCACGCTCATGACCGGCCCCCTGTTCTATCCCTTCATCCTCGTCGCCGGCGCCCTTCAGGCCATCGGCGTCACCATGAACGCGGCGCTTCGCGGCGCGCTCGTCAATCCCTGGCTCGCGGCGGCGGTCTCGTTCCTGCCCATCGTCTTCGTCTTCGTCGCGATGCTGGCGATCCGTCCGGTCCCGCTCCCGACCCGCGACGATCTCGCGGGAATGCCGTGGTGGGCGCCTCTCGGCGGCATTGCCGGGGCGGTGGCGGTGTTCGGCGGGCTGCTCTTCGTCGACAAGGTGGGGGCCGGCGCCTTCAACGGGCTGCTCATCACCGCCAATCTGCTGACGTCGCTGGCCATCGACCATTTCGGCTGGCTCGGGATGCCGAAGCACCGCGCCGGCAAGGCACGGATCGCGGGCGCCGCGTTGATGGTGGCCGGAATCGTCCTCATCGCGGCGTTTTGACGGGGACATCCACCGGGATTTACCTGCGCGACCCCCGCGAGTCCTTGCCAGGGTTCGCTTTTTGGTGCCCGGACGTGCTATGTCCCGGCGATCCCGCCTGAAGCCGGTCCCGTGCGAAGGGTGTGTGGATCACCCTTCCTCGCTGCCGATCGCGGAATTTCACGTCCGCCGGCACTCGTCTCAATCGTCGACATGATGCGCCGCGAGAGCGGGCACGAGCGGTTCATCCGCCGCTGCCGCCCCCGCCCCGGCGAATGATGCGGTCGATGCGCGGGCGGCGGGGCGAGGGGAGCCAGGAAGGACGACGATGAGCGACGAAACCGACGCCAGGACCCGGTCCGAAGAGCGTGCCGAGCGCGCCGAGCGGATGGCCAAGGAAGGCGCCCAGGCGATGGCGGAGCATCTGCAATCGGTGAAAGCCATCGACGAGCGCACCGTGAAGCTGCGCGCCCTGCGCCTCGCCAAGGAAGCCGCCGAGGCCGAGGCGAAGGCCGCAGCACCTGCGCCGGCCCCCAAGCGCAAGCGCTCCGCGAGTTGAGCCGACACGCCCTACCAGGAAACCGACCCATGGCATTCGATCGGACCCGTCGCGCCAGCGACCCCCGCCAGGCGGCGGAAGCCGCCTTCAAGGCCGCCACCACCAAGGCGCCCGACACTCCCAAACCCGTCGAGCGTGCCCCCGCCGCGCCGCTCAGCCCGCCTGGTGCCCGCGAGATGGTGTCCCTACGCCTCGACCGCGCCGTGCTGGAGCATTTCCAGAAGGACGGTCCCGGCTGGCAGGACCGGATCAACGCCGCGCTGAAGGGCATCGCCGGTTTGTAGAGCCCTGCCGAACTCAGACGGTCCAGCCCGCCTTCGGCAGGCGCGTCTCTTCCGCGCCTATTCCCCCACGCCGAACAGCTTTTCCAGGAAATTCCGGTCGTCCTGGCTCGGCCCGCGGGCGCGCTGGTTGGCGGCGACGCGGGGCGGCGGGGCGGCGGATTGCGGCTCTCCGAGGAGGGCGCCGATGAGGCCTCCCGGTGCGGTGCCGGTGGTGGCGGGAACCTCCGCCGGTGCGCGGTTGCGCCAATGGTTGGCGCCCGGCAGCATCGTCGGCGTCTGGCCCTTGAGGGCCACGGTCATGTAGGTCTTCCAGATCTCGCCGGGGAGGTTGCCGCCGGAGACCTTCTTGGTGGATTCCCCGTCGTCGTTGCCGAGCCAGACGCCGGTGACGAGGGTCGACGAGTAGCCGATGAACCAGGCATCGCGGAAATCCTGGCTGGTGCCGGTCTTGCCGGCGAGGTCCCAGCCCGGAACCTCGGCCTTCTTCGCGGTGCCCGAGACGAAGGTCTCGTGCATCATCGCGTTCATCATCGAGACGGTCTCGGCATTCATCACCCGGCCCAGATTGGTGTCCTTGCGCTGGTAGAGCGCCTTGCCGGTCGTGCTCTTCACGTTGGCGATGACGTAGGGGTTCACGCCCGTGCCGCCATTGGCGAAGGCGGCGTAGGCGCCCACCATTTCCAGCGGGGTCACTTCCGAGGTGCCGAGCGCCAGTGAGCCGTTGGCCTGAAGCGGCGAGGAGATGCCCAGGCGCTGGGCCGCCTGCACCACCGCCTTCGGGCCGACTTCCTGGCCGAGGCGCACGGCCACGGTGTTGAGCGACAGCGCCAGCGCCTCGCGCAAGGGAACCGGCCCGCGATAGTCGCGCGAATAGTTCTCCGGGTTCCAGCCCTTGATACTGATCGGCGCGTCGTCACGCACGGTGTCCGGGGTCAGGCCGCGCTCTACGGCGGCGAGGTAGACGAAGGGCTTGAACGAGGAGCCCGGTTGGCGCTTGGCGGTGGTGGCCCGGTTGAACTGGCTCTGGGAATAATCGCGCCCGCCGATGAGCGCCCGGATCGCGCCGTCCGGCCTCATCGAGACCACGGCCCCCTGGGCGACGTTGTAGCGCGAGCCCTTCTGGTTCAGCTCGTCCACCAGTGCCTTCTCGGCCGCGCCCTGAAGGCGGGTGTCGACGGTGGTGGTGACGACGATGTCGGTGTCGAACTTCGGCAGGAAGTCGTCGAGGACGTCCATGACGAGATCGGCCACGTAATTGGCCGAGCCGCCGCCACGGCTGCTCGCCGGCCGCGCCGGGGTCGCCAGCGCCAGCTTCACCTCGGCGGGCTTGGCGAAGCCGAGCTCCTCCATGGCCGCCAGAACCTGGGCCGCCCGCGCCTGGGCGGCGGGCAGGTTGCGGTTGGGGGC
Source organism: Methylobacterium sp. Leaf93 (assembly GCF_001422345.1). NCBI lineage: Bacteria > Pseudomonadati > Pseudomonadota > Alphaproteobacteria > Hyphomicrobiales > Methylobacteriaceae > Methylobacterium > Methylobacterium sp. Leaf93. Next base: position 265,943 of record NZ_LMMS01000001.1, on the reverse strand, counting down.
GAGACGCGAGGGCGCCTGGACGAGGCCGCCGAGCATGGCGGCTTCCGCCAGCGTCACCGCCTTGGCGGGCTTGCCGAAGTAACGCTGGGCAGCGGCCTCGATGCCATAGGCGCCGGCGCCGAAATAGACCCGGTTCAGGTAGAGTTCGAGGATCTCGTCCTTGGTGTAGCGATGCTCCAGCCACAGGGCGAGAATCGCCTCCTGGATCTTTCGCGAGGCCGAGCGTTCCGGCGTCAGAAACAGGTTCTTGGCGAGCTGCTGCGTCAGGGTCGATCCGCCCTGCGAGACGCCGCGGCGGGTGACGTTCTGGGCCACGGCGCGGGCGATGCCCACCGGGTCGACGCCGAAGTGGCTGTAGAAGCGCCGGTCCTCGATCGCCACGAAGGCGCGCGGCAGATAGGGCGGCAACTCGCCGATGCTCACCACCCGTCCGCCGGTCTCGCCGCGATTGGCGAGCAGCGAGCCGTCGCTGGCCAGGATGGCGATGTTGGGCGGACGCTTCGGAACGGCGAGCTGGTCGATCGGCGGCAATTGCGAGGCGTGGTAGGCCACCAGCCCTGCGATGGCGATGATCCCCCACAGGCCGAGTACGAGGGTGCCATAGAAGAGACCGCCCAGGAACGAGCGCCGGCGCGGCTTGCGGGCCGGTGCCTTGGCCCGCGCCGAGGGGCGCCGGGGGGCTTCGCCCTGGCCGTTGCTGCTCGTCGCGCGTATGCCCACACCACCTCCGGCGCGATCGTCGCCGCTGAGCCGCAGGTTGAGGTCGCCGCGCCCACCGATGCGCCCTTCCGGCACGTCGAAGTTCGGTTCCTCCCGCCCGCGTCCCTTGCGTCCGTTCGCCATGCGTTTCGTCTGAACCTGTGAGCATCCCGTGATCCGAGAGGCTCAGGTACCGCATGGTAAATACGGCGGGTTTAAGGGTTCCTAACCCGGATCGTTTTCGGATTTTGGAGTCGTAGGGAAATGTTAATGCGTTCCTCTGGCGGTCCAGCCCGTTAAAACTGCCGCGGTGCGCGTGCGCAGGCACGCGTGTGCGAAGCGACGGTGGGCCTCCAGGCTTTCCCGGTCGTAAGCTTCGTCGACGCAACTGCTTTTCGTATGGCCTGCGTCTCGGCGAGCTTTTTTTGTCTCCGGCGTTTCTCGTCGAGTACGGAAGCCGTCAGCACGCGAAGTGACTTCCGATTCTGGGCTTGCACAGATCAAGCACATAAATCAGTTTAATCGTGATCGATGGTGGAGGATGCCTTGTTTCACGGACGCACACTTATTGCAGCTGCAATTTCTTGCGCAATTATAGGCTCTTTCGCCGGAAAATCCCAAGCCGAAGATAATGAGTTCGGACCGACCATTCAACAAAAATATCTCGGAACATTAACGAGATTTGTCTATATGAGGCATCAATCTTCAAGAAGGATGTATAAATCCGATTCGGATGTTGTTGTGATCGTAAAATTTCTTGTTGGAAGGGATGGGCGGGTCATAGAATCGGATGTGGTCAAATCGTCCGGGTCTCCCGATTTCGATAGATTGGCCCTATTCACCGTAAAAACTGGATCAAGTTTTCCTCCATTCCCAAAGGAGGTCAAGGCGAATTCGTTAAATGTAACGGTGCCGCTGAAATACGCGCGCAATGTATTTGATTGATATAAATCGGAAAGCCTACGCGCTATTTGTGATGACCTGCCGTTTGCTGCGCGCGCAAGCTGAATCCCGACGGTATGGGCGATTGGTCCGCAACAAACCGGGACGGCGAGACCGGGCCAGCTCACTGTGAGGGGCCAAAACCGATGCCCGTTTTCGGTTCGATCACCGGCAAATGAATCGCCATTGCCGGAGCGGTCAGGAAGCAATTTTGCTGTGCTTCTACTGAATCGGACATAACGAACATCACTTGATCCATCATGGCGAAGTCTGCCAGCCACCGTCGAGCCGGTTCAGGGCTTCTCCCCAAACCCCACCGTCTCAGCACTCGTGGCGTGTTTGGGCCTTGCCGCCGGATCGGCTTCTCCTCGAAATAGGCGTGGCTGAGCTCGCTTTGACGCTAAGCTCGATTGGAACGGAGTCGAATAGTTTGAGTGGCTTAAGTTCGACAGGTTCCTGACCCAGGTCATTCTACGGGTTCGACGAGGCAATGGAATTTTAGACTGCTTTGCGGGTGACCGGCCGTGCGATTTTCAAAAGACCTCCGCCACGTAGGGGTTGGTAGGCAAGGCGGCATATTCAGAAACGATCGGTTTCCATTGTTTCTATTTCATCGCATTCAGCGATGTCCGATACCGCCCTCGAGGCGGACATGCCGGGTTTCTTCAAGACCCGGCGCCGGGCACAAGCGTATGTCCCCACCCGATCACGTGGGTCGCGGGAACGATTCCATGGATCGGAATGCCTGCCTCGCAAACCACAAGAGACGTCAATCGGACCGAGCAGAAGGGAAACGGGCGATGAGCTGGCACAGTGCGGACGACCCGGTTCCGGGCGATCATTTCTCCTGCGACGCGATCAAGACCCTGATCGTTCCCCGCTCGCGGGATCTCGGCTCCTTCTCCGTCCGGCGGGCTCTGCCATCGACTCAGTGCCGGATGGTCGGCCCGTTCATCTTCTTCGACCAGATGGGGCCGTCCGAGTTCCTGCTCGGCCAGGGCATGGACGTGCGGCCCCATCCGCATATCGGCCTCTCCACCGTCACCTACCTGTTCGACGGCGAGATCATGCACCGGGACAGCCTGGGCACCGAACTGCCGATCCGTCCGGGCGAGCTCAATTGGATGACGGCCGGTCGCGGTATCACCCATTCGGAGCGGACCGGCGCCGGGCTGCGCCGAACCGGCTCGAAGCTGTTCGGCATTCAGGCCTGGGTCGCGCTCAGCGGCAAGGACGAGGAGACCGCCCCCGCCTTCGAACATTACGATGCGGATGCGCTGCCGGTCCTTTCCGGCGAGGGCAAGACCGTCCGTCTGATCGCCGGCGAGGCCTTCGGCGCCAGATCGCCGGTGCGGACGTCGAGCCCGATGGTCTATGCCGACGTGATGCTCGAGGCCGGCGCCGTGCTGCCCCTCGACCCGACCTATGACGAGCGCGCGATCTACACCGTCTCCGGCGCCATCGACATTGCGGGCGACGGGTTCGGCCCCGGACAGCTCCTCGTGTTAAATCCCGGCGACCGCATCAGCGTGAGGGCGATCGAGGCCGCGCGTTTCATGGTGCTCGGCGGCGAGCCCATGGACGGGCCACGCCATCTCTGGTGGAACTTCGTCTCCTCGCGCCCCGAGCGGATCGAGCAGGCCAAGGAGGACTGGCGCCAGGCCCGTTTCGACACCGTGCCCGGCGAGTCCGAGTTCATCCCCTTGCCGGAATCACCCCCGCCCGTGCGCTATCCGTAGAGATGCGCGAGATCGGGGCGGGGCCGATGGGGCGTCGCCCGCGAATCCCTTCCGAGAGGACATATCGACATCATGGCCGTTGAAGCATCCGGTGCCGCGAGCGAACTCGTACAGGTCGTGGCGCTGCTCGCCGCCGGCGTCGTCGCGGTGCCTGTGTTCAAGCGGATCGGCCTCGGCTCGGTCCTCGGCTACCTCGTGGCGGGGCTCGCCATCGGCCCGTTCGGCCTTGGCCTGTTCTCGGATGCCCACGCCATCCTGCATGTGGCGGAACTCGGCGTGGTGATGTTCCTGTTCATCATCGGGCTGGAGATGGAGCCGTCCCGGCTCTGGGGCATGCGGCGCGAGATTTTCGGGCTCGGCCTCGCCCAGGTCGGCGCCTGCATCGCCGCGCTCATGCTCGTCGGCATCGCCATGGGGTTCTCGCCTGCCATCGCGTTCGTGGCCGGCACCGGCTTCGTCCTCACCTCCACCGCCATCGTCATGCAGCTTCTCGAAGAGCGCGGGTCGCTCTCGACGCCGAAGGGCCAGCGCATCGTGGCAATCCTCCTGCTGGAGGACCTCGCCATCGTGCCGCTCCTCGCCATCGTCGCGCTGCTGGCCCCCGGCGGGCAGGCGACCGGCACGATGGACCGCGTCTATGGCATCGGCGTCGCCCTCGGGTCCGTGGCTGCCCTGGTGGCGGCGGGGCGCTGGCTGCTCAACCCGCTGTTCCGCCTGCTGGCCGCGGCCAAGGCCCGCGAGGTGATGACGGCGGCGGCCCTCCTCGTCGTGCTCGGCTCGGCCCTGGCCATGCAGCTCGGCGGATTATCCATGGCCATGGGCGCGTTCCTGGCGGGCGTCCTCCTCTCGGAATCGAGCTTCCGGCACCAGCTGGAGGCCGATATCGAGCCGTTCCGGGGCATCCTGCTCGGCCTGTTCTTCCTCGGCGTGGGCATGTCCCTCGACCTCACGGTCATCGCCGCGAACTGGGCGCTCATCCTCACGAGCGTCGCCGCCTACATGGTGGTGAAGAGCGTCGTCATCTACGCCGTCGCCCGCCTCCTGCGCGCTTCGCATCCCGAGGCGATGGAGCGTGCGGCCCTGATGGCGCAGGGCGGCGAGTTCGCCTTCGTGCTCTATGCCGCCGCCGCGAGCGCCGGCATCATCGACGGCACCACCAACGCCGTCCTGACGGCGACGATCATCCTCTCCATGGCCCTCACGCCGCTGATGGTGATCGCCTTCGACCGCTTCGGCCCCAAGGCCTCGGTCTCCACGGAGGGTGTCGAGGTGCCGGAGAACCTCGTGGGCAGCGCCCTCATCATCGGCTTCGGCCGTTTCGGGCAGGTGGTGAGCCAGCCGCTGATCTCGCGCGGCTGCTCGGTCTCGATCATCGACACCAACCCCGCCTATATCCGTGTCGCCGAACAATTCGGCTTCAAGGTCTATTACGGCGATGGCACGCGCCTCGACATCCTGCACGCGGCCGGGGCCGCCACGGCACGGGCGATCCTGATCTGCATCGACGACCGCGAGGCCGCTCGGCGCATCGCCGAACTGGCGAAGGCCGAGTTCCCCCTCGTGCCCGTCCTCGCCCGCGCCCGCGACCGCGAGCACGCGATCGAGCTCATCCATGCCGGCGTCGCCTACCAGCTTCGCGAGACGCTGGAATCCGCCCTGGCCTTCGGCGAGCAGGCGCTCCTGGCCATCGGTGACGAGCCGGATTCCGCCAGCGCAGTCATGGCCGAAGTCCGCCGCCGCGACGCCGAGCGTCTCGAGATGGAGACCGTGGGCGGGATCTATGCCGGGCGCGACCTGATCCGGGGGAATGCGGTGGAGGCCTGAGGCGTGGGGTCTCACACCTCCGGCGGAGCGTCGGGATTGCGCTCTTGGCGGTCGCGCTGCGCCGCCGCGCGGGCGAGGAGCAGCAACGTCACCGGGGTCGTCACGGTGAGGAACACGCCAATTAGCGCGTCGCGCAGGACGAGGCGGCCCTCGATCAGGGACAGGAGCAGCATCGAGCTCATGAGGATCAGCGCCATGCCCAGGGTCGCTCCCAGGGTGGGGGCATGGACGCGCTCGTAGAACGTCCGGAGGCGGATGAGGCCGAAGGCGCCGGTGAGCGAGAACCCCGCGCCGACGATGGCCAGCGCCACCACCAGCCACGCGGCCCAGACGGGCAGTTCGGTGCCGTTCACTGGATCACCTCGCCCTGCATCAGGAACTTCGCCAGCGCCACGGTGGCGGTGAAGCCGATCATGCCGAGGATCAGGGCCGCCTCGAAATAGAGGCCGCTGCCGGTGCGCATGCCGTGGACCACCACCGCCAGCATGCCGTTGAGGTAGAGGGTGTCGAGACCGAGGATGCGATCCTGCGCGCGGGGGCCGCGCAGCATCCGCCATGCGGCGAGCGCCATGGCGAGAACCAGCATCCCCTGGGCGAAGCCGAGCCCCCAGTCGAGAACGGTGTTGGCGCTCATGGGAGGAACCTCATGGGATGAAGAAAATCATGGGGCGAAAATCTGCATCAGGGGGCGCTCGTAGCGGTCCTTCACCCGCCGCACCCATTCCTCCCCATCCGTGTAGTCGAGCACGTGGATGAGCAGGCAGCCCGTGTCGGAATCGTACTGGACCCAGAGGGTGCCGGGCGTGCCGGTGAGGATGATCGACAGGATCGCGAGACCGAACGGCTCGCGTATGTCGAGGGGGATCGTAACGAAACCGGTCCGCCGCTCGCCCCCGCGAAGCCCGAGGATGATACGGGCGACATCGATGTTCGAGCGAACCATGTCGTAGAGCACGATCACGGCGAGCCGCGCGAGGGTGCCGGGCGCCCGCACTCGTACCGAAGGGGCCCGCAGCGCCAGCATGACGGCGGGAACGGTGAGGCCGATCGATAACGCCAGCAGGACGTTGCCCGGTGAGAGCGGCGCGTTCAGGAGCAGCCAGGTCGCGGCGAGGCAGGCCGACAGGATGGGGTAGGGCAAGAGGCGGCTCACGATCCACCGCCTTCCCGCGTCGGCCCGAGGACGGCGCGAACGTAATCCTGCGGCTGGGCCAGCCAGCGCACGGTCTCGTCGGCATAGGCGAGGGCCGGGCCGCCCCAGAGGGCGAGGGCCATGCAGGCGGCGAGCAGGCCGGCGAGAGCGGTGAATTCCGAAAGGCGCAGGACCGGCGGCGGGTCGTCGCTCGGAACCCAGAGGTTCTTGATCCCGAGCCGCACCATCGGCATCAGCGTGGCGAAGCTCGACAGGGTCAGCGCTGTGATGAGCCACCAGGCGGACGCGGTCATCGTGCCCGTGGTGAGCCCCGTGAAGATCGCGAGCTTGCCGACGAAACCGGAGAGCGGGGGAACCCCCGCCAACATCAGCGTGCAGACGAGGAAGCCGCTGCCGAGGAGCGCCACCGCGGCGGGGATCGCCCGGCCGATCTCGGTGGCGTCGGCATCGTCGAACGGATCGCGATACTCGTCGGCGAAGACGGCCTTTGCGGCCTCCAGCGGGTCGCGGCCGCGCTGTAGGATTTCGGCGAGCAGGAAGAGGGCGCCCGCCGCGAGGGTGGAGCCGAGGAGGTAGTACAGGGCACCCGAGAGCGCCCCGTCATTGCCGCTCCCCAAAGCCGCCAGCACCGTGCCCGACGAGATCATCACCGCATAGCCCGCCGCCCGTGTGAGGTCGCGCGCCGCCAGGATGCCGATGGCGCCATAGGCCATCGTCGCGAGACCGGCCGCGAGAATCCAGGTCTGTCCGAACCCCTCCGACAGTCCCGCCCCGAACAGCAGCAGGCTCAGGCGCACCACCACGTAGACGCCGACCTTGCTCAGGATCGCCAAGATGGCGGCCGCCGGCGCGCTCGCCGCCGCGTAGGTGGTGGGCAGCCAGAACCCGAGCGGCCAGGCACTGCACTTGATCAGGAAGGCGATGCCGAGGATCGCGCAGCCGATCTCGAACAGGGCGAGTTCCCCCGCCTCCGGCGCCGCGAGCCGCCGGGCGAGGTCGGCCATGTTGAGGGTTCCCATCGTGCCGTAGATGAGGCTGACGCCGACGAGGAAGAACAGCGAGGCGACGAGGTTGACCGCGATGTAGCCGAGGCCGGCCCGGATCCGCGTCTCGCCCGATCCGTGCAGGACGAGACCGTAGGAGGCGGCCAGCATCACCTCGAAGAACACGAACAGGTTGAACAGGTCCCCGGTGAGGAAGGCGCCGTTCACCCCCATCAGGAGCAGGAGGAACAAGCCGTGGAAGCGCGGACCCGCCCGGCCCCAGCGGGCGAAGGAGAAGATCAGGGCGCACAGGCCCAGTACGCTGCCGAGCGCCAGCATCAGGGCCGAGAGCCGGTCGGCCACCAGCACGATCCCGTAGGGGGCGGCCCAGTTGCCGAGGCGGTAGATCTGCGCCGCCTCGCTCGCGCGCCAGACGAGGATGAGGGATATGCCGAGGAGGGCCAGCACCGTTGCGAGGCTCAGCGCCCCTTTCAGCCGACTCCGGCGCTCGTCCATGAGGAACATCGCCCCGGCCACCGCGATCGGCAGAACGATGGGCAGGACGACGAGATGGTCGGTCCAGTCGCTGACGAGGGGGGCATTCAGAACCGTGGCGTTCATGGATGCGGGTTCTCTGGATTCGGCTCCGCCAGGTGTGGCTCGCGGCCGTCCACATGATCGCTGCCGGTGATGCCGCGGGCGGCGAGCAGCACGACGAGAAAGAGCGCGGTGAGCGCGAAGCCGATCACCAGGGCGGTGAGGACCAGGGCCTGCGGCACCGGATCGTCAACGGAGACGATGTCGGCCCCAGCCCCGAGCACCGGCGGCGCGCCCACCGTCAGCCGGCCCATGGCGAAGATGAACAGGTTGACGGCGTAGCTCAGCAGCGAGATGCCCAGCACGACCTGAAAGGTGCGGGGCCGCAGCATCAGCCAGATGCCCGAGGCGGCGAAGACGCCGATTCCCAAGGACAGTACGATCTCCATCAGGCGGGCTCCTTCTCGACGGCCCGCTCAACCCCCGCCTCGGCGGGGCGGGTGCGCCGCAGGGATTGGTGAGCCAGGGCGACGAGCATCAGCGCGCTCGCGCCCACCACCAGCACCATGATCCCGAGATCGAACAGCAGCGCGCTCGCCACCGGAACCTTGCCCAGCAGAGGCGGCTTCCAATAGGCGAAATAGGCCGTGAGGAACGGACGCCCGAACAGCCAGGAACCGGCGCCGACCGAGACGGAGACCAGCAGGCCGATGCCGATCCACGAGATCGGCTGGATCCGAAGCCGCGCCTCCACCCACTGCGCGCCCTGCGCCATGTATTGCAGCATGAAGGCGATGGTGAGCGCGATGCCCGCTGCGAAGCCGCCGCCCGGCAGGTCGTGGCCGCGCAGGAACAGGTGCAGGGCGAGGAGGACGATGAAGGGGAACAGCCACGTCATCACCACGCGCGGGACGAGGAGAGCATCGGCGGTGGTGTCGCCGAGCTCGCGGCCCTCGCGGGCATCGTCATAGGCGTCGTGGTTCACCTGCTGCTTGGGAGGCCCCAGACTGTCGGAGGCGGGTCGGAAGCGGCGAAGGAGCGCGAACACCGTCAGGCCGACGATGCCCAGCACGCAGATTTCGCCCAGCGTGTCGAAGGCCCGGAAATCCACCAGCAATACGTTGACGACGTTGCGTCCGCCCGCCTGCGGGTAGGCCTCCTCGATGAACCAGCGGGCGATTCCGTCGACGGCGGGCCGGGTCATCACCGCGTAGGCCAGCCCGGCGAGCCCGAGGCCGGCAAAGGCGGCGATGCCGAGATCGATCATCCGTCGACGGCGGGACCGCGTCTTCTCCCAAGCCGGCGCCGGGATCGCCGCGTCGCGCTTGGGCAGCCAGCGCAGACCCAGCAGCAGCAGCACGGTGGTAACGATCTCCACCAGGATCTGCGTCACCGCGAGATCCGGGGCGGAGAGCCAGAGGAAGGTGAGGCTGCTCACGAGGCCCGCCCCGCCGACGAAGATGGCGGCGGACAGCCGGTGGTACTTTGCCCGCTCCGCCGCGCCGATGGCGCAGGCCGCGCCCACGAGCCACATCAGCGCGAAGGCCGGGTCGAATTCCGTGGTCTTGCCCGGCGCGAACAGGTCGAGCCCCCGTGCGGCTCCGGTCACCGATGCGGCCAGGAGCACGGTGAGGAAGAGAATGCGCAACTGCGCCTGGAGGCGCTCGGCGCCGAGCCCGGCTTCCAGGCGCCGCGCGCCGTTCACGAGGCCGGTCATGGTCCGCTCGAACAGCCAGCCGCCGTCGATCCGGTCCATCAGCCAGGGTCCGCCGCGGGGGTTGGTGTTGATCCGCCGCCCGAACGCAACATAGAGCGCGATGCCGCCCAGCAGCGCCACCATGCTGAGTGCGAGCGGCGCGTTGAAGCCGTGCCAGATGGCGAGGTCGTAATCGGGCGTCCGCTCGCCGAGGACCGCCCGGACCGCGCCTGCGAGGAGGGGACCGATCGTCAGGTTCGGCACGAGGCCGATGGCGACGCAGACGAGGACGAGCAGCTCGATCGGGATGCGCATCCAGCGGACCGGCTCGTGAGGCGCGTGCGGCAGGTCGTGCGGGGCGGGTCCGAAGAAGGCCTGCCGGATGAAGCGCACGGAATAGAGCATGGTGAAGGCGCTCGCCAACGTCGCCAGCACCGGCAAGGCGAGATTGAGCAGGTGGCCGTCCGCGTTGTCCACCGCCTCCGCCAGGAACATCTCCTTCGACAGGAAGCCATTGAGGAGCGGCACGCCGGCCATCGCGGCGGCGGCGACCATCGCCAAGGTGGCGGTATAGGGCATGGCCTGCCACAGACCGCTGAGGCGGCGCATGTCGCGCGTCCCGGTCTCGTGGTCGATGATGCCCACTGCCATGAACAGCGAGGCCTTGAACGTCGCGTGGTTCACCGTGTGGAAGATCGCCGCCACGACGGCCAGCGGTGAATCGAGGCCGAGGAGCAGGGTGATCAGCCCGAGATGGCTGATGGTGGAATAGGCGAGCAGACCCTTGAGGTCGTGCTGGAAAATCGCGCTCCAGGCGCCCACCAGCATCGTGATCATGCCGGCGGTGCCAACGATCCAGTACCAGGCTTCGGTATGGGCGAGGACCGGCCAGAACCGGATCATCAGGAAGATGCCGGCCTTCACCATGGTCGCCGAATGCAGGTAGGCGCTGATCGGCGTCGGTGCCGCCATGGCGCGCGGCAGCCAGATGTGGAACGGGAACTGCGCCGATTTGGTGAGCGCACCCGCCAGGACCAGGACCAGGGCCGGCAGGTAGAGCGGGCTGCGGCGGATCGCGTCGCCGGAGGCGAGCACCACCGAGAGGTCGTAGCTGCCGACGATCTGCCCGATCAGCACCAGCCCGACGAACAGGCAGAGGCCGCCCATCGCCGTGATGGTGAGCGCCATCCGCGCGCCGTCCCGGGCGGAGGCGTTGTCGGACCAGTAGCCGATGAGCAGGAACGAGACGATGCTCGTCAATTCCCAGAAGACGAAGAGCTGGATCAGGTTGCCCGAGAGCACGATGCCGAGCATCGCGCCGACGAAGGCGAGAAAATACGAGAACAGGCGCGGCACCGGGTCCGCTTCCGCCATGTAGTAGCGCGCATAGAGCACCACGAGCGCGCCGATGCCGAGCACCAGGACGGCGAACAGCCAGGACAGCCCGTCGAGGCGCAGCACGAAGCGGACGCCGAGCGTCGGCAGCCAGTCCACCGCCCAGATGACGGGATCCGGGCCGGCGACGGCAGGGTAGAGGAGCCCGATGCAGGCGAGGCAGGTCACCATCACGAAACCGGCGAGGATCGCCGCGGCGTTGCGCGCGTGGCCCGGCAGGCAGATTGCCGCGACACTGCCGAGGAAGGGCAGGATGGCGGCGGTGGCGAGGAGCAGGTGGGGCGGCATCGGCTCGGGCAAGATCCTCGTTGGGCGGGACCGCCATCCATGGGGTGCGGAGGGGATTCCAGCGAAGCGAAGAGCAGAGCGTTCGCGCGGATAAGCTGCGGTATAAGCTGCAACATCAGACGTGGCGAGGGCGGAGAGCCGCGAGATTCCGGGGATTGCCGCGACATCGAAGGCACTTCTTCCCCGTTTTCGCCGGTCTATTCCCGTCGGCGCGACACCGGCTTGCTGAGATGAGCCGATCCGGCGAGGAGGAATCGCCAGGGGGTGTCCGCCCCGCGCGTGATGCCGATGCGGCGGTCGGCCAGGATCTCCGGCGTCGCGCTCCGTCGCTCCAGTTCGAAGGGCGGCCGGTCGAGGGGGAGGCCGTCCAGCAGGTTCGTCACCGCCAGGGCCTGACACAGGCGGCCCGGCCCCGCGCAGAGAAGGCGGAGGGCGTCGAGGCCGCGCCGCTCCCGCATGGTCTCGATCCCCTCCCTCGGCTCGATCGCGCGGATCAGCACCGCGCTCCCCGGTTCGCAGACGAGATTGAGGCACCAATGCATGCCGTAGGAGCGGTAGACATAGGCATGGCCCGGCGGCCCGAACATGCTGGCATTGCGCCGGGTCGGCCCATTGAAACTATGCGAGGCGGGGTCGCTCCTGTCATAGGCCTCGGTCTCGACCACGAGCCCACCGATCCCGGAGACGAGGAGACGGCAGCCGATCAGGTCGGCGGCGACCGCCGCCGCCGGCCGCGCGTAGAAATTCGCGCCGAGGCTCACGGCTTGGCGGAACCGCCATCCAGCACGCGGGCGATGCCGTCCGGCCCGAGTTTCAGCGCCACGCGGATCGCCCTTTCGACGAAGGCCTGCGGCGTCAGGCCGGCGAGCTTGGCCGCCCGCGAGACGTCGAGGCCGAGCCCGAGATCGATCGCCACCGGCGTCGTGCGGGGGGCAGGGGCCGGCGGTTCCGCCGTCACGCCCGGAGGAGGCACCACTGCGGGGACGGCGGGGGACGGCACCGGCTCGCCGGCCGGAGCGAGACCGAGAGCCTGCCGCCGGCCCTGCGCCGCCAGCCGGTCGGCGCGCTCGTTGCCGACATTGCCGGTATGGCCCCGCACCCAGGTCCACTTCACGTCGCGGGCGGCGTTGAGGGCGTCGAGTTCCTGCATCAACTCGACGTTCTTCACCGGCCCGGTGCTGGTGCGCCAGCCCTTCGCCTTCCAGCCGCGCATCCACTCGGTCACCGACTTGATGACGTACTGGCTGTCGCAACGCATCTCGATCGCCGAGCCGGCGGGGAAATGCGACAGGGCCTTGATCGCCGCCGTCAATTCCATCCGGTTGTTGGTGGTGGCGCGGTCACCGCCGCAGAGCTCGATCTTGCCCTCCGGACCCTCGATCACCACGCCCCAGCCTCCCGGGCCGGGATTGGGATCGCAGCCGCCATCGGCATAGGCGACGGCGCGGGCGAGGGCGGGCTTCGTGGTCGTCATGACGCTGATCTCGTGTCCGGGGCAGCGGGGCCCCTAGCACGAGCCGCAGGGTCAGGGCGATTGCGGCGCCGCACCTGCGGGCCGGATCTCGTAGTGGATCGGCTTGAAGGCATTGTTGTTCGATTGCAGGGCCGAACACGCGGTGAGCCCGATGATGAGGTCGGTCTCCGCCTCGAAGGTCACGTGGTCTCCGGCCCGGCTGAGGGGGGGGGTGACCTTCAATTCCCCGGTCTCGCCGTTCACCACGACGTTCATGAACACGTTGAAGGCCACCGGGATCCGGTCCGGCTCGATGCCGTAAGGCGCGAGCGCGGCGACGAGGTTGCCGAAACAGCCGCGGTGCGGATGCGCGTCACCATAGATGATGCGGAACGTGTCGGCCGAGCAGGGGGTGAGGAGGAAATCGTGCCGACCCACCGTGTCCTCGACGATGCGCATGAGGACGTTGGAGCGGTTGGAATAGATCGGGTCGCCTGTCGTCAAGTAAATGCGGCTGGCGTAATCGAGGGTGCGGCCGGACGAGATCACCTCGTCGCGGTCGGCCACGGAGAAGGCAAGGAGGTCGGCCACCTGTTCGCCCTTCGGGTCGATGATGGTCAGGCGGTCGCCCTTGGCGAGCTCGAAGGCGACGCCACTGCGGGGCGCGATCTCGTGGCGGCGGATCGGGGTAAGGGCGGTGTCAGGCTGCATCGCGGCCACCCTCCGCGACGCGGTCATTGTCGCCCTTGGCCCGCCCCTGGAACGGGCAGACCCAGTCGCCGCCGACGGCGCGGCCGCTGTACTGGCGGGCCTCCGAGGCAACGCCGTGCCGGGCCAGCATGGGGTTGATCGAGCCGGCCAGCGCCTCGTCGCGGGCGAGGATCGCCGAGCGCAGCCCCTCGTAGCGGCCCTCCTCGCGCAGCTGCTCGAACTGTGCGCGCACATTGAAGACGAGGACGGGATGGGAGAAGCGGCGGGCCGGACGGCTCGCGCCCGGATGCATGCCCACGAGGAAGAACGCCTCGCCGCCGAAGGACAGGGCGAAATGCGGGTCGTCCGGGTCGGCCTGCACGCGCTTGTCGTAGCGCTGGCCGAGGAAGGCGTCCTTGTCGGACAAGGACTGCACGCGGTCCCAGAGGTGACCCTCGAACCGCTCCTCCGACAGGGGCGACGCGTCCTCGAACACCACGGCGAAGCTCTGGAACAGTTTCGGGTTCGCCCGATAACGGCAGATGAAAGCGAGGAGCGCCGGGTAGATCCGCGTGTCGTCCCAGCCCGAGGCGACGTCGCGTGCCACCAGCACCTTCAGCTGCCCCTTGGCGAGGGCGGATTTCGCGCCGACGCAGGGGAAGGGCTGATCCTTGATGAAGGCGTGGAATTCCAAGGCGAGGGGATGCGCGGCATCGTCGGTGGGAAACAGCATGAGGCTCCGGATCGTCGTCGGTCGAGGCTCGCTCTCGAGACTGGCCCCGAGCAGGACATGGCAAACCGATCGCCGCTGGGGAGGTTCCGCGTCGCGCAGGGACAGGACGTCGCCATCCACAGGATTACCCGAGCTCAGCCAAGATGAGGGCGGATACGCCGCAGGCTCTTAAGTGAATCGATTGGTCTTGTTTCATACATTGCGCCGCGCTGACCGAGCGTTCCGCCCAGTAAATCTTGAGCTCGACTTCCGGCGGAGTCGCCGGGGCTCCGGTTCGGCTGGCAGTTTGAATCCGGCGGAGGGAGCCGGCGCCACGCGGCCGGTTTTGCCTCAGCGGCGTCGATGGGGTCGCGTTCTCCTTTTCTCGGAAGCCGACGCTCACCGTCACAGAATCGTCAACTCATCCAGGTGATCGCAATCGATACAAGACATGGCGCCTGAATGGATCATCTGACTTACGATGTGGATGATTGAAATCATCGCGCTGGTCGTGATGCATTCCGAGTCGCTCCATAACTCGGCGTGAAGGCATATTGCCTTCGACGGCATAAGCCACGATCTCGCTCATGCCGAGACGCCCGAAGCCATCGTCAAAAGCTGCGCGGGCGGCTTCGATTGCATAGCCTTGCCCCCAATATGCCCTGGCCAATCGCCAACCGGCCTCGATGGCTGGCGCAAACGGCATATCCGCCTCTTCGTTCTGCAAGCCTACGAAGCCAATGAAGGGACTGACCTGCGAAACCTCGACGGCCCAAAAGCCGAATCCGTGGTCCTCGATATGTCGACGGAGCCGTTCGGCCTGCGCGTGACTATCCGCCTGATTCAGTGGGCCTGCGGACCACCAACGTCGAACAATCGGGTCCGCGTTCAACGCCGCGAAGGGAATGAAATCTTCGTCTCTCCAGCGTCGCAGCAGTAAGCGAGATGTCTCGATCATGCAGTGTGCCCCCGGCGAATATTCGGGTCAGGTCAGGATCCGCCTATGCTCATGTCTCGTGAGCCGTGATGGGTTAATATCGTCGGCTTTGTCGCCTGTATGGATGAGCGTCTCTTGCAGGCCGTCTGACTCACAAAACGGAAACGCAGCAAGCCATCCATGATAAACCCTTCGAGTGGCTTCGAAGCGTCAGATCTGATCGGCTAAATATAAGCCGAAGCCAGCGCAGGCGAGTGCGATAGGGCGTGGGCCAAAATTTCCAGCGATTGTGCGATCTCCGCGCGGCTGGCGAGGCCGCCGAGGCAGATCCGCACGGCTTCGGGTGCTTCGCCGGCGGCGAGGAAGGCATCGCTGGTGACCGCGCCGATTCCCGCCGCGCGGGCCTGGCTGGCGAAGGCCGAACGGGTCCAGCCCTCGGGTAGCGAGAGCCAAAGATGGAAGCCGGCCGGGTCGGAGGTCACGCCGTGCCGCCCCAGCATTCCGGCGGCGATGGCCTGGCGCGCCCGGGATTCCGAGCGGACGAAGGCGAGGATCGCCTCGGCGGTGCCGTCGCCGATCCAGCGTGTGGCAAGGGCCGTGGTGATCGGCGAGGCCATCACCGTGGAGGCGCGCAGGGCCGCCGTCAGCTGGAGCGCCGCCCGCGCGCTGGGTGCCAGCATGTAGGCGAGTCGCAGGCCGGCGCCGAGGCATTTGGCGAGGCCGGCCACGTGATAGGTGATCTCCGGCGCCAGCTGGTAGAAGCTCGTCGCCGGTGTCACCGGCACGAAACCGTAGGCGTCGTCCTCGATGATCGCCACGTTGTATCGTCGTGCCACGGTGACGATGTCCGCGCGCCGCGCCGGCGAGATGGTGATCGTGGTCGGGTTCTGCAGGGTCGGGTTGAGGTAGAGCGCCTTCGGCGCGTGCCGGGTGCAGGTGGCCGCGAAGGCGGCGGCGTCGATCCCCTCCGCATCCATGGGCAACCCGACGAGGCGCATGCCGAGATGGGCGGCGAGCGCCCGCGCGCCGGGATAGGTCAACGTCTCGCAGCAGATCGTGTCACCCGGTTGCGCCACGAGACTCATCACGGCGCCGATGGCGGCATGGGCGCCGGGGCAGATCAGCAGGCGGTCGCGGGACGCTTCGAGGCCGCGGCGGCGCAGCCATTCGATCGCCGCGTCCTTGTCCTCGGGGGTACCGCCGAAGCCCTGGTAGCGCAGCAGGTTCGGCAGGTCCTCCGAGACCGAAGCGAGGCCGCCCTGCATCCGTGCCAGCAGGGCCGGGTCGTCGGGTTCGGGGGGCAGGTTCATGGTGAAGTCGACGGGGCCGTGCCGGCGCGGGGCCATGATCCTGGGTGCCGGCACCGGCATCGCCGGACCGGCCACGAACGTGCCCTGGCCGACCCTCGCCTCCACGAGGCCACGGCGCTGCGCCTCCACATAGCCGCGCGCCACGGTGGTGAAGTTCAGCTCCAGCCGCTCGGCGAGCGCGCGCTGCGGCGGCAGGCGTTCGGCGACGGCGAGCCGTCCGGTGCGGATATCGTCGGCGATGGCCTCGGCGATGGCGAGGTAATGCGGCTTGCCCCAGCGCCCGAGATCCGGCGTCCAGCCGTCCGGCGGCGGAGATGGGCTCGTCGTCGGCCCGGCGCTGCGGCCCGGCTTCCTCGATCCTCGTCCGATTGCCATCGCAGATCCAGTCAATATCCATCCCATGTTGGATTGTATGGATAGCAATCGTCGTGCCGCCGAACCCCTGAGTTGGTTCCGCATGGAATTCCAGTCAATACAGTCAAATAAGTCGGCAGTATCCGGATGCATGTGTCCAGCATCTATGCATCCGGTGTTCGGTTTTTAGGCATCTTCGCGAGTGAGAGAGATGGCGCATCTCACTGCGTATTGACTGCATGATTGTATGAATTGCCCAGCGTGGAATTGGCTGGATCGCATTGTCTTCGACGCTGGCACACGGATTGCCATCCCCTGATAGGCCGTCGCCGGCAATGATCGCGGCGGACATCGCGATATCAGGGAGTGTTTCCGATGCCAGCCGTCAGTGCCGAGCACCATAAGAAAGGCGATTACTTCGTCGATTACGAAGAGAAGGTCTTCGAGGACGTGAAGGCCGAGCCGGGCCAGAAGGCCCTCGTCACCTTCCACACGGTGGCGTTCGAGGGCTCCATCGGTTTCGTGAACCTGCTGCAGGCCACCCGTCTGCTGCGCAAGGGGTTCGAGACCTCCGTCCTGCTCTACGGGCCGGGCGTGACGCTCGGCGTCCAGCGCGGCTTCCCGACGCTCGGCGACGAGGCCTTCCCCGGCCACATGAACATGAACAATCAGATCGTGAAGTTCCTCTCCGAAGGCGGCAAGGTCTATGCCTGCCGCTTCGCGCTCCAGGCCCTTTACGGCCACGGCGAACCTTCGCTGATCGAGGGTATCCGCCCCATCGCCCCCACCGACGTCCTCGACCTCGTCCTCCTGCACAAGCGCGACAACGCCGTGGTGATCGACACCTGGACGGTGTGAGGTTCGCCTGCCCCCTCTCCCCGCGGGCGGGGAGAGGGGGCGCTGCGCTGAGTGTCGGGCGTGCCAGTCCCTGCGGCGGCATGGCAACCACTGATCCCCAAGGAACGGACCCATGTCCGAGTCACGCTTGTCCGAGCCACGCATCGTGCGCGCCGCCGCCGTCCAGATCTCCCCCGATCTGGAGCGGCCGGGCGGGACGCTGGAAAGAGTGCTCGCCGCGACAGACGAAGCGGCGGGGAAGGGCGCGCGGTTCATCGTGTTCCCCGAGACCTTCGTGCCGTACTACCCGTACTTTTCCTTCATCGCCCCGCCGGCGGCGCAGGGGCCGGAGCACCTGCGGCTCTACGAGGGCGCGGTGACGGTGCCGGGGCCGGTGACGCAGGCGGTCTCGGCGGCAGCCCGCCGGCATGGCGCGGTGATCGTGCTCGGCATCAACGAGCGCGACCACGGCTCGCTCTACAACGCGCAGCTGATCTTCGACGCCGACGGCACGCTCCTGCTCAAGCGCCGCAAGATCACGCCGACCTATCACGAGCGCATGATCTGGGGGCAGGGGGACGGTGCCGGGCTCACCGTGGTCGAGACGGCGGTGGGCCGGGTCGGGGCTCTCGCCTGCTGGGAGCATTACAACCCGCTCGCCCGCTACGCCCTGATGGCGCAGCACGAGGAGATCCACGCGGCCCAGTTCCCCGGCTCCATGGTGGGTCAGATCTTCGCCGACCAGATGGAGGTGACGATCCGGCACCACGCCCTGGAGGCCGCCGCCTTCGTCGTCAACGCCACCGGCTGGCTCACCGAGGCGCAGATCGCAAAAATCTCTCCCGACGAGCGGATGCGCGGGGCCCTGCGCGGCGGCAATTGCACCGCCATCGTCTCGCCCGAGGGCAAGCATCTCGTTCCGCCGATGAATGAGGGCGAGGGCATCCTCCTCGCCGACATGGACATGGCGCTCGTCACCAAGCGCAAGCGGATGATGGATTCGGTCGGCCACTACGCCCGCCCCGAACTCCTCAGCCTCAACCACGACGCGCGTCCCGCCCGCACGGTGGTGACCACGCCCGCATCGGACATCCCGCATCCCCGGAGCACCGACCATGAGCGACTCTCCGCTGCTGACCTCCCCGGCCGCTTCGTCGCCGGCGCCGTCCCCGGTCTACCAGGGGATGCCGACGGAGCACCTGATCAACGCCCTCCAATCCTACGGAGTCAGGCTGGCTGACACCCGCGCCGGTGTCGCCAGCCGCCGGGGCGGGGCCGGGCCCTCCGACCACAAGGCGATGACCATCGCCGGCCGCACCGTGATGGTGCCGGTCCATACGGCGGGCGCCTTCGATTCACCCTACCTCGTGCGCCGGCCCGATGCCGACGGGTCGAGCGTGATCGAGCATGACGGCACGGTGATCGGCCGGGTGACGTTTCCGGGCAAGCCGCGCTTCTACGGGCTCCAGACCCTCGACGGGGTGCCCTATTCGAAGATCGCCGTGCTGCACGGTCGCGACGTGCTCGCCACCACGGTGCTGCAGACCTGCATCCGCTACCAGAGCCGCACCAAGACCTGCCGGTTCTGCTCCATCGGGCAGTCGCTCGCGGCCGGCCGCACCATCGCCCACAAGACGCCGCAGCAACTCGCCGAGGTTGCCCGCGCCGCCGTCCTCCTCGACGGCGTCAAGCACATGGTGATGACCACGGGCACGCCCAACGCCACCGACCGCGGCGCCGCGGTCCTGTGCGAGAGCGCCTTCGCGGTGAAGGCGGCCGTCGACCTGCCGATCCAGGCCCAGTGCGAGCCGCCGGACGACGACCGCTGGTTCGCCAGGCTGAAGGCGTCGGGCGTCGATGCGCTCGGCCTGCATCTCGAGGCGGTGACCCCGGAGGTGCGCGCCGCGATCATGCCCGGCAAGGCGAGCGTGCCGTTGGAGCGCTACGTCCAGGCCTTCGCCGCCGCCGTGCCGGTCTTCGGCAAGGGTCAGGTCTCGACCTACATCCTCGCCGGTCTCGGCGACACGGCGGAAGCCATCCTGACGATGTCCGAGCGCCTGATCGGCATGGGCGTCTACCCGTTCGTGGTGCCGTTCGTGCCGATTTCCGGCACGCCGCTGGAGGACCATCCCGCCCCCTCGCCGGATTTCATGCATTCCGTGCTCCAGCCGCTCGCGGCGATGCTGGCGGGGGCGGGGTTGCGCTCCACCGACATCAAGGCCGGCTGCGGACGCTGCGGCGCCTGCTCGGCCCTCTCCACCTACGAGCGGTGAGCGGGACGATGTTCGAGCCCGTCCCCGCCTACCGGTCGAGCCATTTCCGGATCAAGTTCGCCACCGCTCCCTGGGAGCGGGCCGGCACGGCGTCCCTGCGCCGGCAGGTCTTCTGCGCGGAGCAAGGGATCTTCGAGGGCGACGACCGCGATGCCATCGACGCGGTGGCGATCCCGATCTGCGCCCTCTCGACCCTCGGCGGCGCGCCGGATGCCGTCGTCGGCACCGTGCGCATCCACGAGACCGCCGACCGGCCCGGCGAATGGTGGGGCTCGCGCCTCGCGGTGGCCCGCGATTACCGCCGGGTCGGGGCGCTCGGCGCCGGCCTGATCCATGTGGCGGTGGCCTCGGCGCATGCGCGGGGCTGCACCCGCTTCCTCGCCCATGTGCAGAGCGCCAACACGTCCCTGTTCCAGGCGCTGCACTGGACCAGCCTCACCGAGGTCGACCTGCATGGCCGCGCCCATCACCTGATGCAGGCCGATCTCGCGCATTACCCGCCCATGGCCGACCCCGAGCGCGGCCTCGTCACGCTCCTCCGGCGGGCGGCCTGACCATGACCCTGCCGCCCTCCCTCGCCGAGATCGCGCACGGCATCCGCCATGGGCGTGGCCTCGCCCACAAGCGCGACATCGACGCCGTGATCGGGCGTCTCGGCCTCGGCGGGCGCGCGGCCGCCATTCCACTGGGCGACGATTGCGCCGCCATTCCCGATGGCGACGGCTACCTGCTCCTGGCCATCGAGGGGTTCATGGACGGGTTCGTGGCCGCCGATCCCTACTTCGCCGGGTTCTGCGGGGTGATGGTCAATGTCAGTGACATCGCCGCCATGGGCGGCCGCCCCATCGCGGTGGTCGATGCCCTATGGAGCCGGGACCAGATCCATGCCGATCCGGTCCTGGCCGGCCTGAGGGCGGGGGCCGAGACCTTCGGCGTGCCGGTGGTCGGCGGGCACAGCAACACCCGCAACGCGGACGAGCATCTCGCTGTCGCCATCCTCGGCCGGGCAAAGCGCCTCCTCACCAGCTTCGACGCCATGCCCGGCGACAGCCTCGTCGCGGCGATCGACCTGCGCGGCCGCTTTCGCGATCCGCATCCCTATTGGGATGCGGCCACCGGTGCCCCGGCCGAGCGCCTGCGCGGTGACACCGCGATCCTCGCCGGCATCGCCGAGGACGGCCTCGCCAAGGCCGCCAAGGACATCAGCATGGCCGGGCTCGTCGGCACGGCGCTGATGCTGCTCGAATGCTCCCGCGTCGGCGCCGCCATCCGGCTGGACCGCATCCCGCGCCCCGAGGGGATCGATCTCGCCCGCTGGCTCACCGCCTTTCCGAGCTTCGGCTACCTCCTCAGCGTACCGCCGTCGAACGTCGCGCCGGTCCTCCGGCGCTTCACGGATCGCGGGATCGCCGCCTCCGTCATCGGCGGCGTGGATGCGGGCCGCATCGCGACGGTGTCCGACGGGACGGAGGAGGCCGTGGTCTGGGACTTCGCCGCGAGCCCCCTCATCGGCTGCGGGCAGGAGACGTGACGAGAATGACCGGGCCTCTGCGCATCGCGATCCTCGCGCATTCCACCCATCCGCGCGGCGGGGTGGTCCACGCCCTGGCCCTGGGCGAAGCGCTCGCCGCCCTCGGCCACAGCGCGACGGTCCATGCGCCGGATCCTTCGGGGACCGGCTTCTTCCGCAAGACGTCCTGTCCGGTGATCTCGGTGGCGGCGCGGCCGGTCTCGGGATCGACGGTGGACCTCGTCCGCACCCGGATCGAGGATTACCTGCGCCATTTCGCGTCGCCGGCGGCCTGCGATTACGACGTCTTCCATGCCCAGGACGCGATCAGCGGCAACGCGCTCGCCACCCTCACCCGCCGTCGCCTGATCCCCGGCTTCGTGCGCACGGTCCACCACGTCGACCTCTTCTCCGATCCGCAACTCGCCTACTGGCACGACCGGGCGATCTTCGACGCCACCGCGCTCCTCTGCGTCAGCAGCCTGTGGCAGGGCGCGCTCACGCGGGATTACGGGCTCGCCGCCCTCAATGTCGGCAACGGGGTCGATACCGGCGCCTTCGGGCTCGAGCCGGGGGAGGGGGACACTGCATTGCGGAGCGAGTGGGGCCTCGGCGAGGGGCCGATCCTCCTCAGCGTCGGCGGGTTCGAGGAGCGCAAGAACAGCCTCGCCATCATCGAGGCCTTCGCCCGGCTGAGGCAGGAGCGGCCGGCGGCGCAGCTCCTCGTCGTCGGGGGCGCCTCGCTCCTCGACCATTCCGGCTATCAGGCCCGCTGCCGCGCGGCCCTCGACCGCAACGGCCTCGATGTCGGCCCCGCCCGTCCGGTGGTGCAGACGGGGCCGGTGCCCCAGGCCGCGATGCCGGCCCTCTACCGCCTCGCCGACGCCCTGGTGTTTCCCTCTCTCAGGGAGGGATTCGGCCTCTGCGTGCTCGAGGCGATGGCGAGCGGCACGCCGACCATCGTCTCCGACCGGGCTCCCTTCACCGAGTATCTCACGGCCGCGGACACGGTGTTCGTCGACCCGGAGGACGAGGGATCGGTCCTCCACGGCATGCGCGCCGCCCTCCGGCCCTCCGCCAGGGAGCGGTTGGCCAAAGCGGGCCTCGCCGTCGCCGAAGCGCATTCCTGGCGCGCCTGCGCCGAGAAGCACCGCCCGGTTTACGCGTCCATCGCTGCCCGCAAACAGGAGATGTCGGATGCCTGAAATGCATTTTCACGTGCGCTGGCCCGATGGCCAACGCGAGGCCTGCTATTCGCCCTCCCTCGTGATCAAGGAGCATTTCGGGGTCGGCGAAACCTATGCCGTCGCCGATTTCGTCGCCCGCAGCCGGGCGGCGCTGACCATCGCCAGCGCGCGCGTGGAGGCCCGCTACGGCTTCCCCTGCAGCCTCGCCCTCGGACAGCTCGCCCGGATCGAGGCGCGGGCGACGGCGCTCTCCGCCACGCCCGACGCCCGCGTCACCGTCGAAGCCTTCGAGGAGTAGCGGCCCGAGCCGGAAGGACGCCCCCATGAACCAGACCCCGACGCCCCCCTCGCACCATCCGGTCATCGTCGTCGGCGGCGGCCAGGCCGGCCTGTCGATGAGCTACCAGCTCCGCCGGCACGGCATCGACCACATCGTGTTCGAGAAGAACACCATCGCCCATGCCTGGAAGACCCAGCGCTGGGACAGCTTCTGCCTGGTGACGCCGAACTGGCAGTGCCAGCTGCCGGGCTTCCCCTATCCGGGTGAGGAGCCCCACGGCTTCATGCCCAGGGACGAGATCGTCGGCTACATCGAGGCCTATGCAAGGGCGATCGAGGCCCCCGTGGCCGAGGGCGTGGCGGTGACCGCGATCCGGCGCAGGCCTAAGGGCGGCTTCAGCGTGGCGACGAGCCGGGGCGAACACACCGCCGATCAGGTGGTGATGGCGATCAGCGGCTATCACGTGCCCGCGATCCCGGCCTTCGCCGCACGCCTGCCCGCCGGATTACGGCAGATCCACTCCTCGACCTATCGCAATCCGAGTCAGATGCCGGACGGCGCGGTGCTGGTGGTGGGCTCCGGCCAGTCCGGCTGCCAGATCGCCGAGGACCTTCACCTGTCCGGCCGCAAGGTCCATCTCGTGGTGGGCTCGGCTCCGCGCTGCCCGCGCGTTCATCGCGGGCGCGACGCCGTCGATTGGCTCGCCGATATGGGCCAGTACGACCTCCCCGTGGAGGACCACCCGCTCAAGGAGGATGTGCGGCGTAAGGCCAACCATTACCTCACCGGCCGGGACGGGGGCCGCGACATCGACCTGCGCCGCTTCGCCCTGGAAGGCATGAGCCTCCACGGCCGCCTCGAATCCATCGACGGCCCGGTGCTGCGTTTCGCCGACGACCTGGGCCGGAACCTCGACAATGCGGATGCGGTCTATACCGGAATCCAGGGCGCCATCGACAGGCACATCGCCGCCAAGGGGATCGCCGCTCCCGAACAGGCGCATTATACCCCGCTCTGGGTGCCGGGACCTCACGCGCCGAGCCTCGATGCCGAGGCGGCCGGGATCGGCAGCGTGATCTGGGCGACGGGTTTTCGCGCCGATTTCGGCTTCATCGACGCCCCGGCCTTCGACGGGCGCGGCCTGCCGATCCATACCCGCGGCGTGACCCCGGTGGACGGCCTCTATGTGGTCGGCCTGCCCTGGCTCCACACCTGGGGCTCGGGACGCTTCTCCGGGATCGCGCGGGATACGGAGTATCTGGCCGAGCGGGTGGTGGAGTTGCGGGCGAAACGCTCTGTCGGGGAGTCGCTGTCGTTGGCGAGTTGAGCCGACTGCCGTCAGCGAACGACCCGGACCGCCGCGGATGGCCCGGATCGCTTGGTGGTTCCATCATTCCGTCGCTTCGATCACCCGATGATCTTGTCGATGGTGATCGGCAGGTCGCGGATGCGTTTGCCGGTGGCGTGGAACACCGCGTTGGCGATCGCCGCCGCCGTGCCGACGATGCCGATCTCGCCCAGCCCCTTGACGCCCATCGGGTTGGCCTTGTCGTCTTCCTCCACGAAGATCACGTCGATGTCGTGGATGTCGGCATTCACCGGCACATGGTACTCGCCGAAATTGTGGTTCATGAACCGGCCGACCGTATGGTCGAGCATGGACTCTTCCTCCAGCGCCGAGCCAATCCCCATGACCACGCCGCCGAGAATCTGGCTGCGGGCGGTCTTGAGGTTGATGATCCGGCCCGCCGCGATGGCCGAGACGATCCGGGTGAGGCGGACCTGGCCCAACTCCTCGTCGATCTTCACTTCCGCGAACACGGCCGAGTGGGTGTAGGAGGCGAACTCCTTCATGTGGCCCGCATCCGGACCGGCGCTCTCGGTCGCCTCGACCTTGTCGACGCCGGCCGCCTTCATGGCGTCCACGAGGGAGACGCTGCGCGACGGGTCGCCCGCCATCTCGATCCGGCCGCCGGTGAAGACGACGCGCTCGAGATCGACATTGGCGAGCGGCGAGTCGTCCATGGCACGGGCCATGGCGAAGACATCCGCCGCGATCTTGCGGCAGGCCTTCATCACCGCCGTGCCGGACGAAGCCGCCGTCCACGAGCCGCCGGCCACGGGCGCCTCGGCGAGGTCGGTGTCGCCGAGCTTCGTCGTCACGTCTTCCATCGGCAGGCCGAGGGCATCGGCGGCGATCTGGGTAAGGATCGTATAGGTGCCGGTGCCGATATCGCCGGTGGAGTTACCGACCACCAGCTTGCCGTCGGCGGTGAGCGTCGCCTGGGCCGAGGATTTCTGCATCAGCGCTTCCCACACGCCGGTGGCCATGCCCCAGCCGACGAGTTCCTTGCCGTCGCGCATGGAACGCGGCTCGGGATTGCGCTCGGACCAGCCGAAGCGCTCGGCGCCCTGCTCGTAGCAAGCGCGCAGGGCCTTCGAGCCAAAGGGCTTGTCCTCGGTGGGGTCGCGGTCGGTGTAGTTCTTGAGGCGTACCGCGATCGGGTCCTGGCCGGTGGCATGGGCCAGTTCGTCCATGGCGATCTCGAGGGCGAACACCCCCGTCACCGCCCCCGGCGCCCGCATGTCGGCGGGAGTGTAGGTGTCGATCTGCGTCAGCTTGTAGTCGAGGGAGACGTTCTCGCAGGCCCCGTAGAGGATGGCCGACCAGTTGACCACGACCTCCTGGTAATCCTCGAACCGCGAGGTACCCGACAGGGCATCGTGCTTGATCGACCGGAGCTTGCCCCCCTCGTCCGCGCCGAGGGAGATGGTCTGGCGCACGTCGGGGCGGTAGCCGAAGGTGAACATCTGGTCGCGTGTGAGGGTCACCCGCACCGAACGTTCGAGCTCACGCGCGGCCATGACCGCGAGGAAGAGCTGGTATTGCGGGCGCAGGCCGAGGCCGAAGCCGCCGCCGAGATACGGGTTGAGCACCCGCACCTTGTCCTTGTCCATGCCGAACACGCCCGCGATGTAGCCCTGGCTGTTCGAGACACCCTGGATCTTGTCGTAGACGGTGATCGCGCCGTCGCCGTCCCATACCACCGTGGAGGCGTGCGGCTCCATCGGGTTGTGGTGCTCCACGGCGAGCGTGTAGTCGCCTCGCAGCTGTATCGGGGCCGAAGCGAAGGCGGCATCGGCATCGCCCCAGGGCTCGGGCGGCGGCTTGATGCCGGCGCGCTTCTTCGGCGGCTCGTAGCCGAATTCGCGCTGGCGCTCGACGTCGGTCAGCGGCTCCTCGGCCTCGTAGGAGACCTTCACCAGGGACGCGGCATAGCGGGCGGTGCCGAAATCCTCGGCTACCACAAGGGCCACCGGCTGGCCGCTGTAATGGATCTTGTCGTCGTAGAAGGCACGAAACGGTGAGCCGGGGGGCGCCACGGCGTCCTGGTAATTGTAATCGAGCCAGGCCGTGCGCGGCCGGTTCTCGTGGGTGAAGACCTTGAGCACACCGGGCACGGCTTCCGCCGCCGCGCTGTCGATGGCGGTGATGCGGCCCTTGGCGATCCCACCGGAGACGACGTAGCCATGGGCGAGATCGGCGGCGGTGAATTCACCCGCGTATTTCGCGAGGCCGGTGACCTTGGCGGGGCCGTCGACGCGGCTACGCGCGGTGCCGACGAAGCTGTCCGTGCCGGTGGAGGAGATGCTGTTTGCCATGTCTGGACGGGTCCTCAGGCGATGCGCTTGTCGGATTGCGACTGGGGCGTGCCGGCAGCGGCCTGGGTCAGGCCCCGGATGATGGCGCGCCGGGCGAGCTCGATCTTGAAACCGTTCTCGGATTGGGGCTTGGCCTCCCGCATCACGATCTCGGCGGCGGCCTCGAAACTCTCGCGGGTGGCGGACTTGCCCTTGAGGGAGGCCTCCGCCTCGGTATTGCGCCAAGGCTTGTGCGCGACGCCGCCGAGGGCGAAGCGGGCCTCGGTGATCGTGTCGCCGTCGCGCTTCATCACGGCGGCCACCGAAACCAGGGCGAAGGCGTAGGAGAGCCTGTCGCGCAGCTTCAGGTAGGTGTGGTGGCCGGCGAAATCCGCGTCCGGAAGATCGACGGAGAGGACGATCTCGTCCGCCTTCAGGGTGGTGTCGTATTGCGGTGTGTCCCCCGGCAGGCGGTGGAACTCGGCGAAGGGGATGCGGCGCTCGCCGCCCGGTCCGGTGACGCGGACCTCAGCCTCGAGGGCCGCCAGCGCCACGCACATGTCGGACGGGTGGGTGGCGATACATGCCTCGCTGGTGCCGAAGATGGCGTGGATGCGGTTGACGCCGCCGATCGCCTGACAGCCCGAGCCCGGCTCGCGCTTGTTGCAGGGCGTCGCCTCGTCATAGAAATAATAGCAGCGGGTGCGCTGGTTGAGGTTGCCGCCCGTGGTGGCGGCATTGCGCAACTGGCCCGAGGCACCGGCCAGGATCGCGCTCGACAGAAGCGGGTAGCGCTCCTTGATGCGCTCGTCGTAGGCCACCGTAGAGTTTGTGACGAGGGCGCCGATGCGCAGGCCCCCGTCATGCTCCTCGATGGCCTCCAAGGGCAGGCGGGTGATGTCGACGAGGCGCTCGGGCCGTTCGACATTGTACTTCATCAGATCGACGAGGTTGGTGCCGCCGGCGATGAAGCGGGCATTGGCGGCGGAGCCGATGGCCCGCACCGCCTCCTCGACCGTGGTCGGACGAACGTAATCGAAGCGGTTCATCGGGCAGCTCCCGCGTGCATCACGTCTTCGATGGCATCGACGATGTTGGTGTAGGCTCCGCAGCGGCAGATGTTGCCGCTCATGGCCTCGCGGATTTCTTCGCGCGACGTGGCGTGACCTTCCGCGATCATGCCGGCGGCCGAGCAGAGCTGGCCGGGGGTGCAGTAGCCGCATTGGAAGGCGTCGCGCTCCACGAAGGCGGCCTGGAGCGGGTGCATCGCGCTGTCCTGGCCGGCATGCTTGGCCAGCCCCTCGACGGTGACGACCTCGGCGCCGTCCTTCATCACGGCGAGCGCGAGACAGGAATTGATCCGCGTGCCGTTCACCAGCACGGTGCAGGCGCCGCACTGGCCGTGGTCGCAGCCCTTCTTGGTGCCGGTGAGGTCGAGATCCTCGCGCAGTAGGTCGAGGAGCGTGGTCCAGGGCGCCACCTGAAGCTGGCGTGCCTCGCCGTTGATGGTCAGGGTGATGCCGATTGTGGCCGGAGCGCCGGGCGATCCGCTGTCGATGAGCATGGGCGTGTCCTGAAGGATCAGGGGCCGGGCAGAGCACCGGCCGCGTTTCTCGAATGGGCGGAGGCACGAGGGGAAGAAACGTCCACGCCCCGCGCCTGTCACTCGATAACCGTTCCAATCTGTGGGTGTTCCCTCGAGGGTCAGTTCTGTGTTTGGGGAGGAGGATCAGTTCTGTGTTTGGGGAGGAGGATTAGCGATCGACGTTTTAGATGCTGAAGAGTGCGGGTTCGCACCATGTGGCAGTGACCCCGCATTCTTTCCGGTAGCCACAGAATTGTGCACCCAAGAGTTCAAAAGACGATGGATCTGATTCGCTGATCGTACTGGCGGTATTCAGTCGGCGCTTCTCTAAATTTTTCTTCTTGAAATTCACGCACAAGATGCGATATCTCGAAGTTAGTTGTAGCCTATAACAGCATGCACACTAAGGGTTGGTGCCTTTCATGCCATTTTCAATATCGATACCGGGTCCGCACACTAGTACTGAAATTACGGCTAATGAAGGTAAAACAGTTATCTTTGTAGGAGCTAATGGTGGTGGCAAGACTCGACTTGCTGTTTTAATTGAGAGAACTTTCGGTAGTAGGTCTCACCGTATTGCTGCGCACAGGGCGCTAAAGTTAAATCCGAGCGTTGCAAAAATTAGCAAAGAGTGGGCAATTCGAGGGCTTAAGACCGGATATGCTCCGCAATTTACTGACAACAGGGATGGAAATCGTTGGGGCGGAAAGGCTGAGACTAGTATTCTTGACGATTATGATTTTATTGTACAGGCGTTGTTTGCTGATCAATCGAATACTGCGCTTGAGTCGCACAAAAATGCACGAGCGGGTAACTATCAAAATATTGCCTATACAAACTTCGAAAAGCTAGTTGAGATTTGGGACAAGATATTGCCGCATAGGAAACTTTACATCTCAGGCGACGATATTGAGGTTTCCTCTCCGTCATCGCAGTCTAGGTATAAAGCCTCAGATATGAGTGACGGTGAAAGGGCAATTTTTTATATTCTAGGTCAGGTATTGGTTGCCGATGCAAATTCCTTGCTGATTTTTGATGAGCCGGAGCTTCATGTCCATCGCGCCATTCTTGGGCAGCTTTGGGATGAAATTGAAAGCGTGCGCCCCGACTGTGCTTTTGTGTTAATAACTCATGACCTTGATTTCGCCGCGTCGCGTATTGCCGATAAGTTTGTTATAAGTGAATACTCTCCTGTCAGCAATTGGTCCATTGAGGCTGTTCCAGAAGACTCTGGTTTTAGCGAAGAAATAACTACTTTAATACTAGGAAGTCGTAAGCCGATTTTGTTTGTCGAAGGAGCTTCGACAAGTCTAGATCGCATGATTTATCGAGCGTGCTATCCTGAATGGACAGTTATCCCGCGTCAATCATGTGAGCAAGTTATACATGCGGTTGCCACTATGCGAACTAATAAAAATCTAACTCGCATAACTTGTTTTGGTATAGTTGACGCGGACGATCACGATGCCGCTCATTTGGCGGGACTTGGTGTTGCTGCGTTACCCGTATCAGAGATTGAAAATCTGATTTTACTACCTGATGTTAGCCGTGCAATTTTAGAGAAGGAAGGTTATGTTGGGGCCGAGCTTGATAGCCGTCTTAATGCACTTATGTGTGAAGTGTTCAAGAAGATTGACGAGCCAGACGCCTTGGAGAGAGTGGTAGCACGTCACTGTCGTAGGAGAATCGACCGCACTCTCAAGAAAATCGATCTTAGTTCAGCCTCCTCAGTTGCCGATATCGCGGAGGAGTACCGTCAGCAAACAGCCGCACTTGACGTCGCTGCTGTTGGCGCTGCCGTTGAGTCACAAATTCGAGATGCAGTGAAGAGCAACAATCTTCCGGGTTTTTTAAAAGTCTACGATGATAAGGCGTTTGTTGCTATTGCAGCAAAGCATCTGAAGAGTACATCTGCCTCTGAGTTCAAGTCATGGCTGGCGCGAATGCTCCTTAACGATAGCATACCGGCTCTTACCGCCGCAATACGCGGGCATATACCGGCAATTACAGCTTAATATCCCATGATTTAAATATTAATAGAATAATCTTTTATTTTATAAAGAAAATAATTAGTAATATATATTAATGCTTTATTGTTTCTATGTGTTGTGCTGACGTCTGTTTAATTGTTTGAGGTGGGCGTAGGCCTTGGATCGAAAACATTAATCTCCCTATTTGAACCTATATTTGTCGTCCGTGTCTGATGAGCCATGGAGGTAAGGTCATGTTCTGCGCAGATATCTCTGGGGAATGATATGAAGCTGCCCTGACTAAACCTCGTAACGACCCTCACGTCGGTTTGCGCCCGCCCATCCCCTCGGTTAACCCTGTCGCCATCCCCGCTTGCCACAAGGACGCGCGATGGCCGCCCTCGACCCGGTTCTCAACGACATCGACCGCGACCTCGACAATGCCCTGGAGCGGTTGTTCGCCTTCCTGCGGATCCCGTCGATCTCCACCGATCCGGCCTATGCCGGGCATTGCCGCGACGCGGCGCAGTGGCTCGAGGGCAATCTGACGGCGCTCGGGTTCGAGACGGCCATCCACGAGACTTCGCTGCATCCGGTGGTGCTGGCCCATGCGCCGAAACCCGGCAAGCCGCACGTGCTGTTCTACGGCCATTACGACGTGCAGCCGGTGGACCCATTGAACCTCTGGGAGACGCCGCCCTTCGAGCCGCGCATCTCGGTGAACGCCAAGGGCGACAAGCAGATCGTGGCGCGCGGCGCCTCCGACGACAAAGGTCAGGTCAT
The DNA here is from genome assembly GCF_001422345.1 of Methylobacterium sp. Leaf93. NCBI lineage: Bacteria > Pseudomonadati > Pseudomonadota > Alphaproteobacteria > Hyphomicrobiales > Methylobacteriaceae > Methylobacterium > Methylobacterium sp. Leaf93. The sequence continues at coordinate 235,164 of NZ_LMMS01000001.1, read as the reverse complement.
GACCTTCGTCGAGGCCTGCCGCGCCTTCATCGCCATGGAGGGCGAACTGCCCTGCGGCGTCACCCTGCTCATCGAGGGCGCCGAGGAGAATGGCTCTCAAGGCCTGCCCGAATGGGTCGCGGCCAACCGCGACAAGCTTGCCGCCGACATCGTCCTCGTCTGCGACACCAGCATGTGGAACCCGACCACGCCGGCCATCACCACGTCGCTTCGGGGCCTCGCCTATTTCGAGGTGAAGGTCACATGCGCCGACCGTGACCTGCATTCGGGCTTCTTCGGAGGTGCCGCGCGCAACCCGATCCACGTCCTGTCGACAATCATCGCCGACCTACACGATTCGGATGGAAGAGTGGCCCTGCCGGGCTTCTACGACGGCGTGCGCGAGACGCCCGCCGACATTCTGGAGCAGTGGCGCGGGCTCGACTTCACGGCCGAGAAGTTCCTCGGCCCAATCGGCCTCAAGGAGCCTGCCGGCGAGCGCGGGCGCATGCTGATCGAGCTGATCCAGTCGCGCCCGGCCTGCGACGTCAACGGCATCATCGGCGGCTATACCGGCGAGGGCACCAAGACGGTCATCGCGGGGGAGGCCAGTGCCAAGGTCTCGTTCCGCCTCGTGGACGATCAGGACCCCGAGCAACTCGCGAAGACCTTCGAGGCCTTCGTGCGGGAGCGCATCCCGTCGGACTGCTCGGTGGAGGTGATCTGCTACAAGGGCAGCCGCGCCATCAGCCTGCCCTTCGACATGCCCGAACTGGACATCGCGAGGGGGGCGCTCGCCGAGGAATGGGGCGTGCCGGCCGTGACCATCGGCGCGGGCGGCTCGATCCCCATCGTCGGCGATTTCAAGCGGCTGCTCGACCGCAACACGCTCCTCATCGGCTTCGGCCTCGACGACGACCGCATCCACTCGCCCAACGAGAAGTACGACCTTAAGAGCTTCCACAAGGGCACCCGCTCCTGGGCGCGCATCCTGGCGGCATTCGGGGAGCGCTGAGCGGGTTTCGCGTCCTGAAACCCGAGACATCGACAGAGCTTGTTTGCGGTGTTCGTCCAAGGCTTCACCTCATCCTGAGGTGCCGCATAGCGGCCTCGAAGGAGGCTTCCAGGGAGCGTGCGCTGATTGGAGGCCCCCTTCGAGGCCTCCGATACGCTCCGGCGCCTCAGGATGAGGAGGTCTGCTTGGATGATCGACTCTGCCATGAGTATTCGCCGCGAGCCGATCAGGCAGGCTTCAAAAAAAATCAAGGCGCGGTGACGGGTCGGTTCGCCAATGCGAATCCGGTCAGGATGCTTCCGCACCCGATCGGCTCATCTTCGCGTCGAGCCAGCCCCACAGGGCACGGATCTCCTCGGCGGCCCGGCCGCGGGGCGCGTATTCGGTGACGCCGAGGCCGGAGGCCACGGCGTCCTGGTGATCCACCCGGTGCACGATGCTGGGTTCGGCCAGCACGCCTAGCGAGCGCAGCTGCGCCGCATAGGCATCCGTGCGCGGGGAGGGCGGGGGCGGACATTGGTTGAGAACGAGGGCGAGCCGGTTCCGCATCCCGAGGCCGACGAGTGTCTGGAGGGTTGGCCTCGCGGCCACGAGGTCGAGCCGCGACGGGCGCACCGGCACGACCACGAGGTCGGCCATGCGCAGAGCCGGGGCCAGACCCGTGGCGGAGCCGGCGGTGTCGATGACGACGAGGGTGGTTCCGTTCTCGCGGCAGCCTTCCAGGATCTCGGGCATCTGCCCGATCTCCCAGGCCTGGATGCGCTCGACGGCCACTCCGTCCTTGCGGCGCAGGGCGCCCCAGCCGGCCAGCGACCCCTGCGGATCGAGGTCGAAGGCGATCACGCGTTCGCCGTCCTCCGCCGCCGCCACGGACAGGGAAGCGGCGAGGCTCGTCTTGCCGGTGCCGCCCTTCTGCACGGCCACGGCGACGACGCGGATGCGCCGGTCGTCGGCAGGCTCCTCCGTCATCACGCCGGCCCCCCGACGCGCGGCCCCGGAGTTTCGTCAGGCGCCATGCGACCTGACTCTGTATGCGACCCGCCTCCGTCACCTCGACAACCGGGCATCGGCCGCGCCCGGCGCGAGCGTGAAGGCGACACGCCCGCCGGCTTCAGGGGACGCCGTACGGCAGGGATCGTCTCTGGATCGGATGGAGCGCGGCCCCTCCGATCGATCCGGCCGGGCATCGCCGGCGCAAGCCCCGAGCCCCGGCTCAGAACCGCCCGCGGCGCTGCGCGTCGAGGCTCCACGGACCGGCGCCGGCCGCGGCGAGGTAGAGGAAGAGGAAGCAGAACAGGATGGCCGCGTCGCCGCCATTGAGGGCCGGGAACTGGCTCTTGGGCGCATGGGCGATGAAATAGGCGAAGGCCATCTGGCCGGAGAGGATGAACGCCACCGGCCGCGTGAACAGGCCCAGGATGATCAGTGCGCCGCCTACGATCTCGAGGACGGCCGCGAACCAGATGAGGGTGAACAGCGCCGGTGCCGCCCCGCCGCCCATGCGCACGGGAAACCCGAACAGCTTCTGCGTTCCGTGCTCGAGGAACAGCACACCGGCGACGATGCGCAGGACGCTGAGAAGCCGGGGTGCCCAGGTTGACGAGATCGCGTTGAGGTTCATGCGGAAACAATCTCCGAGGGGGAGGGCCGTGCGTGCGGCCAAGTCTCCGCAATCAGCACGAAACCCCCTCCGCCGTCGACTCGCCGCGCGTGAGAAAAGTCACCGCGGCCTCCTTTGAAGCCGCGGTGCCGCTACAGTCTAGAACGCTTTCGAAGTATGGCCGCAGATTTACGGCTCCTTGAAGCCGTAATCCGGCACGCCTTCTTCGTTGTCATAATATTTATACGGTAAAAACTTTCCGGAAAGGTTCATCTTCACCCGGTCGCCCTTGTTGTTGGGCTCTCGTTCCATGGTCATGTTGAAATCGATCGCCGACATGATGCCGTCACCGAAATCCTCTTGGATCAGTTCTTTCCAGGTGGTGCCGTAGACCATCACCAGTTCATAGAAGCGGTAGATCAGCGGGTCGGTGGGCGGCATCTGCGGGATCGAGCCGCGATAGGGCGCCTCGTTCAGCATCCGCTCCTCGGATTCGGACAGGCCGAACAGCTCCGCCGCCTTCTTCGCCTGGGCCTTCGGCAGCTTCATCTGTCCCATGCAGGCGGCGGTGATGAGGATCGGCGAGAGTCCGCCGATCTCGGCCTGGATGTGTTTCCAGGTCCAGCCCTTCTCGCGCTTGATGTCGAGGAGCTTTTCCGTGAGGTCTTCGCGCTTCATGTGAGGTCTCCGATGAAGGAACGTGGGTGAGAGGCGGCGCGCGGATCCGAGAGCCGCGGATTCACGAGGCGGCGGGGACGGGGATCGGCGCCGGCCCGTCCGAACCCGGTCGCACCACCGGCGGGTGGCGCTGGTCGTAGCCGGCGGGCATGGCGTCCCGCAGGGTCTTCGAGCGGCTGACGAGGAAGTCCATCAGGTGGTTGCGCAGGGCGTAGTAGCCCGGGGCGTGATGGAGGTTCGCGCGTTCGCGGTGCTTGGGCAGCGGGTTCTCGACGATCTCGGCCACCTTGGCCTCGGGGCCGTTGGTCATCAGCACGATGCGGTCGGCGAGGTAGATCGATTCATCGACGTCGTGGGTGATCATGAAGACGGTCTGGCCGGTCTCGATGCAGATGCGGCGCACCTCGTCTTGCAGGGTGCCCCGCGTGAGCGCGTCCAGCGCCGAGAACGGCTCGTCCATGAGCAGGATCTTGGGCTCGATAGCGAGCGCCCTGGCGATGCCGACGCGCTGCTTCATGCCGCCCGAGAGTTCCGAGGGGCGCTTGTGCTCGGAGCCGGCGAGGCCCACCGTGGCGATGGCCTTGCGGGCACGCTCCTCCACCTCGGCGCGGGACGCCTTGCGCCAGCGCGAGGAGACCGCGTAGGCGACGTTGCCGAGCACCGTGCGCCAGGGCAGCAGGGCATGCCCCTGGAAGATCACTGCCCGGTCGAGGCTCGTCCCCTCGATCGCCTGCCCGTCGACGATGACGACGCCCTCGCTCGGCGCCTCCAGCCCGGCCAGGATGTTGAGCACCGTGGTCTTGCCGCAGCCGGAATGGCCGATCATGCAGACGAACTCGCCCCGCCGCATGGGCAGCCACAGGTTCTCGAATACGGTGTTTGGCTTGGCCCCGGGGGCGGGATAGCGCCGGGCGATCCCCTCGATGGAGATGAACTTCTCAGACGACGACATGCGGCTGGTCCCGGCATCGGGGTCGGGAGCGGCGCTCGTGGAGCGCCGCGAAAAGGGGATGAGCTTGCTCATGGGCGCGGCCTCACTCGGGGAAGGTGACGAGGCGCTGGGCGCGCGCCAGCAACTGGTCGAGGATCATGCCCACGAGACCGATGACCAGGATCGAGACGATCACATTGGTGATCGAGAGGTTGTTCCACTCGTTCCAGACGAAGTAGCCGATGCCGGTTCCGCCCACGAGCATCTCGGCCGCCACGATGACGAGCCAGGCGATGCCGATGGAGATGCGCATGCCGGTGAGGATGGTGGGCGCGGCGGCCGGCAGGATCACCGTGAAGGCCCGGCGGATCGGCCCGACCTCCAGGGTCCGGGCGACGTTGAGCCATTCCTTGCGCGTTCCGGCGACACCGAAGGCGGTGTTGATCAGCATCGGCCAGAGCGAGCAGATGAAGATCACGAAGATCGCCGACAGGCTCGAATCCTTGATCGTGTAGAGGGCGAGCGGCATCCATGCGAGCGGCGAGACCGGCTTCAGGAGCTGGATGAACGGGTCGAGCGCCCGGCCCATCAGCGGCGACATGCCGATGAGGAAGCCGATGGGGATGGCCACCAGCACCGCGAGCCCGTAGCCCAGCGCCACCCGGCCGATGGAATAGGCGAGCTGGATGCCGAGCCCCTTGTCGTTGGGACCGCGATCGTAGAACGGGTCCTTGAGGTGCTTCCAGGCGGTGGCGGCGACGTCGAGGGGGCCCGGCATCGCCGATTTTCCGGTTGTGGCGCTCGCACCCATGAGGGCCGCGTATTCCGGGTCCATGGCCTCGGTCTTGGCGACCCCGCCCACCGCGATCTGCCAGAGCAGCAGGAAGGCGGCGAGGACGGCCAGGGAGACGATGCCGGCGCGGAGCGAGAGGGAGGCCTTCATGGCTCAGCCCGCCCGCTTGATCGCGAAGGAGTTCAGGTACTCCTCAGGTTTGGCCGGATCGAAGGCCTTGCCCATCACCGAGAAGGATTTCGAGGTGGCCGTCGGCGGGGTGAGGCCGGCCTCCTTCATCAATCTCGCGGCGTCGGTGGCGAGATAGACCTTCTCGGCCACCGCCTTGTAATCGACATCGCCCTTGATCTGACCCCAGCGCTTCATCTGCGTCATGATCCACACCGCGAAGGACGACCACGGGAAGGCGTCGAAATCGACGCGGTCGGGCACCTTGCGGACGTTGCCCAGGCCGTCGGCGAAGGTTCCGGTGAGCACCTGTTCCACCACCGTCACCGGCTGGTTGAGGTAGTTGGCCGGCGCGATCTGCGCGGCGATCTCCTTGCGGTTCTCGATCTTCGAGGCATAGACCGTCGCCTCGATCACGGCGCGGAGCAGGGCGGCGTAGGTGTTCGGGGTCTGGGTGACGAAATCCTGCGAGGCCGCGAAGGCGCAGCACGGGTGCCGGTCCCAGATCTCCTTCGACAGGATGTGGATGAAGCCGACGCCGTCATAGACCGCGCGCTGGTTGACCGGGTCGGGCGCCAGGAAACCGTCGATATTGTCGGCACGCAGGTTGGCGACCATGTCCGGCGGTGGGACGGCGCGGATCTGCACGTCGGTATCGGGGTCGATCCCGGCCTCCGCGAGGTAGTAGCGCAGCAGGTAATTGTGCATCGAATAGTCGAAGGGCACCGCGAGCTTGAAGCCCTTCCAGCTTTTCGGGTCGCGCCTGTCCTTGTGCTTCATGGCCAGGGTGATCGCCTGGCCGTTGACGTTCTCCACCGCCGGCATCGTGTAGGGAACGGGGTTCGATCCGACGCCGAGGGAGATGGCGATGGGCATCGGCGCCAGCATGTGGGCGGCGTCGTATTCCTTGTTCAGGGTCTTGTCGCGGATCACCGCCCAGCCGGCGGTCTTCACCACCTCCACGTTCAGCCCCTGCTTCTCGTAGAAGCCCATGGGTTTCGCCATGATGATCGGCGTGGCGCAGGTGATCGGGATGAAACCGACCTTGAGATCGGTCTTCTCGGGCTTCGCCCCTTGCGCGAAGGCCTCGGCCACGAACTTCGTCGGGAAAAACTGGCTCACGGCGGCCAGCGCCGTCGCCGCCCCGACGCTCCTCAGGAAGGCGCGCCGCTGCGCATCCTCCGGGAACAGGGCCCGCATCACCGCCCCTTCGACGGCCCGCGTGATCGCGGCGTCGCCGGACGGAGCGTCGGCATCGTGCGCGGCTTGATCGCGGTGGTTTCCGCAGGAGCAGCCCCCGCGCTTCAAGGTCAGCCGGGCGTTGAACGGATCGTCGAAGAGCGCCATGTCGCGGACCTTTCTGCGGAGACGGTCTCGTCATGGCAAACGCTGTGCCAGCCGCGATTCCAATAAAAAGCACAATTGGAACAATAGTTTGATATGAATGAAAAAATTACGAAATATCGTTGATTACGATTTTTCGTGACGTATGCTACGAGATATCGTGATGGAAAGATCGGTCGCGCCGCCCGCCTCGCCCTATGGCCCCGCCTTCGACAGGGCGGCGGAGGCGATGCTGGTGCTCGATCCGGTGGCCGACGAGATCCGGGACGCCAACCCGGCGGCCGCGCGGCTGCTCGGCTACGATCCCGATGTCCTGCGGGGCATGCGCGTCACCGGCCTTCATCCCGATCAGGTGCCGACGCTGATCGTCTTCACCCAGGCCGTGCAGGCGCGGGGCCGCGACTGGACCCACGCCCTCTCGCCGAGGCACGCGGAGGGGCACGGTCTCCATGTGGAGTATAGCGGCACGATCCTGCCAGGCGAGCCGGCGCTCCTTCTCGTCAGCCTGTTCGACCTCGACGAGCGCCGCCGCCGCCTCGTGGATACGGAGGCCGATGCGCATATGCGGGCCGGCCTGACCGAGTGGCAGCGGATGGAGCGGATCTTCCGCGATATCGAGCGCGAGAACCAGCTGATCCTGCGCGCGGCCGGCGAAGGCATCTACGGGGTCAATGCCGAGGGCATCACCACCTTCATCAACCCGGCGGCCGAGCGGATGCTGGGCTGGGACGCGGCCGATCTCGTCGGGCGCGACATGCATGCCACCGTCCACCACAGCCACCCGGATGGCTGCCATTACCCGCATCAGGATTGCCCGATCTACGCCGCCTTCCGCGATGGGGCCGTGCATCAGGTCGACACCGAGGTGTTCTGGCGCCGGGACGGCACGCCGATTTTCGTGGAATACACCTCGACGCCGATCCGCGACCGGGGCCGGCTCCTCGGCGCGGTCATCGTGTTCCGCGACATCAGCCAGCGGCGAGAGGCCGACGAGCGTCTGCGCCAGGCCCTGGCGGAGGTCGATTCCCTGCGCCAGCGCCTGGAGCTCGAGAACGCCTATCTGCGCGAGGAAATCCGCGAGGGCGGGCACCACCAGGGCATCATCGGCCGCTCGCCGGCCATCGAGGCGACCCTCCGGCAGATCGACCTCGTGGCCGGCACCGACGCCACCGTCCTCGTCACCGGCGAATCCGGCACCGGCAAGGAGCTCATCGCCCGCGCCATCCACGAGGCCAGCCGCCGCCGGGACCGGCCCCTGATCCGGGTGAATTGCGCGGCGATCCCGCGCGAGCTGTTCGAGAGCGAGTTCTTCGGCCACGCCAGGGGCGCCTTCACCGGCGCCCTGCGCGACCGGGTCGGGCGGTTCGAACTCGCCGATGGCGGCACCCTGTTCCTCGACGAGGTCGGGGAAATTCCCATCGACCTGCAGGGCAAGCTCCTGCGCGTGCTGCAGGAGCGGCAATTCGAAAGGGTCGGCGAGGAACGGACCCGTATCGTCGACGTACGCCTCGTGGCCGCCACCAACCGCGACCTCAAGGCCGAGGTGAAGCGGGGGCGCTTTCGCGAGGATCTCTACTTCCGCCTCAACGTCTTTCCCATCGCGGCCGTGCCCCTGCGCGAGCGGCCCGAGGACATTCCCCTCATCGCCCAGCACTTCCTGAAGGGCGTGGCCCGACGCCTCGCCATGCCCGACCTGCGTCTCACGGAAGGCGATGTCCGCCGCCTCGCGCGCTACGACTGGCCCGGCAATGTCCGCGAGCTGGAGAACATCGTCGAGCGGGCGGCGATCCTCGCCGTGCGCGGGCGGTTGCGGTTCGACCTGCCCGAGACCGAGAGCGCCGGTCCCGTCGAGGGGCGACGCCCGCAGGGCGCGGTCTCGCCCGGCATCACCCCCGCCACCGAGGCCGAGCGAAGGGCACGCGACCGGGCCGACATCTCGGCCGCCCTCATCCTCGCCAAGGGCCGCGTCTTCGGGGCCGGAGGGGCGGCCGAACTGCTGGGCGTCAAGCCGACGACCCTCGCCTCCCGCATCAAAGTGCATGGCCTGGCGGGGGGCGGCCGGTCGGGCGGCGGAGCCTAATCCGATCCGCCTCACTCGCCTTACGTGTAATAGCTGTGGATCGAGTTGTTGATGCAGGATATTGAATCGAATTCTCTCGATCGTGAAAGCTTCGCCTGAAGACTCGCCAGCATAGGAAGGCTCGACGCAACAAGGAATGCGATGAGCGACAGGCGGTCGGAGGCGCGATACAAGGTCATCCTGCCAGCTCTTTGCTGGGGGCGGCATCGGCAGAATTTCTATGCGGTCACCGACGATCTCTCCTCGGACGGAATTCGTTTCAAGTCCTCGGTCGTGCCCGCCGTCGATGAGCGACTGACCTGCAGTATCCGCCATGCCGGATCTCTCGAAGCCATCGTCGTGCGAGCGGAGACATCCGCCTTCGCCATACGGGTTCTGAGCGCCGACCATCCCCTCGGGCTCGTGGTGCAGAGCCTCCTCAGCGTCGCGAAATCGCAAAATCCCCCGCCCCTGGTGACGCGCGCCTTTCCGCGCATCGTGCCGGAGATCCAAGACGTGCTGGTCACGACCGAGGCCGGATCGATGCTGCCGGGCCGTGTCATCAACCTCTCGGCATCGGGGGTCGCCGTTTCCATGGAAGAGCCCCTCGACGTCGGCACTCTGATCGTCATCGGCAGGACCAGGGCCAAGGTCGCCCGCCGGTTCGACAACGGCATCGGCGCGGCCTTTCTCTCGCCGCTCCACGAAGACGCGGTCGGCCCGCATATCGTGCTCTGATCGCGGCCTCAGGGCTGTACGGCGGCGCCGTTCGACCAGGGCGCCGCCGCGAACCGGGCCGCCAGGAAGGCGATGAGCGCGAGGACGCGGGCGGGGCGCGGGTCGCCCGGCGGCGTCACCAGATGCAGGGCGATGGGCGGCAGGTCCCAACCCTGCAGCACCCGTTCGAGCCGCCCGGCCCGAAGATCCTCCCAGACCATGAAATCCGGCTGGACGGCGAAACCGAGCCCGGCGCGAAGGGCGGGGGTCAGGGCGTCGGCATTGTTGGCCCGCAGCGGCCCGGCAGGGACGATGACCGCTTCCTCGCCCTCATGGCTGGTGAAGATCCAGCGGTCCGGGCTCGGCAGGTAGGCGTAGCCGAGGCAGGGATGGTGGGCGAGGTCGCGCGGATGCTCCGGCCGGCCATGCCGGTCGAGATAATCCGGCGATGCCACGAGGGCGCGGTTCACGAGGCAGAGGCGCCGCGCCCGCAGGGAGGAATCGGCCAGCGCGGCGATGCGCAGGCCGATATCGAAGCCCCCGCCCACGAGATCGACCAACGCATCGCTGAGATGGAGATCCACCGAGACCTCCGGATACTGGCCCAGGAAATCCGGAAGGATCGGCGCCACGTGGAGGATCCCGAACGACATGGGGGCGGCCAGCCTCACCATGCCGCGCGGAACCGAGGACGAGGCCGTGGCCTGGGCTTCCGCCGCCTCGCCCTCCGCGAGGATGCGCGCGGCTCCCTCCCGCGCCGCATGGCCAAGTTCCGTCAGGGCGATCTTGCGCGAGGTCCGGTGGAACAGGCGGCCACCGATCCGGGCTTCGAGGCGGGTGATCGCCTTCGAGACCGTGGCCTTCGACAGGCCCAGGTCATCCGCCGCCCGCCCGAACGCACCCGTCTCGGCGACTTTGGCGAAGATCGCCCAGGCTTCGAAATCCGGCAGTTTCATAGGCGCATTTCCAGAAACGATAGGTTTCCATCGTTTCTGTTTTCATGCGTCATGCCAAGCCCCAGATTGTCGTCATCACGAAGCGGCGCGGTGGCCCTCCACCGGCCAGCGCGTCCGGGAGACACGATCATGTCCGATAACGGCCTGCACCACGTCACCGCCTATGCCAGCGACATTCAGCGCAACCTCGATTTCTACCAGCGCGTCCTCGGCCTGCGCCTGGTGAAGAAGACCGTCAATTTCGACGATCCCTCGACCTATCACCTCTATTACGGCGACGAGGCCGGACGGCCCGGCACGATCCTGACGTTCTTTCCCCTCGCCCATGCCGCGCGGGGACGGGTCGGGATCGGCGAGACACAGGAGACCGCCTTCCGCGTTCCCCGCGCCTCCATCGGCTGGTGGACTCACCGGCTGATCGAGAAGGGCGTCGACCACGACGTCCTGGTGCAGCTCTTCGGCGAGCCGGTCCTCCGCCTGCGCGATCCCGACGGGATGGTGCTGGCCCTGGTCGGGGTCGACGAGGCCACCGAGGCAGCGCCTACCCGGACCGGCGCCGAGGTTCCGGCCGAGCACGCCATCCGGGGCTTCCACGGCGTCACCCTGCTCCTCAACGAGGCGGAGCCCACGGCGCGGATCCTCACCGGGGTGTTCGGCTTCTCCGAGAGCGGACGCGACGGAGCGATGACCCGCTACGCCAATGGCAACGGCGTCGGCGGGTTCGTCACCCTCCGGGCGGTGGGCGAGTTCCTGCGCGGCCGGCCCGGTGCCGGCTCGGTCCATCACATCGCCTTCCGGGCGAAGGACGATGCCGAGCAGGCGTCCATGGTGGCCGATCTCACCGGCACCCACGGCCTCCAGGTGACCGAGCAGCGGGACCGCGCCTATTTCCGCTCGGTCTACTTCCGCGAGCCCGGCGGCGTGCTGTTCGAGATCGCCACCGACATCCCGGGCTTCGCCGTCGACGAGCCGGCCGAGGCCTTGGGCCAGGCGCTCAAGCTCCCCGCCTTCCTCGAAGCGCACCGCGCGCGGATCGAGGAGGTTCTCCCCGTCATCGCCTGACATGGCCGCCCCTCCGTGAGGAGGGGCGGTTCCCACGCACTCTTCGCGAGGCCGTCATGACCAAGCTGTCCTTCACTCACCGTTTCGAGCCCGCGACCGTGGCCGGCTCGCCTCCGCTCCTGCTGCTCCACGGCACCGGCGGCGACGAGAGCGACCTGCTGCCCCTGGGGCGCGCCGTCTCGCCGGGCTCCGCCCTGCTGTCGCCCCGCGGGCCTGTCCTGGAGAACGGCATGCCGCGCTTCTTCCGCCGTCTCGCCGAGGGTGTCTTCGACGAGGCCGATCTGCGGCGGCGGGCACGGGATCTCGCGGACTTCGTCGCGGAGGCCCGTGAGGCCTACGGGATCGCCGCACCGGTGGCGCTCGGCTTCTCCAACGGCGCCAACATCGCCGCCGCCCTTCTCCTGCTCCATCCGGGCGTGCTGGCGGGCGCGGCGCTGCTCCGGCCGATGATGCCGCTCGCGGAACCGCCCGTTCCCGACCTGACCGGCACGCCCGTGCTGATGCTGTCGGGCATGGCCGATCCGATCGTGCCGGCCGGGAACGCCGCGCGTCTCGCGGGTATCCTCGGCCGGGCCGGGGCGGATGTCGCGCACGACCTCCAGCCGGCCGGGCACGGGCTCGGCCAGGCCGACGTCGCGGCGGTTCAGGCGTGGCTGGCCCGGCTGGTCGAGGGGGAGGGCACGGAGGCGAGGCGGCTTCGGTAGACCGCCTCGATGCCGTCGAGATGCCGGTCGAGGGTCAGCGGATCGGCCCAGAACAGGTCGTAGGCGGCATTCGACATGCGGCGTGCCTCCGCGTCGTCGGAAAGACGCATGAGGGCGGCGGCGAGGGAATCCGGTTTGCCCGAGGCGAACCAGAGACCGTTGACGCCGTCCTCCACCGCCTCCCGGCCGGCGCAGATGTCGCTGACGATCACCGGCGTCCCCGCCGCCAGGGCTTCGAGCACGGTGAGGGGCTGGCCCTCGTACCAGACCGAGGGAAAGACAAGGGCGCGGGCCGCGCGCATCAGCGCCTTGACCTCGGCCGGGTTCTTCCAGCCGAGGAAACGGGCCTCCGGATACTCGGACTCCAGCTGCGCCCGCTGCGGGCCGTCGCCGATGAAGACGGCCGTCTGCCCGGCGCGGCGGGCGGCCTCGGCGAAGACGTTCGCGCCCTTCTCGGGCGAGACCCGCCCGACGAAGACGATGTCGCCGAGCGGCCGATCCGCCTTGCGGCCGAGGGGCTCCGCGTCGACGGGGTTCGAGACCTCGAAATAGCGGGTCCGTTTCGGCAGGTAGGGGGCGAGAACGGTCTTCTGCAGCCGGCTGATGGTGATGACGGTGGCAGCACTCCCCACCAGCCCCGACCCCCGCATCAGCGCGTGGCGGCCGACCCGCATCAGTTTGCGGGCGTAGCTCCGCGAGTCGCAATTGTAGGCGATGCACGCGGGTGAGAGCGGAGTGCGGTGGCAGGCGGCCGAGATCGGGTAATCGTAGAAGCCGCCATTGGGGCAGGCGAGGTAGTATTCGTGCATGGTGAACACCACCGGCACCCTCGTCGCCTTCAGCACCGGTCCGATGGAGGGCGACAGGGCCTTGGCCCAGCCATGGACGTGGACGACGCTGTCGCCCGGATCGTAGCCGGAGAGGAGCGCTTGAAGGCGGAGCGCCGCCGGCCGGTTCCAGAGCCATTGCACGCCGAAACTGGCGAGTGAAGTGGTGAGCGCCACGTCGGTCTGGCCAAGCACGATCACCGCGATGCCGGCGGCCGCGAGACGCGGATCGGCCGGGCCGACGGCTGCGAAGAACACGACCCGATGGCCGCGCCCGGCGAGGCCCAGCGCGCTCTCGATGGCGACTTTCGCCTGCCCGCCGTTGATGAAGGCGTGGTCGGCGACGATGATGACATTCATGACCGCATCGGACCGGGTGATGGTCATTTACGCGCGATGACGAAGGCGAAGCTCGTGAAGGTCCGCCAGTCCCGGCTCCGGGCGAGGCGGGTGAACGCGTCGTCGATCTGGCGCAGGCCGGGCAGCTTGTGGAAGTAGCTGTAGCCGTAGAACGGCAGCACGACGATCTCGCGGAAGCCGATCTCCTTCAGGAGCGGTACGATCGCCGCCTCGCTGCCCCGGCAGTAATTGTAATGCGCCGGGAATTTCGGATTGTCGCCATCGTCCCTGCGGTCCGGGAACAGGGTATGGAGCACGGCGCGCGACAGGGCCTCCGGCATGAGCTGATTGGCCACGAAGGGCGGGGCGAACAGGGTGGGAAAGAAGCTCAATGCCGCGCCGCCAGGCAGGAGGAGGCCATGGATGTTGCGCCACATCTGCGCCACGTCCGGCACGTGCTCCATGACCATCGAGCAATAGGTAAAGTCGAACCGGTTGCGGCCGATGGCGTCGAGGGTGGAGGGCGAGGCGATGTCGCAGCAGAGTTTCGAGAATTCGGGCGGGGCGAGATCGAGCTCCTTCTGCGAGATGTCGTTGATCGTCACCTTGATCCCGTGCCGGACCAGTTCCGGCGGCTGGAAGACCGGGTCGCGCCCGCCCCCGATCTCCAGATGGTCGCGAAGGCCGTACTCGTTGGTGAGGGCGACGATCGTGTTCTTGTAGTTCTCCCAGCTCCAGTTCCAGTCGGGCGAATAGCCGAGGTCGCGCGCGATGGCGCGGATGTCGCGCGGGGCGACCAACGGGCGTATGGCCGGTGTCCCGGAAGCGGTCGGGTCTGAGTTCGCATTCGTCATGCTCATCGCGATGCGCGCCTTCTGAAGCGGTCGAGCTGCGTTGCAGCAGTGAGAGCTGCCCGTCTGACAACGAGCCTAAAGCGTACCCGGTTACGGAGATCTCACGGTCTTCCGGGTGGTCAATGAATTTCGAGGGCAGCCTTAACGGCCCATGGCCTTAATCGCGCCATCATGGACCGTTGTTCAAGGTGGGTCGATCGTCTCGGCGCGGTTCCTCGTCCGCGCCCTCCGACGATGGCCTTCCGAAGGATGCCACGCCTTGCTTCTCCCCGCGCGACGCCATCGTCTTCGTGACGAGCCAGACCGGGGTGGTGTCTGATGCTGCCGCCGCACCGTTGGTTCTGGATCCTCATTCTCGTCGCCTGCAGCGGCGCCGGGCTCCTCTACGACCTGCTGTTCGCCAACGGTGCCTCGCCGCTGGCCGGGGTGATCTATGGCCTCGCGGTGGGGGCGACCACCCTCGCCTTCGACCGTGGACTGATCTTCGGCGGCCTTCAGGCGCGCCTGCGCCAGTTGCCGGCCAAGATCTACGTCCTCACGGCCGAGCTCGCCTATGTCCTGATGATCGCCAGCGGCATCGCGCTCGGCGGCCTCGTCGTCTGGGCACTCGGCCTGACCGGGGACGCGCTCAGGGACGCCGTCAAGATCACCCCGCGGGTACTCGCCTATTCGCTGGCGGTGTCGGCGATGCTCGTCTTCGTCATCCGCATGCGCGATCTCATCGGCGGCGAGGTATTCGTGAACTTCCTCGTCGGCCGCTATCATCGGCCGGTGCGCGAGGACCGCATCTTCCTCTTCCTCGACGTCGTCGGCTCCACCGCCTTCGCCGAGACCCATGGCGACCTCAAGGCCCAGGCCTATCTCGGCGCGGTCTTCGCCGCCCTGGCCGAGCCCGTGCGCCGCAATCACGGTTCCACCGACGATTACATCGGCGACATGGCCATGATCACCTGGCCGATGGAGCGGGGTCTCAAGGACGCGCGCTGCGTCGCCTGCGTGTTCGACGTCCTCGACAGGATCGAGGCCGAGGCGGCAGCCTGGCAAGCCCGTTTCGGTGTGGTGCCCCGCCTGCGGGCGGCGCTGCATGGCGGCTCCATCGTCACGGCGGAAGTCGGGGTCGACCGGCACAAGATCGCGTATTTCGGCGACACGGTGAACGTGACCTCGCGGATCGAGGCCCTGTGCCGGCCCTTGGGCACCGAGATCCTGATCTCGGACGATCTCCTCGCACGCCTGCCGCGCCTGCCCGAGGGTATTCATGCCCGCTCGCTCGGCGCCCATGCCCTGCGCGGCCGGGGCCAGCCCCTCGCGGTCTCGACCCTGGAGCGCACGGCTCCGGCGCTCGAGGTGAGCGAGGGCGGACGGACCGTGACCGCGCCCTCGGCCGTGCCCTTGGCGGCGTCCGCATGAGCGAGCCGGCCGCCGACCGTTCGATCGTCGTGTTCATCGATGCCGATGCCTGCCCGGTGAAGGACGAGACCTACCGGGTCGCCGGCCGCTACGGCCTGCATGTCTACGTGGTGGCGAACAGCTTCATCACCCTGCCGCGCGAGCCCTGGATCGAGCGCGTCGTCGTCAGCGACGGTTTCGACGCCGCCGACGACTGGATCGCGGAACGGGCGAGACCGGGTTCGGTCGTCGTCACCTCGGACGTGCCGCTCGCCAGCCGCTGCGTGAAGGCGGGCGCCGAGGTCCTGGCACCCAATGGAAAACCCTTCAGCGAGAGCGGGATCGGTCTCGCCCTGGCCACCCGCAACCTGATGCAGGATTTGCGCGAGGCGGGCACGGTCACGGGCGGCCCGCGACCCTTCTCGGTGCGAGACCGCTCCGCCTATCTCGGCGCGCTGGATCGGACCGTGATGCGGCTCAAGCGGGGCGGCTTCGGCTGACCTTCGCCCTGTCCCGAGCCGCGTCCGGGATCCGTTTCGGCGTCGTCACGAGCCGTTCCCCATGGCCTCGCCGAAGGACTGGACCAGCCTGTCCTCTAGCCGACCCTTCATGTCCGAGAGGATCGCCATGGCGACGGCGTTCGGCATGGCCGGCTTGTAGGCGCGTTTCTCGGTCAGCGCCGAGTAGATGTCGCAGATCGTCATTAGCCGCACGGTATCGCCGATGGAGTCCCCGCTGAGGCGGTCGGGATAGCCCGAACCGTCGAGCATCTCGTGGTGATGCCGAACGGCGCCGAGGGTGAGGGCATCGCAGCCGGACTCCTTCAGCTTCTCGTAGCCGATGACCGGATGGGTGCGCATGATCGCCATCTCGGCATCGTCGAGCCGGCCAGGCTTGTTGAGGATCTCCAGCGGAATCCGGGCTTTCCCGAGGTCGTGGAGCAAGGCGGCGCGGACGAAGTGATGGCGGTCGCTGGCCGAGAAGCCGAGGTGAAGCGAGAACTTGGCGGCCACGCCCGCCACCAGCAGGCAATGCTGATAGGTGGCGTCGTCATGCGTCCAGACCCGGTCGAGCCAACGGGTCAACCCACCTTCGCGAACCGCCGCGATGATCGGTTCGAGGCTGGCATCGATCCGCGTCAGGGGGACCGGATCGTTCGACCGCGCCCCGTCGAACAGGCGGGTCAGGACTTCGGTGGCCCGTGCCACGCCGCGCTCGATGCTCCGGGCCGGCTTCTCCGCGCGATCCTGGATCACCTGCGTCATCATCGTGCGGGCGACCATGGCGGGGTTCGTCAGAGCCGAGAGGCAGCAGGTCGCGCCGAGATTCCTGGCATTGCGCATGCCGATCTCGCTCATGTTCCGAAGAAGGCAGATGACGGGAACGTCCGCGATCCTCAGCCGCGCGAAGGCCCTGCGCATGGCGGAGGCGGCGTCGCGCCGGTCCAGGGTGACATCCGACACCGCACCGATGGGCACCGGCTTCATCTCTATCGCTGAATCGAATCGAAGAACTTTGCAGTCCGCGACGAGGCTCAGCTCGTGGCGCAATAATTCACTGCTGTCGGGCCGGTCCGTAATGAGAATCACTGTCCCATCTAGCATTCGGAGTAAGCCTGAGGTCCCACGATTTCCGCAGGTTCGTGATAAATTGGAAATATGGAGGGAAGCTTAATCCAATCACTGAGTGCATTACTACGATCAGGGCGTGGCATTTGTCAGGCTCGGCGTTACTGTTCGCGCAACTTGAGATAAGTCTGGACGACATGCGCAGCCTCCGCGGCCGCTCTCATGCCTTCTTGATAGGCTCCGCCGGCGGTTCCCCATTGCAGGCGGGACAGCGCCTCTCCGGCGAACCAGACCTTGTCGGCCAGTGGGGCCTGTAGCTGTCCGCGTGCCGGCGCGTGTCCGGGCGGGACCACGGCCCATGAACCGAGCGACCAGGGGTCGTGGCGCCATTCGCTGATCGCCGGAATGGCAAGGTCGTGCAGGGCGCGGTGACCGAGATGCTCCGCCAGGACGGCGCGGACGAGGCGTCGGGTGGTATCCGGGTGCCGGTCCCGTGCGTCGAGGGCCCGGGTCATCGGCGTGTCGAGCTCGAAGAAGTGGAACGGCGTCCCGTCCACCCGGGTGAGCAGTCCGGGGGGCTTGTGGCGTCCGCCGACCAGGGCGGCGAGGCGGTCGCGACCGAGGAAGGGCGCGGAGGGCCAGTGCAGCACGGCGTGTTCGTAGATCCCGCTGGAGAATCCGTCGATGGCCGCGCGCGTCTCGGGCGGCAGGGACGGGGTGAAGAGCGGCGCGGCGCGCAGCACCATCATCGGGATCGTGACGATCACCGCCTTGGCCCGTCGCACCGATCCGTCCGCCGTCTCGACGGCGACGCCCGTCCCCGACCAGTCGATGCGCACCACCGGCGTGTTCAGCGCGATGGGCAGCCCCTGCGCCAGGCGGGCGAGATAGCCGCCGAAGCCGCCGGCGATGAAACGGTTGTCGCCGTATTCCATGCTGGGAAAATCATGGAGGGAGACGTCCGTCAGGGGGCGACCCGACACGAGGCCATGGACGAGGGCGATGCGCTCGGCCCAGGGGCCGAGGCCGGGTGGGAGCGCGCTCGAAGCCGGGCGGTCGGGGCCGCCGAACCCGGCCTGGGTTGTCAGGGCGCGATCGGCCACCGAGAAGGCGCGGGCATGGGCGGCGGCCTCGGCCGGGCGCCCCTTCCGCCCCGATACCAAAAGATGCCCCTCCTGCGCGGCGATCCTCAAGGGTTCGCCCCGGATCTCGCCCAGGCGCACCAGCGGGTTGATCGGGCCGGCATGGAGCCAGTGCCCGCCGAGATCCACCGGATGGCCCCGCAGCATCGTGGTGATCAGCCGCCCGCCGACCCTGTCGCGCGCCTCCAGCACGGCCACGGAGACGCCGCGCTCCGTGAGCGTCCGCGCCGCGGCGATCCCGGCGGCACCCGCGCCGACGACGATCACATCTGCGTGGTCAGGCAGTGGCGCGAGGCGCGGGGCGATGCTCGGCCGGAAATGCGCGTGGGCGGGACGGGGTGTCGGCATCATGCGGTGGGCAGGCATCCGGGAGGGCGGGTCGTGATGGGCCGAAGGCCGGCAGAGTGACCCGTGAGTCTCTACCGACCGTTACGGGAGAAGGGATCGCATGGCCTCAAACCGCGCCGATCTCTTGCGGGTCTCCTGCAGGAACGCGCGGCAGCGGCAAAAAGGTTCAGCGCGGTAGGGCCGGCCGGGGTTGCGCCGCAACGCCGCCGCCGCCACAACCCGGCGTTGACGGCGGCTCCCGGATGGACGCCGCCCGCCCTCGCGCGGAACTCAAGGATTCGGGCGCCATGCTCATTCAGGCGGCCTTCGCTGCGGTCAAGCAGGTGCTCTCGCCGCCCCTGCGCGCGATCCTGTGGAAGTCGTTGGCCCTGACCCTCGGGCTCCTCGTCCTGATCTGGGCCGGCCTCACCAAGGCGATCGACTGGTTCCTGGCCAACCATCACCTGTCGGCGAGCTACCCGTTCCTCGATACCCTGGCGGTGTTCTTCGCCGGCGCCGGCCTGTTCATCGGCCTCGCCTACGTCATGCCGGCGGTCTCGATCCTGGTGGCGGGCTACTTCCTCGACGATGCCGCCGCCATCGTGGAGCGCACTGACTTTCCCCAAGACGCGCCGGGCACAGCCCTGCCGATCGGCTCGGCGATGCTCTACGCCCTGCGCTTCGCGGGCCTCGCCCTGCTGGTGAACCTCGTGGCGCTGATCCTGTTCTTCGTGCCGGGCGTGAACCTCGTGGCGTTCTTCCTCGCCAACACCTACCTCCTCGGGCGCGAGTATTTCGAACTCGCTGCCGGGCGCTTCCGGCCCATGCAGGAAGCGGGCGCCATGCGCCGGCATTTCGGCCTGACCACCATGACCGCCGGCGCCATGCTGGCAGGCCTGATGGTGGTCCCCGTCCTCAACCTGCTGACGCCGCTCTTCGGCATCGCCCTGATGGTCCATGTCCACAAGAGGTTGAGCCGGAAAGCGGCCCTGGCCGGACCGGATGTGCGCAAGCGGATCGGTTGAGCGCGGGTCGCCTCAGCCCCGCGTCCCCCACCGCACGCCCATCCGGCTCGGGGCCGTCGCGTCGGGGCCGATCGGAGGACCGCTCGGGCGTGTGACCGGCGGGGATGACGGCTCCGCGGCCTCCTCCTCGGAGATAGTGATCGTCTCCTTGGCGAACTGGCCGGCCTTGCGGAAGGTCCAGAGATAGCCCGGCACGACGGCCGCCATGGCGGTGGGCAGGATGCGGAGGCCGTCGAGGGTCCGCCCCTCGGCCTTGGCCGCGTCCGAGACCACGTTGTCGGTCTGGAGCAGGGTGACCTGGTCGCGCGTGAGCTTGAGGCTGTCCGGCAGCAGGCCGAGGCTCAGGGTGTCCACGGTCTCGATCACACGGGCCTGCAGCATGGCGAGGGGCTTGGGCAGGTCGACCACGAGGCGGCGGCGCATGGTGGTCTTGAGCATGTAGCGGACGAGGGCGTCGAGCGTCTCGATTTCGGGGCCGCCGAGCTCGAACACCCGGCCCGCCTCGGCCTGTCCGTCCACCGCACGGGCGACCGCCTCGGCCACGTCGCCGACGAAGACCGGCTGGAAGTGCGTGCCGGCGCCGGCCAGGGGCAGGACCGGGAGCACGCGGGCAAGCGAGGCGAAACGGTTGAAGAAGCTGTCGCCGGGGCCGAAGACCAGGGAGGGGCGCAGGATCACCGAGCGGGGCTGGGCGGCCAGGACGTTCGCTTCGCCCAGCGCCTTCGAGCGCGCGTAAAGGGAGTCGGACTGCGCGTCCGCTCCGATGGCCGAGACATGGACGACCGGCGCGCCGACGCCGGCGGCCGCGCGGGCGATCTCGCCCGCCCCCTCGGCCTGGAGGCGCTGGAAGCTCTGCTTGCCGCTCTCCTGTAGGATGCCCACGAGGTTCACCACCACGTCGGCACCCTCCACCGCCCGGGCGATGGAGTCGGGATAGCGCAGGTTCGCCTGGACGGCGACGATCTGCCCGACCTTGCCCAGCGGCTGCAGGAAGAGCGCGAGGTCGGGGCGGCGGACGGCGACGCGGATGCGATAGCCGCGCTTGGCCAGCGCCCGCACCACGTGGCGCCCGAGGAAGCCGGAACCGCCGAAGACGGTGACGAGCTGCGATGACGGACGCGGCAAGGACGGTCCGGCGAAAGGAGAGGTCGAAGCGTCGAAGCCGGTCATCGCCTGGGTTCCACCTGTCATCCGAGATGCCCCGCCATGCCCCGTTCGGGGCGGGGCCGAGCCCGTGTCCGTCACAATCGAGCGTCTCTCACACGACTCCCCTGCGCAATCGTGCTCCGCGCGAGAACCGACCGTGACCGGGAGTGTGTGAAGCCCTCTGAGTGCGGGGATTACCATCGCTGGCGCATCGATAGCTAGGGCCGTTTGCCACCGTGCGGGAGGCTCCGGTGACCGGGAAAGGTCGACGCCCGGGAAAACCTCGCGGACCGGCCATCCTGAGATGCTGCGCCCCCGCCGATGCCGGTCCTGCCGGAACACGATCGTGTCGTTCGAGGCCGGTTTGCCGGAAGATTGTCCCGACATGGCGCAAGAAAAAGTATTTCTCTTCCTTTGACTATGCCCCGTCTTCGTAAGACATTCGGCACACCAAAGCTACAACGCAAGCTTATCTTCGTCTTGTGCTTGATATCATAATGTATTCACTTGCGGTCGCGGTATCGACGAGGCCGCACGATGTCTCGAATTCGCGGATAGATGCATGACTCTCCCGAACCATCTCGCCCCGGAGCCGATCCGTTTCGCCTACTGGGTGCCCAACGTGTCCGGTGGCCTCGTCATCAGCAAGATCGAGCAGCGCACCAGCTGGGATGCCGACTACAACCGCAAGCTCGCCCAGATCGCGGAGGAGGCGGGGTTCGACTACGCCCTGACGCAGATTCGCTTCACCGCCGGCTACGGCGCTGAGTTCCAGCACGAATCGGTGGCGTTCAGCCACGCCCTGCTGGCAGTGACCACGAAGCTCAAGGTCATCGCCGCGCTCCTGCCCGGCCCGTGGAATCCGACCATCGCCGCCAAGCAGATCGCCACGATCAGCCAGCTCACCAACGGGCGCATCGCCATCAACGTCGTGTCGGGCTGGTTCTCCGGCGAGTTCCGCGCCATCGGCGAGCCCTGGCTCGACCATGACGAGCGTTATCGCCGCTCCGAGGAGTTCATCCGCTCCTTGCGCGGGATCTGGACCCAGGACGACTTCACCTTCCGCGGCGATTTCTACCGCTACACCAACTACACCCTGAAGCCGAAGCCGGCCGACCCGCAGCCCGAGATTTTCCAGGGTGGCTCGTCACGCGCCGCGCGCGACATGGCCGCCCGCGTCTCCGACTGGTACTTCACCAACGGCAACACGCCGGAAGGCATCCGCGCGCAGGTGGACGACATCCAGGCCAAGGCCTCGGCCAACGGGCATTCGGTGAAGGTCGGCGTCAACGCCTTCGTCATCGCCCGCGACACCGAGGAGGAGGCCCGCGCCGTCCTCCAGGAGATCATCGACAACGCCGATCCCGATGCCGTGAAGGCCTTCGGCCACGAGGTGAAGAACGCCGGTAAGGCCTCTCCGGAAGGGGAGGGCAACTGGGCGAAATCGAGCTTCGAAGACCTCGTCCAGTACAATGACGGCTTCAAGACCAACCTGATCGGTACGCCCGATCAGATCGCCGAGCGCATCGTCGCCCTGAAGGATGCGGGCGTCGACCTCGCCCTCCTCGCCTTCCTGCATTTCCAGGAGGACGTCGCCTATTTCGGTGCCCACATCATCCCGAGGGTGAGGGCGCTCGAGGCCGCGCTAGAGCGCCGGGCCGAGGCCGCCTGAGCTGACGCAACGCTCCTCCCTCCCCCTTGTGGGGAGGGATCGAGGGTGGGGGTGGTGCCGGATATGGCGCGACATCTTCGGGGCCACCCCCACCTCCAACTCCTCCCCACAAGGGGGAGGAGAGTGCGCGAGCCGCCGCGCGACACCCTTCGACTTCGGAGCCATCCATGAACATCGCCGTCAGCGCCCAGTCGCTCGAAACCGCCCGGGGCGCGCCGCCGGTTCCCCGTCCGGCATCCCCCGCCTATGTCATCCGCGACGATGCCGAGGCGATCCGCGTTGCCCATGCCCTCGCCAGGGAGTTCCGCGAGGGCGCGTCCGAGCGTGACCGGACCAACCGGCGGCCCTATGCCGAGCTCGACGCGTTCTCGCAGAGCGGGCTGTGGTCGATCAACGTGCCCAAGGCCTTCGGCGGGCCGGAGGTGTCCTATAAGACCCTGGCGCAGGTCGTCGCCATCATCTCGGCCGCCGACCCCTCGATCGGCCAGATCTCGCAGAACCACCTCGGCATCGTAGCGGCGATCCGTACGGTGTCCGACCCGGAGCAACAGGCGCTGCTGTTCGGCGAGGTCCTCAAGGGCACCCGCTTCGGCAATGCCTTCTCGGAGATCGGCACCCCGCGCGCCACCGACTTCAAGACCCATTTCGTCGATGACGGCGATCACGTCATCGTGCGCGGCAAGAAGTTCTATTCGACGGGGGCATTGCTCGCCCATCTCGTCCCCATCGTCGCCCTCGATGGCGAGGGGCGCGCCTGGTACGCCATCGCCGACAGGGGCGACCCCGGCCTCACCGTCATCGACGACTGGTCGGCCTTCGGGCAGCGGACCACGGCGAGCGGCACCGTCCTCATTGACGACGTCCGTGTGCCCAAGACCCATCTCGTGCCGGCCTGGAAGGGCTACGAGCAACCGCGCTCCGACGGGGCGATCTTCCAGATCATCCAGGCGGCGGTGGATGCGGGCATCGCCCGCGAGGCCATCGACGACACCATCGCGTTCGTGCGCACCAAGACCCGCCCCTGGGTCGATAGCGGCCAGGACCGCGCCTCCGACGACCCCTACACGATCCAGGCCATCGGTGAGCTGACGATCCGGCTCCATGCGGCCGAGGCCATCCTCGACAGGGCCGGCCTCGCCCTCGACGAGGCGGTCGCCAACCCGAGTGCCGAAACGGTGGCTGCGGCCCAGCTCGCGGTTGCCGAATCGAAGGTGCTCACCACGGAGATCGCCGTGCAGGCGAGCAGCAAGCTGTTCGAGCTTGCCGGCACCCGCTCGACGCTCGCCGAGAGCAACCTCGACCGGCACTGGCGCAACGCCCGCACCCACACCCTCCACGACCCGGTGCGCTGGAAATACGCCATCATCGGCAACCACGCCCTCAACGGCGTGAACCCGCCGTTCCACGCCTGGAGCTGAGGGGCCCGTCTGAACTGACAGTCTCTCGGGGCCGACAGTCCCCAGAGACTCGAAAATCGGCTAGAGGGCGGACATGACATCTGCCCCCCTCGTCCGCTTCGCTCCCTCGCCCACGGGCTACCTCCATATCGGCAACGCCCGCCCGGCGCTGCTGAACGCTCTGTTCGCGCGGGCGCGGGGCGGGCGTTTCCTGCTGCGCCTCGACGACACCGACCGGGAGCGATCGACGGAGGAATTCGCCAACGCCATCGAGGAAGACCTCGCCTGGCTCGGCATCGTGCCCGATCTCTTCGCCCGCCAGTCGGACCGCTCCGCCATCCACGATGCGGCGGCCGAGCGCCTGAAGGCGGCGGGCCGGCTCTATCCCTGCTACGAGACGCAGGAGGAACTGGAGCGCCGCCGGCGGCGGCAGCTCGGACGGGGCCAGCCGCCGATCTACGACCGGGCGGCGCTCGGCCTCACCGATGACGAGCGCGCGGCTCTGGAGGCCGAGGGGCGCACGCCCCATTGGCGCTTCAAGCTCGATGCCCGCACCGTCACCTGGGACGATCTCGTGCGCGGGCCGGCGCATGTGGATTGCGCCTCACTCTCGGACCCGGTGCTGATCCGCGCCGATGGCAGCTACCTCTACACGCTGCCCTCCGTGGTGGACGACGCGGAGATGGGGATCACCCATGTCATCCGCGGCGAGGACCACGTCACCAATACCGGCGTGCAGGTGCAGATCTTCGAGGCCCTGGACCAGCCGGTGCCGATCTTCGGCCACCACAACCTTCTCACGACCGCCGACGGCGAAGGTCTGTCGAAGCGCCTCGGCCACCTCTCGCTCCGGGGCCTGCGCGAGGCGGGCTACGAGCCCGGGGCGGTGCGCTCTCTCGCCGTGCTCACCGGCTCGGCCGAGGCGGTGCGCGCGGTGCCTGGCCTCGACGAACTCGCCGCCCTGGTCGATCTCTCCCATATCTCGCGGGCGCCCGCGAAGTTCGATCCGCAGGAACTCGACGGGCTCAATGCCCGGCTGATCCATGCCATGCCCTATGAGGAGGCGCGCGAACGCCTTCTCGCGATGGGCATCCCGGAGGAACGCGCGCAGGCGTTCTGGACGGTGATTCAGGCCAACCTCACCAAGGTCGCGGACGCCGCCGAATGGTGGCGAATCGTGGCCGGGGAGGTGACGCCGATCATCGCGGATGCGGTCTTCGCCGCCGCCGCCCTGGACGTGCTGCCGCCCGAGCCCTGGGACGGCCAGACCTGGAAGGCCTGGACCAATGCGGTGAAGGAGCGAACTGGCGCCAAGGGCAAGGCCCTGTTCATGCCCCTCCGCCTCGCGGTGACAGGGCTGGAGCACGGGCCGGACCTCTCGGGCCTGTTGCCCCTCATCGGCCGGGACATCGTGGCGGCGCGGCTCGGCGGTCGAGGCTGACAGAATCGGCCCGAAAAGCGGATCCCGCTTCTCGGACCAAGCGGCGTTGATCCCGACCGAGGGTCGTTCTCAGCGCATTCGGCGGACGCCCGCCGCAGCGCAGTCGCGCGGGCGGCCGACGATGAGTTCGCCTCATCGTCGGCCGGGATCAGACCGATTCCGGTCGGCCTCATACCCGCTCCGGACGATCGCTTCGGTCGGTATGCCCGGAGCAGGCTCCCTCTCCTTCCAGGCGAGGGGACCCGCGCTCGCCGGACGCCGAATGCAGCGGCCGGAGACGTCCTCAGGCCGCGCGCACGGTATCGAGGAAGCGGCGGACCTCGTCATTCAGGTGTTCGGACTGGCGCGAGAGTTCGCCTGCCGCGCCGAGAACCTGGGATGCCGCAGCCCCTGTCTCCTCGGCGGCTCCCGCGACGCCAGAGATGTTGCTCGTCACTTCGCTCGTCCCCGTCGCGGCCTGGGCCACGTTGCGGACGATCTCCTGGGTCGCCGCCCCCTGCTGCTCCACCGCCGCGGCGATGGTGGTCGCCACCGAATCGATCTCGCGGATGCGGGACGTGATGGAGGCGATGGCCGACACCGCCTCGCCGGTGGCGCCCTGGATCTGGGCGATCTGACTGGAGATCTCGTCCGTCGCCCGCGCCGTCTGGCTGGCCAGTTCCTTCACCTCCGTGGCCACCACGGCAAAGCCCCGGCCGGCTTCCCCCGCGCGGGCCGCCTCGATGGTGGCATTGAGGGCGAGTAGGTTGGTCTGGGCGGCGATGTTCGAGATCAGCCCGACGACGTCCCCGACGCGGGAGGCCGCCTGGGACAGGGTCTGCACCAGGGCCGCCGTCCGGTCGGCTTCCGTCACGGCGCCCTGGGCGAGATCGGCCGATCCGCTGACCTGGCGTCCGATCTCCTGCACGGAGACGCCGAGCTCCTCGGCCGCCGCGGCCACGGTGTTGACGTTGGTGGCGGCTTCCTCGGCGGCGGCGGCCACGGTCATGGACTGGCTCGCCGTCTGCGTGGCGGTGGAGGTCATGGTCTGGGCGGTGGCCTGGAGTTCGGTGGCCGAGGCCGACACCATCTCGATGATGCCGCCCACGGCGCCTTCGAAGCTGTCAGCCATCGCGATCATCGTGCGCTTCCGTTCCGCCTCAGCGGCGTCTTCGGCGATGTGCCGGATGTCGGCTTCCTCGGCGGCCTTCCGGGCCACCATGGCCTTGATCTCTTCCACGGCCTTACCCACGGCGCCGATCTCGTCGCCACGCTTGGCCTCCTCGATCTCGGCGTCGATGTCGCCCTGCGCCATCCGCTGCAGGACTGAAACGAGATGGCCGAGCGGGCGCGTGATACCGAACGTGACGATGAGGCCGGCCAGGATCGCGGCAGCGGTGAGGCCGATGGCTGCGATGGCGATCA
Organism: Methylobacterium sp. Leaf93; assembly: GCF_001422345.1. Lineage (NCBI taxonomy): Bacteria > Pseudomonadati > Pseudomonadota > Alphaproteobacteria > Hyphomicrobiales > Methylobacteriaceae > Methylobacterium > Methylobacterium sp. Leaf93. Next base: position 208,627 of record NZ_LMMS01000001.1, on the reverse strand, counting down.
GGCTCCGGACGGTGTCGGCGACCTCGGATTCCAGTGCTCGCTTTCCCGCCTGCATTTCCTCCGTGATTCGCTGGGTGCGCTGCTCGATGAACGCGTTCAGCTTCGTCCGTGCCGGCTGGCCTTCCTGTTGCACGACCTGCAGCGCCTTGGCGATCTCGTTTTCCAGGGCGAGCGCCGTCGCACGATGGAGGATGACGAAATATGCTTCGGCCATCTGCCGGACATCCTGGCCGATCTTGCGACGTTCGGGTGTTTCGGCCAGGAGGATCAGCCTGTCGATATGCTCGATCGTCGTCTTGGCCGCCTGTTCATACCGTGTCTTGTAATCGAGAATTTTTTCCGGCTGCTTCTCCAGCAAAATGTTGCGGCTCAGGAGGGCCGCTTCCGCGAGTTTGACCTGAGCCCGCAGATAGACTTCCTGGCGGACTGTGAGAACGTCGGCATAATATTTTGTCTGTTCGGCGACGCTGTTCAGGACCGTGCGCGAATAGACCACCAGTCCGACCGCCACCAAGCCCATCAGGGCCAGCGGGATGGCGATCTTCAGCATCACGCTGGCTTGCCTAACGACCTTCATCTCAAACCCCGGATTTATTTGCGCTCAAGCGCAACAGAATGCGGAGCAAGATTACAAGAGATCATCTAAATATAAGCTTAAGCGCGTATTTTTGGGCAAGCGATTTGTCACCGGCCATTTTGGTCAAGCAAGTGAGAAGGAAGCATTGCGTCAACCTGCAGTATCGTGCCGGATATCAGGACTGGGATATGCCGTGACTTGGGTCTGACAGGAGCGATCTTGTCGCTCGGGCGCACGTCACTGAGCTAAGCTCTCGATATGGGGTCGCTCATGTGGGGCTCTGCAAGGAGGCGAAGCGTTCCGTCGCGCCGAGTGCCTTCAGCCTGGTGGCTCCGTCCCGATCCGGCGCGGCTCGGGTTCAGTCGCCTTCGGCAGGAGCGCATCCCGTTCTCGGAGGAGATGTCCCACGAGCCGTTCCGCCGCTTGGCTCGGCAACCGTCCCGCCGGGCGGATCAGCATCGTCTCGATGGGCAGGCGCGGCCGGAACGGTCGCAGCACGATGGGAAGGCCGCCGAGGTCACGGGCGGGAAGGGGATCGACGATGGCGATTCCGAGTCCTTCGGCCACAAGGCCGCAGCGCGCGGACGTATACTGCGCCATGAGGCCGAAGTGCGGGGCGATACCGGCCGCCGCGAAGGCCGCTTCGATCGCCTGCTGGAACACCCCGGTTCCGCCCGCGATCAGGGGCTCGTCGGCGAGATCGCCCACCCCGATCACCCGCCTGGCCGCGAGGGCGTGCCCCCGGGGCAGGGCGCAGACCGCGTCGATGGCGAGGAAGGGCTCGCAGACCACGCCCGCATAGCCGGAGCGGGGCCGCACCAGGCCGAGATCGCATTGACCGGAGGCGGCCCAGGACCAGATCGTCTCCGGCGCCGGCACATGGACTGCGACCCGGATGCCCGGTGATTCCTCGCTCAACCGCCGGATCGCCCGCGGCAGCAGCCGTGAGGCCAGGGATGGTTGGCAGGCGATGCGCAGCGGCCCCGTGCCGAGGTCGCGGATCTGGCGGGCCGCCTGGGACAGGTGGTCGAGCCCCGCATAGGTCCGCTCCACCTCGCGGGCGAAAGCCTCACCCTCCTGCGTCGGCAGAGCGCTGCCATGGCCGCGCACGAACAGCGCGAAGCCGAGATCGGCCTCGAGCTGCGCCATCGCGCGGCTGACATGGGGTTGCCCGATGCCGAGGGCGGCAGCGGCCCGCGTCATCCCGCCATGGCGGAGGACGGCGCGAAAAAGATCGAGATGGGCCGGGTTCATCATGCCTGTTTCGCATGGACAGCGACGGGTCAAGCATTTGACGGCATGAGTGCCGGATGGTTGTCAAGGTGTCCGCGCCGAGACCTCTCCGGTTTGGCGGTCCGATCGGGGTGGGACGAAGCGATGCAACGGATCACGGCGGGATGGGGCAGCGGCCTTCTGGGCGTCATCATCTTCAGCGCCTCGCTGCCGGCGACGCGGGTGGCGGTCGGCGGTTTTACGCCCCTCTTCCTGACCTCGGCGCGCGCGGTGATCGCCGCCCTGCTCGGCGCGGCGATGCTGTTCGCCCTGCGGCAGAAGCGTCCCGAAAGATCCGATCTCGCGCCGCTGGCCATCGTGGGCCTAGGTGTCGTCGTCGGTTTCCCTCTCCTGACGGCGCTGGCGCTCCAGCACATCACGTCGGCTCATTCCATCGTGTTCATCGGCCTGCTTCCGCTCGCCACCGCCATCTTCGGCGTGATCCGGGGCGGAGAGCGTCCAAGCCCGGCCTTCTGGCTGTTCTCCGGCATCGGCAGTCTCACGGTGGCGGGCTTCGCGCTGTTCCAAAGCGGGGGCGGCTCGCTCACGGGCGACCTCCTGATGGTGGCCGCGATCGTGCTCTGCGGCCTCGGCTACGCGGAGGGCGCGACCCTGTCGCGCCGGCTCGGGGGATGGCAGGTGATCTCCTGGGCCCTGGCTCTGTCCCTGCCGCTCATGGCCGCCATCGCCCTCGTGAACCTGCCCCCGGCCTGGGGCGGCATCGGCTTGCCGGCCTGGATCGGCCTCGCCTATGTCTCGGTCTTCAGCATGCTGGTGGGGTTCGTGTTCTGGTATCGCGGGCTGGCCCTGGGCGGGATCGCCGGCGTCGGGCAGCTCCAACTGCTGCAACCGTTCTTCGGCCTGGCTCTCGCGGGCCTGCTGCTCCACGAGCCCGTGGCCCCGAGCATGCTGGCCGTCACCGGCCTCGTGGTTCTCTGTGTGGCGGGGGCCAAGCGCTATGCCTGAGGGCGCCCGCTTCCCGGGGGAAGCTCAGGCGATCCGCGACACCAGGATCTTGTCCACCCGGCGCCCGTCGAGATCCACCACCTCGAAGCGCCAGCCGGCGATGTCGCAGGTCTCGCCGGTCTCCGGCAGGCGCTGCAGCTTGGCGATGACGAGGCCGGCGGCGGTCTCGTAGTCGCGGCTCGATTCGAGCTTGATGCCGAGCTGGTCGGCCATCTCGTCCACCGGCATCCAGCCGGCGATGAGCCAGGACCCGTCCTGGCGCTGCACCGCCTCGGGCTCGGAATCCTCCGAATGGAACGCGCCCGCGATGGCGTCGAGGATGTCGGCCGGGGTCACGAGCCCGTCGAAATGGCCATACTCGTCGTGGACGAGCGCCATCGGAACGTCGGCCGCCTGAAGTGCCGTGAGCGCGTCGAGGGCGTCGAGGGTGTCGGGGAGCACCGGGGCGCTGCGGATATAGGCGCGCAGGTCGAACCGCTCGTTCTCGATGAGCGCTTTGACCAGTTCGCGCACCTGCACGACGCCGAGCATGTTGTCCGGGTTGCCCTCGCCGACCGGGATGCGCGAATGCGGGCTCGAGACCAGCATGGCGCGGATCTCCTCCGGCTCTTTGTCGAGGTCGATCCAGTGGACGTCGGTGCGCGGGGTCATGACGCCTCGCACGGCGCGGTCGCCGAGGCGCAGCACGCCGGCGATCATCTTGCGCTCGTCGGTCTCGATCACCCCCGCCGTCTCGGCCTCCGCCACGATGGTGCGGATCTCCTCTTCGGTCACCGCGCTGGCGCTGGAGGCTTCCTGGCCGAACAGCCGGAACACCGCGCGGGTCGAGGCGTCGAGGAGCCAGACCGCCGGAAGCGCGATCCGCGAGATCAGCCGCATCGGCCGGGCGACGAAACAGGCGATGCCCTCAGGGTCGCGCAGGGCCACGTGCTTGGGCACGAGTTCGCCGATGATCACCGACAGATAGGTGATGATGGCGATGACGATCCCGTAGCCGAGGGGATCGGCCACGGGTTTCGACAGGCCCGCCTCGAACAGGATCTCGGTGAGGCGTTCGCCGAGCGCCGCGCCGGAGACGGCGCCGGACAGGATGCCGACGAGGGTGATGCCGATCTGGACGGCGGAGAGGAAACGTCCCGGATCTTCGGCGAGGGTGAGGGCGGCCTCGGCGCCGGGCCGGCGCGCCTCCACCATCATCCGCAGCCGGGACTTCCGCGACGAGACGACGGCGAGTTCGGACAGCGCGAAGGCCCCGTTGAGGGCGATCAGGGCGACGGCGACGGCGAGCTCGAACACGTTCGGTTCCGTAAGCCGGAGCCGCTTGGACCAAGCGTGCCGGACTTCCTAGTTTGCGGCGATCGCTCGCCTGTCGCTCCGGTGAGCGACGACGAGCGCCTAGATGGGCTGTCGCCGCGGACGGGTCAACGGTCGGGGTCGGACGATGGACCCGGAACGAGGGGGGGCAGGCGCGAAAGACGGAGCGCGATGGCCAGCGCGAGACCGTAGAGGGCGCCGAAGAAGGCGACGACCCCCGACCATCCCGCATGTTCGAAGAACCAGCCCCCGGCCGTGCCGAGCACCGACGAGCCGAGGTAATACAGGCACAGATAGACCGAGGAGGCCTGCGCCCGGTCGCGCAGGGCGCGCCGCCCGATCCAGGAACTCGCCACCGAATGGGCGCCGAAGAAGCTCACCGTGACCACGACGATCCCCGCGATGATGAGGGGAAGGCGCTCGGACAGGGTCATGAGGATGCCGACGAGGCCGAGCAGGATCGCGAGCCACAGCACTCGGCGCCGCCCGAGCCGGCTCGCGATCTCGCCCGTCACCGCCGAGCTGAACGTGCCGGCGAGATAGACCACGAAGATCGCGCCGATGGCCGACTGGCTGAGGTTGTAGGGCGGATCGAGCAGGCGGAAGCCCACGTAATTGTAGACGCTGACGAAGCCGCCCATGAGCAGGAACGCTTCGGCGAAGAGCCAGGGCAGGCCGGGATCGCGGAAATGCTGGCCGAACGTGCCCGGCACCTGACGCCAGCGCATCCGGTTGGCGAGAAAGCGCCGCGAGGGCGGCAGGCCGCGCCAGAACAGGATGGCGGCGACGAGCGCCAGGATTCCGATGGTGCCGAGACCCACGCGCCAGGAGGCATGATCGGTGATGATGCCGGCGATCAGCCGCCCGACCATGCCGCCCATGGCGTTGCCGCCGATGAGGAGCCCCATGGACAGGCCGATGGCGCGGGAATCCATCTCCTCGCTGAGATAGGCCATGGCGACGGCCGGCAGGCCGCTCGCGGCCAACCCCGTGAGCGCGCGCAACGCCAGGAAGCCGTGCCAGCTCGGCACGATCACGGCGATGAGGGTGAGGATCGCCGAGGCGAAGAGGGAGGCGACCATGATCGGCTTGCGCCCCCACACCTCGGAGAGCGGGCTGACCACGAGGAGCGCCAGGGCCAGCATCGCGCAGGGGAGCGACAGCGACAGGCTGCTCTCGGCCGGCGAGACATGGAACTCGTCGGCGAAGACCGGCATCAGCGGCTGCACGCCGTAGAGCACGGCGAAGGTGGAGAAGCCTGCGGCGAACAGAGCGAGGGTGGTCCGACGAAAGATCGGCGTCCCGGCCGTGATCAGGCGGTCGCTCTCCTCGGCCATGGTCGCCGGTCTCCTCGATGTCGCGCGCTCGCGGGAGTGTTGCAGAAGCACGGAACGACGCGGGCCGCACCCCTCTTTCGAGACATGCGGCCCGTGACGTCACGACAATGCGGCCAAGCCGCCTTACTTGCCCGGCTTACTTGGGCGGAGCTTCCGCAGCCTCGCCCTGCTGCTGAATCAGCGGGGTGATTCGGCGCACCGTGACCCGGCGGTTCTCGCGCGAGGCTTCCTGGGTGTTCACCTTGAGCGATTGCTCGCCGTAGCCCTGGGTGGTGAGGTTCTCCGGCGGCACCTGGAAGTTCTGGCTGAGCACCGTCGCCACCGACTGGGCGCGGCGATCCGAGAGCGATAGGTTGTCGACCTCGCTGCCCACCGCATCGGTGTAGCCTTCGATCAAGAAGACTTCCTGCGGGTTGGCCTTCACCGCCTGGTTGATCGCCGCCGCAATGTTGCCGAGCCGCGAGGCCTGGTCGGGTGTGACGTCGAACGATCCGGTATCGAAGGTGATCGTATCGATGTCGACGCTGCGCATCCGTGCCCTCAGCTGCGGGCTGTAGCGCACCTGATCGAGGGTGTAGCGGCGGTCCACCGCCACCACCGGCGGGGCGGACAGGGCCTCGTAGACCTGCCGCTCGTCGGCGCCCTCGTAATTCACTACGTAGCGCTCGCGGGGGATGCGGATGTCCGGCGGCGGCAGGTCGACGACGTCCTCGTAGATCGGACGCTGGGGACCGCCGAAGCCGTTGTCGATGATCACGACCTCGCGGCCGTCGCGGAAGCGGCGCGAACGGCGCACGAGGCGGCCGTCATCGTCCACCACGGTGACGATCTGGATGCCGCCCGGACGGTCGAGATAAGTGATCGTGTCGCCGCCACGGCGCTCGCTGCGATAGGCACCGCGGTCGAGATAGCGGAAGCGCTCGTTCTCGTCGTGACGAATGAAGTAATTGTCGCGATCCCGCACGATGATGCGGCCGGGCTCGCGGATATAGGTCCGTCCGCCCTCGTTGAACTCACGCCGGTCACGACGGACTTCGTCGTAGGTACGGACGTCGTTGCCGCGGAAGCCACCCTCGACATAGCCGGGTCGGCCCGGACGGTTGAAGTCGTCGCGGCGAGCGCGCTCGTCCCGACGCTCGAACGCCTCACGGCGTTCGCGGTCGCGGCGCTCGATCTCGCCACGCCGCTCGGTGTCGCCCGCCGCCGGGCGGTTGGCGCCGCCGGGCCGGTTGTCATCCGCTCCGCGCCTGTCGTCCGCACCGCGCCGGTCGTCCGGTCCGCGCTTGTCGTCACGGTCGTTCTTCTCCTGCGCCTGACCCGGCGGGACGAAGGGCTTACCCGGAACCCCCGGCCGGGTGTTGGGAGCCGGCTTCGCGTCGGGGGCTTTGGTATCGGGTGTCTTAGCATCCGGCGTCTTGGCATCCGGCTTCTTGGCATCCGGAGTCGCGTCCGGCGCGCCGCGACGGGCGGGGTCGGTCTTGTCGTTCCGGTCCGGCTTCTCGTTCCGGTCTGGCTTGCCCTCACGCTCGGGCTTGTCCCCGCGCTCGGGTTTGGTGCTCGGATCGGGCCTTTCGCCACGCTCGGGCTTGGCGCTTCTGTCCGGCTTGTCGCCGCGGTCGAGCTTGTCGGGCCTGTCCGGCTTTTCGGTCCGGTCCGGCCTGTCGCCACGCTCGGGGCGGGCGGGACGGTCGGGTGTCGCGTCGCGCTCGGGAGCGGCCGGGGCACGCTCGCGCGGGGCCGGAGCCTCCTTCGGTGCCGGCTTGGCGGGGGCGGGATCCGGATTGCGCTCGCGCGCGGCCGGAGGGGTCGGCCGTTCGGCCGGGGCGCGGTCGGGCTTCTCGGGACGATCAGGCCGCTCGGGGCGCTCCGCGCGCTCGGGCCGCTCAACCGGAGCCCGCTCCTGGCGCGGCTCGGGACGTTCGGGACGCTCCGCTCTCTCGGGGCGCTCGGCCCTCTCCGGCCGTTCTGCGCGCTCGGGGCGTTCAGCCCTTTCCGGGCGCTCGGCTCTTTCCGGCCTAGCCGCGCCGCCACGGGGGGCATCGCCGCCTCCGCGCGGGTCGCCGCGCTCGGCTCCCGGACCCGCTTGGGCGAGCAGCATCACGCCCGGCCCGCCTCTGTCGGGGCTGGCCGCAAGGGGGCCCGATAGGATCAAGGCCGGCAACATGGTGCCGGTCAGAAAGAGCAGGCGGAGGTTCCGCATCGATGGTCACTCACAAACGTTGATGTGGCCATCGGAACCGAATGGAGCCGGGATGGTTCCGAATTCATTCCCGGATCGTGCGCCCGCGATCCGCCATCTCGACGCGGAATCGAAGGCGAGCGCGAAGGAAATCCTTCGCCCTCAACCGGTTAGGGGACGTGTCGCCCGGGTCGCTCGTGACATCGCGGCGGGACCGACGATCTCCCTCGCTCGCCGTGAATGTCCGCTAGGGCGCGGCGGCGCGAGCCGGGACCGCGATCATGCTCGGCGCGATGATGCGGATGGCCGCGCGCTCGTCGCGGCCGGTGGCGGACGCTTCCGTGGCAGCCCCGTCGCGAACCACGCCCCCATCGGACAGGATGGCTCCGTTCCGGGTAGCCGCATCGGCGGCGATGGCCGCCACGGTCTTGTCCGCACGGCCCGCGAGGGTGACGCGCACCTTCGGCCGCGACATGGCTTCCGCCTGCATCGGTGTCACGAAGATGTCGCCCTTGTGCCGGACGAGCATGCTCTCGGCCTTCACCAGGGACTGCGCCCAGGTCTGGTTCGCCTTCTTGCATGAGCAGTCCGGCGTGAAGCTTTTCTGGAACTTGAAGGCGTTGGCGAGCGACACGTAGGCCCGGCTGCCCTTGATCGATGCGGCCTGTTTCAGCCCGTCATCGCCATTGGGCATCGAATAGGCCACCGCCTCCGTGCCGGGGCACAGGGCCTGACACAGCTCGTTGGCGCCCTCGCGACCATCGGGCAGATTGTTCATCGGAAAATAGGCGCCGTCGCATGTCCGGACGCAGACCACCTGAGGTCCGCCCCGCCCGCGCTGCTCGCCGACCACGCCCTCGACGATCTTCGGACCGGTCTCGGCGCAGGAGGAGGCGATGGCGGCCGTGAGCTGGCGCCGCCGGGCGGCGGTCACCTCGCCGTTCTCGGCGCCGTAGCCGGCCTGGAGCGCCCGGATACGCTGCTCCACCGCGCCGCATTGCGGCGGGCGCGAATCGAAGAACAGGAACTTGCCGCCCTCGCAGTTCAAGGTCCGGTAATAGGCCTCCAGCCGGCCGATCTCGTTCTGCAGGGCGCGGGCGGTGTTGGCGCCGTCGCTGAGATTCGCGAGTTCGACGCGGTATCGCTGGCACTGGGCGTTGGGTGCCTGCGCCTGGACGGCTGTCCCGAACGCGATGGCGGCCATGGCGGCGCCGAGCGTTGCGACGAGCTTGCGGATCTGTGGAGGGATCAGCGGCATGACCTGTCAGAAACGGGTGTGAAGCTGGGCGGTTCCGGCCCTCGGGCAGGGTACGGAAGAACGCCTTTGCAAAGGGTGTCTAACCGCCCTCGCCAGAGCGCGACAGTGTTCCCACATGCCCATCGGCAAACTTGAGGGGAATGATGTGATGATGTGTCTTCGGAGTCTCACAAGCCGCGCGGTGGCGGCTGGATTGGCGGCGCTGGTGATGGGCGGGACGGCGGTGCTCGCCGACGACACCGACCGGATCTTCGACAAATCCACGGTGTGGCGTCCGCTCACCCCCAACGACAAGCTGGTGGTCTACGGCATCGACGACCCCGAGGTCGCCGGAATCGCCTGTTGGTACACACAGCCCGAGAAGGGGGGAATCAAGGGCACGCTCGGCCTCGCCGAGGACGTCTCCGACATCTCCCTCGCCTGCCGGCAGGTCGGCCCGGTATCGTTCAAGAATCCGAAGGACAAGCTCAAGCAGGGCGACGTCGTGTTCAGCGAGCGGCGGTCGCTGATCTTCAAGTCGATGCAGATCGTCCGCGGTTGCGACGCCAAGCGCAACACGCTGATCTACATGGTCTATTCCGACAAGGTGATCCAGGGCTCGCCCAAGAACTCCACCACGGCGGTGCCGCTGATGCCGTGGGGCACCTCCGAGGCGCCGCCCCGCTGCGGCGATTTCTTCAAGGGCTGATCCGGCCCGGAGGCGGCGCCGGCACGAGGCCGGACCGCCTCGAACGAGCGGGTGTGAGCCCTGCGGATCAATCCTTGCAGGTGATGCGGATCGGCGGCTCGACGGGTTTCGGCGCGGGCGGCTGGTCGATCGCGCCGGTATAGTCCTCAGGGGAGGCCAGGCCGAAGGAGCCGGCCACGGCGAATCCTTGCGCCTCGCACCAGGCATCGGCCACCACCTGCCCGCAGGAGCCGCTGCCCGCCACCAGGCATTCGCCGACGCCGTAGCCCTCGCCGGCGGGAATCAGGAACGTCTTCTCCACCTGTGCCGGCGCGCGGGCGGGCTTCTCGCCGTCATCGACGGCCAGGGCGGCGGAGGAAATGAGCGCGAGGGCGCAGAGAGCGCCGAGACCGGCAGCCGAGCGTCGCATGGGCAGTGACCTTGATGACGGGATCCGCGAAAGGCTGGATTCACCGGATGGGAGGATTCGCGTTTGGGAAAATCTCGGCCTCGTCGGTAAACAAATCCTTTCCGGATCGTCGCGACCTCGACCGAACCTCTCCCGGCGTCGTTCTCGAATTCATCACCGTTTTGGGGTAGCGCAGTTGGTCGGCAGGGTCCGTCGCCTCCGTGCAACACGCATGGTGCTTGGCGTCCGGCCGATCCGGTCGTCGCGGTTGCGGGGCGCATGCCCCGCGACTCGTAAAAGTTGATCGGTTCTCGGGATTTAGGGCATGGGGACTGGCGGCATCCGCAGGTGGCGGAGCCGTCGCGTCCCAGGGTTACGAAAGACGGTTTCATGGCGCCGATGTTGCGGCTCTACAACACGCTGACCCGCGAGAAGGCGCCCTTCGTGCCGATCGATCCGACGCATGTGCGGATGTATGCCTGCGGGCCGACGGTCTACGACGCCGCCCATATCGGCAATGCCCGGCCGATCATCGTGTTCGACCTGCTGTTCCGGCTGCTGCGTCATCTCTACGGCGAGGCGCATGTCACCTATGCCCGCAACGTCACGGACGTGGACGACAAGATCAACGCCCGCGCGGTCGAGCGCGGCATTACCATCCGCGAACTCACCGACGGGACGCTCGCCGCTTTCCACGGCGACATCCGCGACCTCGGCGTGCTGATGGCCGAGGACGTGAACGTGCCGGGCGAGCGCCCGCGCTTCGTCGAGCCCCGCGCCACCGACCATATTTCCGAGATGCACACGATCATTGAGGGGCTGGTCGCCTCCGGTCATGCCTATGTGGCGGAAGGCCATGTGCTGTTCGATGTGCCCTCAATGCCCGATTACGGCGCGCTCTCGAAGCGGCCCCTCGACGAGATGGAAGCCGGCGCACGGGTAGAGGTCGCCCCCTACAAGCGCTCGCCCCTCGACTTCGTCCTGTGGAAGCCCTCCAAGCCCGGCGAGCCGTCATGGCCCTCGCCGGCCGGCATCGCCGAGCCGGGGCGGCCGGGCTGGCACATCGAGTGCTCCGCCATGTCGTGGAAGCATTTGGGCAAGACTTTCGACATCCATGCCGGCGGCATCGACCTGATCTTCCCCCATCACGAGAACGAGGTGGCCCAGTCGCGCTGCTGCTTTGCCACCGACGTCATGGCCCATGTCTGGCTCCATAACGGCTTCCTCCAGGTGGAGGGGCAGAAGATGTCGAAGTCGCTCGGCAACTTCATCACCCTGCGCGAGGTGCTGAAGGACTGGCCCGGCGAGGTCGTGCGCCTCGCCATGCTGAAGACGCATTACCGCCAGCCCATCGACTGGACCGTGCGCGGGCTCGAGGAGGCGGCGAAGATGATCGACCGCTGGTACGGCATCGTGGGCGACGTGGCCGCCGGACCCGAGGTGCCGGCCTCCGTGGTGGAGCCGCTCCTCGACGATCTCAACACCGCCGCCGCCCTCGCCGAGCTACACCGCCTCGACGACCCGGCGAGGCTGAAGGCCGGGGCGGGGCTCCTTGGCCTCCTCGGGCGGACGCAGTCGGCGCGGGCGGACAGCGCCATCGCCGCCGCCGGCGTCGACGTGGCGGCGGTGGAGGCCGCGATCGAGGCCCGTCGTATCGCGCGCGCCGCCAAGGACTGGCCCGCCTCCGACCGCGCCCGCGACGCCCTCGCCGCCATGGGCGTCACCGTGAAGGACAACAAGGACGGCACGACCACTTGGACGGTGTCACGATAGACGCCAATGGAGATTCCGAAGACGCCGCGCCTCATCGTCGACGGGAGACATCCTCCAAAATAGAAAACATGCTTTCATCTAAGCGGCCTGAGATGCAAGGATGGTGGCATGACGAACGAACGCTCGGCACATGCTCCCTTCGAGGTTTCGGAGGGGCTTCGCGAGATCGGACAGGCCATCAGGGCCGCGCGACTGCGCCGACGTCAGCCCGCATCCGACCTCGCGTCCCGCGTGGGGGTCTCCCTCCCGACCTTGCGCAAGCTCGAGAAAGGCGATCCTTCGGTGTCGCTCGGCGTCTTCGCCAGGGCCGTCTGGACCCTCGGCCTGTTCCCGGCCGTGCGGCGCGCGGTCTGCCCCGAGAACGACCACCTCGCTGCGTCCATCGAGACCAGCCGCCTTCCTAGCCGTGCGCGTCGCCCGCGCGAACTGAACCTCGATGACCTCTGACGTCTATGTCCATGTCCGCCGCGAGGATGGCGCCACGGACCTCGTCGGCCGTTACCGGGTCGTCATGCCAGCGGCCGGTCGGTCCTATGGCGAATTCGCCTATGTCGGGTCCTGGCTGAGGAACGGTCATGGCCGGGCTTTCGCACTGGATCCGGAACACTTGCCGCTTCAGCCGGGGCCATTCAGGAGCACCATCCGTGGCCGACTTCCGGGCGTCCTGGCGGATGCCACTCCGGACCGTTGGGGGCGACGGCTCGTCGAACATCGTCGGCCTCACGATTCTCCCCCGATGATGCCGTCTGACTGGTTGCTTGCCTCCGGAGACGAGCGCGTCGGCTGTCTCGCCTTCTCCGAAACCCCGGCTCCCCCGTCACCGCGTCCGGGCTACGCGGCCACGGCCGATCTCGACGGCATCGCGGACGGGTTCGAGCGTCTCGAACGAGGCGAGGCGGTCGAAGGGCTGGCTGCCCACCTCTGGACGGCGGGCATGAGCATGGGCGGCGCCCGACCGAAGGCCGTCATCACGTACGAGGGGGCCTTATGGATCGCCAAGTTCCAGAGGCGGGACGACACCTACGACCAATGCGGCGCGGAGCACGCGACGATGCGTCTGGCATCCCGTTGCGGGATCGACGCCGCCGAAACCCGGGTTCTCGCCGTCGGGCCTCGCAAGGTCGTCCTGGTGAAGCGCTTCGACCGCGATGCGGCCCCCTACCACCCGACATGCCACTACATGAGCGGATTGACCGCTCTCGGACTGGATGAAACCTCCGATTCCGGGTCCTACCCCGACCTCGCCATGTTCCTCCTCCGGCACGGCGCGCGTCACGTGTCCGACCGCCATGAACTGTTCCGCCGCATGGTGTTCAACGTCCTGTGCGGCAACCGGGACGATCACCTCAAGAACCACGCCTTCCTCCGATGCGGCGACGGGTGGCGGTTGTCCCAGGCCTTCGACGTGGTCCCCCAACCGGATATGGATCCCCAGCAAGCCATCGGCGTCGGTCGATCCGGGAGCTACCCCACCACCGGCAACTGCCTGACGCGGGTCGAGGATTTCGACCTCTCGCGGGACGAGGCCCAAGACATCGTCGCCACCCTCGCCATCCGCATGAGCTCCTGGCGTGCCGACTTCGTCGCCGACGGCGTCGACGATGCGACGGTCGAGCGCCTCGCGCGCGCATTCTCGAAAGACCTCGACTGACCTCAGGCGCGGCGGGCCTCCGCCGAACGCGCTGAGGACAACCATCGGTCGGGATCAGCGCCGATGGATGCAAGTCGCTCTCATCGACGCCCGGCACGAGGTCCAGGCTCATCCTCCCGTTCCCGGGATAAGCCTCCTCAGCGGCAGGGCCGGCCCGGATGGCAGTTCGGGTTCCCGCCCGATGGCGGAGCCTGCCGCTGCTGGCGCTGGGCCGCCTGTTGCTGCTGTTGCTGCATCATCTGTTGCCGCTGGGCGGCCTGTTGCTGTTGTTGCTGGGCCTGCATCTGCTGACGCTGCATCATCTGTTGTTGCTGCATCATCTGCTGGCGCTGGGCCTGTTGCTGCTGCTCCATCTGCATGCGCTGGTGCTGGCGGGCCTCCTGGATCTGCTGCCGCTGCATCATTTGCTGCTGCTGGGCCTGGCCCTGCTGGCGCCGGGCGGCCTGTTGCTGCTCCATCTGCATGCGCTGGTGCTGGCGGGCCTCCTGGATCTGAAGCCTCTGCTGCTGGCGTTGCAGGGCATCGGAATCCGGGCCGCGTCGCGGCGGCTGGCCGGCCGCTTCGCGATTGGGGCTGGCCGGCTCTCGTCTGGCGCGCTCGGGGCCGTTCGGCTCGAAGCCCGGACGGGCCACCCGATCATGGCCCGGACGCCCTTCGCGGGCGCGCTCGTCTTGCGGCCGGTCGAGGGCGGGACGCAGCTGCGGTCGTTCGGCTCCGGCAGCGGCGCGGGCAGCGTCTCGACGCTCGATCCGTTCCCGGCGCAAGGCCGCCCGGTCGGCGGGATCGGCGTTGCCGCGCCCCGCTCCGGCTCCGGCGGGGTTCACCGCATCGGCCGGGGCACGACGGTCGATGACGGCCTTCCGGTCCGGCCCGGTCTTGCCGTTCCCAGGGCGCACACGGTCCGGCGGTCCGCCGACGTCACCGGACGGGCGCGTGTTCGCGACCGGCTTCGGCTCGGGCAAAGCCTTCGGGTCCGGCCGTGCGGCGCGCGGGTCTGGGGCGCTCACCGCGGGGAGCGGGCGGCCGATGGGGGGAGCGTTCGGCCGTTCGTCGCGGGCACCCGGCGGCAGGCCGGGGCGGTCGCGGCGAGGGCCGTCGGCGTTGTGACCGACGTCGTGACGGCCGGTGCGGTGCGACAGGGAAGGCGGTAGCGCCACCCGGACGGCGGCTGCCGCTCCGAGACCGGCGGCACCGCCCATGAGGGCCGCGGCCGAAGGTCCGCGCGGCCGCTCGATGACGCGCCGGTTGATCTCGTTGATCACCACCCTGTTGTGGATGTTCTGGTAGATGACGTTGTCCGGCGGCGCGACGATATAGGCGGGCGCGCTCACATAGGCCGGAACCGGCTCGAAGAGGGGGACGGGGAGGGCGAACAGCTCGTCCTCGGGCGGTGGCGCCGCGATGTCCACGAGATAGGCCGGGCGGGGTGCTAGCACGCCGGGGGGCGGCGGGGGCAGGGCATAGGCCGGGTCGTCGAAGGCGACGACCTGCCTGTCGAAGTAGCTCTCTTCGTCCGGTGGCGGCGGGGGCAGGTCGAAGGACAGAGCGGTGAAGGCCTCGGGCGGTCGCGGCGGGGCGGAGAGGCGGGCGAGGCGACGTTGCGCATCCGCCGCATGCGGTCCGCGCGGGTAGCGCGAGAGGTAGGACCAGTAGGCGTCCTGCGTGCCGGACGACAGGGCGCGGCGCCAGGTCGTCGCCTCGCGCCGGGCGGCCACGATGGCGCGCACGCGCTTGGCCATCGGGTCGTCGGGATAGGCCCCGAGGAAATCCTGATACCCCTGCAACGTGTCGCGCTCGACCGCCACCGAATAGGCGTGCCGCGCGCCGATGTCGCCTAAAGGCCGGTCGCGCAGCGCCGTGATCGGCTCGGGCTGTGCCGGGGCGGGCGCGTCGGCGTTGCGCTCGAAGAACACGAACGGCACCTCGATCCTGGCGTCGTCCCAAGGCATCGCCGCGCCCTTGGTGGTCTCGTTCACCCGCAGGCGCACCCGGTCGAAGAGCGGCGCCGGCTGGAGACCGCCCTCGCGGATCATCTCCACCAAGGCCTGCGCGTAGGCGCCATAGGCCCCCGTCTCGGGCGGCGCCACGGTGCTGGGCGCCGCGTTGTAGGCGATGAGGCTGCCGGGTTCTGCCTCCACCAGGGCGAGACCGCCGGCGAGCGGCTCCCCGGTCTTCACGAACGGGTTGGCGCGGGCCGCGTCGAGCACCACGAACCGGGCCTTCAAGGGGACGGTGGAGAGGCGCTTGATGTAGTCTGACACGCGCAGGGCCGCGACCGGAACGTCGACGGCGGTGGCGATGCGGGCATCCACCGGGGCGAAGAAGGTGTCGCCCTCGAGCTGAAGCCCGTACCCGGCGAGATAGACGAAGGCCACCGTGTCCGGCCCGGAGGCCGCCGCCTTGTCGAGGAAGTCGCGCAGGGCCTTGCGCAGGGCATCCTCGTCGAGGTCGCGCGCGCCCACCACGTCGAAGCCCGCCGCCTGCAGCGTCTGCGCGATGAGGCCGGCATCGTTGGCGGCGGTGGCGATGGGCGCCCCCTCATAGGCGCCGTTTCCGACCACGAGGGCGATGCGCTTCTCGGCCTGCTGCGCATGTCCCGGAACGGATATCAGCAGGGCGGCGAACAGGGCCGCGAAGACGGCGAGACATCGGGACAGGACCATCGCCGGGAACCTCCGTCGCCGCATCACGCTGCGAGCGACATCATACGGAGCATCGCGGACGATTTGAGCGCGAGCGGTCGCACAATCGTGCAGAAATAAGCACGCGTCCAGGGATGCCCGGAATCGGGCTTAACCTAATCCTCGCTCGGGGCGGCCCCGATCCCGGCGCATGCATGCGCCTGTCCGCCGGGCCGGTGACCGAGGAGGCGCGTTTCGTGTTCCCCATGGCTTGGTGCGATTGATCCGCTCGCGGAGCGCTTTCGCTGCGGTGTCGGTCACGTTCCCGCGGTCCTCCTCGGGAACGAGCCGGCCGTCGTGATAGATGTTGTGCTCCCCATAGAGCCGCTCATCGTCCCACCGCACCACATTGTCGGTCTCAGAGGTCCCCGTCACCCCGAGATCGTCCCGCAGGGTGATGGCGTTCGACAATAAACGAACTGCTCTACTATGGATTTCCTCTGCTATTTCTTGATCGTACATAGTTTAGAGCATTTCTAGAGCGTCGTCGAATTGCAACAGGGCTGTATGAACGGAGTTGCGCCCGCCCGTTTCGAGTGAAGCGTGCTTGTTGCGGAGAGATTTGTCCTTCAACGGATCTCGACGGCGGCAATGACGTGCCGAGACTTGAGACGACGAGACAATGAGCAAACTAGCAGTTGAGTTATGTTGCAGCACATTGCTGCGCCCGCTCGTCGTCCTGAATATAGCCGCCCTTCTGGCGATCGGTGTCGGCCCGTTCTCTGATGCGAAGGCCCAGACGCTTCCGTCCGAGAGCGCGGTGGTTCTGTCGGAGCTGTCGGTGATCGGCAGTGGCGAACGGGCGAGCGGCCCCGTCACCGGCTACCGGGCGGGCCGTTCCGCGACCTCGACCCGGACGGACACCGCCCTGCGCGACTCTCCGCAATCGGTCCAGGTCGTTCCCCGTGACGTGCTCGTCGACCAGCAGGACGTCCGCCTGACCGATGCGCTCACCAATGTGAGCAATGTCCAGCCCGCCGGCACCATCCAGGGCCGGTCCGACACCTATGTGCTGCGTGGCTTCAACACGCAGACCTATGCGATCGACGGCGTGTTGCTGAACCCGGCCAACACGTTCCAGCCGACACAGCGCGACCTTGCCAATGTCGAGCGCGTGGAAGTGCTCAAGGGCCCCACCTCCGTCCTCTATGGCAGGGGCGATCCCGGCGGCCTGATCAACATCGTCACGCGCCAGCCCATGCTCACGCCCTCAGCGGACCTCACCCTGCAGGGCGGGTCTTACGCCTTCCGGCGGCTTCAGGGCTCGGTGACGGGAGCGGTCCCGGGGACGGAAGGGCTCGCCGCCCGCTTCAGCTTCGCCACGCAGGAGGACCCCACCTTCCGGGATTTCGGCGGCCCTTCCAATTCGCGCCATTTCTTCGCGCCGTCCTTGTTGTGGACGCCGGATTCTTCGACGCGGATCTCCCTCAATGCCGAGTTCTCGCGCCAGCACAGCCAGTATGACGAAGGTCTCACGGCTTTCCAGGGTCGGGTGCCCCTGGACAACATCCGCCGTTACTACGGCGAGTCCTGGTCCCGGTATTACGGCGAGTCGAACTCCATCACCCTGCGGGCCGAGCATGACGTCAACGAAAGCCTGACCCTGCGGCAGGTGATCAACGGTCAATGGGGCCAGTTCGACGTGTTCGCCACCCGCGCCACCGGGGTGAGCGCGAACGGGGCGTCGCTGACGCGGCGTCTGTCCGAGATCGAGTCCATCTACAACTCGATCGACAGCCAGACGGAAGCCGTCGCCCGTTTCGATCTGTTCGGTTTCCGCCACACGGCCCTGTTCGGCGTCGAAATCGTCGATGGGTACCGGCATCCCTATTCGCAGCAGGGCACGGCCAGCCCGGTCTCCTTCCTCAACCCGATCCGGGGATCGATCCCGCAGATCGGCACGCTCGCCCTGCAGAGTGACCTGCGGCAGAAGCTGTTCATGGTCGGCACCTACATGCAGGACCAGATCGAGCTGGCCCAGGGACTGCAACTCGTCCTCGGCGTCCGCGTGGATACGGCCAACCAGTTCTATTTCCAGCGCACCGCCACCAACAACACCGTGCCTCCCACTCAGGACGTCACCGGAACCTCGCCGCGCGTCGGCCTGGTCTGGCGGCCGATCGAGCCGCTCACCGTCTATGGAAGCTACACGACCTCCTTCACGCCCCAGACCGCCAACGTGATCGGTGGCCTTACGCCGGCGCCGGAGACCGGCGAGCAGGTCGAGATCGGTACGCGTGTCGACCTGATCCCCGATCGTCTCACCCTGAGCGCGGCCGCCTTCCGGATCGTTCGGGCGAACGTCGCCGCGGCCGATCCAATCAATACCGGCTTCTCCATCATCACCGGCGAGCAGCGTTCGCAGGGCGCCGAGGCCGACATCGCCGGCGAGATCCTGCCCGGCTGGAGAATCATCGGCGGTATTGGCTATGTCGATGCGCGGGTGACGCAGGATACGACGATCGCCATCGGCAACCGCCTCCCGGCCGCCCCGACCTTCAGCACGAGCCTGTGGTCGACCTACCAGTTCCAGAACGGCCCGATGCGGGGCTGGGGCTTCGGCGGCGGCGTCACCTATGTGGGCGAGCGCTTCGGCGACATCACCAACAGCTACAAGGTCGGCGCCTATGCGCGCCTCGACGCGACATTGTTCTACGAGATCGACCCGACATGGCGTTTCGCCGTGAACGGCCGCAACCTCACGGATCGCCGCTACATCGAGCAGCCCTTCAATCAGTTCAACAATCTCCCCGGCGCACCGCTCACTGTCCTGGCCAGTGTGACGGCCCGCTACTGAGGCGAGGCTCGCGGCCTGCCGCTAGTCCCACCTCGCGCCCGGCCGGTTGCGGGATGCGACGCGCCCCGGCGGCCGACATCGTCGACTGGTTCGGGGCCCCATTACCGGACCCGGCAGGGCCGATCCCGCCTGTGGCGCGCCGGTCTCCTGTGGCAGTGGGGCCTGACGGACGCCGCCCATGCTTATTGCTTGGCGCGGTTGATCAGCGCCTGGAGTGCCTTCGCCACGGGTTCGGTGACGTTCTTGCGGTACTTTTTATGGACGAGCTGGCCGTTGTGATAGATGTCGTGCTCCACATAGAGCCGTTCGCCGTCCCACCGCACCACGTTGTCGGTCTCGGAGGTCTCCGTCACCCCGAGATCGTCGCGCAGGGTGATGTTGCTGGACTGTGTCAACATATCGGGTCCTTTCAAGCGTTTCCGGTGCATCGGGCGCGTGGGATTCGGCTTTGTCCCGTGGCTAGCTGAGCGGGCTTTGCGAAAACGGTCCGTGCGATGCCGGCGAACCGGGCCGTTCCTCGCCGAGCCGTGGTGGCACGCATCTCACCCATCCGGCCCCGGCGCCTCGTTGTCTCTTCGGTCGATCGCATGGCTGGCGCCCACGACCCTCTCGCCGATCTTACGAAGCGGCGGCGTCCGATGCCAGCGCGAAGCCGGCCTCCATCGCTCAACGCACGGTCACCTGGTTCTTGATCCGCTCATAGGTCGACCTGCTGAGGACGCGTTTCGAGAGAAGCTGATCCACCGAGGCATAGGGCCGGCGCTGGGCGATGGCGCGGCCGATCATGCCGCCACCCTTGAGGCCGTTGAGTTCCGCCACCGAGGCGGTGTTGAGATCCACCACTGAGACCGCCGCCGGACCCGCATTGTCGATGGCCTGCTGCGTTTCGGATGGGGTCGCGTTCAGCGGAGGGCTCTCGGCCAGGGGCGCCACGGGGCCGCCATAGGGGAGGGGGGCCGGGTCGAGCGCGGAATTCGCTCCCTCCGGAGAGGCGGGCGGCGTTTGCCGCGGCAGCGGCCGGATCGGAGACGGCGGCAGCACGGCTTGCGGGGCGGGAGCGGCGGGCTGCGGAGCGGAAGGCGCCGGCTCCGCACGACGCTCGGGCGGCGGGGGCGCGGGTTGTGGCGGAGTCACCTTGGTCGGCTCGGTGCGCTGCACCAGCGCCGCCGGATCGTCGCTGCCCTGCGGCCAGAAGGCCTGGACCAGGCCCGCCAGCGCCGCCGCCACGACGAAGAGCACCACCACCCGTAGAAGAGTCGAACCGCTGAGCATCCAACCCGCCTCACGCGCACAATACATGCGGGACGCTAACATGGGAGAGAAACCAAAGTCTTGCCGTCCTGGCCGATGTCCTCAGGCGTCTGCGTCACGAAGCGCATCATCTGAAACCACGCGTCGCATGAGGCGGTCGCGGCATCGCCGTCGGGGACGGTGACGGAGCACTCTACGACGCATCGACGGACGGGGCCGCTCCGGTCATGGTCCGCCGCGATGTCCACCGCCTCCCTCGCTGCCTCGCTGAACCGGTTCGTCGTCGAGCGCGTGGGCGCCCTGCGCTACCTGCCGGCGCTGTTTCGCCTCGTCTATTCCGCGAGCCCGCGCCTGCTGATGGCGAGCATCGCCCTGCGCCTTGCGCGGGCGAGCCTGCCGGTGTTGATGCTCTATCTCGGCAAGCTCATCCTCGACGCCATCGTCGCCGAACACGCCCGGCCCCATCCGGCCGGAACCGGCTTCGCCGGCTGGATGGCGGACCCGGCCCTTGCCCGATTGGCCGGTCTCGTGGCGGTGGAACTCGGCCTCGCCATCCTGTCCGATCTGCTCGGGCGGCTGAGCACCCTCACCGACGGGCTGGTCGCGGACCGCTACGCCAATGCCGCCACGCTGCGGCTGATGCGCCACGCCGCCGCCCTCGACCTCGAGCAATTCGAGGACAGCGCCCAGCAGGACCGGTTGGAGCGCGCCCGCCGGCAGGTCACCGGGCGCTCCAACCTGCTGTTCCAGCTCTTCGGGCAGGGGCAGGATCTCATCACGCTCGTTGCCTTCGGCATCGGGCTTGCCGCCTACGCTCCCTGGCTGATCCTGCTGCTCGCCGGCTCCCTCGTCCCGGCCTTCCTGAACGAACTCTACTTCAACCGGCAGGGCTATCGCCTCGCCTGGACCCGCACCCCCGAGCGGCGGCAGATCGATTACCTGCGCTATCTCGGGGCCAGCGTGGAATCGGCCAAGGAGGTCAAGCTCTTCGGCCTCAACGCCTATATCGCCGAGCGCTACCGGATCGTGGCTGCCAAGCTCCTGGCCGACAATCGCTCCCTCGCCATCCGCCGGGCCGGCTGGGGCGGCCTCTTCGCGGCTCTCGGCACGCTCGCCTATTACGCGGCCTATGCCACCATCGTCTGGCGCACGGTGGCGGGCGCCTTCTCCATCGGCGACCTCGCCTTCCTCGCCGGCTCGTTCCAGCGCCTGCGCGGCCTGATCGAGGGCCTGCTGCTCGGCTTCTCGCAGATCTCCTCGCAGGCCCAGTATCTCGAAGACCTGTTCTCGTTCTTCGAGGTGGTGCCGCTGATCCGCTCGCCGGAGCGGCCCGTGCCGTTCCCGCAGCCGATCACCCACGGCATCGTCTTCGAGGAGGTCGGGTTCCGCTATCCCGGCACCGAGACCTGGGCGGTCCGGTCCTTGAGCTTCCGCCTCGCCGCCGGGGAGGTGCTGGCCCTGGTGGGTGAGAACGGCGCCGGCAAGACAACCATCGTCAAGCTGCTGACCCGGCTCTACGACCCCACCGAGGGCCGCGTGCTGCTCGATGGCCGACCGCTCTCCGATTACGACCTAGACGACCTTCGCGCCCGAATCGGCGTCATCTTCCAGGATTTCGTGCGCTTCGATTTCACCGCCGCCGAGAACGTCGCCGTCGGGCGCATCGAGGAGCGCGAGGACGCCGCCCGCGTCGCCCGTGCCGCCGGGCGCAGCCTCGCCGACGGCGTGATCGAACGCCTGCCGCTGGGCTACGACCAGCCGCTCGGCAAGCGCTTCGCCGACGGCGTCGACCTCTCCGGCGGCCAATGGCAGAAGATCGCGCTGAGCCGGGCCTATATGCGCGAGGCCGAGATCCTGATCCTCGACGAGCCCACGGCCGCCCTCGACGCCCGCGCCGAGTTCGAGGTGTTCCAGCGTTTTCGCGATCTCAGCCGGGGGCGCAGCTGCGTGCTGATCTCGCACCGCTTCTCCACCGTGCGCATGGCCGACCGCATCCTCGTCCTCGACGGGGGCAAGGTCATCGAGGCCGGAACGCACGAGGAACTTCAGGCAAGGGGCGGGCGCTACGCCGAATTGTTCGAACTGCAGGCCGCCGGCTACCGCTGAGGTGCCGGCCGGTATGCTTCCGCGACAACACAGGGGCGACGCGACCTCCCGCGCGGCCCGAGGGCGTTGCATCTCGTCTCCAGAACCATCATTGCACGAAACAGATTTTCGGGCCGTTCGGCTTGCCCTCCCCTGGATGAGGCGAAGCCGAAGAGTCGGCAGTTCGACACCGTCCGTGATCGTCCAGACATGAGAATAATGACATGAAGACGCGCGCTGCGGTCGCGTGGGAGGCCAAGAAGCCCCTCACCATCGAGACCATCGACATCGAAGGCCCCAAGGCCGGCGAAGTCCTCATCGAGCTAATGGCCACCGGCATCTGCCACACCGATGCCTACACCCTGTCGGGCCTCGATTCCGAGGGCAAGTTCCCGGCGATCCTCGGCCACGAGGGCGCGGGCATCGTCCGCGAGCTCGGCGCCGGGGTCACGGACCTGAAGGTCGGCGACCACGTCATCCCGCTCTACACCCCGGAATGCCGCAGCTGTAAGTCCTGCCTGTCGCAGCGCACCAACCTCTGCACCGCGATCCGTTCCACGCAGGGCCAGGGCGTGATGCCGGACGGCACCTCGCGCTTCTCCTGTGTCTCCACCGGCGGCAGCCCGAACGGCGCGAACACCCTGTTCCACTACATGGGCTGCTCGACCTTCTCGAACTTCACGGTCCTGCCGGCCATTGCGCTCGCCAAGATCCGCGAAGACGCTCCCTTCGACAAGATCTGCTACATCGGCTGCGGCGTCACCACCGGCATCGGCGCGGTGATCTACACCGCAAAGGTCTGGCCCGGCGCCAACGTCGTGGTGTTCGGCCTCGGCGGCATCGGCCTCAACGTGCTCCAGGCCGCTCGGATGGTCGGTGCCGACAAGATCATCGGCGTCGACATCAACCCCGACAAGCAGGAGATGGCCCGCAAATTCGGCATGACCCACTTCATCAACCCGAAGGAGGTCGGCAACGATCACGTGGTCTCGGCGATCCTCGACGTCACCGGCGGCGGCGCGGACTTCTCGTTCGACTGCACCGGCAACGTCCACGTCATGCGCCAGGCGCTGGAATGCTGCCATCGCGGCTGGGGCGAGTCGATCGTCATCGGCGTGGCCGAGGCCGGCAAGGAGATCTCCACCCGTCCGTTCCAGCTCGTCACCGGCCGCGTCTGGAAGGGCTCGGCCTTCGGTGGCGCGCGCGGCCGCACCGACGTGCCGAAGATCGTCGACTGGTACATGGAGGGCAAGATCAACATCGACGACCTGATCACCCACACCATGCCGCTGGAAGACATCAACCACGGTTTCGACCTGATGCACGAGGGCAAGTCGATCCGCTCGGTGGTGGTTTACTGATCCCATCCAGACGAAGCGCCTCGACCCTCCCCCCTCTGCGGGGGAGGGTGCCTGCGGAGCAGGCGGGAGAGGGGGCCCCCTTTCCGGATACGGCGCTCCCCTCTCCCGACCCTCGCTGACGCGAGGCCCACCCTCCCCCGCAGAGGGGGGAGGGACGAGCCCGCACCGACCATCGCCCATCAGGAGATCACCGCATGGAAACCATCTCGAAGGCCCGCGCCCATGGCGGCACGCAGGGCGTCTACAAGCACGATGCCAAGACCACCGGCTGTCCCATGACCTTCGCGGTGTTCGTGCCGCCGCAGGCCGAGAACGGCCCGGTGCCGGTGCTCTGGTACCTGTCCGGCCTCACCTGCACCCATGCCAACGTCATGGACAAGGGCGAGTACCGCCGCGCCGCCGCCGAGCATGGCGTGATCATCGTGGCGCCGGATACCAGCCCGCGCGGCGCGGATATTCCCGACGAGGCCGGCAACTGGCAGTTCGGCTCGGGCGCCGGCTTCTATGTCGATGCGACGGAGGCGCCCTACGCCACCAATTACCGGATGTGGAGCTACGTCACCGAGGAGCTCCCCGCCCTCATCGCCGAGAATTTCCCCGCCGACATGTCTCGCCAGGGCATCTTCGGCCATTCCATGGGCGGCCACGGCGCGCTGACCATCGCGCTGACCTATCCCGACCGTTTCAAGTCCTGCTCGGCCTTCGCGCCCATCGCCCAGCCCTCCACGGCCGGATGGTCGAAGCCCGCCTTCGAGAAGTATCTCGGGACCAACGAGGCGGCCTGGCGCGCGCATGACGCCACCGCGCTGATCGAGGACGGCAAGCGCTTCCCCGAATTCCTCGTGGATCAGGGCACGGCCGACAGCTTCTTGGCAGACGGCCTGCGCCCCTGGCTCCTGGAGGAGGCTTGCAAAAAGGCCGGCATCCCCCTGACGCTGAACATGCGCGAGGGCTACGACCACTCCTACTTCTTCATCTCCACCTTCATCGACGACCATATCGCCTGGGCCGCCGACCGCCTGAAGTAAAAGGCCTCCGCCGCCCACCCCATCCCCGGCCGGCCGCGCCGGGGATGGGCTCCATCGGCCGTCATCCAGGACAGGCCGCACTCCGCCACGCCAAGCGTCGCGTCGAGAACGGGCCCCGGCCCTCATCCGGTTACACCCCTTCGATCCACTGGCTGACGCCCCGATCCCGCATCGTTGTCGCCGCCGACACCTCCAGCAGGCTGAGTGCGCACAAGCATTACAACCTGCGCGGCCTGTGTCGAAGCAGCAACGGCGAGTGACGAAGGGTGTTCGGTATCTTGCCACCGGCCGAGCCGAAAGCTACGGCGGAAGGGCGAATACATGTTGTATTACAGTAGTTTATCATAATTCTAAAGAGCGCAGCAGGCTACGTCTCGCCATTTGCGCGAGCCCGTTCTGCTGCCCGTCATCTGGAGCCAGGCCGTCCATGTCGTCGTCCCCATTCGCCCGTTCCGCCGTCCTCGCGGCCGGGGTGTCGATCACGGTCCTCGCCCTGACGGGAGCCGGTTCGGCGCAGGAACGGGCCGTGACCCTCGATACGTTGAGCGTCGAAGGATCGGGCGCGGGGAACGGCACTGGTGTCGGGAATGGTCGTCGCGCGCCCGAGACCGCCCGTGGCCCGGTGGATGGCTACGTCGCCACCCGCAGCGCCACGGCCACCAAGACCGACACGCCGATCATTCGCACGCCGCAATCGATCAGCGTCGTCGGTGCCGATCAGATTAGGGCGCAGGGCTCCCAGACCCTGTCCGAGGCCGTGCGCTATACGCCGGGCATCTACGCCAACCAGTTCGGCCCCGACACGCGCCTCGACTGGTTCCTGATCCGCGGCTTCTCGGCCACCGAATCCGGCCTGTTCCGCGACGGACTCCAGCTGTTCCAGACCTCCTTCGCGAATTTCCGCATCGACCCGTTCGGCGCCGAGCGCATCGAACTGCTGCGCGGCCCCGCCGCCACCCTGTTCGGCGGCAGCCCCGTGGGCGGGCTCATCAACATCGTCTCCAAGCGTCCGACCCTCGAGCCGCTGCGCTACCTCGAACTCGGCGGCGGTTCGTTCGACCAGCGCTACGCCGCCTTCGATCTCGGCGGCCCGGTGGATGATTCCGGCCACTGGTTCTACCGCTTGACCGGCCGTTTCCAGAACGGCGACGCCCAGGTGAACTTCGCGCCGGAGGACCGCTACTACATCGCCCCGAGCTTCACCTATAAGCCCGACGGCGCCACCACCTTCACCGTGCTCACGAGTTTCCAGCGCGACGAGACCGGCGGCGCCGGCCAGTTCCTTCCGTATTCCGGCACGGTGCGGAACAACGCCTCGGGATTCCGCATCGACCGCAAGCTCAACGCCAGTGACCCGCTCGTCGACCGCTATACCCGGAACCAGGCCAATCTGGGCTACGAGTTCGAGCATCATGTCGACGATGTCTGGACCGTGCGCCAGAACTTCCGGTTCTCATTCACGGAAGTCTCGGATTCCCGTTACGTCGCCAACGGCTACAACAATGCCACTCAGACGGAGCTCGCCCGCTATGGCTTCCTGACGACGCCGCGCGCCGGGATATTCACCGTCGACAACCAGGCCGAGGCCCGGTTCAACGACGGTTACTTCGGTCATACCCTGCTGATGGGCGTCGATTACAAGCGCTACAGCTTGTCGGACAATCAGGGCGTCACGCCGTTCATGACGCCTCCGCCGGGACTCAACGTCCTATTCCCGCGCTACTACCAGTCGGCCGCCGCGACCGTGCCGTACCGGGTGATCAACCAGCAGCTCCAGCAGGTCGGTCTCTATGCGCAGGATCAGATCGCCCTCACCGAGCGCCTGACCTTCCTCATCGGCGGCCGCCAGGACTTTGTCACGAACAACGTCGACGACAAGCTCCTCCCCAACAACTCGACAAAGATCAACGAGGGTGCGTTCACCGGCCGTCTCGGCCTGATCTACAATTTCGACAATGGTCTGGCGCCCTACGTCACCTACGGTACGTCCTTCAACCCGACTGCCGGCGTGCTCGCCGGCAACGTTCCCGCCAAGTCCGAGAAGGGTGAGCAGATCGAGGTCGGCGCCAAGTTCCAGCCCGCGGGCTGGAACACGCTGTTCACCCTCGCCGCCTTCGATCTAGTTCGCGACAACGTGCTTACCGCTACGGCGGAGAACCCATTCGTCAACGTCCAGGTCGGCAAGGTCCGTTCGCGCGGCTTCGAGGCTTCGGCAGTGGCGACCCTGGCGGAAGGTCTGAACCTCGTCGCATCGTATACGATCTACGGTCTCCGGACGATCGAGGGCGCGGGCCCAACGGATCCCCGCATCGGGTTCGTCCCGGTGGGCATCCCAGAGAATCTCGCATCGCTCTGGGCCGACTACACGATCCCGGTGGGTGATTTCAAAGGCTTCGGCTTCGGCGGTGGCGTGAACTATGTCGGCCGTTCCTTCGCCGATATCCCTAACACCCTCACCGTGCCGGAATACGTCACTTTCGACGCCTCGGTGCATTACGACTATGCCGGTTGGCGTGCGGCCGTGAACGTCATCAACATCGGCGACCGCCGCTTCGTGTCGTCATGCTCGTCCGAGTTCGCCTGCTTCTACGGCACCCAGCGCAAGGTCGTGGCGAGCGTCTCCTACAAGTGGTGAGCCCGTTCTTCACGCGGTGAGGAACGCTCCGATCCCGATGAGCCCGGCTCATCGGGATTTTTCATGGGCGGCGATCAGGACTTGGTCGGCGCCCAAATCCCCAGCGACGAGGCGTCGACGGGGCGCGGCAGCAGGCCCTCGGCGCGGAACGCGTCGGCGATGGTCTGCTGCTCGGTCAGCCCCTCGCGGGTCACCGGCTCGACGACGTAGGTGCGGCGGGCATTGGCCTTGGCGACGATGGCCGTGTCGAGCTTCCAAAGGGCGCCGAGGCGGGTCGCGGATTCGTCCGGGTTGGCCTTCACCCAGGTGCCGGTGTCGCGCAGCTTGGCGAAGACGATGTCGAGGATGTCACCGTGCTTGGCCGCGTATTCGTCCGAGGCGAGATAGTAGCGCTTGTAGAGCGACAGGCCGGTGCCGTCCTTCAGGATGCGGGCGCCCGATTGCAGTTCGGCGGCCGACAGGAACGGGTCCCAGGCGACCCAGGCCTCGACCCCGCCGCTGGCCAGCGCCGTGCGCCCGTCCGCCGGGGTGAGGTAGGCGGGGGTGATCGCCTTGAACGGGATGCCCTCCGCCTTGAGGGCGGCCAGCAGCAGGTAATGGCTGCCGGCGCCCTTCGTCACCGCGACCTTGCGGCCCTTGAGGTCGGCCACCGACTTGATGGGGGAATCGCCCCCCACGACGATGGCTTGTGCGGCCGGCGAGGCGGCCTCCTGCGCCACGTAGGTGATCCGCGCATTGGCGGCCTGGGCGAAGATCGGCACCGTGTCGGCCACATCCGCCGAGAGGTCGATCTGGCCTGCGTTGAGCGCCTCCATCACCGGCAGGCCGCTGGTGAATTCGTGCCAGGTGAGATTGACCTTGAGGGGCTCCAGCGCCTTTTCCAGGCTGCCGTCCTGCTTCAGCAGGGCGATCAGCGTCGAGGATTTCTGGTAGCCGATGCGCAGCGTCTTCGGCTCGGCGGCGAGCACGCGTCCCGGAGCGAGGGCGAGAAGGCTCAGCGCGGCGGCGGCCCGCAGCGCGTGGCGACGATGGATCATGGAGCGGCGTCTCTCGGTATGGCGCGGAATCAGGGATGCTTGTGGATCGGGTCGACCCAGTGGACCGTCTCGGGGCGCTCCACGGGGTCCACATCGGTGATGTTGACCACCACCGCCTCGTTGTCGGAGCGCACCAGGACGCAGTTCAGGGGCTGGTCCGGATCGGCGTTGATCTCCTGGTGCGGCACGTAGGGCGGCACGAAGATGAAGTCGCCGGGGCCGGCCTCGGCCACGAATTCGAGCTTGTCGCCCCAGCGCATGCGGGCGCGGCCGGAAACCACGTAGATCACGCTCTCCAGGGCGCCGTGATGGTGGACGCCGGTCTTGGCGTCGGGAGCGATCGCCACCGTGCCGGCCCAGATCTTCTGCGCCCCGACGCGGGCATGGTTGATCGCCGCCTGCCGGAACATGCCCGGCGTCTGGGCGGTGTTGGAATCGAGCTTGTCGCCGGGAATCACCCGCACGCCGTCATGCTTCCAGCGCTCGGTGGCGGGCGCCGCCTCGTGCTCATGTGTATGCCCGTGGTCGGGATGGGCGTGGTCGCGGCTATGGTCGGAAGGGTCGTGCATGGGTCCGGTCCTTGGCGGCAATCCTCGGCGGCGGTCTGGTCAACGTACCGCGATCGCCGACGGTTCGAAGCTCCGGTCGAGGATCAGGTCGGCGCGCGGCGCCCGCGCGGCGGGGATCAGCCCGGAACGGACATAGAGGTCGATGTTGCGCTGCTCGTCGGCGATCACCGCGTCGTCGATGGGCACCGCCCGATACTCCGCCCGCGAGAACCAGCGCAAAGGCACGGTCTCCGGCAGGCCGATGAGCTTCGACCACACCGCCGCGTAGGGCGCGGGGTCCTTGAGCGCCCATTCGCGCGCGTTCACGAGGCGACGGCCGAAATCGGCGAGCTGCGCGCGCTTGGTCTTTAGCGCGGCGTCAGACGCCACCGCGAAGCTCAGGCCCGGCGTGATGCCGTTGCCGTCGCGCACGACTCGGGCGAGGCCTGCAAGCTCCGCCGTGGAGGTGTAGGGCTCCCAGGTCGCCCAGGCATCGACGCTGCCGCTGGCGAGCGCGATCTTGGCATCTGCCGGGGGCAGGAAGCGGAGGGTCACCGCATTGGCCGGAAGGCCCGCTTCCTCCAAGGCGGCGAGCACCACCTGATGGCCGATGGAGCCGCGATTGGTGGCGATGCTCCGGCCCTTCAGGTCGGCCACGTTCTTGATCGGCGAATCCTTGGCGACGAGAATCGCCAGCCCGTTCTGCTTGTTGCGGAAGGCGACGAACGCCTTCACCGGCACGCCTGCCGCCGCCGCGAAGGTGAAGGGCGCGTCACCGACCCCGCCGGCATCGATCGCCCCGGCATTGAGGGCTTCGAGGAGCGGGGCGGCGGCGGGAAACTCGCTCCATTCGAGCTTGTAGGGCAGGTCGGCGAGGACGCCGGCCGCCTCCATCAGAGCGCGGGCGTTCCCGCGCTGATCGCCGACGCGAAGCACGGTTTCGTCGGCGCGGGCGATGCCGGTGAACGCCAGCAGGGCGAGGATGGCGATGAGGGCGCGCATCAGGCTGCCTCCGCCCGGGCGCCACGCTGGGCGAGGAGTCGCTTGAAGGCGGGGATCAGGTCCCGGCCATACGCGATGGCGTCTTCCAGCGGGTCGAAGCCGCGGATCAGGAAGGTCCGCACCCCGAGGTCGTGGTAATCGAGAAGGGCGTCGGCCACTTGCTCCGGCGTGCCGACGAGGGCGGTGGAATTGCCCGAGGCGCCCGTCTCACGGGCAATGGCGGTGTAGAGCCGCTTGTCGAGGCGCGAGCCCTGCGAGGCCGCCGCGAGCAGGCGGCGCGAGCCCTCGTTCTCGGGCGCGGCTGCCGGGCCGAGTCCCCTGGCGGCGCGGGTGGCGCGGGTGCGCGCCAGGATGTCCTCGGCCCTGGCCCAGGCTTCCTCCTCCGTCGCGGCCAGGATCGGCCGGAACGACAGGCTGAAGCGCGGGTCGCGGCCATGGGGGGCGGCGGCCGCCCGGACCCTGGAGATCGCCTCCCGGACCTGATCGAGGCTCTCGCCCCACAGGGCGTAGGTGTCGGCGTGCCGTCCGGCGACAGCGATGGCGGCCGGGGAGGCCCCTCCGAAGAAGACTGGGATGCCGCGCGGGTTTACCGGCTTCACCTCGGAGAAGCCCCGGTCGATCCGGTAATGCGCGCCGGCGAAATCGAACGGTGCCTCGGCGGTCCAGACCTGCCGGGCAATGGTGAGGAATTCGTCGGTGCGGGCGTAGCGCTCGTCCTTGGTCAGGTGGTCGCCGTCCTGCGCCAGTTCCCTGTCGTCGCCGCCGCTGATGGCGTGGATGGCGACGCGCCCGCCCGTCAGCTGGTCGAGGGTCGCGAATTGGCGCGCGGCCACCGTCGGTGCGGTGAATCCGGTGCGGTGGGCGATCATGAGGCCGATCCGGTCGGTCACCGCCGCGATCTGGGCGGAGAGCAGCAGCGCATCGGGCTGGGTCGCGTAGAAGGCCACCAGGATGCGGTCGAACCCGCCCCATTCATGCGCCTGGGCGAGCAGGCGCAGGTAGTCGCGGTCGATGGCCGGTCCCGAAGCCGCATGGGTCTCGGAAGTGTAGCGCGGGGCGGCGAAGCCGATGAACTCGACGGCGTCGGCTGGAAGGAAGCTCATGGCGATCTCCTTGTCCGTGTCGGAAGGGGCGGTGATGTCAAAGCCCGAGGGCGGCGCGCCCGGCGGAGACGCGGACCGAATCGGCCTGCGGCCAGTGGATGCGCCCGCACAGGACGTCGCGCAGGTGCCGCTCCAGCGGGTTCGCCCGCGACAAGCCGGGA
Source organism: Methylobacterium sp. Leaf93 (assembly GCF_001422345.1). Classification (NCBI taxonomy): domain Bacteria; kingdom Pseudomonadati; phylum Pseudomonadota; class Alphaproteobacteria; order Hyphomicrobiales; family Methylobacteriaceae; genus Methylobacterium; species Methylobacterium sp. Leaf93. The sequence goes on along the minus strand of NZ_LMMS01000001.1, from coordinate 177,535 downwards.
TTGCCGGCGAGTTCCACGGCCCGCTGCACCACCTGGATCGCGTTCTCGGTGACGGTGGCCTTGAGGAACCCGGATTCGGCGATGGAGGGGCAGGCGCCCCCGTCCACCTCCGCGGCGACGCTCCGGATCAGGCGGGCATTGAGGCTGAGCAGCCGCTCGTTCTCGCCGATGGCATCCTGGAAACGCGGCAGGGTGGCGAGGCTCTGGCCGAGGCTTCCGGGTTTGCGGTCTTTTGCGAAGGCGATGAACCAAGCCTGCGCCGACCGGGCGACGCCGTCGTAGAGGGCCGACAGCATCGTGGTGCTCCAGGCCTGCTGGTCGGTGTCAGCCTTGCGCCAGCCTTCGGGCGGGCGAAGGTCCACCGCATGGTCGGCCGGCACCTCCACGTCCTCGAAGATCACGTCGTGGCTGCCGCTGGCGCGCAGGCCGAGATGGTCCCAGGTCTCCTCGATTCGCACGCCCGGCGAGGCCATGGGCACGAGGATGTTGCCGATGCGCGGCTCCGCCTCGTCTGTGCGGACAAAGACGAGGCCGTGCGTGAGGGCCGGGCTCCCGGTGGAATAGATCTTCCGGCCGCTGACACGCCAGCCCGTGACTGTTGCCCGCGCCACCGTCTCCGGCAGGCCGCCCCTGGCGGGGGTCCCGAGCTCGGGCTCGACCCGCAGGGCGTTGATGAGCGCGCCGTCCTCCACCGCCGCGCGGCCGAGCCGGTCGGCGATCGCCCGCGGCCAGTGTTCCCGCGCATGGATCAGCCCGTGCTGGAGGAAGTGCATGGCGACCACCAGGGCGGTGGACGGCTCGCCCCGCGCCAGAGTGCCGACCACCATCGCGGCCGCCCCGAGCCCCGCGCCGCCGCCGCCGAGCCGGCGCGGCACGATCAATCCCGGCAGGCCGGCATTCCGGAGGTCGGCGATGTTGTCGTGCGCGAATCGGCCGGCGCGGTCATGCCCCTCGGCCCGTTCGGCGAAAAGCCGGGCGAGCCCTTCGGCGGTGTCGCGCAGAGGCGGGGAAAGGATCATGGGGAGGCGGGATTCTTCGGACGGATCGGAGGGCCGGGCGCACGGGAAGACCCGCTCGATGGCCCTGGCCGAGTGCCGGGATGGTCCCGCCGAAAGCCTGCCCTGTCAACGAGAACGTTCTTTTTTAAGAACAAGAGATCGGAGAAGGCTCTTGCTGCCGCCGCTCCCTGCGCGGCAAGTCGTTCCCCGGGGGGGACCGGATCAGGAGAGAAGGCCTGTGTTGCCCCCCGTCGGCCGTCATTTGCTCCGCGCTCGTTCCGCCGGGATCGTTCGACAAAACAAACGGTCCTGCGGCGCGGGTGGATGCGCTGCGGCAAGCGGCGGCGGCTCGGCGGCGTCGAGATCGTCGGGATCGGGGCTGGCGGCGGAGGCGAACTTGCCGAACTCCCAACCGTCGATCCAATCCAGCCGCTCGGCGGAGTCCTCGCCGCCCGGGGCGCGGTCGATGGTCTCGCCACGCCCGTAGGCTTCGAAACCCAGCCAGTAGAAATCCGGCGTCGCGGCGGTGGTCACGGCATTCTCCCTCTCCGGGAACGGTCATGCCACGGGACGGTCCGCGCCACATCCTCCGGATGGGGTAGCGCGGTCATCGGTATCGGGGCGCGAATGTCGCGGTCAGGGGGCGGCGCCCTCGCGGGTGAGGAGGTCGCGCTTGCGCGCGACGCCCCAGCGGTAGCCGGAGAGCGACCCGTCCGAACGGACCACCCGGTGGCAGGGTATCGCCACGGCGATGGGGTTCGCGCCGCAGGCCCGCGCCACGGCACGGGTCGCCGCCGGCGCGCCGATGGCGCGGGCGATCTCCGCATAGGTCGCGGTGGTGCCGATGGGGATCTTGCGCAGGGCGTCCCAGACCCGATGCTGGAAGGCGGTGCCGCCGATATCGAGCGGCAGGTCGAGACCGCCTGAGGGGCAGGCCACGAACCCCACCACCTGCGCCATCCACGCCTCGAAGGCCGGGTCGCCGCCGGAGAGTTCGGCCTTCGGGAAACGGTCCTGGAGGTCGCGGACGAGGATGTCGGGATCGTCTCCGAGCAGGATGGCGCAGAGGCCCTTGGCTGTTGCCGCCACCAGGATGGCGCCGAGGGCGCATTGGCCGATGCCGAACCGGATCGCGACGCCGTCGCCGCCCCGGCGGTAGACGTTCGGGGCCATGCCGAGGCGGTCCGTCGCGTCGGCATAGAAGCGGCTCGGCGAGGCGTAACCGGCCGCGTAGATCGCCTGCGTCACCGATCCGGCCTGGCTCAGGCCCGAGGCGAGGGAATCCGCGCGCCGCGCCGCCGCATAGGCCTTCGGCGTCACGCCGGTGACCGCCTTGAACACCCGGTGGAAATGGAACGGGCTGAGACCGGCCGCCTCCGCCAGGGCGCCGAGGCCCGGTACCGTCTCGGATTCGTCGATGAGGCGGCAGGCGCGGGCGACGGCCTCCGTCCGGCGCGCGGCAAGGCTCGGCGCGTCGGGCCGGCAGCGCCGGCAAGCGCGAAAGCCGGCCGCCTCCGCCTCGGCGCAGGTGGCATGGAAGCTCACATTCTCGCGCCGTGCGGCGCGCGCCGCGCAACTCGGCCGGCAATAGATTCCCGTGGTGCGCACCGCATAGACGAAGTGGCCATCGGCGGCTCGATCGCGGGAGGCGAGGGCGGCCCATCTCCCCGCGTCGCCGGCCTCGGACACGGACAGGGCCTCCGGGGAGGAGGTGGGTTCGCGGACGGGCACGGGGGCGATCTCCTGATCGGGCGAAGCCGGCGCGGATGGGGCGCCGTCTCCTCCCGTCATCCTGGCCCGCAGGGACGGGGATCGCATCCCGGTTCTTGCTCCCGCTTTCGCTTATCCGGTTTCAGGCGGTCCTCGGCGCGCCGACGGGAGCGGATTTCGCGCGCGTGCGGGTCTGGAACCGCGCCACCTTGCGGGCAACGAGCGCGAACAGCCCCGCGAGCGCGATCATGGCCGCATCGAACCAGAGGAAGCGCGGGTCGTGCCGCAGCAGGGCGCTCGGGCCGGGCGCGGCGGCGGCGAGGAGGTCCGCCAGGGCCACGGCGAGGAACAGAGCGGCGGTGACGAGGGCCATCTCCCGCCATGCGGCGCGATGAGGCCGGAACAGCGGTACCACGCTCATGACGATCCAGGCGGCGAAGAAGGCCCGCACCTCCCAGTCGAGGCGGCCCTCGAGGCCCGGAGGGAGGATCCGGTTGGCGAGGAAATACACCGCGATTCCCGCCGGCAGGCCGATGATGGTGCCGATGTTGAGGGCCTGCACCACGCGAAGGCCGAGAGACGGGGCCTCGCCGGGTTTCGGCAGCCGGGCGACGGACCACAGGATCAGGCCGCTCGCCACCATGACGCATCCCATCAGGCCGCAGAGGAAGAATAGGACGCGCAGGGCCGGCCCGGCGAAATGGGCCTCGTGTAGGCCCACCATGGTGGTGAAGGTCTTGGCCGCCGGCTTCAGGCCGCCTTGAAGGGTTTCGACGATCTCGCCGGTGGTGCCGTCGAAGGCGATCTGCGGATGCTGGTGGGCGAGCCCGTGCGGCTCCTCGAAGATGGCGATCACGGTGGCCCCGGCATCGCCCGGATTGACGATGGACAGGCGTTCCAGCGGTTCTTGGATCGTCGCCACGGCACGGGCGACCATCGGCCCAATGGGGGCGAGGGTTCCGGGCTGGCCGACGGGCGGGCGCTGCGTCGTGATCTGGGCGGTCTCGGCGTAGAAGCGCGTCGCATCGCCCTTATAAGCCGCGGTGACGCCCCAGGGCATGTACATCATCGCCAGGGTGACGATGCCCGTATAGGTGATCATCAGGTGGTAGGGCAGCGCCAGCACGCCGGTGACGTTGTGCGCGTCGAGCCAGCCGCGCTGGGCCGACTTGTCCCGGCGCAGGGTAAAGAAATCGGCGAAGATCCGGCGATGGGTGATGATGCCGCTGATGAGCGCCACCAGCATCACCATCGCGCAGATGCCGACGATCCAGCGCCCCCAGAGCGGCGGCATGTGCAACTCGAAATGGAAGCGGTAGAGGAAGTCGCCGCCCCTGGTCTTCCGGAAGGAGGCCGGCTCGCCGGTATGCCCGTCGAGTTGAACGATGTTGGGTGGCGCCCCCGGCTTCGTCCGCCAGAACAGGTCGATGATCGGCCGGTCCGGCTGCGGCAGGCCGATGGACCATGTCCGCGCGCCTACGGCATGGGCCTGGAGATGGGCGATCCCGATCTCGGCCGCGCGGGGCAGGTCGAGGGCGGTCTCCGCCGCTTCCCGGCGCAGTTCCGGCTGCATCCAGGCCGTGATGTCGGTGCGGTAGTAGCTCGCCGTCCCGGTGACGAAGACGGCGAACAGCACCCAGCCGACCACGAGGCCGGACCAGGCGTGCAGCCAGGCCATGGATTGGCGAAGGCCGTTCTTCATGCCGCACATCCTCCAGGCATGTCGCTCGCGATCCCTTTAGACCGGGAAGGCATGAAGCAGGCCTCCGGGCGAACGGGCGCCCGCGAGGCCCATGGGGATGACACACGCCGCGAGGCCATGGTCTACCAGCGATACCGGAGCGTCGCGAGCACGGTGCGCGGCGCGCCGTACCAGCACCAGGCCTGGAAGGCGCAGGATTGCACGTAGGTCTCGTCGAGGAGGTTCTGGGCGTTGACCTGCAACTGGACGCCCTTCAGGTTAGGCGACAGGTAGCTGAAGTCGTAGGAGGCGACGGCGTCGACGACGAGGTTCGCCGGCACCTTGATGCTATTGGCGGCGTCGCCCTGCGATCCGCCGAGATAGCGGAAGCCGCCACCGAAGCCGAGCCCGGCGAACATGCCCGTGCGAACCTGGTAGTTGCCGAAGAGCGAGATCGTGGTGTCCGGCACCTGGATCGGGCGCAGGCCGATCACTTCGGGGCTTCCTCCCGAATTGATCGCGTCGATCAGGGAAAATCCGCCGATGACGGTCAGGTTCTCGGTGACGTTGGCCCGCGCTTCGAACTCGACGCCCTGAACGCTCACCTCGCCGGTCTGGACCGAAAAGTTCAGTCTGTTGGGGTCTGGAGAAAGCGAGTTCTGGCGCTTGATGTCGAAGGCGGCGGCCGTGAGCAGGATGTCGGTTCCCGGCGGCTGATATTTGACGCCGGCCTCGAACTGCCGGCTCGTCACCGGGTCGGGCAGGCGTCCGAATGTGGGATCACCGTTGTAGATCTGCCCGGAGACGAGGGGCTCGAAGGCCTCCGAATAGCTCACGTAAGGAGCGACGCCGCTATCGAAGAGGTAGAGCAGGCTCGCCCGACCGGTGAAGGCTTCGCTTGGCGCGTTCTGCTCGCTCACCAACTTGCCGGCCATATCTCTCGTCGGCCCGGTCTGGCTTGCCCAGTCGTAACGCCCGCCCAGCGTCAAGGTCAGGCGATCGACCTTGATCTGGTCCTGGAAGTAGATGCCGGTCTGCTGCGCGGTGATATCGGAATAGCCCGAGAAAGCCGGAAAGGGGATGTTGGGCAGCCCGTAGACTGGGTTGAGCAAGTCGAGGCTCTGGGGCACGGGCGGGAACGGAGTGCTGAACGTCTTGGTGTAGAGCGTCTGGTGATCGAGCCCCACCAGGACGGTATGGGCGACCGGGCCGGTCTCGAAATCGGCGACGAGGTTGTTGTCGTTGGTGAACGCGTCGATGGCCACGTTGGTGCCGCCGGCGGCCCGTCCGAGGAAGCGACCGCCCCAGGCGAGGGTGTTCGTGGTGGCGTCGTAGAGGCTGCGGTAATCGCCGAGGGTGCGCAGGAAGCGCCCCGACGAGTGGACGCGGATGCCCTCGTCGAACCGGTGATCGAAGATGTAGGTCGCCGAGGCCTGCGTCCGATCCGAGCGCTCGATGTTCGGGTCGCCGTCATAGAAGTTGCGCGGCAGGCGGCCGAGCGGCCCGTTGGCGACGCCGAAATTCGATGGGAACAGCGTGCCCTTGGCGGGCAGGGCACCGTAATAGCCGGAATAAGGGTCGCGTTGGTACAGGCCGATGACCGTTAGCGACGTGTCGGCGGACGGGCGCCACGTCACGCTTGGGTTGATGAAGCTGCGCTCGATGGAGGTGGTCTTGGCCGGGCCGTCGGCGTTCCAGCCCGCCGCGATGATGCGGTAGGCGAACTGGTCCGCGAGGACGCTGTGGCCCTCGATCGGGCCGCCGACATCCACGCCGCCGCGCACGGTGTTGTAATCGCCGCCCTGGATGAAGATTTCGCCGTGGCGGACGAAGGACGGAACCTTGCTGACGAGGTTGACGATGCCGCCCGGGCCCGACTGCCCGTAGAGGACCGAGGCCGGCCCCTTGATGATGTCGACGCGCTCCAGCCGGAACGGATCGACGGACGGGCCGGCGTCACGGTTGCCGGGTAGGCGCATGCCGTCGAGGAAGAGGGGGGCCTGGAAGCCGCGGATCAGGAACTGCTCGAGGCGGGTCGAGCCGGAGCCGCCGCGTTGCTCGGTGGTCACGCTCGGCGTGTAACGCAGGGCCTGATTGACGGTGAGCGCGTTCTGATCCTCGATCTGCTTGCGGGAAATGACAGAAATCGACTGGGCGGTTTCGAGAATAGGGGTGTCCGTCTTGGTTCCGACGACGCTTCGCGTTGCAGTATAGCCTCTCACCGGGCCGACGGGGCCGCCGGCATCCGCGCCCGATGCACTCGGACGTCCACCGGCGCCATCGACCGACAAAGTATCGAGGGTCACCGCGTGGTCCGCGCCCTGCGCCGAGACCTGCGCCGAGACCTGCGCCGAGACCTGCGCCATGACGGGTTTCGACAGAACCGCCAGGACGGCCACGCTCGACAGCATGGCAAGGAGGACACGACCGCGAACGGACGAGACCGCGGCTTGGCCGCGATGATTGAGCGAGAGTTGATGCAAGGCGGAACCCAATTTGCCAGGACTTGATGAGTTCAGAGGCGTTACAAAGAACGACTGGTCTCTAATTCGTGTTCTGCATTCTTCTGGCGAAGAAGGTAATATGCACGCAAGTGCTATCTTCTGGAATTAGTATGGATCTAAAGTACGATTTTATACTTTCAGTGGTACTGAGTCGTCTGCCCCGGTGAAGTGATTTTCGACCCTGATCGAGGCTCTGCGCTCTGCTTCGGCTGGCTTGTGGGACCAACCGCGGATTGCGTGTCCGGACGGCCGTCCCCGATTCGGTGATGAAGCGGGATCGCCGTTTCGATGTGGATCGTGACCGTCGTGCAACATTCCCGTATCGCTGCCCTGGTGTCGCCCTCCGCCCACGAGCGAGCCTGAATTTTAATCCGTGGTATATTGTATGCCTTGAATTTTGATGCATGATGGCCGGAGCGACGCCACGCATCACCAAGCAAGAATGGATTCAGGGATGGCACCAATGGATACCGCGACGGAACGTCAGGACCCGCCGTCGGCCAAATGGCGGCAACTCGCCTTCGGCGTCCTATGCATGGCGATGATCGCCAATCTGCAATATGGCTGGACCCTCTTCGTCGATCCCATCGACGTCAAGTTCCATTGGGGCCGGGCGGCGATCCAGTTCGCCTTCACGATCTTCGTCGCCACCGAGACCTGGCTGGTGCCGGTGGAGGCCTGGTTCGTCGACCGCTACGGCCCGCGCATCGTGGTGTGTTTCGGCGGCGTGATGATCGCGCTCGCCTGGCTCATCAACTCCCAGGCCTCGTCCCTGTGGATGCTCTACGGCGCGGCGGTGGTGGGCGGCATCGGGGCCGGGTCGGTCTACGGCACCTGCGTCGGCAACGCCCTGAAATGGTTTCCGCATCGGCGCGGCCTCGCGGCCGGCGCCACGGCGGCCGGCTTCGGTGCCGGCGCCGCGGTGACGGTGGTGCCGATCGCCAAGATGATCGCCAGCAGCGGCTACCAGGACGCCTTCCTGTATTTCGGCCTCGGCCAGGGCGCCATCGTGGTCCTGCTGTCGTTCCTGCTGCGCAAGCCCTCCGTCGCGGTGCCGATGCAGCGCAAGAGCCTGCGCCTGCCCCAGACCAAGGTCGACCGCACGCCGCGCGAGGTGGTGCGCACCCCCGTCTTCTGGGTGATGTACGCGATCTTCGTGATGGTGGCCTCGGGCGGCCTGATGGCGGCGGCGCAGATCGCGCCCATCGCCCATGACTTCAAGGTCGCCGACGTGCCCGTCAGCCTGTTCGGCCTGCAGATGGCGGCTCTCACCTTAGCCATCTCGCTCGACCGGATCTTCGACGGGTTCGGGCGTCCGTTCTTCGGTTTCGTCTCGGATACGATCGGGCGCGAGAACACGATGTTCATCGCCTTCGCGACGGCCGCCGCCGCGATCGTCCTGCTCCTCGGCTACGGCACCAACCCGCTGGTCTTCGTCTTCTCGACGGCGATCTATTTCGGCGTCTTCGGCGAGATCTACTCGCTGTTCCCGGCCACCTGCGGCGACACGTTCGGCTCCACCTTCGCCACCACCAATGCCGGCCTGCTCTACACCGCCAAGGGAACGGCCTCGTTCCTCGTGCCGGTGGCGAGCGTCATTTCGGCAACCTACGGCTGGTCGGCGGTGTTCTCGATCATCATCGGGCTGAACGTGGCGGCGGCGGCGCTGGCCATGTTCGTGCTCCGGCCGATGCGGGCGCGCTACCTCGCGCAAGGCCCGGCGGCCGCCCCGGACACGATGGAGGAATCCGGCCCCGCCCGCCTCGCACGGACATCCGTCTGATCCGTCCGGATCGCGTCACCGGTCCGGCCTCAGCAGACCCGGCCCCCGGGGAGGGGCCGGGACTATCCCCCGACCCTTCGAGGACCGTCATGCACCTTCCCGCCATCCTGGCGCTCCAGACCGTTCCCTTCGCCGGCCTGATACTGGCCGGCAAAGAGGACAGGGACCTGTTCACGGTCGTCTATATCGCGGTCCTCGGGCTCATCCTGGCCCTCGACATCCTGCTCGGCGGCACTTCTGAGATTGCCACGGCCTTCGGAGGCGGGGTCCGATAGGGACACCCGCGCCCGGTCTCACTCCGGAACGCCGCTCCGAGTAGTTGGGCGACGGTCCGCTTTCCATTCCTGTCGGGTCAGGCGGCGCGGATGGTCGAGAGGAAGCGCGAGACCTCCGCGCCGAGATGCTCGGACTGGCGCGACAGTTCGGAGGCGGCGGACAATACCTGTCCGGCCGCCATCCCGGTCTCCTCCGAGGCCTGCGCCACACCGGCGATATTGCCGGTCACCTCGTTGGTGCCCGCCGATGCTTGGGCGACGTTGCGGACGATCTCCTGCGTCGCCGCCCCCTGCTGCTCCACCGCTGCGGCGATCGAGGCCGCCATGTCGTCGATCTCGCGGATCCGCCCGGTGATGCCGCCGATCGCCATCACGGCCTGAGCGGTGACGCCCTGCACCTCGCCGATCTGGCGGCCGATTTCCTCGGTCGCCTTGGCGGTCTGGGCGGCGAGGGCCTTCACCTCGCTCGCCACCACCGCGAAGCCCCGCCCCGCCACGCCGGCACGCGCCGCCTCGATCGTGGCATTGAGCGCCAGCAGGTTGGTCTGGCTGGCGATGGTCGAGATCATGCCCACCATGTCGCCGATCCGGGCCGACGTGGTTTGCAGGGCCTGGACCAGATGCACGGTCTGGTCGGCCTCGCCCACGGCCGATTGAGCGAGCATGGCCGAGCCGGACACCTGGCGACCGATCTCCTGCACCGACGAGCCCAATTCCTCGGCCGCCGCCGCGACCGTGTTGACGTTGGTGGCGGCCTCCTCGGCGGCCGCCGCGACGGTTGACGACTGGGCCGCCGTCTCGTTGGCGCTGGCGGTCATCTGCTGGGCAGTGGCCTGGAGTTCGGTGGCCGATGAGGACACGGTCCCGACGATACCGCCGACGGCACGCTCGAAGCTGTCCGCCAACTCGATCATCGTGCGCTTGCGCTCGACCGCCGCAGCCTCGTCCGCCCGGCGCTTGATCTCGAATTCCTCGGCGGCCTTGCGGGCGACCATGGCCTTGATGTCCTCGACGGCCTTGCCGACGGCGCCGATCTCGTCACCGCGGGCGGCTTCCTTGATCTCCGCATCGATCTCACCCCGGGCCATGCGCTGGAGCACGCTGACGAGGTTGCCGAGCGGGCGGATGACATGCGCGATAATCGTATAGACACCGTAGGCAATGGTGAGGGCGGCCAGACCGAGCGCGGCCAGCAAGGTGAGCCGCGTCCAACCGGACGTCGCCTCGGAGCGCTGGTATTCCGCTTCCGCCTCACGCACCTGCAGCGTGGCCAGTTTCGTCAGTATCGGGTTGGTGGCCTGCAGGCCTTTCAGCAAGTCCACATGCGTCGTCTCGAATTCCGAACCGTCTCCGGCAGCGATGCGCTTGAGGATCTCGGCCATGATGACGGCGTTCCCATCGATCCGCCCCTTCAGATCCTTGGCGAGGATCTCCTCTTCCGGTGTGAGGTAGGTCGCCAGATAGGCCGACCATTGCGTGGTGATGTTCGAGAGGTCCCGCTCGATCTTCTCCCTGGCCTGGGCCGGTTCGATCTGCCGGCCGCGCAACGCGCGCGAGACGTTGGTCAAGTCGTCATAGGAATCCCGGATGACGATGAATTGCCGGAGGGGGATGACACGATCGTCGAAGGTGGTTTTGAGGCTTTGGTGACTCCAATGCAAAGCCAGATTAGCGATGCCTGACGTCGCGAGGAGAACCAGCCCGATACAAGCCAGAAGTGCTACGAGCCTCAGCTTGATCGTCATCTTCATTGCGAATGCCTTCAAATTATACAGATTGAGCGCCGCGAGTCCACAAATTGGTCCACAGCATCAATCAAGATGATTAATTGTTATGCAAAATGCTTATAATCTTCTAAAAGCTTCTGTTCAGGCGACGAACATTCAGCCTTCTGCGTCAATTTGGCGTCATGGGAGAAAAGGCAGCGGCGCAGCCTGATGCCGTCTGCCTGCGAGCCTTCGACAATGGGGATCGAAGAACACCGCCGTGAGGCCTAGCAAGGACCCGAACGAGGTCTTTCGGGCGCTGAACCCGCTGCAGTCGTCAGCGGGTTCAGCGCGACATCGGCCCCGCTCGCGGGCGCCCGGCAACGAGCGAGCCCGAGGCGGCGCGCCGATCTCGCTCAGTTGGGCTGGTAGGTATGCTCGTCCGCCGGGAAGCGGCCGGCGCGGACCTCTTCCGCATAGGCCTCCACGGCGCCCTCGATCTGCCCGCGCAGGGAGCCGAAGCGCTTGACGAATTTCGGCACCCTTTCGCTCAGGCCCAGCATGTCTTCGAGGACGAGGATCTGGCCGTCGCAGGCGGTGGAGGCGCCGATCCCGATGGTCACCGTGGTGATGGAGGGGGTCGTGGCGATGGCGCGGGCCACCGGCTCGACGATGCCCTCGAGCACGATGGCGAAGGCGCCCGCGTTGCTGATCGCCTGGGCGTCCTGCATCAGCTTGCGCTCGCCCTCCTCGCCGCGTCCCTGCACGCGGAAGCCGCCCATCGTGTTCACGGATTGGGGCGTGAGGCCGATATGGCCCATCACCGGGATGCCCCGTTCCACCAGGAAGCTGACCGTCTCGGCGAAACGCGCGCCACCCTCCATCTTGATCGCGCCGGCGCCGGTCTCCTTCAGCACGCGGGCGGCGCTCATGAAGGCCTGCTGAGGGCTCGCCTCGTAGGAGCCGAACGGCATGTCCACCACGATGAGGGCCCTGGAGGTGCCGCGGATCACGGCCTGCGCCTGGACGATCATCATCTCCAGGGTCACCGGCAGGGTCGTCTCCATCCCGTGCATGACCATGCCGAGGGAATCGCCCACCAGGATGAAGTCGCAATGGGGATCGAGGATGCTGGCAGTGTGGGCGTGGTAGGCCGTCAGCGCAATGATCTTGGCGCCTTCGGCCTTGCGCTTGGCGAGGTCGACAGCGCGGATGCGGCGTGACTGAACGACTTGCGACATCGATCTCAACCCGGTTCGCCGGCGGCGCGAGGGCCGGGGGCATGTCGGGGATGTCTATACGCTCGGATTGCCGAAATCACGCGCCGAGATGACGGTCGCGGTCGACTGTATGCAAGAATTCGGAGAGGCTGACTGATCTTATGCTGACGATGTCGGCGATGGCGTCGCCTGTCGTCGCAACCCTTGCCGGGCGTTTCCTCCCTAGACGTCGGGCCGTCTCCGGTGGCTTTATTCTGCCACAATCGGAGCCGTGTCAACGGGTGACTTAGTCCATAAGCCCCTGATGGTGCTGAATTCGTCGGCACGTCGCGGTCTTCCCCATGGGGCCGCGTGGTATACCTCAAAAACGGGTGGTCAGGGCGGTCAGCCAGGCCGGCGAGGCCGCCACGAGGGCCGTCTCGAGACGCTTGTCGAGCCCCGTCAAAATCGCGAGCCCGGTCAGGACGAGGACGAGTCCCAGAACGGCCTTCAGGCCCTTGCCCGCCCGCATCATCCGCGCCCGCCACGCCATCAGCACCCGTCGCGACAGCAGGCCGAGGCCCAGCAGGGGCAGGGCGGCACCGAGACCGAAGACCAGCATGGTGAGCGCGACCTGCGCCAGATCCTTCCCCTGCGCGGCGAGGAGGGACGCGGCGCCCAGGGTCGGCCCCACGCAGGGGCTCCACACCGCGCCGAGCAGAAGGCCGACGGTGAACTGGCCGGCGAGGCCGGTGGTCGCGATGCCCCCGAAGCGTCGCTCTACCCGGTCGCTCAACGGCCCAGCGGCGGCGGCGAGGCGGGTCTGAAGGGCGGGCAGGATGAGGACCGCGCCGATGATGACGAGGAGGAGCGCCGCCACCGGGCGGAAGACGTCGCCGTCGATCCCGAGGCTGAACCCGATCGTCGCCACGAACAGGCCGAGCGTCACGAAGGACAGAGCGAGCCCAGCCGCCAGGGCCGCCGGCCCGAAGCGATGCTCGGAAGCCGCGGCCCCCAAAACGATGGGAAGCAGCGGCAGCACGCAGGGAGAGAGGATGGTGAGCAGGCCGGCGAGGAAGGCGAGGCCGAGCGAGGCATTCATGGAAGGGACGTATTCATGACAGGGATGCCCGATGGATTCCCGGCGCCGCTCTACAGGGCCTTCTCCACCAGGGACTCGATCCATTCGCCCTGCGTCTCGCCCACGGAGCGGCCGACCTCCTCGCGTCCCTTGAAGACGATGAGCGTGCTCTGCATGCGGGCATCGAACCGGCGCATCAGCGCCTTCTGCGTGTCGAAGTCGATCTCGTAGATCGTCAGATCCTTGAAGCGCGGCTGTTCGGAGACAGCCTTCAGGATCGGCCTCTGCGCCTTGCAGATCGGGCACCAGGGGGCCGTCACCTCCACGATGATCGGCCGGCCGGCACCTTGAGCGGCGGCGAAGGCCGCCTCGTCGAAGGGCTCCGCCGCCGAGGCGGCATAGGGGGCGGCGAGGAGGGCCGTCGTGAGGAGGAGGGCGCGACGGCTGATCATCGGGGCTGTCTCGATCGGGGATCGTGTGCGGGTCGGAACCGGCGGCGATCCCGCGCGCCGGTTCCTCTCGTCCGTCTTTATCGTTGTGCCTCGCCTGCGGGCTTGGTGGCCCAGGTGGCATCGACCTTGAGGATCGTCGTCTCGTGCCTGTCCTGCCAGCCCTCGACCCCGTCGGCGAACCAGTAGACGCGGGTATAGCCGTTCTGGAGCAGGCGCTTGCCGGCATTCCAGCTGCCCCAGCATTCGGGATGGCAGAAGGTGACCACCGGCTTCGTCTTGTCGCCGCCGGTGAGGTCGGCGACGCGGGCGAGGAACTGCGCCTCCCGAGCCGGGGCCATCGGCGCTCCGCCCGCGCCGGGCATCCAGACGCTGCCGGGAATCGAGCGATGGGCGGGCAGCCAGGGCCGGTCGGTGGGAAAGCCCACCGGCTTCTGGTCGGCCATGGCCACGTCGATCATCACCGGTTTCTCGGCGGCGACAAGCCGGTCGAGGGCGTCGATATCGACCACCGTCGCCCCCGTCAGGGTCTTGGGGGTGTAGCCCTTCGGCGGCCCGGTCCAAAATCCTTCGGGCTCCGGCACGTTCACGGGCGAATCGGCGGGGCTCGCCGCCCAAGCCGGCGCGCCCGCCAGGGCGGCGAGGACGAAGGCTGCGGCTCCGAACAGTCGGATCATGCGCGGCATCCTCATCGTCAGTTGCTCGGGGTCGGCGTGTTGAAGCTGTGTTCCCAGCGGCTCTGCTGGTTGTCCGTGGCCACCACCTTGATCGGGCCCTTCGCATCGGGCGCGAGGGCAAAATTGATCACCGGGTTCGACGCGATGGAGATGTCGCCGTTCATGGAGAAGACGAGCGTGCCGTTCGAGGAGACGTCGAGCTTGTTGATGTAGCGGGCCGGCGTGTAGTCGCGGGTGATCTGGTTCATCTGCATCCCGCTAAAATTCGGGTGACGGACCATTAGCGTCGCCTCCGTCGGCTTGCCCTGGCCGCCGTCAGCGAACTTCATCTTCATGTCGCCGGCCCCCTTCAGGGCCTCCTCGTCGCTCATCCCCATGGGGGCGGAACAGCCGCCCGAGGCTTTGACGAATTTCACGGCCTCGTAGAGCTTGCCGTCCTTGGTCTCGGCCACGGCATGGACGTTGGTGTAGTTGTTGATCCGCACCCGGAGCTTCACCTCGCTCGGGTCCGCGGCGGGGCCGAAGGTGATGTGGGCGGCATAGGGCGAGGGATTGTCGTCGATGATGAGATGAACGGCGGCGATCCTGTCCTTCTCCGGCATCATCAGGGTGATCGGCACCAGGGAGGCGTCGAGGGCGCGCGGCGGGGCATCGACCTTGATGAGCGCGTCGGTCGGCTCGATCGTGCGGTCGCCGAAGATCGATTTCGAGATGTCTCGCCAGCGCTCCAGCCGCTCCGCATCGGTGTCGCTGGAACCGGCGGCGAGGGCGGAGCCGCCCATCAGCATGGCGGCGGACAGGCACAGGGCGGCGGTGAAGGACCGTTTGGTCGCGGAGACCGGTGTCGGCGCAGAGGTGGTCATGGCGTCTCTCCTCGTCGTGATGATGTGGCGCTGGCTCATTCCCACTCAAGCTCCTTGTAGGCCTGAGTGACGTTGCGGCCGTTATAGGTGTCGAACAGGACCCATTTCTCGCGCTCCGACCGGCCGATACTGTCGATCGCCTTGTCGATGGGTTGATCGGCGGCGATGGCCTTGCGGGTCTCGTCGCGGAGCAGCGTGAGGTAGCGCGTCAGGTCGGCGAAGGCGGGCGCGGCGTCGACCAGGGTCGGGCCATGGCCGGGCACGGCCTTCGTCGCGCCCAGTCCGGTCAGTGTCTCGACCTCCTTGAGCCAGCCGAGCAGGCTGCCGTCGAGGGAGGGGACCCGGCCGACGAACAGGAGGTCGGCCGGGAACAGGATGCCCGTGCCCGTATCGACCATGGAGAGGTCGCAATTGGTGTGGGCGGTGCCATGGGCGGTGAAGCGCAAGCTCCGTCCGCCGAGGTCGATCTCGGCCGTGTCGGCGACCTCCATGGTCGGGTAGACCACCGATCCGGCCTTGTCGGCCCCGAGGATCTCCACGAGACGCGTCCTGTAGAAGTCGCCGCGCGAATCGAGGGCCGACCGCAGGGCGTGGTGACCGACGAAGACCGGCTTGTCCGGCGCGAAGGCCTGCGCGCCGAAGCAATGGTCGGGATGGACATGGGTCAGCACCACGTGGCTGACTGGCTTCGACGTGCGTTTCCCGATCTCGGCGCGCAGCCATTCCCCATCGGCGAGGCTGCCGCCCGACTCCGTCACGAGCACGGATTTTTCGCCGACGATGAAGCCGATATTGGCGATGGCGTCGCCGTTCTCAGGCGTCGCCTCGGCATCGAGGCCGCGCCGCATGAAGATGCCCGGCCCGATCTCCTCCATCGTGAAGGAGTTCGCCGCCCGGCCGAGGCTCGGCAGGCAGCACAGGCACAGCCCGCCGAACAGAGCGGAGCGGCGCGTGGCCAAGCTCCGCAGAGGCTGCGGAATCATGGCATATCCTGCGAGGATCGCCCGGAGAAGCGACCTTTCATGAATTATCCTCCCGTTTTTATGGCTACCATCTAGTAGGTAGATTTTCGTCGCCGTCAACGGCATAAGTACTGAGGCGCGGCGTGTGCGCATCACGCCTCCGTGCCTCCCTCTCCGGATTCGCGAAGCCCCCGACCATGATCGACCGACCATGAGAGACACCAGAGCGGAGCTGCTTGCCCAGGCCGAGATCCTGGTACGGGGCCGGGGCTATTCCGGTTTCAGCTATGGCGACCTCGCCGAGGCGGTGAGCATCCGCAAGGCGAGCATCCATCACCATTTCCGCACGAAGACCGACCTCGCCCTCGCTCTGGTGGAGGCCTACGACGCCCGCTACGATGCGGCGCTCGCCGCCATCGTGGCTGCCGAGTCGGACGCGATCGCGCGGATCGAGGCCTATGGCCGGCACTATCTCGCCGGGGTCGAGGACGGGCTCGGCTGTCTCTGCGCCGTCCTCGCCATCGAGAGGGACACGCTGCCGGACGCCCTGCGCGCCGAGCTCGCCCGGTTCTTCGACAAGCACATTGCCTGGCTGGAGCGGGTTTTGGCCGGGGGGTGTGCCGACGGGAGCCTGCGCCCCGGTCTCGACCCCGCCGCCACGGCGCGGATGGTGGTGGCGACCCTGGAGGGCGCGCTCCTGCTGGAACGGCTGCTCGCCGGATCGACCGGTTTCCGCTCCACCCTCGCTTCCCTGTGCGACAGCCTCAGGCCCCCTCGGATCGGGTGACCGAACGCTCTTTCATCGGGGCGGGGTGATACAATATAACAGCCACCATACAGCTGACGCGGGGGCACCCCGCGAACCCGAAGAGCCTCGCATGTCCGACAGCCCGACCACCGCCGTCTCCAAGATTCCCGTGACCGTGCTCACGGGCTATCTCGGAGCCGGCAAGACCACGCTCCTCAACCGCATCCTCACCGAGAACCACGGCAAGCGCTACGCCGTCATCGTCAACGAGTTCGGCGAGATCGGCATCGACAACGACCTCGTCATCGGCGCCGACGAGGAAGTGTTCGAGATGAACAACGGCTGCGTCTGCTGCACCGTGCGCGGCGACCTTATCCGCATCATGGACGGGCTTGTGAAGCGGCGCGGCAAGTTCGACGCGATCATCGTCGAGACCACCGGCCTCGCCGACCCGGCGCCCGTGGCCCAGACCTTCTTCATCGACGAGGATGTCGGCGGGGCCGCCCGCCTCGACGCGGTGGTGACGGTGGCGGACGCCAAGTGGCTGGCCGACCGCCTCAAGGACGCGCCCGAGGCCAAGAACCAGATCGCCTTCGCGGACGTGATCCTGCTGAACAAGGCCGATCTCGTGGAGCCCGCCGATCTCGACCGCGTCGAGGGCCTGATCCGCTCCATCAACCCCTATGCCAAGGTCCACCGCACCAGCCGTTGCGACGTTCCCCTCGATCAGGTGCTCGACCGCAACGCCTTCGACCTCTCGCGCATCCTCGATATCGAGCCCGATTTCCTCGAAGAGGGCCACCACCATCACCATGACGACGAGATGCAGTCGGTCTCGGCTAGGATCGACGGCCCCGTGGACCCCGAGAAGTTCATGCCCTGGATCTCGACCCTGACCCAGGTCCAGGGGCCGGACATCCTGCGTTGCAAGGGCATCGTGGCCTTTCCGAACGAGCCCCAGCGCTTCGTCTTCCAGGGCGTCCACCAGATCCTCGACGGCGACCTCCAGGGGCCGTGGAAGGACGGCGAGGCCCGCGTTTCCCGCGTGGTCTTCATCGGCCGCAAGCTCGACCCTGAGGCGATCCGCGAAGGATTCTACGACTGCAAGGCGGCCTGACGGGCCTCGTCCGGAATCGAACCGATCGGGGGCGGGCGCATTGTCCGTTCGTCCCCCGGTCTGGATATCCCGATGATTCTGCGCTTCGCCTTCGCTTCCCTCCTCGCGCTGACGGTGGCGGTTCCCTTGGGAAGCGTGGCGCTCTCTACACCGGGGGCGGCGAAATATTCCATGGATCGCGAAAAGCGCTTCGGCAGCCTATGCAAGCCGCCGCTAAAATTCGCGGCCGGGGCCTGCGTCAAGCGGTGCCCCGCTGGCTATCGCGATACCGGACGGGGCTATTGCCGTTTCAAGAATATGAACCGCTGAGATCCCACTTTGATGGGATGTCTCCCCGGACGATCCCTCAAAGCCAATCATCCCATCAGACCACCTCATCCTGAGGTGCCCGCGTCAGCGGGCCTCGAAGGAGCCCTTCAGATGGCGCGCGATCCCTGGACGCCTCCTTCGAGGCCGCTACGCGGCACCTCAGGATGAGGGACAGCCTGGGACAATCACTTTAAACACGGTCTTTACGATCGCCAGGACGAGGGCGTTTCTCCGCGCCGGGTCATTCCCAGCCATCTCATCCGGATCGTCTTGACCCAATCGCCGAGGTATCGGCGAGTAGCCGCACCCATCTCGATCGGAAACAGCGATGATCCTGCGCCTCGCCTGCTCCACCGCTCTCCTGTTCGCGGTGTTCCTGCCCCATGCCGCGACCGCCGGTCCGGCGCAGGACTACGAGTTCCGGCCGCGGAGCGTCCGCAACGCCTGCCGCCCGCCGCTGAAATTCGCCGCCGGCGCCTGCGTCCGCCGCTGCCCTGCCGGCTACCGCGACAACGGCCCCACCTGCGGGTTCAAGTCGATGAGGCGGTAAGCGCGGCGCGGCTCCGCGTCCCGCCTCGCCCTCCTTTCGGCGGCGCATGGCCGTCGTTCAGTCGGGCGTCGTGAAAGACTTGGTTTACCATTCCGGCACAGGATCGCGCCCGTGCCGGCTCTTCGCTGCCGGCAACCGGCGGCTGCCCACCCGGGCGCTCGCCGGATCACGGAGAGCGACGCCCCATGATGTCCCGCGCGGAACGCACGCCCCTGACCGACTGGTGGTGGACCGTCGATCGCGGCCTGCTGGCCGGTCTCACCGCCCTGATGGTGGCCGGCCTCGTCTTCCTCATGGGCGGCGGACCGCCGGTGGCCGAGAAGATCGGCCTGCCGACCTTCCACTTCCTCAACCGGCAGGCGATGTACCTCGCCCCGACGATCCTCATCATCGTCGCGGTGTCGTTCCTGTCCCTGCGCCACATCCGGCGCGTGGCCCTGGCCACCTGGATCGTCGGCGTCACCCTCTGCATCCTCGCCGGCAAGTTCGGGCCTGAGATCAAGGGCGCGCATCGCTGGATCCAGTTCGGCCCCTTCGGCCTGCAGCCCTCGGAATTCGTGAAGCCCGCCTTCGTGGTCGTCGCCGCCTGGGCGTTCTCAGAGGGCGCGCAGCGCCGCGACATGCCCGGCGGCCTGCTGGCGATCCTGCTCCTGCCCGTCACCATCGTGCCGCTGATCCTCCAGCCGGATTTCGGCCAGACCATGCTGATCACCATCGTCTGGTGCTCGCTCTTCTTCGTGGCCGGCCTGCACTGGTTCTGGGTCGCGGGCCTCGGCGTCGCCGGCCTCGTCGGCGTCGGCGTCGCCTACCAGTTCCTGCACCACGTGCGCGAGCGCATCACCCGCTTCCTCGACAAGGATTCCGGCGACAGCTTCCAGGAATACTGGGCGCGCGAATCGTTCAATTCCGGCGGCTGGTTTGGCACCGGCCCGGGGGAGGGCGTCGCCAAGCGCCACCTGCCCGACGCCCATACCGACTTCATCTTCTCGGTGACCGGCGAGGAATTCGGCGTCCTCGTCTGCCTCGGCCTCGTCTGCCTCTTCGCCTATATCGTGATGCGCGGGCTGAAGCTGGCGCGACGCACCGACGACACCTTCTCGCGCCTCGCGATCACCGGGCTGACCACCCTGTTCGGCCTGCAGGCCTGCATCAACATGGCGGTGAACGTGCGGCTGATGCCGGCCAAGGGCATGACCCTGCCCTTCGTCTCCTATGGCGGCTCGTCGCTGATCTCGCTGGCGCTCGGCATGGGCTTCCTCGTGGCGCTCACCCGCAAGCGGCCGCGCATGTCGACCCTGAGCCAGAAGCCCCCGGGCACCGCGCCCGCCACGGTCGCCGGAGTGATGCGGTGACCGTGCGGACAGCCACCATCCTGCTCTGTGCCGGCGGCACGGGCGGCCACCTCTTCCCGGCCGAGAGCCTCGCCCATGCCCTGCGCGCGCGGGGTGCGCGCGTGGTGCTGGCCACCGACGCCCGCGTCGATTCCATCGCCGGCGAGTTTCCGGCCTCCGAGATCGTCACCATCGCCTCGGCGACGCCGTCCGGCCGCTCCATCGTCAAGCGGGCGGGTGCGCTCCTCACCCTCGGGCGCGGCTTCGGCGTGGCGGCGCGCGAGATCCGGCGCATCGACCCGGCCGCCATCGTGGGCTTCGGCGGCTATCCCACCGTGCCCCCGGTTCTCGCCGGGCAGATCCTGCGCGTGCCGACCATCCTGCACGAGCAGAACGCCGTGATGGGGCGCGCCAACGCCTTCCTCGCGCGGGGCGCGCGCGCCATCGCCACCGGTTTCAGGCAAGTGCGCGGCATCCCCGTGAAGGCGACAGCCCCGCGCACCCATACCGGCAACCCGCTGCGGCCTGCCGTACTGGCCGCGGCCGAGAGTCCCTACCCCTCCTTGGGCGAGGCCGACGGCCTGCATCTCCTCGTCTTCGGCGGCAGCCAGGGGGCGGCGGTGATGGGGCAGGTGGTGCCCAAAGCCATCGCCCAGCTGCCCGCCGACCTCCGCGGCCGGCTGACGCTGGTGCAGCAGGTGCGGGCGGAAGACCTCACCGAGGTCCAGAACCTCTACCTCTCCCTCGGCCTCGCTGGTCTCGAGACGGCGCCGTTCTTCAAGGACCTGCCGGCCCGCATGGCCCGCAGCCACCTCGTGATCGGACGCTCGGGCGCCTCCACCGTGTCGGAACTCGCCGCCATGGGCCGGCCGTCGATCCTGGTGCCGTTGCCCGGCGCCCTCGATCAGGACCAGGCCGCCAATGCTGCGACCCTCGCCGGCATCGGCGCCGCGCTCGCCATTCAGCAGAGCGCCTTCACCCCCGACCGCCTCACGGCCGAGCTTCTCGACCTGTTCACCCATCCGGCAAAATTGACCGCGGCGGCCGCAGCCGCCAAAAGCGCGGGCATCCACGATGCCGCCGAGCGGTTGGCCGATGTCGTCCTCGAGACGGCGGCCCGCACCTGATTCCGAGCCGGGGCGCCCTCACGCGCTCCGCGACACGACGAGACTGGTTCACACCATGAAGCTGCCCGACAAGCTCGGCCCCATCCATTTCATCGGCATCGGCGGCATCGGCATGTCCGGCATCGCCGAGGTCATGTCGAACCTCGGCTATACCGTCCAGGGGTCGGACGCCAACGACAATGCCAACGTCCGGCGCCTGGCCGAGAAGGGCATGAAGACCTTCATCGGCCACGCGGCGCAGAACGTGGAGGAGGCCGCCCTCGTGGTGGTTTCCACCGCGATCCGGCGCGACAATCCCGAGCTCATCGCCGCCCGCGAGCGCCGCCTGCCGGTGGTGCGCCGGGCCGAGATGCTGGCCGAGCTGATGCGCTTCAAGTCCTGCGTCGCCATCGCGGGCACGCATGGCAAGACCACGACGACGTCGCTGGTGGCGACGCTGCTCGACGCCGGCAACATGGACCCCACCGTCATCAATGGTGGCATCATCAACGCCTACGGCACCAATGCCCGCATGGGCGAGGGCGAGTGGATGGTGGTGGAGGCCGACGAATCCGACGGCACCTTCCTGAAGCTGCCCGCCGATGTCGCCATCGTCACCAATATCGATCCCGAGCATCTCGACCATTTCGGCTCGTTCGAGGCGGTGAAGGACGCGTTCCGGCGCTTCATCGACAACATCCCGTTCTATGGCTTTGCCGTCATGTGCATCGACCATCCGGTGGTGCAGGACCTCGTCGGCCATATCGAGGACCGCCGCATCATCACCTACGGCGAGAACCCGCAGGCCGATGTCCGCCTCATCGACGTGGACCTGCGCGGCGGCCAGAGCCGCTTCCGCGTCATGATCCGCGACCGCCGCCCCGGCTTCCGCATGGAGATGGAGGATCTGGTTCTTCCCATGCCGGGCAAGCACAATGCGCTGAACGCCACCGCGGCGCTGGCCGTCGCGCACGAGCTCGGCGTCGAGCCCGAGGCCATCCGCAAGGCGCTCGCCGGCTTCGGCGGCGTCAAGCGCCGCTTCACCAAGACCGGCGAATGGAACGGCGCGCTGATCTTCGACGATTACGGACACCATCCGGTGGAGATCAAGGCGGTGCTCAAGGCCGCCCGCGCCTCCACCGAGGGCAACGTCGTCGCCATCGTCCAGCCGCACCGCTACACCCGGCTCGCTTCGCTGTTCGACGATTTCTGCACCTGCTTCAACGATGCCGACACGGTCATCGTCGCTCCCGTCTACGCGGCCGGCGAAGCCCCGATCGAGGGCATGGACCGCGACGGCCTCGTCTCGGGCCTGAAGTCGCGCGGCCACCGCGACGCCATCGCGCTCCAGCGCTCCGAAGATCTCGCCGGTCTCGTGGCGACCCGCGCCAAGCCCGGCGACTACGTCGTGTGCCTCGGCGCCGGCAACATCACGCAATGGGCCTACGCCCTGCCGGGCGAATTGGCGGCGTTGCAGGGGTGAGCCCCGCTCAGATCACCGGTGCGGCCGGGACGAGGTCTTCCAGGTCGACGCCGAGCGCGTCGGCCAGTGAGCGAAGGACGACGATGTCGCTCGTCCCGGTGCCGTCCTCAATGGCCGTCAGATCCGCGTGTGAAATGCCGCTGCGTGCCGCAAGTTCGGTCGTCGACAGGCGACGTCGTGCGCGCCAGAAGGCGAGCGGAGACTGTGCGTGGCGCAAGGCATCGAAATCGGCTTCATTCAGCAACTCGTCCTCGCCGGAAGCGAGCCGAGTCTGCGACGTGACCAATGTCTGCAGGTCCGATGCATCCTCGGCCAAAGCGGCCAGCCGCTCGAACTCGGCTTCGGGCATGATGACGATGGATTCGCCGGACGGTGTCTGCGTGCGCACGATGGTCATGGTGCTGGATCCTACCCGTAGATCGAGCCGCGGGGACCGACGGCATGCACAATGACCCGATCCGGCTCGATCGTGAAGATCACGCGCCAATCGCCGATCCGCAGGCGAAACCCCTCGGCCCCTTTCAGGGCCTTGATGTTGTTGGACAGAGCCGCGGGATCGTCGGCGAGGGTTCTCAGTTTCTCGCGTATCTGCGCTTCGGTGTTGGCCGGCATACGGGCGAGCGCCCGAGCCGCGGGACGGGTGTAGACGATTGTTCGGCCCATGCCACCACCTGTTGCAGCCGCCAACAACTTTCCGTTGAATATGCCGGAAGGCAAGGGATTCGATGACCGCCTTTCCCGACATCACTCCCGAGATCCGCGCCGCCGCTCCCGGCTTGCGCGGGCGGCTGCTGGCCAACCCGTCGCTGGCCGACCTCACCTGGTTCCGCGTCGGCGGGCCGGCGCAGGTGCTGTTCACGCCGGCCGATGAGGAGGACCTCGCGCACCTCCTCGAGGCCCTCGACCCGGAGCTTCCGGTGACCGTGATCGGTCTGGGCTCGAACCTGATCGTCCGCGACGGCGGCATTCCCGGAATCACCATCCGCCTCGGCGGCAAGGCCTTCGGGTCCGTGGCGATCGACGGCGAGACCCTGCGGGCCGGGGCCGCGGTGCCGGACATGCGTGTCGCCAAGTCCGCGGCCGAGGCGTCCCTCGCCGGATTGGCCTTCTTCCGGGGCATTCCCGGCTCCATCGGCGGCGCGCTGCGCATGAATGCCGGCGCGCATGGCGGGGAGACCACCGACGTGCTGGTGGAGGCGCGCGGCATCGACCGCACGGGCGCCCTGCGGCGCTTCACCCATGCGGAGATGGGCTTCACCTACCGTCACAGCGAGGCGCCCGAGGATGTGATCTTCACGAGCGCGCTGTTCCGGGGCCGTCCCGGCGACCGCCAGGACATTGAGGCCGAGATGGACCGCGTCACCGCCGCCCGCGAGGCGGCCCAGCCGATCCGCGAGCGCACCGGCGGCTCGACCTTCAAGAACCCGCCGGGCGGCAAGGCATGGCAACTCGTCGATGCCGCCGGCTGCCGTGGACTGACGATGGGCGGCGCCCAGGTCTCGGAGATGCACTGCAACTTCCTGATCAACCGCAATGGTGCCACCGCCGCCGATATCGAGGGGCTCGGCGAGGAGGTCCGCCGCCGGGTGCGCGAGACGTCGGGCGTCGAACTGCATTGGGAGATCAAGCGGATCGGTTTGAACGCAGCGGCGTAAGCCGGTAAGACGTAAGGCCAGAGCCGGAGGGATGCATGCTGGATCGTAGCGTTCGCGCCGCCTATTCGAAGATCTCGGTCAAGAGCCAGACGGTGCTGCCCGCGGAAGTGCGCGAGCGGCTCGCCGTTGGGCCGGGGGATCGTCTGCGCTACGTCCTGACCGAGGATGGCGTCCGCATCGAGAAGGCCCCTCCGGAGGGGGACGACCCGTTCGTGACCTTCACGGAATGGGCGGGCAGTGCGGACGACGAAGATTATGCCCACCTCTGATCCGGGCGGCTTCTCGCCCGGCGCGGTGATCGTCGTTCCCTTCCCCTATGCGGACCGGCTTGTCGAGAAACGCCGGCCGGCCCTGGTCGTCTCCGGCGCGGATGTTGCGCGGGCCGGGTTCGTCTGGGTCGCGATGATCACCAGCGCCCGCAACGCCGCCATGCCCGGCGATCTCGCGATCGAGGATCTCGACGAGGCCGGCCTGGTCACCGCATCGGTGGTGCGTCCGATCAAGATCGCCTGCATCGAGCCGTCCCGCATCCTTCGCCGGATCGGCTCCCTCCGAGCCGATTCGGCGGACCTCGTGTTCACACGCATCCGCGCGCTGATCGGCGGCGCGTGACGCTCACCCGTACATTCGTTTCCCCGCTCGATTCTGGAGCCTCACCCATGTCCCAGCACGTCGCCGTCCTCATGGGCGGATGGTCCTCCGAGCGACAGGTCTCCCTTAATTCGGGCCGCGCCTGCGCGGACGCCCTCGAAGGGGAGGGGTTCCGCGTCACGCAGGTGGATGTCGGGCCGGACATCGCCACGGTGCTCACGGACCTGCGCCCCGACGTGGCCCTCAACGCCCTTCACGGCCCGGCGGGCGAGGACGGCACGATACAGGGGCTCTTGGAGATCCTGCGCATCCCCTACACCCATTCGGGCGTCCTCGCCTCGGCCCTGGCGATGCATAAGGAACGTGCCAAAACGATCATGAAGGCCGCCGGGGTGAGCGTTCCGGAGGGGCTGGTCGTTAACCGTCATGATGCCGCGAAGTCACACCCGTTAACTCCGCCCTACGTGATTAAACCCATCGCCGAAGGCTCCTCCATGGGCGTCATCATCGTCCGGGACGGGCGCTCCCATCCGCCCCAGATTCTCGGCTCGGACGAGTGGGTCTACGGGGAGCAAGTCCTTGCGGAGACTTACGTTGCTGGCCGCGAGCTCACCTGCGCAGTGATGGGGGACAAGGCCCTCGGCGTCATCGAGATCAAGCCCGCCTCGGGGGAGTGGTACGACTTCGATGCGAAGTACGCCGAGGGGGGGTCGATCCACGTCCTCCCGGCAGAAATTAAACCAAAAATTTACCAGCGTGTCCAAGAGTTGTCGTTAACGGCGCATCAAGCACTTGGATGCCGGGGCATCAGCCGTGCGGACCTTCGATACGACGACACACCGGGTGGAACCGGTGCCCTCGTCGTCCTGGAGGTCAACACGCAGCCCGGGATGACCAAGACGAGCCTTGTGCCGGAGATCGCAGCCTACGCTGGCTTGAGTTTCGGTGAGCTCGTCCGATGGATGGTGGAGGACGCTACTCTGGGTCGTTGAACGCCGCCGGTCAGGCTGGCGTCGACGGAACCCCCGCGCCCGGATCGGGCTCGCTCGTCGCCGGTCTGGCGGCGCGCCTGCCGCGACTGGTGCGACCCATGCTGCGCTCGCGCCGTTCGCGGCCCGGGCAGCCGATCGAGCGGCGCATCCCGCGGCATGCGGGCACGCTGACCCTCGCGGTCACCTTCGCTGTCCTGTCGGTGACCGGTTTCGTCGCCAGCGGCCGCTACGACCGCTTTGTGCTGGAGAACGGCCACGTCTCGGACGTCCTGGCCCGGCTGGCCGGTTTCGGCGTCGAGCGCGTCACCATTTCGGGCATCTCCCGTCTCTATGAGCGGGAAGTGCTGCAGGCGGCCGGCATCGACGGCCACTCGTCCGTGGTCTTCCTCGACGTCGCCGAAGCGCGCCAGCGCCTCCTCGATGTGCCGCTGATTTCCAGCGTCTCGGTGCGCAAGGTCTATCCGAACGAGATCGTCATCAACCAGGTCGAGCGCGAGCCCGCCGCCCTGTGGCAGCGCAATGGCGAGATCTCGGTCATCGCCGCCGACGGCACCGTCATCGACGAGATGCGCGACGACCGCTACGCCGCGCTCCCCCTGGTGGTGGGCGAAGAGGCCAACGAGCGCCTCAAGGACTACCTCGCCCTCATCGAGGCGGCGGGGGAACTCGGCGAGCGGGTCAAGGCCGGCACCTACGTGTCCGGCCGGCGCTGGACCCTGAAGCTCGACGGCGTCGACATCCGCCTGCCCGAGACCGGGGCCGCCGAGGCCCTGGCCCGCCTCGTCAAGCTCGAGCGCGACAGCCGCATCCTCGAGAAGGACATCATCGCCGTGGACCTGCGGCTGCCCGACCGGGTGGTGGTACGGCTCACGGAGGAGGCGGCCGCCACGCGCGCTGAATCCCAGAAGAAGAAGCCGAAGGGCAAGGGGACCGAGACATGAGCCGTACGATCCGTCCGGCGCCTCTCGCGTCCCGCCAGCCCGCCCTTCCCGCCTCCTTCGCCCGGTAATCCGATGCACGCGCAACACGGCCTCACGCCGCGTATGAAACCGCTCTCCGCGCGCCGGAGCACCATCCTCTCGGTGCTCGATATCGGCACGAGCAAGGTGGTCTGCCTCATCGCCGAGCTCCAGCCGGCCGAGGCCCTCACCACCCTGCGCGGACGGACTCATTTCGCCCGCATCATCGGCATCGGGCATCAGCGCTCACACGGACTCAAGGGCGGTGCCATCGTCGATCTCGAGGCCGCCGAAGGGGCGATCCGCCAGGCGGTCCACGCCGCCGAGCGGATGGCCAAGGTCGAGGTCCAGTCGGTCATCGTCAACATCTCCGGCGGTCGCCTCGGCTCGCAGCATTTCGAGGCGAATGTCGGCGTCCGCAGCGGCACCGTCATGGGCGCCGACGTGGAACGCGCCCTGGAGACGGCGAGCGCCCATGGCGTCAGCCCCGGCCGCACCGTGCTCCACGCCCTTCCCACCGGCTACGCCATCGACGGACAGGGCGCGGTCATCGATCCCACCGGGATGATCGGCGAGTCCCTCGGCGTCGATCTCCACGTGGTCACGGCGGAGGCCGCCGCCGCCCGCAACCTGATGCTGGCGGTGGAACATTGCCATCTCGGCGTCGAGGCGGTGATCGCCACCCCCTATGCGGCCGGGCTCTCCGCCCTCGTCGACGACGAGGCCGAGATGGGCGTCTGCGTCGTCGACATGGGCGGCGGCACCACCAGCTTCGGCGTCTTCGAGGGCGGGCACCTCGTCCACGTGGACGCCCTGGCGGTGGGCGGCCACCACGTCACCATGGACATCGCCCGCGGCCTCTCCACCCGGGTGGTGGCGGCCGAGCGTCTCAAGACCCTGTACGGCTCGGCGATCTCCACCGCCTCCGACGAGCGCGACATGATCGCGGTCCACGGGGTCGGCGAGGACGAGGGCGACGCCCCCACCCACGTGCCGCGCTCGCAGCTCGTGCGGATCATCAAGCCGCGGGTGGAGGAGATCGTCGAACTCGTTCGCGATCGTCTGCGCAACGCAGGCTTCGCCGCCCAGGCCGGCCGCCGGGTGGTGCTGACGGGGGGCGCGAGCCAGCTCGTCGGCCTGCCCGAGGTCGCCCGCCGGGTGATGCAGGGCCAGGTGCGGATCGGCCGGCCGCTGGGCATCCGCGGCCTGCCGGAGGCCGCCAAGGGACCCGCCTTCTCCGCCGCGGTGGGCCTGCTGGTCTACCCGCAGGTGGCGCATGCGGAGCATTTCGAGCCGCGGGGGCAGGGCGCCTTCGCGGGCACCGGAACCGACGGCTACATCCCCCGCGTGTACCGCTGGTTGCGGGAGAGTTTCTAGGGACGAGGCCCGCCCCCGAAAGGGGGTGCGGCGACGACACAATCGGCGCCTTTGCGGAGGCGCTCATCGGCAACGCGAAAACGGCACGAAGGGCTCGACACCATGGCCATCTCTCTCCAGGCGCCTGACATCCGCGAACTCAAGCCCCGCATCACCGTCTTCGGTGTCGGCGGCGCCGGCGGCAACGCCGTCAACAACATGATCGAATCCGGCCTGCTGGGCTGCGAGTTCGTCGTCGCCAACACGGACGCCCAGGCGCTCACCTCCTCCAAGGCCGAGCGCGTGATCCAGATGGGTCTCGGCGTGACGCAGGGGCTCGGCGCCGGTTCGCACCCCGAGGTCGGCTCGGCCGCCGCCGACGAGGTCATCGACGAGATCCGTGACCAGCTCTCGGGCGCCCACATGTGCTTCATCACCGCCGGCATGGGCGGCGGCACCGGCACCGGTGCGGCTCCGGTCATCGCCCGCGCCGCCCGCGACATGGGCATCCTCACCGTCGGCGTCGTGACCAAGCCCTTCCAGTTCGAGGGCGTGCGCCGCATGCGCACCGCCGAGGCCGGCATCCAGGAGCTCCAGGCCGCCGTCGACACCCTGATCGTCATCCCGAACCAGAACCTGTTCCGGGTCGCCAACGAGAAGACCACCTTCGCCGACGCCTTCGCCATGGCCGATCAGGTGCTCTATTCGGGCGTCGCCTGCATCACCGACCTGATGGTCAAGGAAGGCCTCATCAACCTCGACTTCGCCGACGTCCGCGCGATCATGCGCGGCATGGGCAAGGCGATGATGGGCACCGGCGAGGCCTCCGGCGAGAAGCGCGCCAACCGCGCCGCCGAAGCCGCCATCGCCAACCCGCTCCTCGACGACGTGTCGATGAAGGGCGCGCGCGGCCTCCTGATCTCCATCACCGGCGGCAACGACCTCACCCTCTACGAACTCGACGAAGCCGCCACCCGCATCCGTGAGGAAGTGGATTCGGACGCCAACATCATCCTCGGCGCCACCTTCGACGAGAGCCTCGACGGCATCATCCGCGTCTCCGTGGTGGCCACCGGCATCGAGCCGGCGCTGATCACCGCGCATTCGCAGAACAACCCCGAAATCGTCCAGACCGAGCAACGGATCGCGGAAGTGGCCGAGCGCCTGCGTGCGGAAGCGAGGGCCAGGGCGGCACAGCCCGCCCCCACCTTTCGTGCCCCCGAGCAGCCGCTGACCGCTCCGAACGCCGCCCCCCAGGCGCAGATCCAGCCGCAGGCCCCGCGCCCGGCGGCGTCCGAGCCGGTGGCCATGGCCCCCGAGCCCCTGCGCATGGAAGCCCAGGCCGCTCCGATGGCCCGCGACGAGGTCGTCCTGACCCAGACGCAGCCGCGCACCGCCATGGCCTACGAGCCCGCCCCGGCCCCGGTCCAGGCTCCGGCCCCCGTGCAGCAGGTCGCCGGCCCGTTCGTGCCGCCGCGTCCGGCTGTGGCCGTGGCCCGCGCCCCGCGCATGCCGCAGATCCAGGACCTGCCGATGCCCGGTCAGGCCCAGCTCCGCGCCCAGCGCGGTGAGGAGCCGGCCGAGCCGGCGGGGGATTCCAAGCGGATGACCCTGCTGCGCCGCCTCGCCACCGTCGGCTTCGGCGGACGTCGCGAGGAGGCCGAGGCCGCCCCGCTGCCGCCGATGCGCGCTCCCGCCCCGCAGCAGCCGGCCCCCCAGCCGGAATACGCCAAGCGGGCGCCCGTGGCGGCTCCCCCGGCCTATCGTCCGGCCCAGGGCAACCTCGATGCACAGGGACGTGTGGCGCCCCAGCCCCGTCTGATGGATGACGACCAGCTCGAAATCCCGGCCTTCCTGCGTCGTCAGGCGAACTGAAACGCCACGCTAAGCGGCCGTAGCGGTTTTTATGCAACAAACCCGGGGTCTCAGGACCCCGGGCTTAACGTGCTTTTAAGTCATTGTCTGAAAACGCTTATTTGGAACGTGTCCGAGAAGCGTGTCTGTAACAGAGCGTAAGAAAGCGTGATTTGGCTAACGCTTCGGCCGCCGCGTATACGATTTTTGGAACGAAAAAGGCGCGGCGGTTTCGCCGTCAGCGCTCGCAGGGGCTTCAAGCAGCGGACGGGTCAAAAGGCGGCGCAATCCCGTAATCCAGGGAGAGCGAGCCTGATCACGGCCGAGGGCTAGGGAATGCGGACGAACCAACAGATCACTCTCAAGGGCCCGGCCACGCTGCGTGGCATCGGTGTCCATTCCGGCAAGCCGGTGGAGATCACTCTCCACCCCGCTGCGGCCAATCACGGTATCTGCTTCCTCCGTACCGGAATGCCCACGGGCCACGATCGGCTCATCAAGGCCCACCACGCCTGCGTCTCCGCCACCGAGTTGTGCACCGTCATCGGTGACGTGGAGAGCGGCGCGGTCGCCACCATCGAGCACCTGATGTCCGCCCTCTTCGGACTCGGCATCGACAACGTCCTCGTCGAGATCGACGGGCCGGAAATGCCGATCCTGGACGGCAGCGCCCGCCTCTACGTCGAAGCCATCGACGCCGTCGGCATCGCCACATGCGGAGCTCCCCGCCGCTGGATCAAGGTGCTTCGCACCGTCCGCATCGAGGTAGGACGCGCCTTCGCCGAACTCCGCCCCATCGATCGGGGCTTCCGCCTCGACGTCGAGATCGACTTCGACAACCCGGTGATCGGCCGCAGCCGCAAGGCGATGGACCTGAACCCCGCCTCCTACCGCCGCGAAATCGCCAATGCCCGCACCTTCGGCATGATGAAGGATGTGGAGCGCTACTGGAAAGCCGGCTTCGCCCTCGGCGCCTCCCTCGAGAACACCGTGGCGGTCGGCGACAACGCCGTCGTCAACCCCGAGGGCCTGCGCTACGCCGACGAGTTCGTGCGGCACAAGTATCTCGATGCCGTCGGCGACCTGGCGCTGGCCGGCCTGCCGATCCAGGGTGCCTACCGCTCCTATTGCGGCGGCCACCGGATGAATGTTGGCGTCCTCGACGCGCTGTTCGCCGACCGCGCCAACTACACGATCGTCGAAGCGTCCGGCGCCCGCCGCGAGACCACCCGGCCGGAATTCGGCGTCGGTCTCAGCCTCGCCGCCTTCGCCAGCGACCTGTAACCGACAAGCAACATCCTCGCTTCGAATGCGTCCGCCGCTCGGCCGCCGCTTTCACGCCCAAATCGGACGCCACTGGTGAATCGTCCGTGACAAGAGGCGAGGTCGCGTGTGCCCCATCGAGGCACATGGGCCGTGGCACCGTGCCGTCAGCCGCTCGACCGACATATGTATGGCTTGACGATGCGGCCCCCTTGCAGGGCGCATCTGTTGGGGGAACCGGAATGCGTCTCAACGATCGTAACCGCGGGGCGACGGCAGCCGTGCTCCTGACGCTGTGTGGCTTCGGCCTCGGCGGCTGCGACGCCCTCGACTCGATCAATCCCTTCGCCGAGAAGTACAAGCCCGAGGTCATTCCCGACGTCCCGGCCGACAAGCTCTACAGCGAGGGCCTGGCCAAGATGGAAGACAAGGACTTCGAGGGCGCGTCGAAGAAGTTCGGCGAACTCGACAAGGCCTATGCCTATTCTGACTGGTCGCGCAAAGCGCTGCTGATGACCGCCTACTCGAATTACGAGGGCGCCAAGTACGACGACGCCATCAACGCCTCGAAGCGCTACCTGCAGCGCCACCCGGCGAGCAAGGACGCGGCCTACGCCCAGTACCTGATGGCGATGTCGCATTATAAGCAGATCCCCGACGTGACCCGCGATCAGGACCGCTCCGAGAAGGCGCTGGCCGGTCTGCAGGAGCTCGTCCAGAAATATCCGACCTCCGAATACGCGGCGGACGCCAAGGCCAAGATCCAGATCACCCGCGACCAGCTCGCTGGCAAGGAGATGGAAGTCGGCCGCTTCTATCTGGAGCGCCGCAACTTCCCCGCCGCGATCAACCGGTTCCGCGATGTGGTGAGCAAGTACCAGACGACCCGCCACGCGGAAGAAGCGCTGGAGCGTCTGGTCGAGGCCTACATGGCGCTCGGCATCACCGCCGAGGCGCAGACCGCCGCCGCCGTGCTCGGCCACAACTTCCCCGACAGCCCCTGGTACAAGGATGCGTTCGCGCTCCTGCAGAACGGCGGCCTTGAGCCCCGCGAGGAGAAATCCTCCTGGCTCAGCAAGGTCTATCGTGGCGTCATCGGCCGCACCGCCGACGCGCGCTAACAGCGCATCGTCCCGGCCCGCGACGACACGCTTATCGTCAGCGGGCCATTTTTCGGGTGAAGCGGCCGCCGCTTCGCCGTAAGACGTGGCCACCGTATCCAACGAGGCCCACCCCGCGGCATGCTGAGCCAGCTCGCGATCCGCGACATCGTTCTCATCGATAAGCTCGCCCTGAACTTCCGCGAAGGCCTCAGCGTCCTGACCGGGGAGACGGGTGCGGGCAAATCGATCCTGCTCGACGCCTTCGCCCTGGCCCTGGGCGGGCGCGGCGATGGCGGCCTCGTGCGCCACGGCGAAGGGCAGGGCGGTGTCACCGCCGTGTTCGACGTACCCCTCGACCATCCCGCCCGCCGCCTCGCGGCCGAGGCCGATATCGACACCGAGGGCGACCTGATCCTGCGCCGCGTGCAGATGGCCGACGGCCGCACCCGCGCCTTCGTCAACGATCAGGCCGTGGGCGTGCAGGTCCTGCGGGCCATCGGCGCCACCCTGGTGGAGATCCACGGCCAGCACGACGACCGGGCGCTGGCCGATCCCGGTACCCACCGCGCCATCCTCGACGCTTTCGGCGGGTTGCAGGCCCCCCTCGCGGCGGTGGGCGAGGCGGCCAAGCGCGTGCGCGCCGCCCGCTCGGCTCTCGCCGAGCACCGCGCCAGGGTCGAGGCCGCCCGCAAGGAGGTCGATTTCCTGCGCCATGCGGCGTCGGAACTGGAGACGCTCGATCCCCAGGCCGGGGAGGAGACGTCGCTCGCCGAGCGCCGCATGGTCATGCAGCAGAGCGAGAAGGTGGCCCGCGAGCTCTCCGAGGCCATCGAGGCGGCGGGCGGCCCGAATTCGGCCGTGTCCCATCTGTCCTCGGCCATGCGCAAGCTGGAGCGGCGGGCGAGCCAGATCCCGGCTTTGGTGGAGCCCTGCATCGCCGCCCTCGACGCCGCGCTGTCCGCCCTCGACGAGGCCCATTCGGTCCTCGACACGGCCCTGCGCGAATCCGAGTTCGATCCGCGCGAGCTGGAGCAGGTGGAAGAAAGGCTCTTCGCGCTCCGCGCGGCCTCCCGCAAGTATCAGGTGCCGGTGGACGACCTCGCCGCCTTGCGCCAGCGCTACGAGGCCGATGTGGCCGCCATCGATGCCGGCGAGGAAGCCCTCGGCGGCCTTGAGGCGACGCTGGCCCAGGCCGAGGCGGCCTATGCCAAGGCCGCCACCAAGCTCGGGGAGGGCCGCCGCAAGGCCGCCAAGGCCCTCGACCTCGCCGTGAAGGCCGAACTGCCGCCGCTCAAGTTGGAGCGCGCCCGCTTCATCACCGAGATCGTTACCGACCCGGAATCGCGTGACCCGGCGGGCTACGACCGCGTCGAGTTCTGGGCGCAGACCAACCCTGGAACGCGGCCCGGCCCGATGATGAAGGTGGCGTCGGGCGGCGAGCTCTCGCGCTTCATGTTGGCCCTCAAGGTGGTGCTGGCCGACAAGGGCTCGGCCCCGACCCTGATCTTCGACGAGATCGATACCGGCGTCGGCGGCGCCGTGGCCGATGCCATCGGCGCCCGCCTCGCCCGTCTCGCGGCCGGCGTCCAGGTCGTGGCCGTCACCCATGCGCCTCAGGTCGCCGCGCGGGCCGAGACGCATTTCCTCATCGCCAAGGACCCGGTGAAGGGCCGCGACCGTGTCGCCACCCGCGTCTCCGCCCTGGAAGCGCCCGCCCGTCGGGAGGAGATCGCCCGCATGCTGGCTGGCGCCACCGTGACCGACGAGGCCCGCGCGGCGGCCGCACGCCTTCTTCAATCTACGGATGCCTGACGCGCGATCTTAACCTTCGGTTAACCATCTTGCGCGATGGTATGGGTACGACGCAGGGAATCTTATGGAAACGCGTCGCCACATCGGGAGATCGCGTGATGGATCTGGGAGACGGTGAGACCGATCCCCGGCCTGTGAACGAGTCGGACGGAATGCCGATTCTGACGAGTCCGACCCGCCACCATCTCGGCGGCACCCTCCGGGCGATCTACGAAGACACGTTCGACACGCAGCCGATTCCGGACGGCCAGATCGACCTTCTGCTGCGCCTCCGGCACAAGGAACGCGACCGCCGCCGCGTGGGCTGAGGCGGTCCCGGTTCCTTCATCCCGGCCGGCCGCCCGTCGCCGCTACCAGCGGCGAGCCCCCGGCATGCGCTGGTACTCGGCGCCGCGGATCAGGGTCATCACCGCGTCGAGCTCCGCCAGCAGGGCGCGCTCGTCCTCGCCGGCCTTCGCGACCTCGTCCGGATCGGTCCCGAACTGCCGGCGCTGCTCGGCACGGGTGAGCTCGAGCTCCAGATCCTCCCTGCGCGCATGCAGGGCGAGGAAATCGGCATCGCCTTCACCCCCGGTGGGTGTCACGCTCGATTCGTTCTCCAAGTCGCTGACCTTCCAGGACGGCTGGCGAGACGGGCTGCTCCGTCGTCGACATCGCCGAATCGTATAACGCGCGAGGCCGCAAAACCGTGCCGCCTCGTCCGGGCATCGGTCCACACCCCGCGTTCTCCCTGTCCCACACCGCTCAGGCGGTCAACGGGTGGCCCCTGTCATCGATCTGTCATGGCTCCGTCATAGAGCCAGCATGATCGGGCAGGTAACGGTGCGCTGCAGCAGGATTGCTCTTGCAGCGCGGCACGTATAGCGCCCGGACAGAATACGGAGAGCCACCGTGAAACCCTTCCATTTCGCCCTTGCCATCGGGCTCGCCACCGCGCAGTTCGGCGCCGTCGCCCAGGCCGCCGACATCACCGGTGCCGGCGCGACCTTCCCCTTCCCGGTCTATTCGAAATGGGCCGAAGCCTACCGCAAGGAGACCGGCACGGGCCTCAACTACCAGTCCATCGGCTCGGGCGGCGGCATCAAGCAGATCCAGGCCAAGACCGTCGATTTCGGCGCCACCGACGCGCCGCTCAAGGGCCCGGCCCTGGAGAAGGACGGCCTCGTCCAGTTCCCCACCGTCATGGGCGGCGTCGTCACCGTCGTGAACATCGCCGGTGTCGAGCCGGGCAAGCTCAAGCTCACCGGTGAGCTCATCGCCGACATCTACGCCAACAAGATCACCAAGTGGAGCGATGCCAAGATCGCTGCGGTGAATCAGGGGCTGAAGCTCCCCGACTCGCCGATCACCCCGGTCTACCGTTCGGACGCGTCCGGCACGACCAGCATCTTCACCACCTATCTCAGCGCGGTCTCCGAGAGCTGGAAGAAGGAATTCGGTGCGGCCACTACGGTCAGCTGGCCTGCCGGCCAGGGCGGCAAGGGCAACGAGGGCGTCACCGCCACCGTCAAGCAGGTGCCGAACTCCATCGGCTACGTGGAATCGGCCTATGCCAAGCAGAACAAGCTCAGCTACTCGCTGATCCAGAACAAGGCCGGCAAGTTCCCGGCTCCCGACGACAAAGCGTTCCAGGCCGCCGCCGCCTCCGCCGACTGGAAGGCCGCCCCGGGCTTCGGCATCTCCCTCGTCAACCAGGCCGGTGACGATGCCTGGCCGATCACCGCCGCCACCTTCATCCTCGTCTACAAGGACCCGGCCGATCCGGCCAAGTCCGCCGACGTGCTGAAGTTCTTCGACTGGGCCTACAAGAACGGCGACAAGCTCGCCACCGACCTCGACTACGTGCCGCTGCCGGACAACGTCGTCTCCCTCGTCCACACCGAGTGGAAAGAGATCAAGGGCAAGGACGGCAAGCCCGTCTTCTAAGGCAGCCTTCCAGCTGAAATCCTAAAACCGCGCAGGCCCGGCAAAAACGCCGGGCCTGCGCCACGAGTGGACGCGGTGTTCCACCTCGCCACTCGCTACCTCGCACTATACGAGCCCTCAAGGTGAAGAAGCAGACGTCGGATGGCCGCCTTGACTGAACAGATTTCGTTGGCCCGCACGGGCTCCCCCGCTCGCAAGAAGCCGGGCGGCCTCGGCGACCAACTCTTCCGCGCCGCCTCCTACGCGTCGGCGCTGCTGGTCCTCCTCTTCCTCGCGGGCATCCTGGCCTCCATCGCCTATGGCGGCTGGCCGGCCTTCAAGGAGTTCGGCTTCGGCTTTGTCACCTCCAGCGCCTGGAACATCGGCCAGGAGCAGTACGGCGCCCTCGTGGCCATCGTCGGCACCCTGGTCTCGGCCCTTCTCGCCCTCGTCATCGGCGTGCCGATCTCCATCGGCATCGCCGTCTACCTCACCCAGCTCTGCCCCGGCTGGGCGAGGAAGCCCGTCTCGATGACGATCGAGCTCCTCGCCTCGGTGCCGAGCATCATCTACGGCATGTGGGGCCTGTTCATCTTCGCCCCGCTCTTCGCCCATTACGTGCAGATGCCGGTGTCGAGCCTGGTCGAGGGCCTGCCCATCGTCGGCACGCTGTTCTACGCCCGCGTTCCCTCCGGCGTCGGCATCCTCACGGCGGGCATCATCCTCGCCATCATGATCGTGCCCTTCGTCGCCTCGATCACCCGCGACATGCTCGACCAGATCCCCACCGTGCTGCGCGAGAGCGCCTACGGCATCGGCTGCACCACCTGGGAGGTGGTCCGCCACGTCCTGGTGCCGCAGGCGTCCGTGTCGATCATCGGCGCGGTGATGCTCGGCCTCGGCCGCGCGCTCGGCGAGACCATGGCGGTGACCTTCGTCATCGGCAACGCCAACCGCCTGTCCGGCTCGATCTTCGATCCCGGCTCCACCATCGCCTCGCGCATCGCCAACGAGTTCAACGAGGCCGACGGCATGCAGCTCAACTCGCTGATGGCGCTCGGCTGCATCCTCTTCGTCATCACCTTCGTCGTCCTGATCGTCGCACGCCTGCTCGTCCGGCGCGTGAAGGTCGCCTGAGCCCTCTGGAGCCCGAACCATGGACGCCGTGAACACCCTCACCACCAACGACGCGCCGCCGCTCAAGGCCAGCCGCGTCCGGTCGAGCCGCCGCGTGGCGGACAAGCTGCTTATCGTCGGAAGCACCGTGGCGACGCTGATCGGCATCGTGGTGCTGGGCTCGATCCTGCTCATGCTCATCGTCGAGGGCGTGAAGGGCTTCTCGCCGCTGCTTTTCACCGAGCCGACGCCCGGCCCCGGATCGGAAGGTGGCGGCATCGCCAACGCCATCCTCGGCAGCCTGGTCCTGACCCTGATCGGCATCGTCATCGCGACGCCGGTGGGCGTCATGGCCGGCACCTATCTCGCCGAGTACGGCCGCCACTCGAAGCTCGCCGACGTGATCCGCTTCCTCAACGACATCCTGCTCTCGGCGCCCTCGATTCTCATCGGCCTGTTCGTCTACACCCTGATGGTGCGGCCGATGGGGACCTATTCGGGCTGGGCCGGCGGGGTGGCGCTGGCCATCATCGCCACCCCGGTGATCGTGCGCACCACCGAGGACATGCTGCGCCTCGTGCCCTCGACGCTCCGCGAGGCCGGCGCGGCTTTGGGCGCACCGCCCTCCATCGTCATCAAGAGCATCACCTGGCGCGGTGCCAGCGCCGGCATCGTCACCGGCATCATTCTGGCGCTCGCCCGCATCGCCGGCGAGACCGCGCCGCTGCTCTTCACCGCGCTCAACAACAACAGCTGGTTCTCACCCAACCTCATGGGCGGCATCCCGAACCTTCCGGTGATGATCTACCAGTTCGCCCTCTCGCCCTACTCGAACTGGCAGCAGCTCGCCTGGGCCGGCGCCCTCCTCATCACCGCCACGATCCTCGCCCTCTCGATCGTGGCCCGCTTCGTCATCAAGAGCGAGCGGGCGCGCTGACCCCGCGCCCCCGTCCCATCCCGCCCTCGACAAGGACACGCACCCGATGAACGCCGCTCCCGCGATCACGCAAGCTCAGCTGACCGGCCGCCACAAGGCCGACGAGCAGGCCCCCGTGCGCATCGCCGTGAAGGACCTGAACTTCTATTACGGCTCCTTCCACGGCTTGAAGTCGGTCAACCTCAACTTCCACGACCGGCAGGTCACCGCGCTGATCGGCCCGTCCGGCTGCGGGAAGTCGACCCTCCTGCGCACCTTCAACCGGATCTACAGCCTCTACCCCGAGCAGCGCGCCGAGGGGCAGATCCTCCTCGACGGCCAGAACGTCCTCGACGCCAAGGTCGATCTCAACGAGCTGCGCTCGCGCATCGGCATGGTGTTCCAGAAGCCGACGCCGTTCCCGATGTCGATCTATGACAACGTCGCCTTCGGCCTGCGCCTCTACGAGAAGCTGCCCAAGGCCGATCTCGACGTCCGCGTCGAGGAATCCCTGCGCAAGGCCGCCCTCTGGGACGAGGTGAAGGACAAGCTCAAGCAGTCGGGCATGGGTCTGTCGGGCGGCCAGCAGCAGCGCCTCTGCATCGCCCGCACCGTGGCCCAGCGCCCCGAGGTGATCCTGTTCGACGAGCCGACCTCGGCCCTCGACCCGATCTCCACGGGCCGCATCGAGGAACTGATCGAGCAGCTGCGCTCCGAGTTCACGATCGTCATCGTCACGCACAACATGCAGCAGGCGGCACGCATCTCGCAGTTCACGGCGTTCATGTATCTCGGCGAGCTGGTGGAGTTCGGCCCCACCACGCGGATCTTCATGAACCCCGAGAAGCGCCAGACCCAGGACTACATCACCGGCCGCTTCGGCTGAGCCCGCCGGGGCCGCGTTCCGCGGCACCGGTCCCGATCTACGCGATGCGGGCCGCCCGAGGCGGCCTCGGTCGAGGAGTGCGAGCATGTCCACCCACATCGTCAGTTCCTACGACACGGAACTGGAAAACCTGCGCCGCTCGATTTCCGAGATGGGCGGGATCGCCGAGAAGATGATGACCGATTCCGGCAACGCCCTGGTGCGCCGGGACGTGCCCCTGGCCCAGGCGGTGATCGGCGCCGACAAGCGCCTCGATGCCCTCCAGCACGAGATCGAGGAGCGGGCGATCCTGCTCATCGCCAAGCGTCAGCCCCTCGCCATCGACCTGCGCGAGACGGTCTCGGCCATCCGCGTCTCGAACGATCTCGAGCGCATCGGCGACCTGTCGAAGAACGTCGCCAAGCGCGTAGTGGCCATCGCCGAGCAGATTCAGCCGCAGAAGATCGTCATCGCCGTCCAGCACATGGGCGACCTGGTGCAGGAGCAGCTGAAGGACGTCCTCGACGCCTATGCGAGCCAGGACGTGAAGGCCGCCCTCGACGTCTGGGAGCGTGACGACGCCATCGACGCGCTCTACAACTCGCTCTTCCGCGAATTGCTGACCTACATGATGGAAGACCCGCGCAACATCTCGTTCTGCACGCATCTGCTGTTCTGCGCCAAGAACATCGAGCGGATCGGCGACCACACCACCAACATCGCCGAGACGATCCACTACCTCGTCACCGGCACGAACGATCTGGCCGAACAGGATCGCCCGAAGAACGACGCGTCGAACTACGCCACCGTGTCTTTGCCCGCCAGCGCCTGACCGTCCCTCCGGTCGGGCCATTCCGGCACGATCCTCGCGCGGTTGTCCTGTGCGTGACGGGACGGCCGCCCTCACCCTGAAAACACCCGCATGAGTACGCGCATCTTGATCGTCGAGGACGAGGAGGCCCTGACCCTTCTCCTCCGCTACAACCTCGAAGCGGAAGGCTTCGTCGTCGATACCGCCGCCCGCGGCGACGAGGCCGATCTGCGCCTTCAGGAGCAGGTGCCCGACCTCGTCCTCCTCGACTGGATGATGCCCGGTCTCTCCGGTATCGAGCTGTGCCGCCGTATCCGCGCCCGGCGCGAGACCGAGCGGCTGCCGGTGATCATGCTGACGGCGCGGGGCGAGGAGGGCGACCGCATCCGCGGCCTCGGCACCGGCGCCGACGATTACATCGTCAAGCCGTTCTCGGTGCCGGAACTGCTCGCCCGGGTCCGCGCGCTCCTGCGCCGGGCCAAGCCCAGCCACGTGGCGGACCTGCTCGTCGCCGGCAACATCGAGCTCGACCGCGTCAGCCACCGCATCCGCCGCCAGGGCCGCGAGATCCATCTCGGACCCACCGAGTTCAAGCTCCTCGAATTCCTGATGCGGAGCCCCGGCCGGGTATTCTCGCGCGAGCAACTCCTCGACGGGGTCTGGGGGCACGACGTCTATATCGACGAGCGCACGGTGGACGTGCATGTGGGCCGCCTGCGCAAGGCCATCAACCGCCCGCGCCAGAGCGACCCGATCCGCACCGTGCGTGGCTCCGGCTATTCCTTCGACGAGATGTTCTCGACGGACGAGTGAGACCACGGCCGGGTTCGCGCTGCTCCGTCCAGACGAGCACCCCCATCGTGACGAAGGCGGGTGGCCTTGCCTCCGGGCCACCACCGCGAGCCGATGCCATTCCTGCCGATACGAGATCGTGAGGTCGATCCCGGACTTCCGGCGGTCGTTCCGACACGATCTCGCTTCCCGGAGGGCTAAGCAGATTCACGTTGGCAAGACAACGCTTCACCCTGCTTGGCTCTTCGCTGTGTCGCGGGTTTTCTATCGCAGAACCGGGGGCCGCTTCCGCGAAACCTGCTCAGGGACACGCCGCCTGATGAGGGTCAGGCTGCTCGTACCGTCGTCAGGAACTGCCCGACCTCGGTGGCGAGGTGCTCGGATTGGCGCGACAGTTCGGAGGCCGCCTCAAGCACCCGGCTCGCGGCCGTACCCGTTTCTTCGGCCGCGCCAGCGACTCCCGAGATATTGCTCGTCACCGCGCCTGTGCCCGTCGCCGCCCTGGAAACGTTGCGCACGATCTCCTGGGTCGCCGCACCCTGCTGCTCCACGGCCGCCGCGATCGAGGTCGCCACACCACTGATCTCGCGGATACGCCCGGCGATGCCGTCGATGGCCGTGACCGCCTGACCTGTCGAAGACTGGATGCGGCCGATCTGACCGACGATCTCTTCCGTTGCTTTCGCGGTCTGGTTCGCGAGTTCCTTGACCTCGGCTGCGACCACCGCGAAGCCTCGTCCGGCCTCGCCTGCGCGGGCAGCCTCGATGGTCGCGTTGAGCGCCAGGAGGTTGGTTTGACCGGCGATGCCGGAGATCATTGCCACCACGTCACCGATGCGGGTGGCCGCTTCGCTCAA
The DNA here is from genome assembly GCF_001422345.1 of Methylobacterium sp. Leaf93. NCBI lineage: Bacteria > Pseudomonadati > Pseudomonadota > Alphaproteobacteria > Hyphomicrobiales > Methylobacteriaceae > Methylobacterium > Methylobacterium sp. Leaf93. The sequence continues at coordinate 136,156 of NZ_LMMS01000001.1, read as the reverse complement.
ATCCCGCACCAGCACGGCGGTCTCGCCGGCCTCAGCCACCGCGCGGGTGGCGAGATCGGCCGAACCGTCGACCTGCCGGCCGATCTCCTGCACCGACGAACCGAGTTCTTCCGTCGCCACCGCCACTGTGTTGACATTCGAGGCCGCTTCCTCGGCCGCTGCCGCCACTGAGATCGACTGCGAGGCGGTCTGTGCCGCAGTACCCACCATTGCCCGTGCCGTCGCCTGCATCTCGGCAGCGGCGGCATCCACCCGAGCCACAATGCCGTTCACCGTCGTTTCGAACGTTCGCGTCGTCGCATCGATCTGCTCGGCTTGACGCAGTTTCTGTGCCTGCTCGGCTGCCCGCTCCTCCGTCAGGCCCCGTGCGACGAGGGCATTGTCTCTGAACGTGCGCACCGCCCGCGTTATGTCACCGACCTCGTCGCGCTGCCGCGTTTCCGGAACGGCGGCGTCGAGTTCCCCCTTGGCGAGCTTCAGCATCACGGCGGTGAGCGGGCGAAGCGACCGGATGGCCCGGTAGGCCCAAACCGCAAAGCCGCAGCCGATGAGCGAGGCCATCGCGCAAAGCGCCAGCATGAGGACGGTAAAGGCTTGAGAGACCGCGCGGACATCGGCGCCGGTGGCCTGATTGCGGGCTTCCTGGAGGTCGATGAATCGGTTGATGCGCGCAAGCCATTCGACGAAGGCCGGCCGCGCATCCTGCATGAGGATCGCTCGGGCTTTGCCGACGTCCCCGGACTGCTGGCTGTCGATCACGGCCTTCATGAGCGGCAGGGTCCTGGCTTCCGTCTGCTTGATGTCCCCGAGGATCGCCCGCTCTTCGGCAGAGGTGTCGGGCCGTTCGGCGAACATCCGGTCCATGCTCGCCGCCGATCGGGCGTAAGCTTCGGTCAGCCGCGTAATGTCGGCGAGCGCCGCGTCGCGGCCCGCTTGATCCGCCACGAGCGTGACATCACGCAAACTGATGGCTCGGTCGTGCACGCTTCCACGGAAGTTGATGGCATAACGCTGCTTGACGGAATTCAAATTATTGATTTCTATCAGCTTGCTGTCTATGGTTTTTACTTGGAATACACCATAGATGGTCAGTACAATCATCATTGTCAGCAAGGCAACGTAGCCAATGGCGACTTTTGTGCCTAATTTAAAACTGGTCACGTGCAACCCCGCCCACAGCGTGTGAATGGGTTTGGATATGGGGAAGATGTTAACAGAAGCAGAAAGGGGGGATGGTTTGCGGTGAGCCTGCGATTTGTAGACAATCCATTGCTGCGTCGACTATAAACATAATAAAATCATGTATTTATACGGCAAACACTAATATGACTTTGATTTAATATGTTTTGTTTTATAATAAATATTATTTCATGTATAAAAACTCTCGATCCAGATCGTATCGCTCACATGTCTTCTTTTGTAGTCAACGCATGATGGTTGGTATGACGAGATTGCGTCGCATGCCGAACGTCCGCTCAGCGGTCGAAGCGTCGCATCGAACGGCTGTCCCGCTCGGCGTTGCGCCGGGTCCTGTCACCCGCCCGCGCCCGGTCGCGCTGGACGGTCTCCATACGCCGGAGCGTCTCTGTCTGCTCTCGGTACGCCCGCGCCAGGTCGCTCACCGCGTTCATCGCACGCACCCGGTTCGCATCCTGTGCTCGCGCGTCGAAGGACCATGCCGCGAGCAGAAGGGCGAGGACGGCTGAGGTGGGGCGGGGCATCGGGTTGGGACCTTCGGGCAGGAGAAGGGTGGATCGGGCGTGCTGCCCGACATGCATCATAGTGCGTCAAATGCAGGGCTTCGCGGGATAATGTGCATTCCATGCGCGGGCTGCATAAGTGGTATTTGGCGTTTGGTATACCAGAAAGGCGGGGAGGCTGTCATACATGCTGCAACGCAAACGCATCGCCCCGAGGAACATCGATATGACCGCTCTCATTCTCACCGCCGTCGCCGTCGCCGCAGCCGCCAACATCTCCCTGGTGGCCTTCGTCGCCGATCGCCTGACCCCCACGACCAGCACCTCCACCGTCACGGCCGGTGAGCTCGTCCTCGTGAACGACAACGCTCCCGAAGCCCTGAAGCTCGCAGCCTAATTCACGTCGCACGGCTCCAAAGTCACCGCCATCGGCCCCGCCTTACCAGGCGGGGCTTTTTCACGTCGCGTACCGCCATAAACCCCGGCGCATGGCGGTCGAAACGGGGGTCGCGTGGCGGTCGATCCGCCCGTCTCATCCGACGGGTTTCGGGGCCGGTGCTTCGCTCTCCCGCGCGAGGGAGGCGGCCTCGGCGAACCGGGCGCGGACCGCCTCGCTCATCCGGCCGAGGCCCAGCTGCGCGGCCATCCGAGCCTCGATGCCGAGTGCCGGTTCGAGGTCGCGGGCGAGGCCTGCGAGCTCCTGCAGCGGGATGTCGGCGGGGGCTCGCCCCTCTCCTTCAGCCGGCCGGAACCTCACCGGCCCGGCAGGGGCGGCCTCCGGCCAGAGCACGATGCGGTCGCCCTCGCTGGTATGGGGGCAGCGGGGATCGACGGCCCCCAGGGCGCGCTGGCGCAGGCGGGCCGTGATCCGGGCAAAGCCATGGGCGCGCAGGAGGCGCTCGGCGAGAACGTCAGCAAATACAGGGCCTTCCCGCTTGACCACCTCGGCCGCCATCGCCGCCAGCGTGGCCTCGTAGCCCACCTCGTGGAACCGCGCGGCATCGGGAGAGAAGCCCGATAGGTCGGCGGGTTCATAGAGGCCGGGGGGCTCGGCCCATGGTATGTCAGGGGCGGCCGGCGCGATCACGACCGGCTCCGGCTTCGCCCTATCGGCGTCGAGATCGGCCCGCAACGCCCTGTCGAGCCGGTCGAGGGCGCCTTGCGGATCGTTCCACCAATCGGTGCTCCAGACCCGGTGGATGCGCCATCCGAGGTCGGTGAGCACCCATTCGCGCAGGCGGTCACGGTCGCGCGCGGTCGCCGCCCGGTGATAGGTCGCCCCGTCGCACTCCACTCCCGCGAGGTAGCGCCCCGGAGCGTCGGGATGGACGATGCCGAGGTCGATCCGAAAGGCGGATACGCCCACCTGCGGTACGATTCTCCAGCCCCGTGCGGCCAAAGCCGCCATCACCGCGCCCTCGAACGGTGATTCGATGTCTCCCCCCGTCGGCGCGGCCGCCGTCTCCAAGGCGCGGGCTCCGTGTTCGGCGAAATCGAGGAAGTGCTTGAAATCGCGTACCCCGCGGGCGCTGCCGCGGCCGAGATCCACTTGATCGGCCCGCATCGACGCGAAGACAACGAGTTCCTGCCGGGCCCGGGTGATCGCCACGTTGAGGCGTCGGTGGCCGCCCTCGCGGTTGAGGGAGCTGATCTGCCCGGTGATCCGGCCCGCCGCGTCGGGACCCGCCGCCACCGAGAACAGGATCGCGTCGCGCTCGTCGCCCTGCACGGTCTCGAGGTTCTTCACGAAGACCGGTTCTTTCCAGGTCCTCCCGTCGAAGAACCGCTCCAGTTCCGGCCTTCCCCGCCGCTCGGCATCGAGCAGGTTCTCGATCAGCCGCTGCTGCTCGCCGTTGAAGGTGACGATGCCGAGCGAACGTTCCTCCGCCGCGAAGGCCGGGGCCGTGATCCGGGCGACCACCTCCGCCACCAGGGCGCGCGCTTCCGGTCGGTTCACCCGCGCCCCGCCGCGCTCGTAGACGCCGTCTGCCACGTAGTGCAGCCGCACCGCCCGGTCCTCGGTGACGGGGGAGGGGAAGGTGACGAGGTCGCCGCGATAATAGTGCCGGTTCGAGAAGGCGATGAGGCTCTCGTGGCGGCTTCTGTAGTGCCAGGCGAGGCGCCTTTGCGGCAGGTGCGCAGCCAGGCACTCGTCGAGGATGCTTTCCTGGTCGGCGACGTCGAGGCCGTCCGAGATCTCGTCGACGCCGCGATCGCCCACATTGGTGGGCGGCAATTGTTCGGGATCGCCGACGATGACCACCTGCCGGCCCCGCGCGATGGCGCCGATGGCGTCCCAGGGGGCGATCTGCGAGGCCTCGTCGAAGATGACGATGTCGAAGGGCTTCGCCTCGGCCGGCCAGTACTGGGCGATGGAGAGCGGGCTCATCATCAGGCAGGGGGTCAGACGGGTCAGCGCGTTCGGCATCCGCGCGAAGAGCTGGCGCAGGGGCATGTGCCTGGCGTGCTTGGTGATTTCGCGGGCCAGCGTGCCCCATTCGGGATCGGTGCCGAAGGCGCCGGCGAGCGGCACGCCGCCGCCGATGCGGGCACGCACCGCCGCCCCGGCGAGGCCGGCGAGCCGGGAATCGGCCTCGCCGAAGCCCCGGATCGCCTCCTCGTGGCGCTGGCCCATGAAATCGCGCAGGCGGACGTCGTCGGTGACGGCGTGGTCGATCCACCAGCGCGCATAGGCGCCCTCGAAGGCCGGGAGGATGGCGTCGTCCTGCAGCGTTCCCGCCTCGATCTCGGAGACCAGAGGACCGAGGCCCGCCCTCGTCGCCTCGCTCACCGCCCTCTGCCAGCTCGCCCAGGCCTGCGCCTTGGGCAGCGCCCTCCGCCAGCGTTCCGCAACGGCGAGGGTGCCGGCGACCCAATCGCCCTCCGTCTCCAACGGGCGGTCGGGCTTGGCCCTGCCGGCCAGACGCCCGAGCATCTCGATGACCTTCACGGCGGCGTTTTTCCGCGTCGTGAAATCCTCCTTTGCCAAGGCCAGGCTGCCGCCAGGTTCGAGCCTGCCATCCTCGGTGTCGAGGAACTCGGCGAGCCTCGCGCGGATGATGTCCGGGCCTCCGACGAGCGGCGCCATGGTGGTGATCACCGGTGCGAGCCGCGTCGCCCAGGCCATCGGAGCGGTGAACAGGTCGGCGGGGGCCGTCATATCCGACCAGGGATGTCCGAGCTCCGCGGTAGCGCTCGCCAGAGCCTCCGCTAGGGCAGGCCTTGCCGCCTGCAGGGCCTTGATCTCGGCGAGTGTGACGAGGTCCGGCCCGATATCCTCCGGTACGCGCCCTTGCGCGAAGTGGGCGAGGAGGTCGCGAACTCGGCTCAGACGCCGCCCCCGCAGGAAGAAGTTCGAGGCTTTCGCCGCGCGCCACTCGGCCAGCAGGCGGTCGAGGTCGCTGCCGAACACCGAGGGGGCGTAGGGGACGAAGAGCCGGGCGTTCAGCCGGGCGAGCTCGTCCTGTCGGGTGCGGCGGGCCTCGACGGCATGGCGCAAGGCCGCGCCTCCGGGGCCGAGGAAGCGCAGGCCCATCCGCGCCTCCGGCCGGAACAGGGCGGCGGCGAGGGAGGAGAGCGCGCGCAGGCCGTCATAGGTCCGGCCGAGGGGCGTAAGGCCCATCGCCTCGGCGAGATGCTGGCCGGCTGTCGCGAAGTCCAGCAGGGTGCGGGCGAGTTCGGGAACAGCCTGCTCCATCTCGGCCCGCCACAGGGGCGACCAAGCGATCGCTCCGATGCCCCGGAGGGGATGGTTCGCGATGTCCCCGACGATGGGGCGAAGGGCGGCAAGCTCACCGCACTGGGCCCGCAGGCCATCCCGGTGGCCGGGCACGGAGGTCGTGTCCTTCGGCCAGGCGAGGCTGAGCCCGTCCCGGCCGGCCTGCCGGTCGGCGATGACCCGCCCCATGGCCGAATGGGCGCTGAGGCCGTTCGCCCGTGTGGCGTGCAGGCTCTCCACCACACCGTTCAGGCCCTCCCGGCGGCGCTGGAGATCGGTGGCCGCCTCGTCCCAAGGGACGGGCTCGCCGCTCCTCGCGGCCCAAGCCTCGCGGAGTTGCGCGATGACGTGCGTCTTCTGGGCCTTGGCCGCATGGACTTCGAGGCAGCAGGCGCCCAGCCCCACCGCGTCGAGTCGCCGGCGCACCACCTCCAGGGCGGCGCTCTTCTGCGACACGAACAGCACCGTGCGCCCGAGCGCCAGGCACTGCGCGATCATGTTGGCGATGGTCTGGCTCTTGCCGGTGCCGGGTGGGCCGAACAGGACGAAATCCTTGCCGGAGGCCGCCGCGAGGATCGCCGAGACCTGAGAGGAATCGGCGAGGAGCGGCGTGAAGATGCCGGAGGGTGGATGCTCCGCGTCGAGGCGCTCCGGCACGGGAAAGCCCGTCCCGTCGCCGTAGGCCTGTTTCGGCGTGTCGAGGAGGTGGCGCACCACCGGGCTGCGCTTCAGGAGGTCCGTCCGCTCGCTCAGATCCTTCCACATCAGGAACTTGGTGAAGGAGAAGGCCGAGAGCACCACCTCGGTCGTGACCTCGAACCCCTTTAGGTCGCGGATATGGGTGCGCACGATCCGCCAGACGGCCTCGACGTCGATGCCGGATTCGTCGCCCGGCACGCCCTCGGCGAAATCCGGCATGTCGAGGTCGAAATCCTGACGCAGCATCTCCAGCAGCGTCGGGTTGAGGCGCGCCTCCTCGTCGTGCCGCACCAGGCGGAAGCCGGCGCGGACGCTGGCGCGGGTCAGGGCCGCCGGCACCAGCAGCAGCGGTGCGCGGGCGGGCGGCATGCCGTTGCCCCGTGTCCAGGTGAGGAAGCCGAAGGCGAGGAACAGGACGTTGGCGCCGCCCTCTTCGAAACTGCCGCGGGCGAGCCGGAACAGGTCGGTGAGGCGGGCCTCCAGTTCCTCCGCCCCGACATCGGCGCCGATCTCGCCGCGTTCGTGATCCGTCGCGACGACCGATGCCTCGGAGGGCGGACGGGCGACGAGCCTGAAGGCGCGGCCCGCCGCGAGGGCGTCTTCGAACGCGCCCGGCTCAGGGCAATCGAGAGTGAGCGATCCCTTGCCCGGTTTGAAGTTGAGGAGCTTGTTCCGCAGGGTCAGGTCGAGGAGCCGCAGCTTCCAGGCTTCCAGCCGGTCGCGGGGCTCGCGACGGGGCAGATCGAGGCGGGGAGCGGGGAGATCCTCGACGAAGGACGGCGGCGCGCCGAGCGCTTGGACGAGCGCAGCCGCAATCTCAGGGGCCGGCGCCTGTGCGCCGGGCTCGCCCGTATCGAGGGGGGAGATACCGGATAGGCGGGCGCGCCGCAGATCGAGGACCATCTCCAGGGGGGACTCGGCATCCGCATCGATCAGGCGCGCGCCGGCCGCCACCGCATCCGCGAAACTCCCTGGCGGATCGGCGGTGAGAATTGTGGTCTCGATCAGGATCAGTTCCTGCAGGTCACGGCGCTTCCGCAGGGCCTGGGCGTCGTCGCCGGCCGTTTCCGGCAGGGTCTCGTCCACGAGCCACAGCCCGAGGAGCGCGTGATCGCGGGTGAGGATCAGGAGCGGATTGAGCCCGGCCTGCTCGCAGCAGGCGGCCCAGAGCAGGGTGAGGTCGAGGCAGGTGGCGAGCCTCCGCTCCACGATCGCGCCGGGCTCGCGGACCTTCTGTCCCGACCGTTCGAAACTCGCGGGCGGCAGCACGTAGGTGATCCGCAGGGCCGCCATCGCCGCGTGGATCGCCTCCGCCATCTCCCACGCCCTGGCCCTTCTTCCGCTGCGATAGCCGTCGAAGGCGGTGCTTCGCCTTGCCCGTTCCAGGATCGCGGCGGCGGAGCGCAGGATGCCGTCCACGGCCGGGTCGTTGGGCCTGACGAAGGCCGCGAGCAGTTCGGGCGCCGTATCCGCGCCTCCCCAATGGGAGGGCGGCAGGAGCCGCAGGTCGAACTCCTCCCGGGCGAGCTCGCCCGCCCGATCGCTCCCGTCGGCTGGAGCCGTCAACGTCAGCGTGACGGTACAGAGCCGGTTCTCCCGCAATCCTGCGAGGATCGCTCCGTCGATCCGCAGATCCGGTGCGTCGATGCGTTGGAGGCCCCCAGCCCCGATTTGCTGGATCGGCAGGGTGACAGGGCGGAACAACGGCGGAATCGCTGAGATGCGGAGCGTCACATCGGACAGGTCGGTCTCGCCACAATGGGTCAGGGTGATGTCCCGGAAGAGGGGAATCCCGTTCTGCCAGGATGCGACGCTGGCATGATCGGCGATCGTGCAGGCAAGAGCGCAACGCGTGCGAGCCCCCTCCGACGCTTCGAGCGTATCGTCCATCGCGCCCGGTTCCCCGCCATTCGGCAAGAGTTCTACAGGCGTGGCGTTCGCACTCGCAAGACTCGCCCGGCGACCGCACCGAAGCTCGTCGGGCTCATGGTTGGCCTGGACTCCCATGGTTCGGCGTATCTGGAATCGTTCCACAACATAGTGATTGCCCGGGCAAGACGAGGGTTTGTATAGCGATGGTGACTGGCATCTCGATGATGCTGCCGGTCTTCGCGGCGTCGAGGCCATCCGTTTCGCTGGCGTTGCCGTTCCGAGCCCGCCTGCCATTCGCTCCTCGCAATCCGGTGCTGCCTGCCGATGACGGATACGACCAAGCCGAATGCACGGCCATCGCAGGGCCGCTACCGCCTGATGGTGGCGGGCCGGACCCTCCTCGCGATCTTCGGAGGCTATGCCCTCGCGGCCATCGCCACGGCCTTCCTATCCCTGACCTTGCCCCTCGACCGTTCGGAAGCCGTTGCCTCCGCCACCCTGGCGAGCTTCGCGATCATGGCGGGTGCGGTGATCTGGGTCTTCTCCGCCCGTACCCTCGCCCGCGCAGCGATAGGGCTGGCGCTTCCGGCTTTGTGCCTGGGTGCCGGTCTCTGGCTCGCCCTGGGCAGCACGGTGCAACCCGCATGAAGCAGGGGTTTCGCCAATCGATGGCATGGCTGCACACCTGGGCGGGGCTCGTCACCGGCTGGGTGATGTTTGCCGTCTTCGTCACCGGCACCGCCACCTACTACAAGTCCGATATCTCTCTCTGGATGCGGCCCGAATTACGCGCGCAGGCGGACTACGACGTTGTTCGCGCGACCGAACTCGGAGTTGCGTATCTCAAGGTCCATGCCCCGAAGGCGATGGCTTGGTATGTGGGCGTGCCGCAGCCCGACAAGCCGTATATCGGCGCCTATTGGATGGTCACGCCGGACGGCGAGTTTGGAAAGGCTCTCCTCGATCCGGATACCGGTGCGCCGACAGAGGCCCGGGCGACACAGGGCGGCGACTTCTTTTACCGCTTCCATTTCGAATTGCAGATGCTCCCGGCCCTCGGCCGCTGGATCGTCGGCATCTGCGCGATGGTCCTGCTCGTCGCCCTCATCAGCGGCATCGTCACCCATCGCCGGATCTTCGCCGACTTCTTCACCTTCCGCCGTTCGAAATCCGCCCAGCGCGGCTGGCTCGACGCGCACAACGTCACTGGTGTTCTGGCGCTGCCGTTCCACCTGATGATCACCTATACGGGCATCGTCTCGCTCGCGCTCATGTACATGCCGTGGGGAATGGTGAGCGCCTACAAGGGCGACGAGCTGCGCTTCTACGTCGAGTCCGGCCAGATGCCGGCCTGGCGAGCCGCCGAGGGCAAGCTGGCCGAGCCGGCGCCGCTTGGTCCTCTCATCCGCCGCGCCCAGGCCGAGGTGAGCGAGCCGCTCGAGGTGGTCTCGATCAACAATCCCGGTGATGCCAATGCCACCGTGGTGGCGGTGTTCGAGGAGCCCCATGGGCTCGCCCATCGCCATCCGCAGATCGCCTTCCACGCGGTGACCGGGGAGGTGGTCGAACGGACCGGGCCGCTGAAGCCGGCGGCGCATGCCTATACGAGCTTCGTCGGCTTGCACGAGGCGCATTTCGCCGGGCCGGCCCTGCGCATCCTGTTCTTCCTGTCCGGCCTGATGGGCTGCGCCGCCATCGCCACTGGCCTCGTCCTGTGGACCGTGGCGCGGGCGCCGAAGGGCGTCGTCCGTCCCGCCCCCGGCTGGCGCCTCGTTCATGCGCTCAACATCGGCACGATCCTCGGCCTGCCCATCGGAATGGCGGCGCTCTTCCTCGCCAACCGCCTCGTTCCGGTAGAATGGGCCGCTAGGGAATCCTGGGAAGGCGGCGTGTTCTTTGGAATCTGGCTCCTCGCCGCCCTGATCCCCCTCGCTCGCCCGCATCGTCGAGCATGGAGCGAGATGAGTTATGCTGCCGCGCTTCTCTTCCTCGCCGTTCCCCTGGTCGATTGGGTGCAGACGGGATGGCGTGCCGACTTCCTGAGCTTCGACGCCGCCATGTTGGCCCTCGCGCTGGTCTTCTTCTTCGGCGCGCGCAAGCTCGGGCGCCACGAGGGGGCGCGGATAGAGTCCGCCCGTACCACCGGAGATCTCGTCCAAGCATGACGCCCGTCGCCGTATCCCTCACCTCACTCCTGAGCTTCTCCGGTCTCGCCTGCCTCTGCCTGAGCATGGACCGGCATGGCCGGACCCTGTTCCACGGGCGTCCCTCCCGGCGGCGGGACAGTGCGTTCCGCGTGGCGGGTTGGCTTTTCATCGGCCTGGCCTTCGCTGCGGCCGTCATCACGGCAGACTGGAATTTCGGTCCGGTGCAATGGCTCGGCTCGCTCACCGGGGGCGCGCTCATCGTCGTGGTGCTGATGTCCTATCGTCCGGCCTGGATCCGCCCGGCGGCCATCGCCGCACTTCCTCTCGCCATGGCCACCGCCTTCTTCGTCTGAGCCGGCGGCGGGTTCCCGGCAGATCGGATGGGCCTATGTGACGGGCTGTTCGACAGGCTTTCACGAGGACGATCGATGGAGCTCGACCCTGCTCTCGCGGACCGTATTGCCACCTCCGTGGAACGGGGCTTCGCCGAGCAGGTGGCCCATATCCAGTCCCTCGTCCGGTTCGGCTCGGTTCGGGGCGCCGAGCACGCGATTCAGGACCACGTCTTCCGCTGCCTGAGGGAGCGTGGCTACGCCATGGAGCGGGTCCGTATGGACCATGCGGCCATCATCGCGCATCCCGGCGGGGGACGGATCACGCCGGAGCATTCCGATGCGCCCCTCGTCGTCGGCATCCACCGGCCCCGGCATGAGACCGGCCGCTCATTGATCCTGCAAGCGCATGTGGACGTCGTACCCCCCGGTCCCCTCGACCTGTGGAGCCACCCACCCTTCGATCCCGTGATACGGGGCGACTGGATGTATGGAAGGGGTGCGGCCGACATGAAGGCCGGCCACGCCGCCAACCTTTTCGCTCTCGATGCGCTGGCCCGGATTGGGCTTCAGCCGGCTGCCACGGTGACGGTCCAGTCCGTGGTCGAGGAGGAATCCACCGGCAACGGTGCTCTGATGGCCCACCTGCATGGCTACCGGGCCGATGCCGTGCTGATCCCCGAGCCCGAGGACGAGAAGCTCGTGCGCGCCAATACCGGCGTGCTGTGGTTCACGGTCGAGGTGCGGGGTACGCCTGTCCATGTCCGCGAGATGGGGGCGGGAGCCAACGCTATTGACGCGGCCTACCGGGTGATCGGGGCCCTGCGCGAACTCGAGGAATCGTGGAACGCCCGCAAGACGGGACGCCGCCATTTCGAGGGTGAAGCGCATCCGATCAACCTCAATGTCGGCCGGATCGAGGGGGGCGATTGGGCCTCGTCGGTGCCCGCCTGGTGTCGAATCGCGTGCCGGATCGCGATCTATCCGGGCGTCGGCGCGGCTGATGCGGCCCGCGAGATTGAGGCGGCGGTGGCGGACTTCGCCCGGACCGACGCGTTCCTGGCGAAGACGCCGCCGGTGGTGACCTTCAATGGCTTCTTCTCCGAAGGCTATGAGCTGTTCGAAGGCTCGGAGGCCGAGGCCGTACTCGCCACCGCGCACGTGCGGGCCACGGGGACCGACCTTCGGAGCTTCATGTCGCCGAGCTACCTCGATACCCGCGTCCATGCCCTCTACGACCGGGTTCCGGCCCTCTGCTACGGGCCGATCAGCGAGAACATCCACGGTTTCGACGAGCGCGTCAGCCTCGCTTCGGTCAAGCGGATCACCACCGCGATGGCGCTGTTCGTGGCCGAATGGTGCGGGACCGAGGCGCTCGGGCGATAGGCGCGGGCGTCGCGGTCTGTGTTCCCGTGCGTGCTCCTGCCGACGGGGCACGCACGGGCCGTGTTGCCTCGCGTCAGCGAATGCCGCCGCTGGCGGTGATGTTCTCGCCGGTCAACCAACGGGCATCGTCTGAAGCGAGGAAGGCGACGACCTCGGCGATATCGTCCGGCTGGCCGGCCCGGCCGAGCGGTGTCTGCGCGATGAACCCGGCTTCCATATCGGAGCCGACGATGCCGGCTGTGTGGGTGCCCTCGGTCACCACGAAGCCGGGGCTGACCACGTTCACACGGATCTTGCGTGGGGCAAGCTCGTTGGCAAGGACGTCCGAGATCGCGTTCAAGGCACCCTTGGTGCCGGCATAGACCGCCGCGCTCGGCGTATGCACAAGGGTGATCGCCGAGGAGATGTTGACGACGCTGCCGCCTTCTCCGAGATGCTTGGCCGCCGCCTGGGTCGCAAGCAGGACGCCGAGCACATTGACGTCGAAGAGACGGCGATAATGCTCTTCGGTGATGTCCTCGATCGACGCGAATTCATAGACGCCGGAATTGTTGACCAGCACGTCGAGCCGGCCGAACCGCTTCACGGCTGCCTCGATCAATTCCTGTGCCTGGGCAGCCTTGGACACGTCCGCCTGGACTGCGATGGCCTTGCCCCCGGCCGACGTAATGGCCTCGACCACGGCTTCGGCTCCGGCCTTGCTGGATACGTAGTTGACAACTACGGCGGCGCCGTCCTTCGCCAGGGCTTTGGCGATCGCCGCACCGATGCCCTTCGATCCGCCGGTCACGACAGCGACCTTTCCGTCAAGCTTCGACATGTGTGCTATCCTTCGTCGGGAACCGGCCGCCGACTGGCTGTCTTGGTCCCATAGTTCGGAACTTCAGAACTAAACGAACGAAGATCAAGTCCCCATATGGACAAATTATGAGGCCACTGTTTCATCCCGCGATCGAGGACGTCCAGCCGCAAGCGATCCTCCACGCCCTGTCCGATCCTCGCCGCGCGGTGATCTTCGCGCGGATCAGGAGCGCGGGCTGCGTCGAGGCCTGCTCGGCCTTGTCCGCGATGGGAGACCAGATCATCCCGAAATCCTCGCTCTCGAGCCATTTCAAAGTGCTGCGCGAGGCCGGATTGATCCACTGCGAACGTCACGGCGTGGAAATGCGGAACCGATCGCGTTGCGCCGAGGTGGAGTCTCGCTTTCCGGGTCTGCTGTCAGCGATCATAGGCGCCTACGCATCGAGCATCGACGCGAGCGCGTGCGGGACAGGCAAGTAACCGTCAGGGCCTCGCCTCGCGAATGCTGATGGCCTCGGACGGATTCCGGATGTTGTCCCTCGGCCCGTTGGCGTTCCCGGTCACTGCGGTGCCATCGCTCAGGACGACCCTAAGGCGGACGGTCGCCTCAGGGTCGTCCTGTTCCTCCGCGGCAAACTGCATGTGGACCACAGGAGAGCGTCACCGGCCCTCGCCGTTTCCGCTCATGAAGCGACGGACCTGCTGCCATGGTGCGCGGGTCTGCGTGAGATGAGTGGTAGACACGCGGTCCATGCCCCTTGCCGGAACGCCCGACACCTTCTATTGCGACGCGATAGCTCGATCCCGTGACCCGGCGCTGCCGGCCGCATCCCTGCGGCCCGTCGCGTGACGGGCTCTTCTCGCTGCCGGATACCTTATGAAGCTTCGCAACATCGCCATCATCGCCCACGTCGACCACGGCAAGACGACGCTCGTCGACAAGCTCCTGTCCCAGTCGGGGTCGTTCCGAGACAACCAGCGCGTCGAAGAGCGCGCAATGGATTCGAACGATCTCGAGAAGGAGCGCGGCATCACCATTCTGGCCAAGGCGACTTCGGTCGTCTGGAAGGATACCCGCGTCAACGTCGTCGACACCCCCGGCCACGCCGATTTTGGCGGCGAGGTGGAGCGTATCCTCTCGATGGTGGACGGCGTGATCGTCCTCGTCGATGCCGCCGAGGGCCCGATGCCCCAGACCAAGTTCGTGGTCGGCAAGGCCCTCAAGATCGGCCTGAAGCCGATCGTGGCGATCAACAAGGTCGACCGTCCGGACGCCCGCATCACCGAGGTGGTGAACGAGGTGTTCGACCTCTTCGCGGCCCTGGACGCCACCGACGACCAGCTCGATTTCCCGATCCTCTACGGTTCGGGCCGTGCCGGCTGGATGGCGACGTCGCCCGACGGCTCCCAGGAAGACGGTCTCGCGCCGCTCTTCGACCTCGTGCTCTCCCACGTGCCCCAGGCCAAGGTCGAAGAGGGTCCGTTCCGGATGCTCGGCACCCTGCTCGAAGCCAACCCCTTCCTCGGCCGCATCATCACCGGCCGCATCGCGTCCGGCACCGTGAAGCCGAACCAGGCCATCAAGGTCATGGATCGCACCGGCAAGCTCGTGGAGACCGGCCGCGTCTCGAAGATCCTGGCCTTCCGCGGCCTGGAGCGCGCACCCATCGACATCGGCGAGGCGGGTGACATCGTCTCCATCGCCGGTCTCGTGAAGGGCACCGTGGCCGACACCTTCTGCGACCCGCAGGTCGAGACCCCGATCCAGGCACAGCCGATCGATCCGCCCACCGTCACCATGTCCTTCATCGTCAATGATTCGCCCCTGGCAGGCACCGAGGGCGATAAGGTCACGAGCCGCATGATCCGCGACCGCCTGTTCAAGGAGGCCGAGGGCAACGTCACGCTCAAGATCGAGGAAGCGGCCGACAAGGATTCGTTCTTCGTCTCCGGCCGCGGCGAGCTGCAACTGGCCATTCTGATCGAGACGATGCGCCGCGAAGGCTTCGAGATCGCCGTCTCGCGTCCCCGCGTGGTGCTTTCCAAGGACGAGAACGACAATGTCCTTGAGCCGGTTGAGGAGGTCGTGGTCGACGTGGACGAGGAATACTCGGGCGTCGTCGTGCAGAAGATGTCCGAGCGCAAGGCCGAGATGATCGAGATGCGGCCCTCGGGCGGTAGCCGCCTGCGCCTCGTCTTCCATGCGCCGACCCGTGGCCTCATCGGCTACCAGGGCGAGCTCATGACCGACACGCGCGGCACTGCGATCATGAACCGCCTGTTCAAGGCCTACGAGCCCTACAAGGGCGAGATGCCCGGCCGCCGCAACGGCGTGCTGATCTCGAACGACAAGGGCGAGGCCGTGGCCTACGCCATGTGGAACCTGGAAGATCGCGGCCCGATGATGATCGAGCCCGGCGCCAAGGTCTATCAGGGCATGATCATCGGCGAGCACAACCGCGAGAACGACCTCGAGGTGAACGTGCTCAAGGGCAAGAAGCTGACCAACATCCGCACCACCTCGAAGGACGAGGCCGTGCGCCTCACCCCTCCGATCCGCATGACCCTGGAGCGCTCGCTGGCCTGGATCCAGGACGACGAGCTGATGGAAGTCACGCCCAAGTCGATCCGCCTGCGCAAGACCTACCTCGACCCGAACGAGCGCAAGCGCTTCGAGCGCTCGGGCGGCGTCGCCTGAGGGGCGCCCACGATTTGAACCATACGAAGGCCGGGCTCATCGCCCGGCCTTTTCTTTTTTGAGCGGAGCCGGCGCCCTCACTCGGTCTTCGCCCGCTCACGCAGCAGATACTTCTGCACCTTGCCCGTCGAGGTCTTGGGCAACTCTCCGAACACGATGTGGCGGGGCAGCTTGTAGCCAGCCAGCCGCTCGCGGCACCAGGCGATGAGGGCGTCGGCCTCCACGCTCGCATCGGGCTTCAGCTCTACGAAGGCGACGGGAGTTTCACCCCATTTCGCGTCGGGCTTGGCCACCACGGCGGCTGCCGAGTCGGCGGGGTGGCGGAACAGGGCGTCCTCCACCTCGATGGACGAAATATTCTCGCCGCCCGAGATGATGATGTCCTTCGAGCGGTCCTTTAACTGGACATAGCCGTCCGGGTGCTTGACCCCGAGGTCGCCGGAGCGGAACCAGCCGCCTTTGAAGGCGGCCTTTGTGGCGGTGGGGTTCTTCAGGTAGCCACGCATCACCACGTTGCCGCGAAACATCGCCTCGCCCATGGTCTGTCCATCAGCGGGCACGGATTCGCAGGTCTCGGGGTCGCGGATGTCGAAGCCTTCGAGAACGGGGTAGCGCACACCCTGGCGCGCCATTTTCTCAGCACGCGCGTCCGCATCGAGGGCGTCCCAGTCCCGGTGCCAGGTATTCACGACGGCCGGGCCGTAGGTCTCGGTGAGGCCGTAGAGATGGGTGACGTCGAAGCCGGCGGCTCCCATGGCGCCGAGCACCGCCTGGGGCGGGGGCACCGCCGCCGTCAGGAAGGCGACGCGCCGGGGCAGGGGGCGGCGCTCGGAACCGGTGGCGTTGAGCAGCAACTGCATCACGATCGGCGCGCCGCAGAGATGGGTGACGCTGTGCTCGGCAAGTGCTTGGTAGAGCGCGCCGGCCCGAACCTAGCGCAGGCAGACATGGGTGCCGGCCACCACCGACAGGGTCCAGGGGAAGCACCAGCCGTTGCAGTGGAACATCGGCAGGGTCCAGAGATAAACCGGGTGCTGCCCGAGATTGCCGGTGATGACGTTGCCGAGAGACAAGAGCGCCGCGCCGCGGTGATGATAGACCACTCCCTTCGGGTCGCCGGTCGTGCCCGAGGTGTAGTTGAGCGAGATCGCGTCCCATTCGTCCGCCGGCATCGCCCAGTCGGACGTCGGGTCGCCCCGGCCAGCAGGGCCTCGTAGTCAACGGTGCCGATGGCGGTGCCTTCGCCGGTGAACACCGGATCGTCCACATCGATGACGAGGGGCTTTGCTTCGACCTGCTCCAGTGCGGGGCCGACGACCCGGCTGAACTCCCGATCGGTGATCAGCACCTTGGCCTCACCGTGGTCGAGGCAGAAGGCCAAGCCGGCCGCGTCGAGACGGGTGTTCAAGGTGTTGAGCACCGCGCCGGACATCGGCACCCCGTAATGGCACTCGATCATTTCGGGGGTGTTGGCGAGCATGACAGCCACCGTGTCGCCCCGGCCGATGCCGCGCGCTTTGAGCGCTGCCGCGAGACGTCGGCTGCGCTCGTAGAGGTCGGCATAGGTTCGGCGCAAGTCACCGTGGATCACCGCCACATGGTCGGGAAACACCCGCGCCGCCCGGTCGAGGTAACTCAGCGGTGTCAGCGGCTGGTGATTGGCCGGGTTTCGGTCGAGGTCCCGATCGTAGATCGACGTCGCGTCTCCTACGACCGAATCGGGGGCATTCATGGCGTCTGTCTCCCTTTGGAACACAGTACCCGCCTCACCGGTGCGCTCAATGGTCTTCGCGATTTGTGGACGAAGGGCATGTTTCGATCGAAGACCACGCCCTTCATCGTCATGACGCTTCAGCCGCCGCCGGGATCGGTCTCGTCATCAGGCGACTTGTCGCCCTGCGGCCCTTGTCCCGGTTTGCCTTCGGTCTTCTCATTGGGATCCATCACGGCATCGGGTGCCGAGTTGGCCGGCTTTCCCTGCGGTGGCTTATCGTTCTTGTCCACATCGTCCACCATGGGTGTTGCTCTCCTTATTCGAAGCGTCACGTCGTCCCCTGACGATGCGTCTCACCGCTTGCGGTCCGATTGGCCATTCGACGAACCGCCCACGGGAGTCGGGTTGCGCCCGGCCTTGTCGGCGTCCTTGTTCCAGTTCGCCTTCCGGTCGGCATCGCTGAGGCCGCCCGGATCGATGCCGGTGATGGCCGCCTGTTGCGCGGTCTGGTGTCCACCCTCCAACGCAGGCTCGCCCCGGGATCCGACATTGTTGGGCTTGCGCGTCGCGGCATCGGTGGGCTGCTTGTCAAAATCCGACATCTAGCTCTCCTCGTCCTTGCCGACGCTCGCGGTGGCGCGATCTATGGAATCCTTCGCCGCCGCGCTCTGAGGCTCGGCTTTCTGCGAAGCATCACCGATGGCCCGGATGTTCTCGGCCGGAACTTCCATCTCCGTCTGGTCGGTGGCGTCCTCACTCGGCGTCCCGGACGCGATACGGGCAGTCTCCGCCTCTCCCGAGGGATCGCCTTTGAGATCGGCTTGTGTGCGCGACGGGATGCCGACATCACGGGCATCGTCCTGGCCGGGATTT
The DNA here is from genome assembly GCF_001422345.1 of Methylobacterium sp. Leaf93. NCBI lineage: Bacteria > Pseudomonadati > Pseudomonadota > Alphaproteobacteria > Hyphomicrobiales > Methylobacteriaceae > Methylobacterium > Methylobacterium sp. Leaf93. The sequence goes on along the minus strand of NZ_LMMS01000001.1, from coordinate 118,216 downwards.
TGGCCGTTTCGATCGGTATAGGTGTCGAAATTCTTCAGCGAAGGGCGCTGGCGCGGCTCAACCGTCATGGTGTCCTCCAATGTTGGAGGTTCAACCACTCCATGGGCCGCGAGGTTGCGTCAGCCTCGATGGCCGACAAGGGCGTGAGCGGCTCGCAGGACTTCGAGATCGTCGGGCAAGTCGAGGAGTTTCTCCGCCCGCGCGAGTGCATTGTCCGCCTCCCGGCGTGCGGCCGCCTTAAAGTCGGGGCCGCCAATGGCGTGAAGGGCGGCGAGCGCCTTTTGCAGGCGCACCCCAACCTCGGCGCAAGCGGCACCGTCGCGGCCGATGGGACGGAACGCGTCGGCGAACAGGTCCGCCACCTCGATGCCCGGTACCCGCAGGCGTGGGTAGATCTCGCCCCGTGTCGGGGCGGCCCGGCATTCGGCCCAGAGCGTCAGAACCCTTACTTGCGTCCCGATGACGTCGATCGGCGTGCCGGGATCGTTGATAGCCGCAGACAGCCCGCGCGAGGCGACTTCAGTAAGGACGATGATACCGAAGCGCGGATCATCGTCGAAGCTGCGCCTGTCGCCGATGACGAAGGCCTTGGTGATGCCGGCCAGGGTCGCGGCGTCGGGATTGCCGTCGATCTCTACCAGGAGTCGGCCCCGATGGACGAAGCTGCCCGGTAGGACCGCAAGGTGCAGGACGAGGTCCGACGCTTCGCCGAGCGCCTCCAGCGCCCCGGAATCCACATGCTGGATGTATCCCGTGCTCTGCGCTTGCACGGCGATCGCGCCCTCCGGCGCGGGGCACCAGGGCAGCCCACCGAGATAGGGTGCCTCGGCCCGCCGCCTGATCGCGGCACAGGCCGCCTCTTCGATGGCGTCGACGGTCTCGCCGACCCGGCCGAGATGGGCCAGGGTGTCGATCCAGCGTACCAGGGTGACGACCACCGAGGCGAGGACGACGAGGGTGAGGCCAAACAGGATGACCCGGCCCTGGTCGCCGTAGAAATGGGTCTTGAGCGCGATCAGCCCAACTACGCTGTAGACGAAGGCGCCGATGAAGCTCGCCACGGCATTCTGCGCGCGGGTATCCTCCATCAACAGGGTCACGGCACGGGGCGTCACGTTGCTGGTGGCGCCGCCATAGGCCTGCACCATGATCGAGAGCGAGAATGTCGCCACCGGCAACATGCTCGTCGCGAGCACGGACAGGATCTGGTCGACGGCGTCGGCGCCGATCGATCGGGCTATCTCGATGGGGATCAGCGGCGCGCCGAAGGCCGAGGCGAGCGCGGCCGCGACACCGGCTCCGCAGAATGCAGCCACCCGCAGCCAGGGGCGGCGGGTGGCGCGGCGGATCCGATACAGGGCAGTCGAGGACAAGGGCGGCCTTCAGAAAGGGGCTCGAAAGCCACAGGGAGCAAGCGCCATCGTCCTAGAAAAGTCGGCCCCGTGGCAGGGCCGGCCGTCGGAGGTCAGATCCCCTCGAAGAGCGCCGAGGAAATGTAACGCTCGGCAAACGAGCAAGCCACCGTGACGATGCGCTTGCCCTGGAACTCGGGCCGCGCCGCCAGCTTCAACGCTGCGGCGACGTTGCCGCCGGTGGAGATACCGCCGGGGATGCCTTCGAGCTTGGCGAGAAGCCGGGCGGTGTCGAAGGCTTCCTGGTTCGAGACCGTGATCACCTCGTCGATGACCTCGCGGTCGAGGTTGCCGGGGATGAACCCGGCGCCGATGCCCTGGATCTTGTGCGGGCCGGGCTGGCCGCCGGAGATGACGGGCGAATCGGTCGGCTCGACGGCGATGACCTTGAGGTTCGGCAGGCGCGGCTTCAGCACGCTGCCGACGCCCGTGATCGTCCCGCCGGTGCCGACACCGGCGACAAAGGCGTCGAGCTGGCCCTGAGTGTCGTTCCAGATTTCCTCCGCCGTGGTCTTGCGGTGGATCTCGGGGTTTGCCGGGTTCGAGAATTGCTGCGGCATGATCGAGCCGGGAATCTCGTTGAGCAACTCCTCGGCCTTGCTGATCGCGCCCTTCATGCCCTGCGGGCCGGGGGTGAGGGCCAGTTCCGCGCCGAGGAAAGCCAGCATCTTGCGGCGTTCCAGGGACATGGTCTCGGGCATGACGAGGATCAGGCGGTAGCCGCGCGCGGCCGCCACGAAGGCCAGGGCGATGCCGGTATTGCCGGAGGTGGGCTCCACCAGCGTGCCGCCCGGCTTCAGTTGGCCGGAGGCTTCGAGGGCGTCGATCATATTGACGCCGATACGATCCTTCACGCTCGCGATCGGGTTGAAGAACTCGAGCTTGAGCAGGATTTCGGCATCGACGCCGCGTTCCTTGGTGATGCGGTTGAGCCGGACCAGAGGCGTGTTGCCGATCGTCTCGGTGATCGAGCCGTAGATGTGGCCATGGCCGGGTTTGCGGGTCTGCGAGGGGCTGGTGTCGGCCATGACGAGATCTCCTGATCGGCTCTTACGCATTGCGAAGGCCTCGACAGGCCCTGCGCTCGGTGTGCGCCGGGATATCGCGTCGCTCTATGCGAGGCAATCGGCAATGGCCGCAGGGCAAAGACAAATCTTCTCTGTCTTCAACAGTCTGAATCATCAGTAGAAATATTGATTTGCTTGGTGGCGCATCGAGAGAATATTGTTCTTGCGGCGTCGCAGGCGGCCTGTCATCCCAGATCTTTCGGGCAGTCAAGTGCCGATCAATGCCGGGATCGGGCGGCGTTCATGAGAAAAGGACCATCGCCGACAGCATTAGCAGAGTCGCGCAAAGCGGCGTCGACAGCGCGATCCGGAAGGCTCCCGGATGCAGGCTCGGCGGGCAGGTATAGACGGCCTGTTCGTGGGCGCCGCTGCGGACGACGCTCCCCGTCGCCCATTCGAGTCGCTTCACCATTTCGCTTCCCCTCGCCTCAACCGCGATTGGCAGAAGGCGACGGGGGCATTGAACGAGGGGTAAAGCCGGACCGGAGACCTCGGATCGTCGTCAACGCGGTCTTAAAGCGAGGTCGATCTTCGCGAAGGAGTCGGCGTCAGTTCGCCCGACGAATCTGCACCGAGGGTTGGGCAGGGCGTCGGGCCGCCCCGCCTGCGCCGTCATCGCTGTCCTTCCGACCTCGGTTTCCTTGCGACCGGTCGAGTCGTCCGTCTAACGCGAGACGTTCATCGTAGCGCGTCTTCGCCCGAGGGAATGCGTCCGGTAACCGGCCGCGTTGCAGCGAAATCTAGAGCGCGCGATCGAACTTCAGCTCGCCCTTCTGGCTCTTGATCACCAGCTGCGACCCGACGAGGTCCCACTGGGCAGCGGTGCGCAGGGCGATGAAGAAGTCCTGCTCACTGGCACCGGTACCCTTGTCGCAGGGCTTCTTCGTGAGAGCGAGGGGGCCGACGGCGAGGTGCTGCTCGCGCAGTGGGAAGGCCGTGGCGGCGAAGGTGTTGCAGCCGCCGTAGCCGCGGGCGCGGTACTGCTTGTCGATGATGAAGCTCGGCCGATCGTTGCCGTTGAAGGGCTTGCCGTTCAGGCTCACGGCGGTCCAGGTCGCATCGAGCGGAAACATCTTTTCCTGGGGCTTGGCCGCCGGAACGTACTGCTTCTTCTCGGGCTTCTCGCGATTGTCCTTGCCGAAGCCGGTGACGTTGGATCCCTGCGCCATTGCGCCCGTCGCCAGCATCCCCGCCGTCGCGGCACAAGCCATCGCGGCGAACAGCATCGCTCTCATCGTCAGGCCCTCCTTCGTCATCATCAATCGAACTCGCATGGTCGCGCACCGCGTCCCGGTTGCAAGAGTTCGGGCCGCGCGTTCCGTGCGGAGCTCCGTGTCGGACGAAGCTCGCCTGAACAGCGTACGGACGCCCTTCGGATAAGATTCCAGCACAAATATGGTCAAGACTGTCTATCGTGAGTTTTCCTTGTCATCCCCTTCCAAACGTCGCTCCACGCTCGCTCTACGTGAACAATCCCGCTGCGAGCCTCGTTAAAGCAGCTTAGAGGCCGGCGCGCTTCGAGCGCCATTGCATGACGGAGAGCTTCCTGTGTCGGGATTGGACGAGAACGGACGCGGCGAGGCAGGGCCGAACACGATGAGCCCGGCGCAATCGCGGGCCGCTCGCGGCATGCTGGGCTGGTCGGAGGCGGATCTCGCCGCCAAGGTCGGTCTGGCCGAGCAGGACGTGAAGGCTTTCGAGAATGGCATCGGCGATCCGGCCTCGGGCCGGATCGAGGCTTTGAGAAGCGTCCTCATGACCGCCGGCATCGTCTTTCACGAAGGCAGCGAGAGCGGGGTCGGCCTGCGCGCGACGGGCGGAGACGAGGGTACGCGCCTCGGCTCGCTGACCACGGAAAACGATCACTGAGGTTACGAGGCCGTTTCTGAACCTCTTCAGGCGCCGCCGCGTCCCATCGCGAGGGCCTTCAGGTCGAAGGTCGGATCGGCGGCCTCGTCTTGGGTCGGCGATAGACCGCGCGCGATGATCCGGCGAGCAGCCATATGCTCAGCCGCCGAATCCACCGTCTCGATGCCAGTGAGGTGCGGACCGCGATAGCGGAACACTGCAAAGCCCCCGGCGGTGGCGCGTCGCACCGAGACGTCGCTCGGAACCGGCAATCCCACCATCTGCAGCTTGTGGCCGCTTTGATCGCTCCAGAACCAGGGGACGGCATCGTAGGGGGCGGGGCGCCCGGTGATGCGGGCGGCGAGGCAGCGGCCGTGGTCGATGGCGTTCTGGACGGATTCGACGCGCGCCGTACCATGGGCGGCGAAGCGTGTGGGAAACCGGGCGCAATCGCCGATGGCCGAGATCGAAGGATCGTCGGTGAGAAGGACGGAATCGACGACGATGCCGTCCTCCACGTGAAGGCCGGCCTCGGCCGCGAGGTCCTGGTTCGGTAGGACACCGATCCCGATCAGGACCAGATCCGCCGGGCAGGCGGCGCCGTCCGACAGGACAATCGACGCGGCCCTACCGGCCCAGCCCTCTATGGCTTGCACGCCGCCGCCGAACAGGAAACGGATGCCGGCGCTCTCGTGGACCTTTCGGAAGAAGGTGGCGATCGGCTCGGACACTGCCCTGGCCATCGGGCGGTCGGCGGCCTCGATGACGGTGACGGACAGACCGCGCGCGGCGCAGATGCTAGCGAATTCGAGCCCGATGAACCCAGCGCCGACGATGGCGATACTGCGCGCTTTGCCGATAGCCGCCTGGATCCGGTCGGCATCCGCGATCGAGCGCAGCTGGTACACGCCCGCAAGCTCCGTCCCTGGCACCGGCAGAGGCCGATTTCGCGATCCCGTGGCGAGGACGAGGTGATCGTAGCCGAGGTCGCGTCCGTCGCTGAGGCGGACTTGGCGGGCCCCCCGGTCGATCGCCACCGCCCCGACCGAGGTCTCGCAGGCGATGCGGTGGTCGGTGTAGAAGCCCGGCGCGCGCAGGAACAGGCCCGCGGCATCCACCTTGCCGGCGAGATAGGCCTTCGAGAGCGGCGGACGCTGATAGGGAAGGCTCGGCTCGTCGCCGATCATCGTCAGCGGTCCGGCATAGCCCGCCTCGCGCAGGGAAGCCGCCGCCTGCAAACCGGCCTGACCGGCACCGACGACGACGATCCCGGTGTCGCTCACGCCTCGAACTCCGCGGTGACCGAACTGACGGCCGGTGTCAGGGCCAGACGCGGCAGCTTCCGGCCGCCTTCCTTCACCGTGTAATCCCAGAACGCCGCCGCCGCCGGCCCGAGCACCTTGTCGGCGCGGCGGACCACGTACCAGTCGCGGCGGATCGGTAATCCCTGCACGTCGAGCAGGATGAGCCGCCCGCTCTCCACTTCGGCCGCCACCGTGTGGCCGGAGATGAGGGCGATGCCGAGCCCGGCCATCACCGCCTGTTTGATCGTTTCGTTCGAGCCCGAATCGATCCCGAGCTTCGCGCGCTGGATCATGATGCCCGACATGAACTCCTCGAACACCGTACGGGTGCCGGATCCTTCCTCGCGCACCAGAAAGGATTCCTCGGCTAGATCCGCCCGCGTGAGGTTGGTGCGTGTACTGATGCGATGGCTCGGCGCCGCGATGATCACCAGCGGGTGCGCGCCGAACATTTCGGCCTCGATGGCGAAGTCGCGCGGCGGACGGCCCATGATGGCGAAGTCGATTTCGTAGTTACGCAGGGCCTCGACCATGGCGCCGCGATTGCCGACGACGAGATTGATCTCCACCGCGGGATAACGGTCGACGAAGCCGGCGATGATCTGAGGCGTGAAGTATTTGGCGGTGGACACCACCCCCATGGCGACCCGGCCGCCGCTTCCACCCTTAAGGGTCTGGAGCCGGTCGGCGCAGGTCTCCAGCACCGTGTTGATGCTGTCGATCGCCCACAGCATTTCCCGCCCGGCATCGGTGGGCTTCAGTCCCGTGGGGGTCCGGTCGAAGAGCAGCAGCCCCGCCTCCTCCTCCAACTGGCGGATGCGCGCGTAGAGCGCCGCCGAGGTGACGTTGAGTTCCTGGGCCGCACGGGTCATCGTTCCGAGTCGGGCGACCGCTGCGACGGCCTGGAGTTGCTTGAGCGAGAGGTTGCGCATCCGGCGTTTTTAGTTTTTTTGGAACCGCCCGCAAGTTTTTTCATAATTCCTTCTTTGCACGGGGAATGCCCGTCTGGCGCTCTGGTTGAACCCGGCGCTATCGTGCAAAGGGCGGTGCTCCGGGCTTTCGAAGGCCCGGTACCTGGACGGATGATGAGCGGCCGGATGGTCTCCGGCATGTCTGTGGAAGAGGACGTGAGCCGATGTCGTTGGGGTCTCTGGAAATCGGGTCGCGGCTCGATGCGTACCTCGCCCAGGCGGTCGCCGCCGATCAGGGCCTCGCCGATGTCGCCGCAGTCATCGCGGCCTGTGCCGAGGCGGCCGTGGACGTGAGCGAGGTGATCGGCCGCGGCGCACTGGGCGGCGGTGATCTCGCGGCGCAGGGCGAGCAGAACAGCGACGGCGACGTGCAGAAGGCCCTCGACGTGCTGGCGCACCACCGCTTCACCGAGGCCCTGCGCGGCGCGCCGGTGGCGGAGGTCGCCTCCGAGGAGGCCGAAGGCATCATGCTCCTCAACGCCGGCGCCCCCCTTGCCGTCGCCATCGATCCCCTGGACGGCTCGTCCAATATCGGCGTGAACATGGCGGTGGGCTCGATCTTCGGTATCCGGCCCGTGGGCGCAACGGCGGAGAACCCGCTCGGCTCGTTCACGAGCCCCGGCACTGCCCAGCTCGCCGCAGGCTTCGTCACCTACGGCCCGGCGACCTCCCTGGTGCTGACGCTCGGCTTCGGCACGCAGATCTTCACCCTGGACCGGGCCGAGCGCGTGTTCCGCCTCACCAGCCCGCGGATCGAGGTGGTGGCCGCCGCCAAGGAATACGCCATCAACGCCTCCAACGCCCGCCATTGGGACACCCCGGTGAAGGCCTATATCGAGGATTGTCTGGCCGGTTCCGACGGGCCGCTGGACAAGAATTTCAACATGCGCTGGCTCGGCTCCCTGGTGGCGGATGCGCAGCGGGTCCTCCTCCGTGGCGGCGTGTTCCTCTATCCCGGCGACAACCGGAAGGGCTACGCGCAGGGCCGCCTGCGCCTCCTTTACGAGGCCGCGCCCATCGCGATGCTGATGGAGCAGGCCGGTGCCGCGGCCACCGACGGTGCCAACCGCATCCTCGACATCTCCGCCACCGGCATCCACGAGCGCGTGCCGCTGGTGTTCGGTTCGAGCGAGGACGTGGCCTGCGTCGCCAAGTATTACGGTGGCCGCAACGCCGCCGCCGGCCGCTCGCCCCTGTTCGGGCAGCGCGGCCTGATGCGCAGCTGACCGGGAAAAGACCGGAACCGGACGGGCATCGTTCATGTCGGCGCGTCATCCCATCATTTCGGTCACCGGATCGTCGGGCGCCGGCACGACCTCCGTGCGCAACACGTTCGAGCAGATCTTCCGCCGCGAGGACGTGAGCGCGGTCTACATCGAGGGGGATGCGTTCCACGCCCTCGATCGCAATGCCATGCGCAAGGCCATGGCCGAGGAGCCGACCCTCAGCCACTTCGCGCCCCGCGCCAACCTGCTCCTGGAATTGGAGGAGGTGTTTCGCAGTTACGGCGAATCCGGCGGCGGGCGCACGCGCCACTACGTCCACGACGTCGCCGATGCGCAGGCCTATGGTGCCGAGCCGGGCACCTTCACGCCCTGGGAGGATTTCCCGCCGGGCTCCGACCTGCTGTTCTATGAAGGCCTTCACGGATGCGTCGTTGACGACAACGTCGACATGGCCCGCTACGCCGACCTCAAGATCGGCGTCGTGCCGGTGATCAACCTCGAATGGATCCAGAAGCTGCATCGGGACCGCTCGTTCCGCGGCTATTCCACCGAGGCCGTCACCGACGTGATCCTGCGGCGCATGCCGGATTACGTGCAGACGATCTGCCCGCAATTCACCTGGACGGACATCAACTTCCAGCGCGTGCCCACGGTGGACACCTCCAACCCCTTCATCGCCCGCTGGATTCCCACCGCCGACGAATCGATGGTGGTGATCCGCTTCAAGGACCCGAAGGGCATCGACTTTTCCTACCTGATTTCGATGATCCAGGGCTCCTTCATGAGCCGTGCCAATTCCATCGTAATTCCAGGCGGCAAGCTCGACATCGCGATGCAGCTCATCCTGACCCCGATCATCATGCAGCTCGTGGAGCGCAAGCGCCGGCTCGCCTGAGACGACCCGACGTCCGCGCGACGGCACTTGCCGGACCGACAGAGTGAACGAGATAGCCCGTATGACGACCCGCACGGCCGGCCCCATCATCTCTCCCTCCATCCTCGCGGCGGATTTCGCCGCCCTCGGCGAGGAGGTCCGTGCGGTCTCGGAGGCCGGGGCGGACTGGATCCATCTCGACGTGATGGACGGGCATTTCGTGCCCAACATCACTTTCGGCCCCGACGTGGTGAAGGCGCTCCGGCCGCACAGCGCCAAGATGTTCGACGTCCACCTGATGATCGCCCCCGCCGACCCGTATCTCGCGGCCTTCGCCGAGGCCGGGGCGGATGCGATCTCGGTCCATGTCGAGGCCGGACCGCATATCCACCGCTCGCTCCAGACCATCCGAGCCCTCGGCAAGCGTGTCGGCATCGCGCTGAATCCGGGCACCCCCGCGAGCGCCATCGAGCCCCTGATCGACATGGTCGATCTCGTCCTGGTGATGACGGTGAATCCCGGCTTCGGCGGTCAGAGCTTCATCCCCTCGACCCTGGAGACCATCGCCCGGATCAAGGCCATGACCGCCGGACGTGCCATCGACATCGAGGTGGATGGCGGCATCACCTCGGAGAATGTCGGCCTCGCCGCCGCTGCCGGAGCCAACGCGTTCGTGGCCGGCAGCGCCGTGTTCAAGGGCGGGCCGGCCGGATATGCCGAGCGCATCGCTGCGATCCGGGCGGGCGCCAGCGGCACCGTCGCATGTTGAAGGCGCTGATCTTCGACGTCGACGGGACGCTGGCCGAGACGGAGGACCTGCACCGGCAGGCTTTCAACCGCGCCTTCTCGGAACTGGGGCTGGACTGGCACTGGTCGCCGGAGCTCTATGCCGACCTCCTCACCGTCATGGGCGGCAAGGAGCGGCTCGCCCATTACGTGGCCACCGAACACGGCGAGCCGGATGCGGAACGCCGCGCCCAGATGAGCGAGATCCACGACCGCAAGACCGGGATCTACGGCGACCTCGTCACGAAAGGAGCCCTCGAACTGCGCCCCGGCATCGCGCGGCTCGTGGGGGAAGCCAAGCGCGCGGGCCTGCTCCTCGCGGTGGCGAGCACCACGAGCCGCCCCAACGTGGACGCGCTCCTCGCCGTCAACTTTCCCGAGGGCAGCCCCTTCGACGTGGTGGCCTGCGGCGACGAGGCTGAGCGCAAGAAACCGCATCCGGACGTGTTCGTCCTGGCCCTGACGCGCCTCGGCGTGGCGCCGGGGGAAGCCATCGCCTTCGAGGATTCAGTGGCGGGCATCCGCTCGGCGCTGGATGCGGGATTGCCCGTGGTGGCCACGCGAAGCCGTTACACCGGCGGACACAGCCTGGAGGGCGCCTTTTCTGCGGTGTCGGATCTCGGTGACCCGGGGATGCCCCATACCCACCTCTCGGGGATCCCATGGGCAGGGGGCGTCGTCACCCTCGCGGAGCTGGCGGCCTGGCACGGGCAGGCGGGCTGACCCCCTTCGCCGGGCGGGGGAACAGCGTCGCTCCGGCGAGAAGACCGAGGCCGGCGGTGAGGGCGAGGCGCCACCAGGGTCGCCCAGCCCCGTCGTTTCGGGGGGATGTCGCCATGTTCGTATCCGCCGGGATCGGAAAAGCCCTGTCCCGCCAACGCGGCGGGCGCGCTCGCGTTGCCTCCATGGGCGGACCCGGCCTATAACCCGGCCAAATGCCGCTGCGGCGACGCATGCGTGCCCCTCCGTTCCACCTCCGTATCGATCCAAGGTCACGCCATGGCCGGCCATTCCCAGTTCAAGAACATCATGCACCGCAAGGGCCGCGTCGACGCGGTCCGCTCCAAGATCTTCGGCAAGCTCGCCCGAGAGATCACGGTGGCGGCCAAGCTCGGCATGCCCGACCCGGCGATGAACGCGCGCCTGCGCGCCGCCATCATCGCGGCCCGGGCCGAGAACGTGCCCAAGGACAATATCGAGCGCGCCATCAAGAAGGCCTCGGGCGCCGACGCGGAGAGCTACGACGAGATCCGCTACGAGGGCTACGGCCCGGGCGGCGCCGCCCTCATCGTCGAGGCGCAGACCGACAACCGCAACCGCACCGCCTCCGACGTACGCTCGGCCTTCACCAAGTCCGGCGGCAGCCTCGCCGAGACGGGGGCCGTCTCCTTCATGTTCGACCATGTCGGCGTGGTGGAGTTCGACGCCTCGGTGGCGGATGCCGACACCATGCTGGAAGCCGCCATTGAGGCCGGTGCCGACGACGTGCGCTCCTCCAAGGACGGCCACGAGATCACCTGCGCCCAGGATTCCTACGGCGAGGTCTCGAAGGCGCTGGAGGCCCGGTTCGGCGAACCGCGCCGCACGGCCTTGGTCTGGAGGGCGCAGAACACCATCGAGGTCGACGACGAGACCGGCGAGAAGCTGATCCGCCTCGTGGAGGTCATCGAGGACCAGGACGACGTCCAGAACGTCTACGTCAACTTCGCCCTCTCCGACGCGCTGGTGGCCAAGCTCGAAGGCTGAAGGGCCACCGTTACCCTTCCCCTCGATCTGAGGATTGCCCGAGACGGATCGATCCGAATTGGGTCGGGGAAGAGCGATCGTCCATGGCCTCGCCCTCGAACCGAGGAGGGAATTCAACCTCCCCGCGTGCGGGGCGAGGGGATGCACACGCCCTCGTCTCCGCGCGCGACGGCACCGACGTGAGGCATCGCCTCGCCGCCTCTCCTCGTCAGGCCGGCCCGACCGTGATCGTCGGACCGGGCAGAGGTCTGGGATCGGCCGGAAGGACTGTCATGGTGGCGTTTCGCCCGACCGCTACGGGAAATCGCGGACCAGAACGCGACAACCGGCGGTAGGCGGACGTGGTTTGGTTCGTCCTTGATCGGACAGGTATGGAACGACGATATCCGCATCCATCCCCCGATCCATGTAACGATACTGCGCTCGTGTCTCCGCCAAGGTCGTAAATGGAATCCGGTGATGCGGGCAGAGGTTGCATGCGTCGCGTCATCCCATAGCGTCAGGCGCGAATGACCGTCGAGCACCGTAAAGAGAAGACACCGGCGGTTTTGCCCGACGTTCTTCTGGACTTGAACGAGGTCCCGATCACCGAAGCGTTGGCAGGACGTCCCACCCGCCCTCCCGACTTCGAGGCGGAAGCCCATGTCCTCTCCGAACTGGCGCTGGAACTGACCGTCAGTCCCGGCAGCATCCTGCAGCGCCTCGTCGACCTGATCGTCGAGAGGGGGATCGCCGGATCGGCCGGCATCAGCATCCTGAGATCCCACAACGGAGTGAGCGCTTTCCGATGGGATGCTGTCGCCGGGCTATGGGCGGCGCGTCTCGGCGGCATCATGCCATACGAAGCGAATCCATGCGGCATCGTGGTGACCCGTAACACCCCCCTGCTGTTCTCGCGTCCGCACACCCACGTCCCCGCCGCCGCCGCCGAACCTTTCATCCACGAGGTTCTACTGATCCCTTTCCCTGCCCGCGACGAGCCTGTCGGTACCCTGTGGGTCAGTGCCCATGACGGGGAGCGTGCTTTCGATGGTGAGGATCTCAGGCTGCTCACGCGCCTGACGCGCTTTGCCTCCGCCGCCTACGTCATGACCGGGGCCCTCGATGAGGCGCAGGCTGCGAGGGAAGATCTGGAGCGGCGCGTCACCGACCGCACGAAGGCGTTGCGGGAAAGCGAGGAGCACCATGCGTTCCTGCTCCGCTTGAGCGACATTCTCCGACCGCTCAAGGCACCGGCCGAGATCGCGGAGGCTGCGGCCCGGCAACTCGGCGATCACCTCAATATCAGCCGCGCTTGCTACGGTGAGATCAGCGAGGGTCGCTTGACGATCCAGCGCGAGCATGGCCGCGGTGTCTCTTCCATCGTCGGCGAGTATTCCTTGGACGCTTTCGACCCGGAGTTTCTCGCGGCCTACCGTGTCGGCGAAGTCGTGGCGGTGTGTGACGTCGAGACGGACGCACGTCTCGGCGCTGCCGCGAAAGCCGAACTCCAGTCACGAGGCATCGCTTCCTTCGCCGATGTCGTTCTGCTCGGGGACGGTCAGCGGACGAGCATTCTCTGCGCCCAACACGCGACTCCTCGTTCATGGACCGAGGCCGAGCGGTTCCTCATCCGCAGCGTCGGCGAGCGGATGCGGTCGGCGATCGAGCGTGCCTGTGCCGAGGTGGCACTGCAGGAGAGCGAAGAGCGATTCCGTGCCTTCGTCACGGCGAGTTCGGACGTGATCTATAGAATGAGCCCGGACTGGTCGGAGATGCGTCGGCTCGACGGACCGGGGTTCCTCGCGGACGAGGGAAGCCTGGGCCAGGGCTGGGTGAACGGCACCATCCTGCCGGAGGATCGCCCCACCATCGACGCTGCCATCGACGGAGCGATCCGTGGCAAGCAGGTCTTCGAACTGGAGCATCGTGTTCGACGGACCGACGGCAGCGTCGGCTGGACGCACTCGCGCGCCGTTCCGATCCTGGCCGGCAACGGCGAGATCGTCGAGTGGTTCGGAGCCGCCAGCGACGTGACGGCACGGAAAACGGCGGAGGCGGCGTTACGCGAGAGCGAGGAGCGTTATCTCGGTCTCTATAATGCCCTCGACCAGGGTTTTTGCACCATCAGGGTGGCGTTCGACGGCGAGGGCAACCCGACCGACTATCGGTTCGAGGAAGTCAGCCCCGCCTTCGAGGCGCAGACCGGCATCAGGGATGCGGCTGGCCGGTGGATGCGTGACATCACGCCCGGCCTGGACCAGTTCTGGATCGACGCCTACGGTCGGGTCGCCCTAACGGGAGTACCCGCGCGGTTCGAGGCCGGGTCCGAGCAGCTCGACCGGTGGTGGTCGGTCTATGCCTATCGCATCGGCGATCCGAATGCGCGCACCGTGGCGCTTCTGTTCTCCGACATCACCGAACGCAAGCGTACCGAAGCGGCCCTGCGCGAGAGCGAGGCGCGCCTCAGCCAGTTCGGCGAGGCCTCTTCCGACGTGCTCTGGATGCGCGACGCCGCGACGTTCCAGTGGATGTATCTCACACCCGCCTTCGAGACGATCTACGGCCTGGACCGAACGGCGGCCCTCTTCGGCGACAACATGGTGGGATGGGCCGATCTCATCGTGCCGGAGGACCGCGAGCGTGCGGTCGCCAATCTTCAGCGTGTCACGATGGGAGAGCGGGTCAGCTTCGAGTACCGCATCCGGCGGCCGACCAACGATGAGATCCGCTGGCTGCGCGATACCGCCTTCCCGATGCGTGACGCGTCCGGAACGGTGCGTTGGATCGGCGGCGTCGGAAGGGACATCACCGAGGAGAAGGAGAGGGCCGAGCATATGAGCGTGCTCGTCGCCGAACTGCAGCATCGCACCCGCAACCTCATGAGTATCGTGCGCGCCACGGCTGAAAAGACCTTGCGGAACAGCGCGGATCTGGCGGACTTCAAGGCACGCTACATCGTTCGTCTGGCCGCCCTGTCCCGGGTACAGGGCCTTCTCTCCCGCCTCGCCGAGGGGGCGCGCATCACCTTCGACGAGTTGATCCGCAGCGAGGTCGCCGCCATCGACGGGGAGGGCGCGAGGATCGTCTTGCAGGGGCCATCCGGCGTGGCTCTGCGCTCGTCGACGTTGCAGACCTTCGCGCTGGCCGTGCACGAACTCGCGACCAACGCGGTCAAGTACGGCGCCCTCGCGCAACCGCAAGCCCGCCTCGAGATCAACTGGCACTTGGAGCATGCCGAACCGGAGCAGAGGCCCTGGCTGCACGTGGACTGGCGCGAGCGTGGCGTCGTCATGCCGTTGCAGACGGGCTCGCAACGGAATGGGGCGGGCCGCGAGCTGATCGAGCGGGCCTTGCCCTACCAGCTCGGTGCCAGGACAACCTACGTGATGGAATCCGATGGGGTTCACTGCACCATTGCGCTGCCCGTATCGGGACGCATGATGTCCGGGAAGATGGCCGATGCCTGAGGACACGCTCCAAGCACGACGCATCCTCGTCGCGGAGGATGAGTATTTTCTCGCGGACGAGCTGAGCAGCGCGCTGCAGGACGTAGGAGCCGAGATGCTCGGTCCGGTCGCCTCCGTGGAGGGCGGATTGCGCATGCTGGAACGAGGCGCCGCGCCGGACGGCGCATGCCTGGACGTGAATCTCGGCGGCGAGAACGTCTACCCGCTCGCGGACGCCTTGATCGCACGCGCCGTGCCGTTCGTGTTTACTACGGGATACGACCAGGCCGACGTCCCGGACGCCTACGCTCACATTCGCCGCCTGGAGAAGCCGGTCGAGGTCGCGACGGTGCTGAGAGCGCTGGAGGACCTTTTCAGATCCTGAGCAGGTTTCGCAGAAGCGGCCCCCGGTTCTGCGGCAAAAACCTCCTCAGTGGTCAGGGCCTGACGCTGGGTACCGCCGCGACATACGCCGAAGGTCGGGCTTGGAAGCCAGTGTTGCCGTGGAGCATGTCGGCGGCCGGAAGGCCTCGGTCGGCGAGGGAGGGGGCATCCGCGGCCGGCCGTCTGGCCTATGATGGCGCGCCATAGGCAGTCACCGCGATACAGGCCCCCATGACCCCCATCCGCATCCTCGGCATCGATCCCGGCCTGCGCCGTACCGGCTGGGGGCTGATCTCCGTCGTCGGGGCGAAGCTGACTTACGTCGATTGCGGCGTGGTGACCTCGGACGGGGATCTGCCGCTCGCCCTGCGCCTGCGGGAATTGCACGAGGGCATCACCCGCGTGGTGTCGGGGTTTTCGCCCGACGAGGTCGCCGTGGAGGAGACCTTCGTCAACAAGGATGCGCAGGCCACCCTGAAGCTCGGGCATGCCCGCGCCATCGCCCTGCTGGTGCCGGCCCTGGCCGGGTTGCCGGTTTCCGAATACGCCGCCAACCTGGTCAAGAAGACCGTCTGCGGCTCCGGGCACGCCGAGAAGGTGCAGATCCAGGCGATGGTGAAGTTCCTGATGCCCAAGGCCGACTTCAAGACTGCGGACGCGGCGGATGCCCTGGCCATTGCCGTCACCCATGCCAACCATCGCGGGGCGCATGCCCTGAAGAAGCTTCACGCCCCCGTCGCCGGGGTGAGCGGGCTTGCCGCCGCGCGGATCGCGGCGGCCCTGGCGAAGGGGTGAGCATTCTCCTCTCCCCCTTTGCGGGACGAGGCGGGGGGCGCACTGTCTGAAACGCCTCCCCGCGCGGGGGAGGCGGCCGCTCACGGCGCTTTGAATTCGCCCTCCAGCCGCAGGGACACGTCGTCGCCGATCGCGGGGAGGAAGGCGCTGACGCCGAAATCCGAGCGCTTGATCACGGCCCAGCCGTCGAAGCCCACGGTGTAGCGCTTGTCGATGGGGTTGAGGCCGGCCCGGTTGAAGGTCGCGTCGAAGGCCACGGGCTTCGTCACGCCCTTCAGGGTGAGGCTGCCGGCGACGCGGGCCGTGGTTGGGCTCGTGGGCTCCACCAAGGTGGCGGTGAAGGTGGCGGTGGGAAACTTCTGGGTGTCGAAGAAGTCCGGCCCCTGGAGATGGCGGTTGAGCGCTTCGTTCAGGGCGTTGATGCTCCCCATGCCGATGGTCACCGTGAGCCGGTTCTTGCCCGGATCCTTGGGGTCGAGGTCGGCCTGTCCCGACACGTCGGTGATCTGGCCGTAATAGGTGGAGTAGCCGAGGTGGCTGACCGACCAGGTGATCTTGCCGTGGGCCGCGTCGAGCACGTAGCTGCCGGCCCGGACCTGGGTCGGGTCGGTGGTGGGGCCGGCATCCTGGGCCGGGCTCTGGGCATTTGCGGCAGCGGCGGTCATCACGACGAGGAGGGCGGCGAGGGGTGTGCGCATCGGGCGGTCACTTTCTCTCGGTGGCGTGTCGGACAGGCGGGCCTGTCCCTGGTAAAGACCCGTCCGTGATGACGGGATGACGTATGATCGGCAAGTTGAAGGGCGTGGTGGATTCCTACGGCGAGGATTTCGTGATCCTCGACGTACAGGGCGTCGGCTACGTGGTGCATTGCTCCGCCCGCACCCTGCAGCGGATGCCGGAAGCGGGCGAGGCGGCCTCGCTGGCCATCGAGACCCATGTCCGCGAGGACATGATCCGGCTCTACGGCTTCCGGTCGGATGCGGAGCGCGAGTGGTTCCGCCTGCTCCAGACCGTACAGGGGGTGGGCTCGAAGGTGGCCCTCGGCCTGCTCTCGGTGCTGGAGCCGGAGGCCCTCGCCACCGCCATCGCCATGGGGGACAAGACCTCCATCGCCCGTGCGCCGGGGGTCGGTCCGCGTCTGGCCGCTCGCCTCACCGCCGAGCTGAAGGACAAGGCGCCGGCCTTCGCACCCATCGACCCCGCCGTGCTCGCCTTGTCCGGCGCCGTGGAGGATCGCACCGCGCCGCAACCCGCCGCCGATGCGATCTCCGCCCTGGTCAATCTCGGCTATGCCCCGGTCCAGGCCTCCGCCGCCATCGCCGCGGCGATGAAAGGGGCCGGGGAGGGGGCGGAGGCCAAGACCCTGATCCGCCTCGGGCTCCGCGAACTCGCTCGCTGAGCGCGGCGAGCCCGCATCCTTCGCCGGGCGGATCGGCTTTCGTGCTTCCGACGATCCGTGAAACCGGCTACTGATCCGAGCCCCGACTGGGCGGAACCGCTCTGCCGGGGTGAACATGACGGGCTTCTGGACATCGCTGGCGGCCGCGCTGGTCTCATGCGCGGCGCTGGCACCGGCCCTGGCGGCCGATCCGGCCGGCGCGCCGCCGCCCGTTCCGGATACGCCCTCGCCGTTCTTCCTCTTCGCCGACACCCAGGTGAGCTACCACTACCAGTTCCCCGCCGCCGAGCCGGGCGTGCGGGTGCGGAACGCGGACGGGTCGTTCCGCTCACGCGGCATCCCCAAGCAGATCTTCACCCTCTCGCATGCCAATGCCTGGGCCTACGGCACCAATCTCCTCTCCCTCGACATCCTGAAATCCGGCTCGCAGGAACGCGCCGGCACCACCAACGCGCCGGGCGGGTTCCTCCTGCGCGATGACGGCGCGACGGAGGTCTACGGCCTCTATCGCGGCACCCTCAGCCTCAACGCCCTCACCGGGACCAAAGCGTTCATAGTGCCGGGCCTCGTCAAGGACGTCTCCCTCTCCTACGGGTTCGACGCCAACACGAAGGACACCGCCTTCGGTCCGCGCAAGCGCAACGTCGTCGGTGGCCTGAACCTCGCATTCGACGTGCCGGCCGGTTTCCTCAGCGCCTCGGTCCACGCCTACAAGGAGTGGAACCGAAACGGCTTCAATCCCTATCCGAACCGGGACATCAGCTACGACACCGTTCCCGAGATCGAGATCGCCTACAGCTTTCCCCTGGCCTTCACCGGCCTGCCGCTCAGCGTCACGGGCATCAACAACATCGTCCTGCCCAAGGGGCGCGGTGTCCGCAATCCGGCAATCTTCGCCTTCAACCGGGAGACGGGGCTCGAATTCGTCTCCCGCACCAACCTCGTGCTCGACCTCGGCAAGCTCGTCTACGACCGGCCCGACCGCGTCGATGTGTTCATCGGCTTCCAGTACTGGCTGAACAAGTTCGGCAATCTCGAAACGGCGACCCTGAAGGGTACGGAAGAGAAGAGCTTTCTCGCCGGTGTCGCGTTCCACGTCTTCTGAGCGGGTTCGTCCCCGCCAGGATATTCGCTGCCGTGAGGACGGTCGCTGTACCGATGGCCACGGCTGTGTGACCTGCCCGACTTCGACCCGAGAGACCGCGCCCCAGAGACGGCGTTGCACGCCCACGGGACTGGCCCCCGTCGTCGCAGGCTGGTCCGCGCGCCTTGCGCAAAAATCCCATGCCAGTTAAGTTATTGAGAATGCAGTAGATTTTAAGAGTTCTAAAAAGGCGCTCAAGTCGATGCACGAAACGAGGAATCTGCCTCGCGCACGATTCTCTCGTGCTCGATCGAAGCCTCTCATCCCGTCCAGCGAGCTGTCATGATCGTCTGTTCCTGTAACGTGTTGTCCGACGGCGCCGTCCGCGCCTGCCTCAAGGATGGGCCTGATTGTCCGCGCACGCCGGCACAGGTCCAGGCCTGTCTCGGTTGCAGCCCGAAATGCGGTCGCTGCGCCCGGACGATCCGCTCGATCATGCAGGCGGCTCTGCAGGGTGCTCTGCAAGACGCAGTGGCGGAGGCCGGCCATGCGTGCGGAAAGGGTTGCGCAAGCAGCTGTAGTTTGGTTCAATTCCAAACTGCGGGGGAGGGGATCGCCGCCTGAGGGCCTGTGCGAGGCCCCACGCTCCCCTTCGAGCTTGAAATAGCCGGACGGGAGTGAGTTTTATGAAGGGTGATGCGAAGGTCGTCGAGTACCTCAACAGAGGTCTGCGCAGCGAACTGACGGCCGTGAGCCAGTACTGGCTCCACTTCCGCATGCTGAACGACTGGGGCTACATCGACCTCGCCAAGTTCTGGCGTAAGGAATCCATCGAAGAGATGAACCATGCCGACCGGTTCATCGACCGGATCCTGTTCCTCGACGGGTTTCCGAACCTGCAGGAGCTCGATCCGCTGCGGATCGGTCAGAATATCGAAGAGATCATTGCCTCCGATCTCGCGGCCGAGACCGAGGCCCGCGCGCTCTATCTCGAAGCCGCGCAGTACTGCGATTCGATCAACGACCGCGTGTCGAAGATCCTGTTCGAGGAGCTGGCCGCCGACGAGGAGGGCCATATCGATTTCCTCGAGACCCAGCAGACCCTGATCGCTCAGATCGGCCTGGCGCTCTACGCCCAGAAGCATATCGGCGGCCTGGAAGCGATCGCTCCCGAAAAGGATTGATCCCAAGCTGAGCGCCGGCCCGGCCGGCGCTCAGCGCGCGATCACCCGATAGTAGATGTCGCCCAGGGGCAACACAGCCTGGATTGCCGCGAGATCGAGATTTGCATCGAGTCCCTCGATGACACGGAGTCCGCTCCAAACGCCGTCGACCCGGTCGAAGACTTCGATATGCGGTCTGTCGCGCGCCACCAGCACGTAGTGCTGAAGGGATCCGAGCTGCTGATAGACGTGCCACTTCTCGAAGCGGTCTCGGGCTTCCGTCCCCGGAGACAGTACTTCGAACAGGATGGTTGGGTTGTCCACCGAGGTCGTTCCCGGTTCGAGGTCGCCGCAGACGACGAGGACATCCGGCAACATCGCCGCATCGAGCGGTTTGCTCTTCATGTAGAACGTCTCGGTGAACGTCTGACAGGAAGATCCTCGGGCGCGAAATCCATTCTCAAGTCCGGTCGCGATGTTTTGGACGATGCGCCCATGCTCCCAGCGGGCTCCGACCATCATCCGCACGACGCGGCCGCCGATCAGCTCCCAGCGCTCGTTACGCGGCTTGTCGGCCAGCAGCTCCTCGAAATCGTCGAGGGCCATCATCTCGAATTGCTGTGAGGTGTCACTCATCGCGAACCCCCTGCGGCGGTCGCGTGCCGCCGATGGCGCAGTGTAGCGCGCCGGGCGGCGTTGTGCGACATCGGGCGAAACGCCCATCCACCGGAGCAGGCCCTGTGCCGGGCCCCGACCGAGAGCCCGTGTGAGCAAGCTCCCCAGATCGCCGAAATCGCCCACCCTTCATCCGCTGCCGGAATCGCTCCTGACGCCGGAGCGGCGGCCGGACGACGTGGAGCAGTCGATCCGTCCGCTCAGCCTTCCCGAATTCATCGGGCAGCGCGCGGCGCGCGCGAACATGCAGATCTTCATCGAGTCCGCGAAGAAGACCGGCTCGGCCCTCGACCACGTCCTGTTCGTGGGGCCTCCCGGCCTCGGCAAGACCACCCTGGCGCAGATCGTGGCCCGCGAACTCGGGGTGAACTTCCGCTCCACCTCCGGCCCGGTCATCGCCAAGGCCGGCGACCTCGCGGCGCAGCTCACCAACTTGGAAGAGCGCGACGTGCTCTTCATCGACGAGATCCACCGCCTCAACCCGGCGGTGGAGGAAATCCTTTATCCGGCCATGGAGGATTACCAACTCGACCTCATCATCGGCGAGGGGCCGGCGGCGCGCTCGGTGAAGATCGAGCTGCCGAAATTCACGCTGGTGGGCGCTACCACCCGCGCCGGCCTGCTCACCACGCCGCTTCGCGACCGGTTCGGCATCCCGATCCGCCTCGAATTCTACGATGTCGACGAGCTCGAGCTCATCGTCTCCCGCGGCGCGCGGGTGCTCGGCATCGGCATGTCGGCGGAGGGCGCGAACGAGATCGCCAAACGGGCGCGGGGCACGCCCCGCATCGCCGGGCGCCTCCTGCGCCGGGTGCGCGACTTCGCCATCGTGGCCGATGCTCCCACCGTCACGCGCGCTATCGCCGACCGCGCGCTCCAGCTCCTCGACGTGGACCCGGCCGGCCTCGACGTGATGGACCGGAAATACCTGACGATGATCGCCACCTCCTTCGGCGGCGGCCCGGTGGGGATCGAGACCATCGCGGCGGCGCTCTCCGAGCCGCGCGACGCCATCGAGGACATCATCGAGCCGTTCCTGATCCAGAAGGGCTTCGTCCAGCGCACCCCGCGTGGGCGCATGCTGACCCCGCACGCCTACAAGCATATGGGTTTTGCCGTGCCCCGGCGCGATCCGGCCTCGCAGTTCGGGCTGTTCGGGTCGGCGGATCCCGATGGCTGAGGCAACCTGTGGCGTCTGCGTTCTGCTCCCTGCAAAGACAGTGCGATGACGGACGGGCAGCGTGTTTGAAGTGAGACGATGTGTGCACATCTCCTCTCCCCGCTCGCGGGGAGAGGAGGGCTAACGTCGCTCCGAACAGCAAGTCCTCTGCGATAGACCCGGCCGAAAGGCGACCTCCACCCCATGAGCTCCGACCCCGCATCCTCCCCGGTCCGGATCACCCGCCGCACCGTCGTGCTCGGCCTCGGCGCCGTGGCGCTCGCGGGCAGCGGTACGGCCGCCTACGGAATCGGTATCGAGCCGATGCGTCTCGCCATCACGCGCTACCGGATCACCCCGATGGCGCCGTGGCCGGCCGGCCTGACCCTGCGGATCGTTGCCGTCTCCGACGTCCATGCCTGCGATCCCTTCATGACGCCTCAGCACATCCGGCGGATCGTCGAGGCGGCCAACGGCCTCGGCGGCGACGTGATCGTGCTGCTCGGCGACTACGTGAATGGCATGGACCGGCTCGCCGGCATCGCGGACTCCGCCGATTGGGCACCCGTCCTCGGGGCGTTGAAGGCGCCGCTGGGCACCTACGCCATCCTCGGCAATCACGATTGGTGGGCCGATCGCGCCGCCTGCGAGCGCGGGCACGGCCCGACCTTCGCCGGGGAGGCCCTGACCCGCGCCGGCATCCGCGTGCTCGAGAACGAGGCCCTGCCTCTGCGGGTGAGGGGACACGAGGTCTGGCTCGCCGGGCTCGGAGATCAACTGAGCTTCGAGCGCACATGGTGGCGCTTCGGTCTCCCCCGGAAGGGCAGCGACGACCTGCCGGCCACCCTCGCGGCGATCCCCGACGGCGCGCCCTCCATCCTTCTCGCCCATGAGCCGGACATCTTCCCGCAGGTGCCCGCCCATGTGGCGCTGACCCTTTCGGGCCATACCCATGGCGGACAGGTCCGGCTCCTTGGCTACGCCCCCGTCGTCCCCTCCCGGTATGGGCGGCGCTACGCCTATGGCGATGTGCGCGAGCAGACCGACCTCGTGGTTTCCGGTGGCATAGGCATGAGCGGCCTGCCGGTGCGCTTCGGGGTTCCGCCAGAGATCGTGGTGGTCGACCTATCCTCGGAGCCCATGGCATGAACCCGGTTGACGATCGGATCGGCGAGGAGGCTCTGCCCTCCAAGACACAAGCAGTGAGGATCACGCGCCGGACGGTTCTCGCCGGCCTCGGCGGCATGGCACTGGCAGGAGGTGCGACGGCCGCCTACGGCGTCGGCATCGAGCCCATGCGCCTGTCGGTGACGCGCTACGCCATCACGCCGAAGGGCCACTGGCCCGCCGGGCTGAAGCTCCGCATCGTGGCGCTGGCCGACATCCATGCGTGCGAGCCGTGGATGAGTGCCGCCCGCATCGCCGGCATCGTCGAGACCGCCATGCGCTCGGCGGCGACCTGACGGTGCTCCTCGGCGACTACGTCACCGGGCAGAACTTCGTCACACGCTATGTCGAGGCCGCCGAATGGGCACCCGAACTCGGCCGCCTCAGGGCGCCGCTGGGCACCTGTGCCATTCTCGGCAATCACGATTGGTGGGAGGACCGTTCAGCGCAGGCGCGCGGGGCGGGGCCGACCATCGCCGGGGAGGCCCTGACGCGGGTCGGCATCCGCGTCCTCGAGAACGAGGCCATCCGGTTGGAAAAGGACGGGCGCGGGTTCTGGCTCGCGGGACTCGGCGACCAACTCGCCCTGCTGCCGGGCGCCAAGCGTCACGGCCATGCCCGCATCGGGGTCGACGATCTCGACAAGACGCTCGCCGCCGTGCCGCAGGGCGCGCCGACGGTCCTGCTGGCGCACGAGCCGGACATCTTTCTGCAGGTTCCGGCCCATGTGGCGCTGACCCTGTCCGGCCATACCCATGGCGGCCAGGTGCGGCTGTTCGGTTACTCTCCCGTGGTTCCGTCGCGTTACGCCAACCGTTACGCCTACGGCCATGTCCGCGAGCAGGCGGATCTCGTCGTCTCCGGCGGCCTCGGCAACAGCATCGCGCCGGTTCGCTTCGGCGTTCCCCCCGAGATCGTCGTGGTCGACCTATCCTCGGAAGCCATCGCATGACCTCTCATCGCATCGATATCCGCGTCTATTACGAAGACACCGATTTCTCAGGTTTCGTCTATCACGCCAATTATTTGCGCTACATGGAGCGCGGCCGCACCGAGCTGCTTCGCGCCCTCGCCATGGAGCAGGTCGACCTCGCGCGCGATGCCGGGTTGATCTTCGTGGTGCGGCGCATGGTGCTGGACTTCCTGAAGCCGGCGCGGATGGACGACATGCTCGCCATCATGACCACCGTCGTCGAACTGCGCGGCGCTTCGATGCCGATGATCCAAGAAGTGCGGCGCGGCGACGAGGTCCTGCTCAAGGCCGAGGTCACCGTGGCGGCGGTGCGCGATGGCCGCGCGGTTCGTCTTCCGGACAGCCTCCGCCGGGCCATGGCGCAGCGTTTCGCGACTCCGTCGCTTTAGGCCCCGGCGGGGCCGGCCCGGCTTTCGGTCGGCAAAGCGATGCGTCGAGGACAGTGAGACGTCCGGCAGGAGAGAATCCGACACTTCCTCATGGTTCATTAACCTTGACGGCCGAGGAAGGTGCGGCGTGCATTTTGCGATGCACCCCATACTTTCGACAGATTCACCAGCGATCTGGGGAACATACCGCCCGGGTCAGGTGGAGCGCGGGAGTCGACCTCCCGGTCGACCCGGGACGAGGACGAACGCATGAATCCCGCCGATGCCATGCAGGCGCTGCCGCCGCCGGACATGAGCTTGTTCAACCTGTTCTGGCACGCTCATTTCGTGGTGAAGCTGGTGATGGTGGGCCTGCTCGGCTGCTCCGTCTGGTGCTGGGCCATCATCGTCGACAAGACCCTGCTGTTCCGCCGCACCAAGACCGAGATGGATGCGTTCGAGGAGGCGTTCTGGTCCGGCCGCTCCCTGGAGGAGCTCTACCGCTCGTTCAACGACCGGCCCGCCACCAATCTCGGCGCCCTGTTCGTGGCCGCCATGCGCGAATGGAAGCGATCGTTCGAGGGCTCCGGCCGGCAGATCCAGAGCCTGTCCCAGCGCATCGACAAAGTGCTCGACGTGACGATCCAGCGCGAGGTCGAGCGCCTCGAGTCGCGCCTGCTGTTCCTCGCCTCCATCGGTTCGGCCGGCCCCTATGTCGGCCTGTTCGGCACGGTCTGGGGCATCATGACATCCTTCACCGCCATCGCGGCGTCGAAGAACACCTCCCTGGCCGTGGTCGCACCCGGCATCGCCGAGGCCCTGTTCGCCACCGCCATCGGTCTGTTCGCGGCCATCCCCGCGGTGCTCGCCTACAACAAGCTGCAGTCGAACGTGTCGAAGGCCCAGTCGCGGCTCGAGGGCTTCGCCGACGAGTTCTCCGCCATCCTCTCGCGTCAGATCGACGAGCGCCTGTCGCTCGCCGCCTGATCCCGCATTCTTAGAAGCATCGAGGCACGATCATGGGCATGGCCCACGGAGCGGCGCAGGGTGGCAGCAGGCGGCGTCGCGCGCGGCGCGGCGGTGCCATCAACGAGATCAACATGACGCCGTTCATCGACGTCGTGCTCGTGCTGCTGATCGTGTTCATGGTGGCCGCGCCGATGATGACGGTGGGCGTGCCCCTCGACCTGCCGCAATCCAAGGCGAGCCCCCTCAATTCGGACAGCACGCCCGTGACCCTGTCGATCCGCCAGACCGGACAGGTCTTCCTCGGCGAGGCCGAGCTCACCGATGACACCATCGTGCCGAAGCTGGTGGAGACCTCCAAGTCCGGCTTCGAGGAGCGCGTCTTCGTGCGCGGCGACAAGCGGGTGGATTACGGCCGCGTGGCCCAGGTGATGGCGATCGTGACCGGAGGCGGCTTCAAGAAGGTCGCCCTCGTCACCGAGCCGGACCAGAAGTAACGGGCGCGGCGGATCGTGAAGCTTTCCTCCAAACTGCGCGAACCGGGCGTCTGGATCTCCAGCGGCGTCCATGTCGCCGTGCTCACCGTGGCGCTGATGTCTGTCGCCGCCCCGGCCCTGCCCGACGCGCAGGAAGGCGTGCCGGTGGAGGTGATGACCGAGCAGCAATTCTCGGAACTGACCAAGGGCGAGAAGAACGCCGACAAGCCGATGCCCGACGCCAAGCCCCGCGCCGACAAGGTCGCGGAGAAGGTCGAGGAGCGCGAGCCAGAGAATGCCAAGGTCGATGCGCCCGCGCCGCCGAAACGCCCGGCCGACATGAAGGTCGCCAGCGCCGAGGAGATGCCCCTGCGCATGCCAGACCACGAATCCGAGAAGGAAGCGGCGGAGGCCGCCGCCAAGGCCGAAGCGGCGAAGCTCGCCAAGGAGGCCGCCAAGGCCGAAGCCGCCAAAGCGGCGGAAGCCAAGGCCGCTGCCGAAGCCAAAGCTGAAGCGAAAGCCGCCGCCAAGGCGGAGGCTGCCAAGGCTGAAGCCAAGGCCGAAGCGGTGAAGGCCGCCAAGGTCGAGGCCGAGAAGCGCGAGAAGCTGGCCGAACTCATCGAGCGCCAGGAGGCCGAGGCCATCGCCAAGGCGGAGGCCGCCAAGGCGGAGAAGGCCAAGGCCCTGGCGGAAGCCAAGGCCCAGGCGGAAGCTAAAGCTCTGGCCGAGGCGAAGGCGCGGGCCGATGCGAAGACCAAGGCCGAAGCGCTCGCCAAGGCGGAGAAGGCCGAGGCGGAGGCGGAAGCCAAGGCCGAAGCGAAGGCGAAGGCCGAGGCCGACCGCCAGCAGGCCGTTGCTGAAGCCAAAGCCGCTGCGGATGCCAAGGCCCAGGCCGAGGCGAAGGCCAGGGCGGATGCAGCAGCCAAGGCCAAGGCGAAAGCCGTGGCGGATGCGCGCGCCAAGGCCGATGCGGAGGCCAAGGCGAAGAAGCAGGCCGAGCTCGCCGACAAGTTCAATTCCGGCGACATCAAGCAGCTGCTCGCCTCGCGGGCGCCTTCGCAATCCACCGGAGCTACCGGCCACGAGGTCCAGCGCACGGCCTCGCTGGGAGCCGCCAGCGGCACCTCACAGCGCCTCTCGCCCTCCATGCGCGATTCGCTGATCGGGATGCTGACCCAGCAGATCGAGCGCTGCTACTCGGCGCCCCCCGGTGCCTCGCAGGGCGTGGTGCTGCCGATGCTCGATATCCGCCTCTCGGCCAACGGTTCGCTGAGCACCGAGCCGCGGATCATGCGCGGCGGCGCCAATGCCGTAGACCGCTCCCTCGCCGAGGCTGCGCTTCGTGCCGTGAAGCGCTGCGCGCCCTACAAGATCCCGCCCCAGTTCGCGCCGTACTATGACGACTGGAAGGCGATCAACGCGGAATTCGAGTTCTCGCGGGTGTGATACAGGTCGGTGATCCTTCCTTCGGATTCGTCCAATCCCTCTCCCTCATCCTGAGGTGCCGAAGCGTGAGCGAAGGCCTCGAAGGAGGCTTCCAGGGCCCTCGTGCTGTCTGGAAGTCTCCTTCGAGGCCCGCTGACGCGGACACCTCAGGATGAGGTCGAGGATAGGAAGAACCGACGCTCCCAGAATCCCTGTTCAAGGTTTTCGGAATCTCCTCATGACCGACATTCTCCACCGGCGGCTCGCCTCGCCCCTGGCGTCGCTCCTCGCGGTGCTGGCCCTCGTGCTCGCCTTCGCCATGCCCGCACAGGCGCAGCTGAACCTGCGGATCGGCGGCGGTTCGTTCCAGCCGATGCCCATCGCGGTGGCCGATTTCTCCGGCGATCCGAGTCTCGGCCTGCTGGTGTCGAGCGTGGTCACGAACAACCTGAGGCGGTCCGGCTATTTCGTGCCCCTGGAGAAAGGGAAGTTCCCTGAGAATCCCGGCTTCGATGCGGTGCCGGGCTTCGACAAGTGGCGTGCCGCCGGCGCTCAGGCCCTCATCACCGGCCGGGTCGGGCGTGATCCTTCGGGCAAGCTCAAGGTCGAGTTCCGGCTCTGGGACGTCACCTCCGGCCAGCAACTCACCGGTCAGCAGTATGGCGCGGACGTCGCCAATGCACGCCGCACCGGGCACCTCATCTCGGACGTGGTCTACACCAAGATCACTGGTCTCGGCGGCTGGTTCGACAGCCGCATCGCCTTCGTCGACGAATCGGGATCGAAGGAGAACCGCCGCAAGCGCTTGATGGTGATGGACCAGGACGGCGCCAATGTCCGTGCGCTGACCAACGGCGAATCCGCCGTGGTGGCCCCGCGCTACTCACCCTCGACGCAGGACATCGCATTCATGACCCAGGCCACCGGCCAGCAGCCGCGCGTCCAGGTGATCAACCTGGAGACCGGTGCCCGGCAGGCCATCGGCCGGATGGATTCCATGAGCACCAGCCCGCGCTTCGCGCCGGACGGTCACCACCTCGTCATGAGCGTGCAGCAGGGGGGCAACGCCGACATCGTCAAGATGGATCTCGGCTCGAAGGCGCAGACGCCGATCACCAACGGCAACGCCATCGACACCTCGCCGACCTATTCTCCCGACGGCAGCAAGATCGTGTTCGAATCCGATCGCGGCGGCTCGCAGCAGGTCTACGTGATGGGGGCCGACGGCTCGAACCCGACCCGCATCTCCTTCGGCGAAGGATCGGCCTCGCAGCCGGCCTGGTCGCCCAAGGGTGATCTCATCGCCTTCACGCGCCAGCGCAAGGGCGGTTTCGCCATCTGCGTGATGAAGCCGGATGGTTCGGGCGAGCGCGTGCTCACGGAAGGCTTCCACAACGAAGGGCCGACCTTCGCGCCGAACGGCCAGTACGTGTTGTTCTTTCGCGATCCCGGCGGCCAGGGCGGCGGCAAGCTCTACATGGTCGATATCACCGGCAAGGTGGAGCAGCCCGTCCCGACGCCGTCCTACGCCTCCGACCCAACCTGGTCGCCGCTGCTGGCGGGGAAGTAGGGGAAAGGCTGGTGACGATGTCGACCGGCATTCCCACCAAGACCAAGTGCTTCCGTCGAAAGGCTTTATCCCTCACCGAGCGTTTGCATGACGGGAAAGGGATAACTCCATCGTAGGATGTGGCGGGGATACGAGCCGCGGGGCTGCGGCGCTCTCGATCACTCCCCCGCCAGCAGCCTGTCCCGCGCCTTAAGCGCCGGGAACAGGCGGCCCCACAGCACCGCCACGAGGATCGTCGCGAGCCCGCCCGCCACCACGGCGGGCACCGCACCGACGAGGGCGGCGAGTGTACCGGATTCGAACTCGCCGAGTTCGTTGGAGGCGCCGATGAACACCGTGTTCACCGCCGAGACCCGTCCGCGCATGGCATCGGGCGTCTCGCCCTGGACGAAGGTCTGGCGCACGTAGACGCTGATCATGTCGGCCGCCCCCGTGACGAACAGGCAGGCCATGGAGAGCGGCAGCGAGGTGGACAGGCCGAACGCCGTGATGGCGAGGCCGAACACTGCCACCGCCTGGAGCATCCTCTTGCCGGCATGGCGTTCGAGGGGGCGATAGGCGAGGAGGATGGCGGTGACCACGGCTCCCGCCGCGGGCATGCTTCGCAGGGCGCCGAGCCCGAGGGGGCCGACATGGAGGATCTCGGCGGCGAAGATCGGCAGCAGGGCGGTGGCGCCTCCCAACAGCACGGCCACGAGATCGAGGCTGATCGCGCCGAGCACTACCGGCTGCGACCGGATGTAGGACAGGCCGGCCGAGAGGGTGGCCCAGGTGACGGGCGGGCGCTCCGTCACGGCAGCGGGGCGGAAGCGGATCGCGACCACGAGGGCGCTCGCCAGGGCGAAGCTCGCCGCCGCTGCCCCGAACACGGCGGCGGGCCCCAGCATATAGAGAAATCCGCCGGCGGCCGGGCCGAGAATCGATGCGCTCTGCCAGAGCGAGGCGTTCCACGCGATGGCCGATCCGAACAGGGGGCGCGGCACCAGGGTCGGAAGAAGCGCCTGGAGCGCTGGGTTGGCGAAGGCGCGCGACGTGCCGATGACGACGACGAGGGCATAGATGGGCCAGATCGAACCGGTGCCGGACAAGGCGAGGCCGACGAGCCCGAGATCGGCCGCGGCCAGGGTCGCATAGGCGACCGCCGTCACCAGACGCCGGTCGTAGGTATCGGCCACGTGCCCGGTGATCAGGGCCGAGAGCATCGCCGGGAGGAAGCTCGCGAGCCCCACGAGGCCGAGGGCGAGGGCCGAGCGGGTCAGGTCGTAGACGAACCATCCCACCGCCACGGCCTGCATCTGGTAGGCGAGGCCGGTGAGGAACCGCGCGACGCCGTACAGCCGGAAATCGCCGTTGCGGAAGACGGACCAGCGCGGGGCGGCAGATTCTGTCATGAGGGTTCGGCCATAGGCTTGGAAGAAGGCGTCCTTCGCATCGTCTGTAGACGGCCGAAGGGGGTGATAGCGATGCCCCAGATATGCCGCATGCGAAGTGCTGCCTTGTCGAATTACTAATATCTGGGCCGAATAATTACGGTCGGGGATCGAGCGTCATCGGGTTGTGTCAGCATGAACCAAATTAGCCTTGAACAGGACCCGGCAGGCCAAGCTCAATACCAGGCTGACGTTCAAAACATCGTGTCTTCGTCTTCGCGCGGATCGATCAGGGCGTTCCAGAGGAGCGATATTCCGCAGGTCTGCCACTTGTTTTCGCAGACCTTCCGCCTGGGCAGGAGCTATCGGGCAACCAAGCTCGCCGCCTGCCTGGAGGCGACCTATTTCCATTCGCCGGGCTATACCGAAGGCACCGGATCCATCGTCCACCTGGACCGGAACGGGGTATTGGACGGCTTCATGGGCGTCATTGCCATGACCATGGTCGTCGGGGAGCGGACCCTGCGTGCCGGCATCCTCAGCGCCTACATGGCCGCCGATCCCGACAACAACCCAGGCATCGGCGTCAGCCTCATCCGGGGCATCACCGCCCGCGATTTCGACCTCCTTTTCACCGACACCGCCAACCGCACGTCCCTCGATATCGCCCGTGCCACCCGCTTCGTGATCCTGCCGGCGCAGAGCCTCGAATGGGTCAAGATCCACCGGCCCACGGGGACGGCGGCGTATTTCCTCGGCAAGCGCCTGCCCCGGCTCGCACGTTGGATCGGCCCGCTCTCGCGCGCGGTGGATAGCGTGCTCCAGCGATTCCTGCCCTCCGGCTTCCCACGCCTCGACGGTATCGTCTCGCGCGCCATCGCCGCCGCCGATTTCGCGGAGGCTGCCCGTCCCTTCCTCGCTCACTACGATCTAAAGCCAGACCCGGCCGAACTCGGCTGGTTCGTCGAACAGGCCGGTCTCCAGACCAAGTATGGCCCCCTCCAGATCCGCGAGGTGGTGGACCGGACCGGCCGCCGGATCGGGTTGTATCTCCTCTACGCCCGCTGGGACGGCGTTGCCTACGCGCTTCAGATATTGGCCCTTCCCAACCGCGAGGAACTCGTCGTCGGCCAGATGTTCGTCGATGCGGCTGAATTCGGGGCCGTGGCCGTACGCGGGGCGACTTCACCCGCCCTGATGAAAGGGCTCTTCCGCCAGAAGGGGCTCTTCTATCACCACGTCATGGGAACCATCGCCTGGACGCGAGATCCGGAGGTGGCGGCGACGCTTCGCGGCGGCAACGTGTTTCTCGGCGGTATCGCCGGCGAGACCTGGGCTCGGATCGTCACCGAAGATTTCTCTTGACGGGGCGGCGTCCCTACGAGGCGTATTTCACCGTGCAGCCATAGGGCTTCGCGGTTCTCACGCTCACCGCTTTGCCGGCGGCGATCTCGGTGAGGGCGAGGTCCACGTAATTCTTCGCGGTCTTGAGGTCGTCGAGATTGGCGGAAGGCTTGTCGTCGATGCCGCCCTGATAAAGCAGGGTGCCGTCACCCGAGACGATAAACATGTGAGGCGTCGTTTTGGCGTCGTAGGCGCGGCCGATCGTGCCGGCGGGATCGAGGATCACGGCGGTGGGGGCGGCCCCCCGGGTCTGGGTCAGGCGGTTGGCGGCCTGTCCGTCCACCGCGCCCTGCTCGCCGGGAGCGGAGGAGATGACCGACAGCCAGACGATGCCGGCCTCGGTCCACTTCCTCTGCAAAGCCTGCATCGCCTGTCCGCCGTAATGCTTCATCACGAAGGGGCAATCGTGGTTGGTCCATTCGAGGACAACCGTCTTGCCCCTGTAATCCTCCAGCCGGACGGTGCGGCCATCGGCATCCGTACCGGTGAAGAGCGGAGCGGGTTTGCCCACCTGCGGCCCCGCCGCTACCGCCTCGCCGATGGGCAAGAGTCCGACGAGCCCGGCGGCGAACGCGGTTGCGAGAATCGTCCGGCGGGGCAGGGCCATGGCTCTCACCTTTTCGTAGTCTCGAGGGTGGCGCGCCGGTCGGCGGCATTCGCCGGGATCTTGGAAAGCTCGTCGAGGACGATACCCGACGTGAGGATCTGCGGCAGCACGATGGGCTCGCCCGTGCCGGTATAGAGCAGGTAGAGCGGCACGCCGCTGCGGCCATGCTTCTCCAGCAGGGCGGTGATCTCGGGGTTCTGGTTGGTCCAGTCACCCTTGAGATAGGTCACGTCCCGCGCCTTGAACGCGGCCTCCACACTCTGCGTGCGGAGCGCCGTGCGTTCGTTGACCTGACAGGTGATGCACCACGCCGCCGTCATGTTGACGAAGACCGGCTTGCCTTCCGCCACCAGGGAATCGAGGCGGGCCTGGGTGAAGGGGGTGATGCCCTCGGCCGTCGTATTCCTCATATCCGCCGAGGCCCGATCCTGGTCGAGGCCGAAGGTCAGCGCGAGGGTCGCCGCCAGGGCCGCGACGGAGGTCAGGCGGGCGAGCCCGGCGCCGATGCCGCCCGCGTGGCGGGCCCGCTCCCAGGCCCAGGCAGCGAGGCCTACGAGAACGAGGCCGATGAGCGCGGCCAGAAGGCCGGCCGAGCCGACTTGCTGAGACAGCACCCAGACGAGCCAGGCCACGGTGGCGTAGATCGGGAAGGCGAGCGCCCCCTTCAGCGTCTCCATCCAGGCGCCCGGACGTGGCAGGCGCCGTACAGCCGCCGGCCATGTAGTGAGGACGAGGAAGGGCAAAGCGAGGCCGAGGCCGAGGCTCGCGAACACCGTGAGGCTCACCAGCGGTGCCTGCGTCAAGGCGAACCCCACCGCAGAGCCCATGAAGGGGGCGGTGCAGGGGGTGGCCACCACCGTCGCCAGGATGCCGGTGAAGAACGAGCCTTCGAGCCCCGCCCGCCGGGTCAGCCCATCGCCGAGTCCGGTTATTCCCCCGCCCAGATGGACCACGCCGGAGAGGCTGAGGCCCATGGCAAAGAGCAGGTAGGCGAGGCCCGCCACCACGAGGGGCGATTGGAGCTGGAAGCCCCAGCCGATCCCGGCGCCCGCGCCCTTGAGGGCGATGAGCAGCCCCGCCAGGGAGAGGAAGGCGGCGAGGACGCCGCCGGTGTAGGCGAGGCCGTGAAGGCGCACGCGGGCGGCCGGCTCGCCCGAATGCTTGACGAGGCTCAGCACCTTGATCGACAGCACGGGGAAGACGCAGGGCATCAGATTGAGGACGAGCCCGCCGAGGAAGGCGAGGCCGGCCGCGCTCCACAGGGTCAGGCTCTCCTCCGGCGAAGTGTATCGCGACGGGGAGTCCGATGCCGTGGGGATCACCCCGGCGGGATCGGCAGCTGGCGCGTCGCCGATGGCATAGGAGCGCTGGACCGTGCCATCGGCGGTCTGCTCGTCGAAGGTGAGGACGCCGGGAAGCGCGGTGGGGGCGGGCTCGCCCGGTGTCGCCCGCGCGAGGCTCAAACTGAAGCCCTTGTCGTCGATGGTCAGGGTCTGTGGAGCGGCGTTCTCGATCGCCGTCTCGGAATAGGGGAAGAAGGCCGGTTGGCGGATCGCGTCGGGTTTCAGGCCGGGCGCGTCGGCGGTGAGGACCAGCCTGTCGCCCTCGCTCGTGAGTCTCACCGGCCAGGGCGAGGGAACGGGGAGGGCCGCGCGGGCATCCTCGAACAGCTGGATGTTGGCGGCCGAGCTCCCGGTGCTGGTGCCCGGAGCGGCCACCGGCACGCTCAGCTTCAGATCGGTGGAACCCGGAATGCATTCGCGCTCGCAGACGAGGTAGGTGAGCTTGGCCGTCAGTGTCACGGGCTTGCCGGGTGGCAGCACCGCCGGCGGGGTGACCTCGGCCAGCAGCACCGTCTCGCCCTCGAAACCGAAATTCACCAGATGCGCCACCGGGATCCGGCTCGGCGTCGGCCACTGGATCGCGCCCGCCGTGAAGCCCTGTGGTAGCGACCACGCCACCTCCGGCGACAGGCCGGAATCGCCCGGATTGCGCCAGTACACGTGCCAAAGCGGGCGCATCACCATGCGGATGCCGATGGTGAAGGGTTCCCCGGCCCGGATCGCCCCCGGCTCGGCAACGAGGTTCGCCTTGACGAGATCGGCCGGCGGCTTGAGCCCCTGCGCCGAGGCACCCGAGGCACCGATCAGCGCGAGGAGCAGGAGGGCGAGGGGCCGGATCATCGAAACCTTGAGGCGGAGGAGTGGGGCACCGGACATGACACCCTGACGCCTAGATATGGCCGTTTGGTGCCGGGGTAAAACCGGCGGCACGCAATTGCCCGCGACGGAATCGTCGAGATGGGGTGCCCCACGCGAGCCGGCGAGGTTCACAGGAAGCGTCGGGGGTCGAAGGGCGCGAGGGGTATTTCCGGTGTCTCGCCGCCGACGAGCTGGGCTACGAGTCGCCCGGTCCGCGCCGAACCGACGAGGCCCACATGGCCATGGCCGAAGGCGTAGACGACATCCGCGGTCTTGCGCGCCGGACCGATGCAGGGCCGTCCATCCGGCATGCTCGGGCGATGGCCGAGCCAGACCTTCAGGCGGTCGGCCGGTATCGGGTTCGGCAATCCGGGAAACATCGAGATCAGGTGATCGTGCAGGATCTCGGCGCGCTTCCAGTTCGGAGCCGCCGCCAGCCCCGCGAACTCCACCTGACCGGCCGCACGCAGGCCGCCATTCATGAAGTTCACGATCATCTTGGCGTCCGAGGCCATGACCGGGGTGCGCGGCCCCGCCTCTGCGCCCTCCACCATGACGTGGTAGCCGCGCTCGCTCTCCAGAGGCAGCGGATCGCCGAGGGACGCGGCGAGGGGCTTCGATCGGGCGCCGGCCGCGACGACGGCGCGGTCGCAGGGGATTTCGCCCTGTTCCGTCGTCACGGCGGCGAGGCGCCCGCCTTCCAGTCGGAATCCCGTCACGCGGGTGACGACCAGGGTGGCGCCGCGCGCCTGTGCCAGTTCGGACAGGGCGGCAACGTAGCCGCCGGGATCGCGGCAATGGCCGGCCTCCTCGACCACGAGGCCGAATGTGTAGCGCCGATGCAAGCTCGGCTCCCGCTGCCGCAACTCATCGGCCGAGAGTTCGAGCCAGGTGACGCCGACCCTGCGCCTGATGGCCCAGGACCGGGCCTCGCGCTCGAACGCCGCCCGGTCGGGATAGACGTGCAGCACGCCGCGCCGCTCGACGAGTTGCGGGACGCCCGCCTCCTCGGCGAGCGTCGCGTGGAGCTTCGGTGCATCGAGGAGGAGTGTCCGCATGGCGCGGGCGGTGCGCTCGATCCGGGCCGTGGTGGCGGCGGCGAGCAGAAACCGCGTGAGCCAGGGCAGGACCTTCGGCAGGTAGGCCCAGCGGATCGAGAGCGGACCGAGCGGATCGAGGAGGAAGGAGGGCACCCGCTTCCACATGCCGGGCTCCGCCGGCGGGATGACCGAATGCGACGAGAGCCAGCCGGCATTGCCATAGCTCGACGCCTGCTCGCCACCGGGAGAGCCGGGATCGACCACGGTGACCCGGTGGCCCGCCCGCAGGCATTCGATGGCGCTCACCGTCCCGACCGCGCCGGACCCGATGACGACCACGTGGAGGTCCGTCTGGGCGGTCATGTCGTGTGTTCCTGTGTGGGCATCCTCTCCACCTTCGGCATGACACGGCCGCTGCGGCACCCATCTCGGATCGATCCGCAGTCGATCGTAAGGCCTTGCCAACCATCCCCATCATGCTCTCGATGTGGACGGGGACCGCGAGGTCGCAATGGAGAAACCAAAACTGCCAGTTTCTGACTTACCCGCGACTTTTCACGAATGCGAACATCGCGATGATGAGGGGCCAAAGGCTAAAGCCGAAGGCGGCGAGGACGCCGAATCGGACAGGCGCGGAAGATGGCGGAGCGAGGCGGAAGCTGATCGCCCGCGTCGCCAGACCCGTATAGAGGCCGATGACTCCGACCATCAGGATCGCGAAACCCAACGGCCCACCTGCGCCATTGCTGCTGTGGAGGCTGTTCACCGCAAACGACGTGACGAGCTGGCCCGCGAATGCCGCCAACCCGAGGTGCCTCCATCGGCGCAGCAAGAGAGCGAGGACGAAGGGGCCTCCGTAAAGTGCGACAAGAGGGCCATAAAAGGCCTTCATCCCAAGGGGCCTTTGGCTTGGCTCTCCTGAAGGATCACGCGTCTGCGTCCTTCATCCGACGCAACGGCTGCGTCACCGCCTCGAGCCACGCCCGCGTCTCCCCGTCGAGATCGGCGCTCAGGGCCTGCCGCACCCGCGCGTGATACGAATCGATCCAGGCGATCTCGGCCTCGTCCAGCAGCGAGAGGTCGATGAGGCTGGCATCGTAGGGGGCGAGCGTCAGGGTCTCGAAGCCGAGCATCGGCCGGTCCCCGCCGGGGATCGCGCGCTCCTCCACGAGGACGAGGTTCTCGATGCGGATGCCGTAGGCGCCGGCCCGGTAATAGCCCGGCTCGTTGGAAAGGATCATACCGGGCGAGAGGGCGGTGGTGCCGGTCTTGGCGATGCGCTGCGGGCCTTCATGGACGGAGAGGAATGCGCCGACGCCGTGGCCGGTGCCGTGATCGAAATCGAGCCCCGCCTGCCAGAGCGGCGCGCGGGCGAAGGAATCGATCTGCGCGCCGGTGGTGCCCTTCGGGAACATGGCCCGCGCGATGGCGACATGGCCCTTGAGCACGCGCGTGAAGCGGTCGCGCATCTCCTCCGTCGGCGTGCCGATCGCGACGGTGCGGGTAATGTCGGTGGTCCCGTCCGCATATTGCGCGCCCGAATCGACGAGGAAGAGTTCGCCCTCGCCGACCGTCCGGTCTGTGTCGCGGGTGACGCGGTAATGCACGATGGCGCCGTTGGGGCCGCTGCCCGAGATGGTCGGGAAGGAGATGTCCCGCAACAGGCCGGTCTCGCCGCGAAGATCCTCCAGCGCCTCCACGGCGGCGATCTCGGTGAGGAGGCCGCCCGGCGCCTGCCGCGAGAGCCAGGCGAGAAAGCGGGTGACTGCGATCCCGTCGCGATGATGGGCCGCGCGCGATCCGGCGATCTCGCCCGCATTCTTCACCGCCTTCATCAGCGTGATCGGATCCGGGCCGGGATCGACCCGGCCCCCGGCCTGTTCCACCAGTGTCGCCAGGGCCGACGCGCCGGTGGCGGAATCGAGCCTGATCCTGGACGCTCCGGCAGCGAGAGCGGCGAGGGCGGCGTCGAAATCCGCCCGCCCGGCGATGTCCGCGGAGGGCGAGAGCGCCTCCCGCAAGGCGGGATCGATGGCCGACGAGGTGAGATACAGGGCGGCACGCCCGGTCCGGGGGACGACGGCATAGCCCAGCGCCAGGGGCGTATGCGCCACGTCGCTGCCGCGCAGGTTGAACGCCCAGGCGAGATTATGCGGATCGGAGATCACCAGGGCGTCGCAGCCGCCGCGCCCGAGCGCCTCGCGGATGCGGCGGAGCTTGGCCTCGACGGAGTCTCCGGCGAGTTCGAGGGGATGCGCCACCACCGCGCCTGCGGGGGCGGCGGGCCTGTCGGCCCAGACCGCATCGACGGGGTTCTCCGCAACCGGTGAGATGCTGGCCCCGGCCTTGGCCGCCGCCTTCTCCAATTTGGCGACGCCCTCGGCGGTGTGGAGCCAGGGATCGTAGCCGAGCACGGCGCCCTGCCTAAGGTGCTCGCCGATCCAGGCCTCGACACTGGTCTCTGCGAGCTGAACCGGGGTGAGGATCGTGGTGTCCACCTGTGCCGGAGCCTGGAGCGTGTAGCGCCCGTCCACCACCAGGGCCGCCTCATCGGCGAGAATCACGGCGGTGCCGGCCGAGCCGGTGAAGCCTGTGAGCCAGGCGAGGCGCTCGGCATTCGCGGGCACGTATTCCGATTGATGCTCGTCGGCGCGGGGCACCACGAACCCGTCGATCCCCGCCCGCCGCATTGCCTCCCTCAGGGCGGCGATGCGCGTCGCGCCCTCCCGGTGGCTCGGATCGTCGAAGGTCTGGAAGCGGGCGCGGCTCATGGCATCGAGAGTTACGCGCCGCCGGACGAGGCGGCAACCGCCCTCAGAGCGGGCGCGGTGCCGCTCCGCCGCGCTTGAGCACCAGCGTCGCCCAGCCCTCAATCAAGCCATGCCGGGCGAGGTGGAAGCCGCGATGGCGATAGGTGGAGAGGACGCCGGGCACGTCGCGTTCGATCAGCCCCGAGAGGATGAGCACGCCGTGATCCGCCACCGTCGCCGTGAGGGTCGGCGCGAGGCGCTTCAGGGGCCGAGCGAGGATGTTGGCGAAGACTACGTCGAAGCGCCGGCTCCGGTTCGCGCTCGCATGGCGCACGCCGGGTCCGACATAGAGCCGGACGAGACCGCCGAGACCGTTCAAACGGGCATTGCCCTTGGCGGTGGAGACCGCCTCGGGGTCGAGGTCGCCGGCATGGACCGGCTGATGCAGGGCTTTGGCCGCCGCGAAGGCGAGGATGCCGGTGCCGGTGCCCACATCGAGCACATGCGCGGGACGGCCCTGCTTGAGGATGCCGGCCAGCGCCTTGAGGCAGCCCAGCGTCGTGCCGTGGTGGCCTGTGCCGAAGGCGAGGGCCGCCTCGATCTCGATGGCCAGATCGTTGGGCCGCACAGTGTGGCGGTCATGCGCGCCGTGGACGAGGAACCGCCCGGCGCGGACGGGATTCAACCCCTCCAGGGAGGCGCGGACCCAATCCTGCTGGTCGATGGTCTCGAATGCAGCCGCATCGGCCTGCTCGCCGACCAGGGGGCGGATCAGGTCGCGGACCATTTCCTCATCCGGTGCGTCGGCGAAATAGGCCTCCAGCCGCCAGGTCTTGCCGTCCTCCGCCTCGAAGGCGGCCACCGCCGTCTCCGTCGGATCGAACATTTCGCCGAGGATGTCGGTCATGGCGCGCGCCGACCGCTCGTCCGTGAGGAGGCGCAGCACATGGGTGGGGCGGTTGGGATGAAGGCCTTCGAGCATGGTGCGGGCTCTAGCATCCGCGGGGATTGCCCGCCACCATCGCGGAACCGAGTCCGAACCTTCGCGTTTTTCTGCGCTTCTCCTGTCGTCCCCGTGGCGTTCGAGGGTGCGGTGTTGAGTACGAACCAGAAGAAAAACATAACCCGGGCCCCCGTGGCCATCGTCGGCAGGAGGACCACCCGACGCCTCCGTGCGAGCGGAGCCTCGGGGCTGCTCGATTCCGAGCCGCATTTCGAACCGATCCCGGGTTCGATGCTGGTTCTGTTGAGCCGCCTCCATCGCGCCGAGCTCCGGATCAAGCCGGAGGACGAGCCGCCCGCGGCCTGAGCGCATGCCTCCTGGGTGGTGGCGATCCGTGCTATCGACGCTGGCGACCGGCAGGCGCGGTTCGCGAGGATCGGCTTGCGGAGAGAGGGATGCGCGTCTCCATGATCCAGGCTAGCGGCTTTCGAGGCTCGGGCATGCGCTCCTCCGAGACCGGAATCTGATCCGTCTCTCGTGTTTAATTTCACCCCCGACGAATGGAGCGCCATCGGTCTGAGCTTGAAGGTCGCCTCCGTGGCGACGCTGGCGAGCCTCGTTCCCGGTCTCGGCATCGCCATGCTCCTGGCGCGCGGGCGTTTCCCCGGCCGCGCGCTCCTCGACGGTCTGGTTCATCTGCCCCTGATCCTGCCGCCGGTGGTGACGGGCTATCTGCTGCTGCTGTCGTTCGGGCGGCGTGGCATCTTCGGCGCGGCGCTCGCCGAGGTCGGGATCGTGTTCTCGTTCCGCTGGACCGGAGCGGCCCTGGCCTGCGCGATCATGGGGTTTCCGCTCATGGTTCGGGCCATGCGCCTGTCCATCGAGGCGGTGGACCGGCGCCTCGAACAGGCCGCGGCCACCCTCGGAGCGAGGCCGAGCGCGGTCTTCCTCACCGTCACCCTGCCGCTCGCCATGCCCGGCATCCTCGCCGGTTCGGTGCTGGCTTTCGCCAAGGCGATGGGCGAGTTCGGCGCCACCATCACCTTCGTCTCCAACATCCCTGGCGAGACCCAGACGCTGCCCTCCGCGATCTACAGCCTGACTCAGGTGCCCGGCGGGGAGGGGGCCGCGTTGCGCCTCACCCTGATCTCGGTGGCCCTGTCGATGGCGGCCCTCCTCGTCTCGGACCTGCTGGCCCGGCGCCTCGCGCGCCGCCTCGGCACGGGGTGAGGAGGCCCATGTCCGCCACCCGCGACTCCGCGACTCAGGACTCCGTTACCCTCGACATCGACGTGTCGCTCACGCGGGGGAGCTTCAGCCTCGACGTCGCCTTCACCGCCGGTCCCGGTCTCACCGCCCTGTTCGGCCGTTCGGGCTCGGGCAAGACCACGGTGATCGACCTCGTCGCCGGGCTGGCGCTGCCCGACCGGGGCCGCATCGCGGTGTCGGGCGAGACGCTTCTCGATAGGGACCGGGGGATCGCCGTTCCGGCCCATCGTCGGCGCATCGGAGTGGTGTTCCAGCAGGCGCGGCTGTTGCCGCATCTCAGCGTGCGCCGGAACCTGGGCTACGGCCGGGCCTTCGCGCGGAGCCGCAGCGACGGGATCGCCTTCGACGGCGTCGTCGATCTCCTCGGCATCGGTCATCTCCTCGACCGGCGGCCGGCGGGGCTGTCGGGTGGCGAGGCGCAACGGGTAGCGATTGGCCGGGCCCTGCTCAGCCGGCCCCGGCTCCTGCTCATGGACGAGCCCCTCGCCGCCCTGGACGAGGCCCGCAAGGCCGAGATCCTGCCCTATATCGAGCGCCTGCGCGACGAGGCTGGCCTGCCCATCGTCTATGTCAGCCACGCGGTTTCGGAGGTGGCGCGCCTGGCGCGCACCGTCGTGGTGCTCGAGGCTGGCCGTGTCGCCGCCGTCGGCGCGGCCGATACGGTGCTTCGCCGGGTGGACCTCCTTGCCGCGCAGGGGGGCGAGGCCGGCGCCATCCTCGACATGGTCGTGGGCGAGACCGATCCTGAGACCGGCCTGACGCGCCTGAGCGGGCGTGCCGGTCGGCTCTCCGTTCCCCGCCTGACGCGGAGCCCCGGCACGGCGGTGCGCATCCGCGTGCCGGCGCGTGACGTCCTCCTCGCCACGCAGCCGCCGTTGGGTTTGAGCGCGCGCAACCTGCTCGAAGGGCACGTCGTCTCGATCAACGCCGTCGGCGAGGCGGCGTCCATGGTGGAGATCGACTGCAACGGCGCCTTGCTGGCGGCCCGCCTGACCCGCGCCTCGGTGCGCGATCTCGCCCTCGCGCCCGGCCGCGCCGTCTACGCCGTGGTGAAAAGCGTCGCCTTCGATCCCGAGGGCGTCGGCACCGCGAGGCCGGACGCGGTGGAAATCTGACCGCGCGCCGGCCTGATTCTTAAAAAACTATCTATCCCCTTGAGAATTCCTTTCTCATCTTCGGGAACAGTGGTGGGTAATCGGCGGGTTTTAAAGACTGGTTTACCCTCGCCGTCGTTTTTGGTTGCATGCCACGACCACCTTCGAAAGGGCGTGCAATGACGATCCTCAGTATCTCTCCGATGTCGATGCCCAGCGTCGCGCCAGTCGCTCCGACCGTGAATGCCCCGGCTCCGGTGCGCAAAGCCGGCGCGGCGACGACGGTCGGCATGCCGTTGGACCCACCCGTGCGCTTCGATGTCCGGCTGGACGACGCACCCGTCGCCGACGACCAGGAGCCGAAGTCCAACACAGAGACGCCGACGCCCGATGAGCGCCGCATCACGGTGGATCAGGACACCAAGAGCCTCGTCTATCAGGTGGTGGACCCGAATTCCGGCGATGTCGTCGTTCAGTTGCCCGAGGCGACGATCCTTAGAGCCCGCGCCTATGCGGAGGCGACGGCGATGCGGGCGAAGGAAGATCAGCGACCCGTGGATCGGACCGCCTGACGGGATCGGGCCGGCATTACAAATCGAGGGCGAGTGGAAGAGGAGGGCCGCGGCGCAAGCTATGGCCTTATCGCCGTTTGCCCGTAGGGTCCGCGTCGTCCGGCATGCGACGGGGAAACCCGTCGGCGGTTTGTCGTCGTCACCCGCACGCATCGACCAAGCGGCATAGTGGGGCCTGGACGCGTTTCGATCCGTGCGGCCCCCTTCGAGAGACAGCCTTTCGCTCGTCAGGTGCGCAGACCTGCGGCGATCTGGTGATTGATGTTGATGAGGGCCGATAGCTTCTCCGCCTTCGGGTCGATCATCGTGTCGATCATCCGCTTGAAGACGAAGGTCGAGAGTTCGGCAATGCTCGTCTTGATTTCGATCGGCAACTGGCTCTCGGGACCCGTCGCGGCACCGGCAATGATCGTCCAGACTTTCTGATTGAAGTTCAGGGCCTCGTTCAACGCTCCCGACTGGTTCTGCCAATCTGCCTGTATCGTTTGGAGCCGGCCCGCCGCCTTGATAAGGACGGCTGCTTCCGCCTCCCGAGGCGACAACGCGGTCTGCGCGACCCGTGCATAGGCACTGGCTCCGTAGGACATGGTCGATCCTTCTCCCGAAGCGGCCGAGCTGATTCGGGCCGCTAGAGGCAGACGTTGACGGGGTAAGGTTAAAATCTGGTAGCGGACGGATTTCGCCCCAATCATGCCGATAAGCTGGGGGAGGACGTGGAGTGAGGTGGATGACCTCGCCTGTCCGACTGGATCGACCGACACGATGGCGTGCGCTGCAGCAAGGGAACGACGCCGGACGGCATTGTGCAACGTATCAGTTAGATTTTACGGTCATGCTGCGTTGAGACAGACCCGCGCTGCGGGCGGGCACGACTTTTCACAGACATGATGAATTTTCTGCTCGGTACGATTGCCGGAGGGCTCATCGCCGGGGTCGTCACCATCGTCGCCGTCCGACAGCCGGTGGTCCAGGCCAGACTAGGTCTCTATCCCGTCTCCTCCGCGCTGCTACTCCCGGCGGCTCCGCCGCGCATCGAGCCCCCTTGCAGCCTCGTCCCGGCCCGACCTCAAGGCGATCAGAGCATCGGCCACCCGGACATGCTGTTCTCCAAGCGGCGCTTCTGGTTCGTGGCCCCGTGATGGGGCCGACGATCACAGGCTGCTGAGGAGGAACATCACCATCGTCGTCGCCACGGTGGTCGAGAGGAATCCGCACAGCGCCGCCGCGAAAGACGGGCCGGTCGCCGGCGAGTGTGCGGCGTGGGACGAGAGCAGGGTGAGGTCGCTGTGCTGGGCGGACGCGTTCATGACGGAAGTCTCCCGACGGACAAGCTTTCCGTCGTTCGTGAAGCTGTGACGTGAGGATGGCGGTGCGGCTGTGCGTCGCCGCACCGGACAGGCGCGTATAAAGACATTTCGCAGTAAAGCGGATGCCGTTTTGGGCTCGAATTGTCAGCCGGATGTCGCCAGCACGCAGTATCCGCGTTCAGTCTAACGTTTAGTCGCAGCGGTTCACCGATTTGGCGGCCCGCAAAGCCCGTGTCTCGCTGCGAAGATCGATAGCGACGATGCCGGCACCGCAATCCTCGAACGCTTCCTTCGCGTCCTCGTACCGATCACCAACTTCGTCGAGGGTGTCGCAGACCCGGTCACGGTTGCCGAGACGTGCTTCCTCACGAGCCTGGTATCGCAGCGCCGCGGCCTCCTGGATCTTCCGTTCACCCTTGAGGCAGGAGGGAGCCGCGAGGGTGGGGGCGATCATGCACAGCACGAAGCCAAAAGCGGCGATGGGCGTTGCAGGAGCGAAGCGCATGGGAAAATCCGATTGTGCGTCTCGTTGAAGGTGGGCTGTTCGTCCTTCGACCCCGGCGACTTGGTCCGGTCGGTCCCTGATCAAATTCAAGGCCAGTGATCGGTCGTCATCGTCGAGTCTGCCGTTCAAACGGCGAACTCACGGCGAAGGTTCCGCAGGTTTCTTGCGCCTGCGAGAGGCCAGAATCTGGTCGAGGCGCACCGGTACACAGGCATGGACGTCGACCCCGACATCGTATTGCCGTGGGGCCGGCGTGAGCTTGCCGTGGGAATGGCCGTGGAGATTGAGGGCGCCGCGGCCGATGCCGTTCCAGGTCCGGAATGCGTAATGGCAGAGGACGAGCCGCTGCCCCTCCACGTCGATCTCGGCATAATGGGCTACCGAGGCCCAGTCCCGCAGGGCGAGCGTGCCCGGACCGTCATTGTTACCGACGATCAGGTGCT
Source organism: Methylobacterium sp. Leaf93 (assembly GCF_001422345.1). Taxonomy (NCBI): domain Bacteria; kingdom Pseudomonadati; phylum Pseudomonadota; class Alphaproteobacteria; order Hyphomicrobiales; family Methylobacteriaceae; genus Methylobacterium; species Methylobacterium sp. Leaf93. The sequence continues at coordinate 74,445 of NZ_LMMS01000001.1, read as the reverse complement.
TCACGCCGTTGAGGGCGCCGACGATCTCGGCGATGCGCGCGTCGGAGGGGCCGACCGCCACGTCGCCGAGATGCCAGATGGTGTCCTCCGGCACGACCCTCTCGTTCCAGTTGGCGATGAGACCGGCATCGTGGGCCGCAAGGTCCGGATAAGGACGCCGGTCGATGTTCAGCGCACGCCTGTCGCCGAAATGCGTATCGCTGGTGAACCAAACCGCCACGACCCCGACCGGCTCAGCCGCCGGGCCGGAAGCGCATGGGAACGGTGACGGCGAGGCTGCTCACGGAGACGCCGGGAGGAGCCGCCGGCAGCGAACCGCGCACTGCGGCCAGGGCCGCGCCGTCGATGACACTGATGCCGCTGCTGCTGGCGAGCCCGGCACTGAGGACCTGACCCGAGCGTGAGACGGTGAAGCGCACCACGGCGGTGCCCCCCGCCGTCCCGGCCGCCGCGTTGCGGTTCATGCGGCCGTTGATGGCCGAGGCCAGGGCTCCCTGCCATTGGCGCAGGGCGCTCGGATCGTTCCCGCCTGCGGCGGAGCCGGTGCTGGCCTGCCTCGCCGACGAGGCCGAGCTGCTGGGCCCGCCCTCTCGGGCGGCGCGCGTGCTGGCTTCGCGTGCGGCTCTGAGCTTGGCCTCCTTGGCCGCCTTCAGTTTAGCTTCGCGAATGGCCTCGCGCTTGGCTTCCAGTTCTTCCCGGCGCTTGGCCTCGATCTTCGGATCGAGCTTCGGCTTCGGTTTGACGACCTCGACGGGCTTGGGCGGCTTGATCGGCTCGGGCGGCTTGGCCACGACGGGTGGCGGCGGCACGAGGGGTTCGGCCACCTCGGCGGTGGAGGTGACCACCTGCTCCTCCGGCGGCACTTCCGTGACCGTGTCGGGGGTTACCACGGGCTGGGTCTCTTCGGGCGGGATTTCCGCCGTCTCGGGCGGCGTTACCTGAGCCATCTCCGGTGGCTGCACCTCTTCCACGACGTCGGGCGTCTCGACGGGGGCCTCCTCTGCCGGCGGGGGCACAGCCTCCGTCATGGCGGGGGCGGACGGGGCTTCGGCTTCCGTCGATTGCGGTGCCAGATCGATGGTGATCGTGTTCTCGCCGGGGGGGGCCTTGGGCGGCTGGCCGAACAGCATCATGCCCGCCAGAACCGTCAGGTGCAGGACGAAAGCCACGAGGAAGGCCGCAGCGAGTCCCGTGGGACCTTTTGGTCCGGGTTCACGTGTCGAAACGAGGGCGCTCATCGGGTCTACCGCGGTGCTCCACTCGCGGCGGGGGCCGCCGGAAGCGCTCCGCCCGGGGATTGCGCGATGAGGGACACCTTGGTGAAGCCGGCCTGGCCGACGAGGCCCATCACTTCCATGATCTTGCCGTAGGGCACCTCCTTGTCGCCGCGCACCAGCATGACCTGGGTCGGGTCTTCCGCCGCCAGCGCCTTCAGGCGCGGCATGATCGTCTCGGGCGTCAGCTCGTCCTTGGCCAGGAACGGCTTGCCTTCCTTGTCGATGGAGATTTCAAGCGGCTTCTTCGCCTGAGCGACCTTGGCGGCCGTGGTCTTCGGCAGTTGCACGGGCACGCCCGTCGTCATCAGCGGCGCCGCGACCATGAAGATGATCAGCAGCACCAGCATCACGTCCACCATCGGAGTGACATTGATCTCAGACATCGGCGCGGAATCGAGGTCGTCCTCGTCATCGCCGCCGCCGCTGGCGCGGACCGAACCCATACCCATCGTTCGCCCTCCGGGGCTTCGGCGGCCGGCTCCCTGGCCCGCCGCATGTCGTCACTGGGCCGCCGCGTCCGCGCCGGCCATGGAATGTTTCAGTGCGTGAGAGGCGCCGTGTTACTCGGCGGCGGCGGCGTGCGGCACGCCCTTACGGTCCCGCGCGAGGCGGTTGCCGAGGGTGCCGATGCTCGCGACGAAGGCGGATTGCACCCGGCCGAGATCGTTGGTCAGCTTGTTGTAGGCCATCACCGCCGGGATCGCGACGATGAGGCCGATCGCCGTGGCGAAAAGCGCTTCGGCGATACCGGGGGCCACCACGGCGAGCGAGGTGTCCTGGCTCTGGGCGATGGACGAGAACGAATTCATGATGCCCCAGACCGTGCCGAACAAACCGATGAAGGGGGCGGTGGAGCCCGAGGTCGCCAGGAGCGGCAGGCCAGTCTGAAGGCGCTTGACCCGCAGGGTCAGGGCGGCCCGCATGGCGCGCTCGATGCGCTCGCGGCGCTCGGCGCGGGTCTCGGTGGTATCCTGGTCGCGCCACGCTTCGAGACCGGCCTGAACGATGCCCGCATCGATCCCCGATCCCGTCGCTTCGAGCGAACCGCCGGAGCGGACCAGGGCATCGAAGGCCTTGGCCTGACGCTTGGCGGCGGCGAAGCGGACGAGCTTCTCGAACACCACCGTCCAACAGGCGATCGAGGCGACCACCAGCAGGATCATGACGCTTTTGACGATCGGGTCCGCCTGGAGAAACAGGCCGATGAAAGAAAAGTCGTGGGCGGCAGCGGCCGGCGCGGAAGTCGGATCCATGGCGGGCTCCTCGGGGTTCGTTGGGTGGCGATCGCCGAGGGGCGACCGGATCGGCGTTCGGATGGGCCGTCTGCCCGTCTGCGGAGTTAGCGCGTGAACGTCGCGCTCGTCTTGCTCTCGGTCTCGATCCGGTCGAGGCAGCTCTCGCGGCTGGCCTCGCCGCCTTCGCAGGCGAGAACGTCGTTGAGGAGGACGCGGCCGATCTTCGGGCAGGCGAGGGACGGGAAGTCGAACAGCCGAACCATGGTCTTGCGGTCCTGGACGGGGCCGAGTTCGACGGCGAGGCGCTTCTGCGCGACGCCTTCCGTATCGAAGGCGAAGAGATCGAGCTTGAGGGATTTCAGCGCGGTGCCGCGGCTATTGTCCACGAGCAGATAGGTACGGCAGGCCTCGCCCGCCGGCTCGAGCCGGTTGAGTTCGAGCTTCAGGACGGGAGGCTTCGCATCCTGCGCGACGGCGGAGCCGGCCCATCCCAGCGTGAGGGCAGTGGCCACCAGGGCGGCGCCGACGGCCCGGACGGGAGAAAGAGTTGGGAAGTCGATCACGCAGTGCGCCTCTTTCATAACGGTCCGGTTCTCCTCGGTTGCGGCAGTCCCTGGTCGCCTGCGTCGAAACGCCATGGCAAACGGGAAGCGCCGAGACCCCTGGCAGGGCTCGTCTTCGGCGGTTCCTCGGGCAATGAGCGCGACGCTCGCGTTCCAGTGTCGCTCCAGCCTGACCCGTGGCGCCCGGCTTGCGCACCGCCGCATCGTTCGACGTGGCGCGGAGTATCCGAATTGATCCGGTAAGATCAAGCTTTGGGCTGAAAATCAGAGCAGTTCCAAACTGTTACTGCGACGCTCCCCTCGGGCATCGTCGATTTCCTAAATGCCCCAATTAAGTTGCCTGATCGTCCCGGCTCCTGGCGCCTCCTCTCGAACCGCAATCATCCTCCCCGCCCGATGCGATGGTATTCCGGGCGGGCCTCTGAGGTTGGGGGGCGGACGGTGCGAGGAGCCGGCGGTGAGCCGAACCCTTGATGCCGCTTTTCCACATCTCCATATCGCGATCACCGGCAGGCGACTGCCGGGAGGGGTGCTGCAGCAGGCGGGCTCCGACAGTTCGAAGTGCCTCATTCTATCGACCCTTGGGCTTCGTGAAGGACAAGATCACGTGACGACACGGCCTTCTCCGTTCGGACATCCGTTTCTTCTCGGCTTCGACGAGATCGAGCAGGCCCTCGACCGGGTGTCGAAGGCGGCCAATGACGGGTACCCGCCTTACAACATCGAGCGCGTTCAGCGCTCCGACGACGAACCCGAGCGACTTCGCATCACCCTCGCGGTGGCCGGCTTCACGCGGGACCAACTCGACGTGATGCTGGAAGAAAACCAGCTCGTGGTGCGGGGCCGCCAGGTCGACGACAAATCGCGCCAGTTCCTGCATCGCGGCATCGCTGCCCGCCAGTTCCAGCGCGCCTTCCTCCTCGCCGACGGCATGGAGGTGGTGGGCGCCGACTTGTCGAACGGACTTCTCTCCATCGACCTCACCCGCCCGGAGCCGGAACGGATCGTCCGGAAGATCGCCATCGCATCCCGCGACGACGTCTAGGAGTGCGACCTGTCCACCTGGTGACGGCCCGCGAATGGAGCCGCACTGGACCAAGCTCTGCCTCGAAAGGAGGGCATCATGACCGACTTCAACCCGAACCCGATCACCCCGGCCGATCTCGACCCCGCCGAATTCAACGCGGCCGACCTCGCGGCCCTCGGCGAAGGGCACCTCGCCTATGTCCGGCCGATCCGCTCCGACGAGGTCAAGCGGCTGTTTCCGCAGGCGCCGGACCTGACCCCGGGCATGGACCTCTTCGCCCTGCTCTCGGCCAGCGGCAGCCCGATCCTGCTGGCCGATTCGCGGGACGTGATCGTCGCCAACGCGGTGGCGAACGATCTGCACGCCGTGAGCCTGCACTGAAGGACGACCCCCCTCGCGGCTCAGCCGATCTCCGCCACCGCCGCGAGCATCCGTGCGAGATCCTGCGGCCGTGACAGGCGGTGGTCGCCATCCGCGATGAGGGTGAGGACGGTGCCGGGAGCCGGCAGCCGTTCCACCGTCGCGAGGGCATGGGTGTAGGGGACGTCCGGATCCCGCATGCCCTGCAGGATATGCACCGGGCAGCCCGGATCGATCGTCTCGCCGAGGATGAGATGCCGGCGCCCGTCCTCGATCAGCGCCATGGTGGTGGGCACCGGCTCCGGCCCGTATTCGGTGGGTCGCATCCACACCCCTTCCCGTTGCATCGTCTCGCGGATCTCGGGTGGGAAACGCTCCCACATCAGGGTCTCGGTGAAATCGAGGGCGGGAGCGATCAGTACCATGCCGGCCAGGGGGGCATCGCCCCGGAGCGTCCGGGCGCGCGCCGCAAGGCAGGAGATCCAGCCTCCCATCGATGAGCCGACGAGGATGGCCGGCCCCGTCACGGTGGCGTCGAGGACAGCCATGGCGTCTTCGAGCCAAGTCGAGATCGTCGATTCGGCGAACTCTCCTTCCGACTCGCCGTGGCCGGTATAGTCGAACCTGACGAGAGCGCGGCCATGGTCCCGCGCATAGGCGTCGAGGACCATCGCCTTGGTGGCGCCCATATCGGAGCGGAAGCCCCCGAGCCAGACCAGAGCGGGTCCGTCTCCCGCGCGGGTACGCACCGCGATGCGACGCGCGGCGTCTCCCTTGCCCACGGTGATGAAGGTCGGGGCCTGGGTGAGCGCAGAGTCCATGCGTAGTCCTTTTTATTTGGTAAAACCGACATTTGACTGTCATGCAGTCGCATTTCGTTTACCGAGCCGTAAAGCGTGTCCCCGATGCTGGAGACCATGATCGAGACACGAGACGAGTCCCGTCGCCCCTTCGAAGACCATCTTCCGTCGATCCGGCCGTCTCCGGAAGGATGTACCCGATGAGCGGCGAGGAGAGATTCGGGGCCGGATTCCCCAGCGAGGCGCAACCTCTGGCGGGCGCCACGGTGCTGCAGATCATTCCGGCCCTCGACGCCGGTGGGGCCGAGCGTACCACGGTGGATGTGGCCGCGGCCCTCGCCTCCGCGGGCGCACGGGCGCTCGTGGCGACGGAAGGCGGACGCCTGGTCGGCGAGATGCAGGCCAAGGGCGGTACCTGGCTTCCATTCCCCGCCGCCTCCAAGAACCCCCTCGCTATGGCGCTGAATGTCGGGCGCCTCGCGCGCCTTTGCCGGCGCGAGGGGGTCCAGATCGTCCATGCCCGCTCGCGCGCTCCGGCCTGGGTGGCCCTCGGCGCCGCCCGGCGGCTGAAGATTCCTTATGTGACCACCTATCACGGCAGTTATTCCGGCCGGACCAGCGTGAAGGTATTGTACAATTCGGTGATGGCGCGCGGCGATGTGGTCATCGCCAATTCCCACTACACCGCCGACCTCATCCGGATGCTTCATGCCGATCAGGCCGGCGACCGTGTCCGGGTCGTCCATCGCGGCACAGATCTCGCCCAGTTCTCGCCCAGCGCCGTGGCGCCCGCCCGCGTCGAGGCCCTGCGCCGGTCCTGGGGGGTGGCGCCGCACCAGCGCGTCGTCCTGCTCGCGGCCCGGCTCACCGCCTGGAAGGGTCAGCGCGTGCTGATCGAGGCGGCCGCATTCCTGCGCGACCGGGGCATCGCCGATGTCGTCTTCGTCCTGGCCGGCGATCCGCAGGGCCGCTCCGCTTACGAGCGGGAACTCGACACATTGATCGAGGCGCGCGGGCTTCGCGACATCGTCCTGCGGGTCGGCCATTGCACCGACATGCCGGCCGCCTTCCGGGCGGCTTCGGTGGTCGCCGTCCCGTCCGTGGAGCCCGAGGCCTTCGGGCGTTCGGCGGTGGAAGCTCAGGCTCTCGGAACTCCGGTGGTGGTCTCGGATCTAGGCGCGGTGCCGGAAACGGTGCTCGCCCCGCCGGAAGTGCCCGCGGCCCAGCGCACCGGCTGGCGGGTGCCACCCGGCGACGCCCCGGCTCTGGCCGAGGCTCTGCTCGAAGCGCTCACCCTCGGGGCCAGCGCGCGGGACGCCATGACCCGCCGGGGGCGCGCCCATGTGGAGGCGCATTTCTCTCTCGATGGCATGGTGGGCGCCACCCTCGACATCTATGCGGAACTTCTCGCCCGGCGCCCGCGCTGAGACTGTATGAGCCGGTTCGTGAACCAAACCCGCTCCTGCCTGTTGACACGGGACGCAGTTCGGACATGGTGTCCGTAACCGGATTGCCGGAGCGATTGGTGGCAGGTCTAGCCCTCCGGGCGATGTCCGCAGGCTGCCGTTTCGTCGTTCACTAGGAGATTGAAGCCATTCGTAGACCAATGAGAGCCATGCCGGCCCCGCAGAAGGACGGGCCGCGCGCCAATCGGGACATCCGTGGCGTCCGCGAAGTGCAGCTCATCGATGATACCGGGCAGAACCGCGGTGTCGTCGCCTTCTTCGACGCGCTCGCCCTTGCCGAAGAGGCGGGCCTCGATCTCGTGGAGATCGCGCCGAACTCCGTCCCTCCCGTCTGTAAGCTTCTCGATTACGGCCGCTTCCGCTTCAACGAACAGAAGAAGCAGAACGAGGCCCGCAAGAAGCAGAAGACGGTTGAGGTCAAGGAGATCAAGCTCCGCCCCGGTATCGACAAGCACGATTACGACACCAAGATGAAGGCGGTCATCCGCTTCTTCGAGGAGGGCGACAAGGTGAAGGTCACCCTGCGCTTCCGTGGCCGTGAGATGGCGCACCAGGATATCGGCCTGCGCCTGCTCGAGCGGGTGAAGAACGAGACCCAGGAAATCGCCAAGGTCGAGAGCGAGCCAATGCTAGAAGGCCGCCAGATGATCATGATCCTGGCGCCGCGCTGAGGTCGCTGTCGTCCCACCACGAGACATAGATCATTTAAAAGCCGCTTCCTTGGGGAGGCGGCTTTTTTTATCGCCCTACAGCCGGTCTCGAATGTCGTGTGATTCGAGGCAGCTTCGTGCTTGCCGCGAGGGGAGGGGGCAGCCTGGGAGCCGCCCCCAATTCCCAGTATTTACTTCACCACGGACACCTGAGCATCGCCCACCCGCCTCAGCACGTTCACCGTGACGTCGCTGCCGTAGCGCTGCACCCGCAGGTCGATCCGTGATTCGCCGAGCTTCAGGTTGAAGATCGAGACGCCTTCGAGGAAGTCCGGCAGGGTGGGGTTGCGCAGGCGAATGCGGTTGCGGTCGTGCTGGATCTCCAAACCGATGCAGGCGGAGAGGAAGGCGAACGGAGCCGCCGCCGCCCAGGCCTGGGGCGAGCAGGCCACAGGGTAGGAGACGGGGCCGCGCTGATTGCGGCGCATGAAGCCGCAGAACAGCTCCGGCAGGCGCTTCTGGTCCTGGTACAGGGCGGTGTCGAACATGCCCTGGAAGATACGGGACGCTTCCGGCTTCAGGTCGTAGCGCGCGAGGCCCATGGCCACCAGGGCGTTGTCGTGCGGCCAGATCGAGCCGTTATGATACGACATCGGGTTGTAGCGGGCCTCGCCGCGCGCGATCGTGCGTACGCCCCAGCCGTTGAACCCGTCCTTGGACAGCAGGTTGGCGGCGACGCTCGCGGCGCGCTCCGGCAGGGCGATGCCGGTGAAGAGGGCATGGCCGGCATTGGACGAGCGCACGGCGCATTGCTTCTTCGCCCCGTCCAGGGCCAGCGCGTAGGTGCCGATCTCCTCGCACCAGAAGGCCTTGTCGAAGTTTTCGCGAAGGGCCAACGCCTCCTTGCCGAGACGGGCGGCGAGGTCGCCGTGGCCAAGCAGGGTGGCGAGCTTGGCCATGCCGTTCTTGGCGGCATAGACGTAGCCCTGGACTTCGCACAGGGCGATCGGACCCTTGGCCAATTGCCCATCCGTATGGAAGATCGAATCGTGGCTGTCCTTCCAGCCCTGGTTCTCCAGGCCCTTGTCGGTGTCGCGGGCATATTCGACGAAGCCGTCGCCGTCCCGGTCGCCGTACTCGTTCATCCACGTGAGGGCGAGTTCCAGGGCTGGCCAGATGCGCTTGATCGTCTCGATGTCGCCGGTGACTGCGTAATACTCATAGGCCAGCATGACGAAGAGCGGCGTGCCGTCGATGGTGCCGTAATAGTGGCGGAACGGCACCTCGCCGAGCATCGCCATCTCGCCGCGCCGCGTCTCGTGCAGAACCTTGCCCGGCTGGGCGTCGGCTGCGGGATCCACGGCCTTTGCCTGTGTCGAGGCGAGGTAGCGCAGGACGCCCTTGGCAAAGTTCGGGTCGATCCAGAGCGCCATCATCGCGGTGATGATGCCGTCGCGGCCGAACACGGTGGAGTACCAGGGGATGCCGGCGAAGGGGTAGATGCCCTCGGGCGTGCGGCTCGCCAGCATGTAGAGGTCGGCGGTGGCGCGACAGGCCGCTTCGTTGAATTGATCGTTCGACGAGATGATCGTTGTGATCCCGGCGGTGAGCTGGCGCAGGTCCCGGCGCGCGTCGCGATAGGCGCGGGCGAAGATCACGCCCTCGCCGAGGCCCTTGGGATGGCGTGCGCCGGCGCTGCTTCCCGCCGCATGCGACAGGCCGGCGGCGGCGTCTTCGCCGACCTTCTCTGCAGCCGGAGCGCTGGTGAAGGCGCGGTGCGATTCGAAGACGACGCGGATGAACAGAGACGTCCGGCCGCCCGGAGGAAGCGAGACCTCGAACTCGGCGCGGCCCGGCTCGATATGGTGCGGCTTCGGACCGAAGTGGAGGCTCGTGGTGCGCACCACCTCGTCGAGACCTACATAGCGAAACTGGACTTCCGATTCGTTCGCCACCTGCACGCTGCGCTTGCCGCGGACCGGCCGGTCCATGCCGCGCACCTCGAACAGGTCGCGGTAATCGGCGTCGAAGGTCACGCCGATCTTGAGCTTCCAATGGCGCGAATCATAGTTGCGCAGGCCGATCCGGTCGTAGCAGGCCCCCTTGAATAGGAACTTCGTGCGTTCGATGGCGATCAGCTCGCGCGGGATCGTGGTCTCGTCATGGGCATCGATGCGGATGTCCGGCGTCGTCATGTCGACGCTCAGCGCGCCGTTGTCGTCCTGCATCACCGAGGAGAGCAGTAGGGGGCGCTGGTCCTCGATGGTGAAGCCGAGGCGCGACAGGTAGCGCGTATCCTGGAAATACAGGCCCTCCGGCCCGGGCAGCACGCCGATATCGCCGTAGCTGTCGAGGACGGCGAAGGCCTCGCCATATTTCAGCGATCGTAAGGGGCGCTCCACCAGCGAGGTCTGTGCCTCGATATGGTATTGCGGCAGCACCTCGTCGGCATCCTGGAAACCCTGTCCCAGCCCTTTCGTGCTGCCGGGACCGTCCTGTGTCGTCGCCGTGGAAGTGTTCGCCGCCATGCCTGAACGTCTCCGGGAAGTGGACTGTCGGACCCGCGGTATCGAAACCGGGCCTCTCCGGCCCGATGTCGCAGATCGTCTCGGTCGCGTCGACGGGCTCGATGAAGCGACGTTCGCTCTCTGGCCCGAAGCGCTGATCGTCTATCGCGAATCAAAAGGCCGCCAATCGCGAAAGGGCGATCCAGCGGCCTTCGATAACCGGTATCGGTGGATCTCACGAATGAGGGCCGTCGATTCGGGAAGAGGTTAGCAAGGCTGATGCCGTATGGCACCAGCCTTTCTGCAAGGATTTTCGGGCCGGCAGGATCTTCAGGCAGGCACGATCGTCAGGCCGGCATGGCGGCCGCGGAAAGAGACGGGCGGGCCGAGCCGTTCAGATCGCCGTAATGCGGGGTGAAGGCTCCCGCGCGTGGCATCGTGATGATGGTCTTCTCGTTCTCGATCAGTTGCTCGTAGACCGCCACATACTTCTTCACCATGCACTCCGCGGTGAACTGCGTCTCGAAGTGGCGGCGCACGCCGGCGCGGCTCATGCCCTTGACCTTGTGTACGGCCGCGATGGCATCGTCCATGGTGTCGCACAGGACGCCACTGACGCCGTCGGCGATGACCTCCGGCACGGAGCCGTTGCGGAATGCGATCACCGGCGTGCCGGCCGACATTGCCTCGATCATGACGAGGCCGAAGGGCTCCGGCCAATCGATCGGGAAAGCCAGGGCCAGGGCGTTGCCGAGGAAGTCCTTCTTCTGCTCTTCGTTGATCTCGCCGATGAACTCGACGAGCGGGTGGTGGATCATCGGCTCGATGACCTCGTCCCAGTAATCCTGATCGGCCTTGTCCACCTTGGCGGCGATCTTCAGCTTCACGCCGGACTGAATCGCCATCTGAATCGCGCGGTCGGGGCGCTTCTCGGGGGAGATGCGGCCGAGGAAGGCAAGGTAGCCGCCCTTGGCTTCCGGATAGTACGGGCAGTTCTCGGACGGCAGGCCGTGATGGATTGTCGCCTGCCAGTTCGAGTTCGACGGCATGGGCTCGCGCTGGTTGTCAGAGATCGACACCAGGGGCATACCCGTGAAGGTGCGGTAGACCGGCATGAAATCCGGCACGTCGAGACGGCCGTGCATGGTCGTGACGCACTTGTGGTAGAGATCTTCGAACATCGGATACTGTAGCAGGTCGATGTGGAAGTGCAGTACGTCGAACTCGTGCGCCCGCTTATGGACGGTATGCAGCATCGCCAGATGGCTCGCGGTGTGATCGCGGTATCCAAGGAGGCGAAGGCCCTCGGGCGTGCAGGCGGCGAGCTTGGCGGATGTCTCCGAGTCGCCGCTGGCGAACAGGGTCACATCGTGTCCCTGCCGGACGAGTTCCTCCGTGATCCACGATACGACGCGCTCGGTGCCGCCGTAGAACTTCGGAGGCACAGCCTCCGAGAGCGGAGCAATCTGGGCAATGCGCACGAAACGTCTCCTGTAAGGTCGAATATTGCGACGACCTAACGCCATCCGGCCTGAGTGGGACATGAACGGAACTCACGGCCAAGGTTCTGGTTCCGTGTGCTCCACGAGTGCCGTTCCTCGCTATCTCCCCCGCCCGGATGTCCCCGAAATCCTCGCTTCCATCTCCCCTCCACGGGGCAACAGAGCAGGGGCGGGGCCCTGCACGAAACCGGCCAGATCGGGCCTTGGCGGCGACCGCGGGACGGCCGCTCAGGGGACCTGCGCGGATCGGTCGTGTTGCCGGATACGATCCGCCCCATACTTCCTGAGCATGGCCGGATTTGTGCGACGCACGACGCCCTTGTTTCGCTCAAGGGGGTCGTCTAAGCCTCGCGCCTGCGCAGTCTGGCATTGGAGCAATTCCATACCGTTCGAGCGCTCGCGAGGCGCTTCGCCCGCCACGAACACGAGAGGTGTCGCATGACAAGCCTGCTGGCGGATTACCTGCCCCTCATCGTTTTCATCGGCGTGTCGTTGTTCATCGCTGTGGCGCTGCTCGTCGCACCGTTCCTGGTCGCTTATAACAGCCCGGACCCGGAGAAGCTTTCTGCTTACGAGTGCGGCTTCAATGCTTTCGACGACGCCCGCATGAAGTTCGACGTGCGGTTCTACCTCGTCGCTATCCTGTTCATCATCTTCGACCTCGAAGTCGCGTTCCTGTTCCCCTGGGCGATCACCTTCGGCGAACTCGGTTGGTTCGGCATGTGGTCGATGATGGCCTTCCTCGGCGTGCTCACGGTCGGGTTCGTCTACGAGTGGCGCAAGGGCGCCCTCGAATGGGACTAGCCGTCCCGTCGACCTGACAATCGCATTGCCCGAAGCCGGATCCCGAGAAACCGATGGCCTTCAGTCCCGACATGACCCGGATCCCCGCCGTCGCACCAGCGCCGAAGGGGATCATCGATCCGAATACCGGCCGGCCCATCGGCGCCGACGATCCGACCTTCCTGTCGATCAACAGCGAACTCGCCGACCGCGGCTTCCTCATCACCTCGACGGACGACCTCATCAATTGGGCCCGCACCGGGTCGCTGATGTGGATGACATTCGGCCTCGCCTGTTGCGCGGTCGAGATGATGCAGATGTCGATGCCGCGCTATGATTGCGAGCGCTTCGGCTTCGCGCCGCGTGGCTCGCCGCGCCAATCCGACGTGATGATCGTGGCGGGGACCCTGACCAACAAGATGGCTCCCGCTCTGCGCAAGGTCTACGATCAGATGCCGGAGCCGCGCTACGTCATCTCAATGGGCTCCTGCGCCAATGGCGGCGGCTATTACCACTATTCCTATTCGGTGGTGCGCGGCTGCGATCGGGTGGTGCCCGTGGACATCTACGTGCCCGGCTGCCCGCCCACGGCGGAGGCGCTGCTCTACGGCGTGCTCCTCCTGCAGAAGAAGATCCGCCGCACCGGCACGATCGAGCGCTGAGGGTCCGGCATGAGCAACGGCATCTCGATCCTCGCCCATACCGCGGCCCCGGCCGGCGGCTCGCTCCAGGCGCTCAGCGACCATGTCGGGTCGGCGCTGGGTCCGGCCATCGTCTCGCGGACCATCGCCTTCGGCGAACTCACGTTGAATGTGCAGGCGAGCGACATCGTCTATGCGCTGACCTATCTGCGCGACGACCCCGCTTGCGCCTTCCGCTGCTTCATCGACATCTGCGGCGCGGATTACCCGAACCGCGAAAAGCGCTTCGACGTCGTCTATCACCTGCTCTCCCTGCGCCATAACGCCCGCATCCGGGTGAAGGTACAGACCGACGACCAGACCCCGGTCCCCTCCGTCATCGACGTGTTCCCGGCCGCCAACTGGTTCGAGCGCGAGACCTACGACCTCTACGGCGTCCTCTTCTCCGGACATCCCGATCTCCGCCGCCTTCTGACGGATTACGGGTTCGAGGGGCATCCGCTGCGAAAGGACTTCCCGCTCACCGGCTTCGTCGAGGTCCGCTACGACCAGGACGAAGCCCGCGTGGTCTACGAGCCGGTGAAGCTGGCGCAGGAATTCCGGAACTTCGACTTCCTCTCGCCATGGGAGGGCACGGAATACGTACTCCCGGGCGACGAGAAGAAATCGGCTTGAACGGCGGAGCGAGGCCATGACCGAGCACAACATCCGCAACTTCGCGATCAATTTCGGGCCCCAGCACCCGGCGGCGCACGGCGTGCTGCGCCTCGTGCTGGAACTCGACGGCGAGATCGTCGAGCGGGTCGATCCGCATATCGGCCTCCTGCATCGGGGCACGGAGAAGCTGATCGAGCACAAGACCTACCTGCAGGCGACACCGTATTTCGACCGGCTCGACTACGTCTCGCCGATGAACCAGGAGCATGCCTTCTGTCTCGGCATCGAGAAGCTGCTCGGGCTCCAGGTGCCGCGCCGGGCCCAGCTCATCCGCGTGCTGTTCTGCGAGATCGGCCGCATCCTCTCCCATCTCCTCAACGTCACCACGCAGGCCATGGATGTGGGCGCGCTGACGCCTCCGCTCTGGGGCTTCGAGGAGCGTGAGAAGCTGATGATCTTCTATGAGCGCGCCTCGGGTGCGCGTCTCCACGCCAATTACTTCCGGCCCGGCGGCGTGCACCAGGACCTGCCGCCCGCGCTGATCGACGACATCGAGGCCTTCATCGACCCGTTCCTGCAGGTGGTGGACGACCTCGACAACCTCGTCATGGGCAACCGCATCTTCAAGCAGCGCAACGTCGACATCGGCATCGTCACCGTGGACGAGGCCATGGCCTGGGGCTTCTCCGGGGTAATGGTGCGCGGCTCCGGAATCCCGTGGGATCTGCGCAAGTCGCAGCCCTACGAGTGCTACGAGGAGATGGAGTTCGACGTTCCCGTCGGAAGGAACGGCGACACCTACGATCGTCAGGTCATCCGCATGGAAGAGATGCGCGAATCGGCCAAGATCATGCGGCAATGCTGCGTGAAGCTGCGCGAGCCCGCCGGGCAGGGGCCGATCGCGGCCACCGACGGCAAATTCGCGCCGCCGCCGCGCCGCGAGATGAAGCGCTCGATGGAAGCGCTGATTCATCACTTCAAGCTCTACACCGAAGGCTTCCACGTCCCGGCCGGCGAGGTCTACGCGGCGGTCGAGGCGCCCAAGGGCGAGTTCGGCGTCTATCTCGTCGCCGACGGCACCAACAAGCCCTACCGCTGCAAGATCCGCGCTCCGGGTTTCGCTCATCTCCAGGCCATGGACTGGATGTGCCGCGGCCACATGCTGGCCGACGTGTCCTGCGTGCTCGGCACGCTCGACATCGTGTTCGGCGAGGTGGACCGATGATGTCTCGCTTCGGTCTCAGTCTCGGCGTCGTTGTACTCACACTCTTCGGCGCGCATGGCCCTGCGTTGTCGCAAGGTGTGCTGGATGAGATTAGAGAATGGGACCGCACGGCGCCAACTCGCGACGCAAAACGTGAGTCTCCCGAACATCGCACGCTCGCTGCGCGGGCTCTTTGCTCAGGTGAGCAAGCTCCATGTGAGTCCCAGCTCTTGAAAAAGGGGTGGCGCATTGTCTCGTCAGGCGTCGAGCCACTCGGCGTAGACATGACATTCGAATTTAAGCTTCTGAAATTCAAAAACGTTCATTCGATTTGTACAGCGTTCGTTTCTTATGACGGCTCAACTCACGAGCGGCCGTGCCAGGAAATGGCAGCCCATCTGAATTCGGTGAAAGACTGACTATGGCGAACCGCAGGTTAGCCCCCGCTTCCGAGCAACCGGCCTCCTTCGCCTTCTCGTCCGAGAACGCGGAATGGGCCAAAGGGCAGATCGAGAAATATCCGGAAGGGCGTCAGGCTTCCGCCGTGATCCCGCTTCTGTGGAAGGCGCAGGAGCAGAATGGCGGCTGGCTGCCGCGCGCGGCCATCGAGGCGGTGGCCGCCGAACTCGGCATGCCGCATATCCGCGTGCTCGAAGTGGCGACCTTCTACACGATGTTCGCCCTGGAGCCGGTGGGCCGATTCTGGATCCAGCTCTGCGGTACGGTGCCGTGCGATTCGTGCGGTGCGCGCGAGCTGAAGGACTACCTTCAGGAGCGCCTCGGTGCGCCCGGCCATGTGAGCGCCGACGGCAACTTCTCCTGGCTCGAAGTCGAATGCCTCGGCGCCTGCTGCAATGCGCCGATGGCACAGATCAACCAGGATTACTACGAGGACCTGACCCCGGATCTCCTCGGCACGTTGATGGACGATCTGGCCGCCGGCCGCCCGGTGAAAATCGGCTCGCAGGTGGGACGCACCTCGTCCGAGCCGAAGGGCGGCGCCGACACCCTCACCGACGCGACCCTGTTCGACGGCTCACGCGTCGGCGCCTGGCGCAAGCGCTTCGAGGAGCATGCGGCCGACGACACCACGTCCGAGGGTAAGTCCGAAGCGGCGTCCTCCGAGCAGCGCGCCGCGACCGATCCAAAGCCGGCCAAGCCCGATGCCGGGCGTGCCGCCGCCTCGTCGGCCTCGGACGGCCCCGCCCAGCGCTCGGCCGGAGGCGAAGAGCCGGTCAAGGCCGGCGACACGTCGGATGCCGCGGATTCCAAGGATTCCAAGGCTCAGCCGGGTCATCCCGTGGCGGATGCCGGGGGCACTGTGGCGCGCGCCGAAGCCGCTGGTGCCGAGGCGGGAACGCAATCGGACCTCCCGCGAGACGAGCCGCCGCCGCAACCCCTCGCCTCCGGTGCCAGCGACGATCTGGGGCCGGACGACGCGACGTGGCCCAAGGCCGCCAAGCCGCTGAAGTCGCCCCCCAAGCCGGGCGCTTCGAAGACGGAGGGGAACTGACATGCTCTCCGATCAGGATCGCATCTTCACCAATCTGTACGGCCTGCATTCGCCGGGCTTGGACGAAGCCAAGAAGCGCGGCGCCTGGGACGGCACCAAGTTCCTTCTGGAAATGGGCCGCGACTGGATCATCGACGAGATGAAAGCGTCCGGCCTGCGCGGACGTGGCGGTGCCGGCTTCCCCACCGGCCTGAAATGGTCGTTCATGCCCAAGAAGTCCGATGGGCGTCCGCACTATCTCGTGGTCAATGCCGACGAATCGGAGCCGGGCACCTGCAAGGACCGGGAGATCATGCGGCACGATCCGCATCTCCTGATCGAGGGCTGCATGCTGGCCTCGTTCTCGATGGCGGCCCATGCCTGCTACATCTACATTCGCGGCGAGTACGTCGCCGAGAAGCACGCCCTGCAGAAGGCGGTGGACGAGGCCTATGCGGCCCGCCTCGTCGGTAAGGACAACGTCCACGGCTACCCGTTCGACATCTACGTCCATCACGGCGCCGGCGCTTATATCTGCGGCGAAGAGACCGCTCTTCTGGAGAGCCTCGAAGGCAAGAAGGGCATGCCGCGCCTGAAGCCGCCATTCCCTGCCAATATGGGCCTCTACGGCTGTCCCACCACGGTGAACAACGTCGAGTCCATCGCGGTGGCGGGCACCATCCTGCGCCGGGGCGGCGCGTGGTTCGCCGGGTTGGGTGGCAAGAACAACACCGGCACCAAGCTGTTCTGCGTGTCGGGACACGTCAACAAGCCCTGCAACGTCGAGGAAGAACTCGGCATCACCTTCCGTGAGCTCATCGACAAGCATTGCGGCGGTATGCGCGGCGGCTGGGATAACCTGCTGTGCTCCATCCCCGGCGGTTCCTCGGTGCCCTTGGTGCCGGCCGAGCAGATCATCGATGCCAAGATGGATTTCGACACCCTGCGCGGCCTCGGGTCCGGCCTCGGCACGGCGGCGGTGATCGTCCTCGACCGCTCCACCGACATCGTCTCGGCGATCGCCCGCATCGCCTATTTCTACAAGCACGAGAGCTGCGGCCAGTGCACGCCCTGCCGCGAGGGCACCGGCTGGATGTGGCGCGTGATGCTGCGCATGGCCGAGGGCCGCGCCCAGCGCCGCGAGATCGACATGCTGCTGGACGTGACGAAGCAGATCGAGGGCCACACGATCTGCGCGCTCGGCGATGCGGCGGCTTGGCCGATCCAGGGCCTCATCCGCCACTTCCGTCCCGAGATCGAAAAGCGCATCGACCGCTACAGCGCCAACCCGCACAGCGACCCTGTGCGGATGGCAGCGGAGTGATCGCCATGTCTTTCGGACCGATGTTCGACACCGAGAAGCACGCATGACCAAGCTCATCGTCGACGGCACCGAGGTCGATGTTCCGGCCGAGTACACCCTGCTGCAGGCCTGCGAAGTCGCGGGCGCGGAAATCCCGCGCTTCTGCTTCCACGAGCGGCTGTCCATCGCCGGCAATTGCCGCATGTGCCTCGTCGAGTTGAAGGGCGCGCCAAAACCCGTGGCCTCCTGCGCTTACGCGGTGAAGGATTGCCGCCCCGGCCCCAATGGCGAGCCGCCGGAGATCCTGACCCGGTCGGGAACCACGAAGAAGGCCCGTGAGGGGGTGATGGAGTTCCTCCTCATCAACCACCCGCTCGATTGCCCGATCTGCGACCAGGGCGGCCATTGCGACCTGCAGGATCAGGCGATGGCCTACGGTGTCGATTCGACTCGCTACGGCGAGAACAAGCGGGCGGTCGAGGAGAAGTACATCGGCCCGCTGGTGCGGACCGCCATGAACCGCTGCATCCATTGCACCCGTTGTGTCCGCTTCCTGGCGGAAGTCGCCGGCGTGCCGGATCTCGGCGCCATCGGCCGCGGCGAGGACATGGAGATCACGAGCTATCTCGAGAGCGCCATGGGCTCGGAACTCCAGGGCAACGTCGCCGACCTCTGCCCGGTGGGCGCCCTCGTCCATAAGCCGCAGAGCTACGAGGTGCGGCCCTGGGAGCTGTCGAAGACCGAATCCATCGACGTGATGGATGCCGTCGGCTGCGCCATCCGCGTCGATGCCCGCGGCCGCGAGGTCATGCAGATCGAGCCGCGCGTCAACGAGGACATCAACGAGGAGTGGATCTCCGACAAGACCCGCCACGCGGTGGACGGCCTGCGCGCCCAGCGCCTCGACCGGCCGTATCTGCGCGAGAACGGCCGCTTGCGGCCCGCCTCCTGGGGGGAGGCCTTCGCCGCCATCGCCGCGAAGACGAAAAGCGCCGATCCGAAGCGCGTCGGCGCCATCGTCGGCGATCTCGCCGCCGTGGAGGAGATCTATGCCCTGAAGACCCTGATGGGGTCGCTCGGCGTGACCAATCTCGATTGCCGTCAGGCCGGGGAGGCGATCGACCCCGCCTGGGGCCGGGCCGCCTACACCTTCAATCCCACCATCCCGGGGATCGAGGATGCGGACGCGATTCTCCTGGTCGGAACCAATCCGCGCCTCGAAGCCTCGCTCCTCAACGTGCGCATCCGCAAGCGCTGGCGGATGGCGCCGCTGGCGGTAGGCCTCATCGGTGAGGCCGTGGATCTCACCTATCCCCACACCTATCTCGGCGCCGGCCCCGAGACCCTGGCTGACATCGCCGCCGGCCATCACAGCTTCGCCGAAGTGCTGAAGGGTGCGAGCCGCTCCCTCGTCATCGTCGGCACCGGGGCGCTGTCCCGTCCGGACGGAGCCGCCATCCTCGCGGCGGCGGCCAAGCTCGCCAAGGACGTCGGCGCCGTGAGCCCGGAATGGAACGGTTTCGCCGTGCTCCAGACCGCCGCCGCCCGCGTCGGCGCCCTCGATCTCGGCTTCGTGCCGGGGGAGGGGGGGCTCGACTTCGCCGCGATGGCCGAGCCGGGCGCCCTGGACGTGCTGTTCAACCTCGGCGCCGACGAGATCGAGATCGGTGCCGGCGCCTTCGTGATCTACCAGGGCACCCACGGCGACCGTGGCGCCACCCGCGCCGACGTGATCCTGCCAGGCGCCGCCTATACCGAGAAGAACGCCACCTTCGTGAACCTCGAAGGCCGGGTGCAGATCACAAACCGCGCCGGCTTCCCGCCGGGCGACGCCCGCGAGGATTGGGCGATCCTGCGCGCCCTGTCCGACGTTCTCGGCAAGCGTCTGGCCTTCGATTCCCTCGGCGCCCTGCGGCGTGCGCTCTATGCGGAATATCCGCATTTCGCCGCCCTCGACGCGGTGGCGCCGGGCGACGTCGTCGCCACGGTGGAGACTTTGGCGGGTCTCGGCGGCGAGGCGAACCGCTCGGCTTTCGTGTCCGCGGTGCCGGATTTCTATCTCACCAACGCCATCGCCCGCGCCTCGCGGGTTCTGGCCGAATGTTCGAGCCTCGCGCGGACGCGCGGCCTCGAAGCGGCGGAATAGGGGCTGCCGACCATGCTGGAAATCGTCGGCACCGTCCTGCTTCTGGTGCTCAAGAGCTTTGTGCTCCTGGCGCTGCTTCTCGTCTTCATCGCCTACGCGCTGCTGGCCGATCGCAAGATCTGGGCGGCGGTGCAGCTGCGGCGCGGCCCCAACGTGGTCGGTCCCTGGGGCCTGCTGCAATCCTTCGCCGATCTTCTGAAGTTCGTACTGAAGGAGCCGGTGATCCCGGCCGGTGCCAACAAGGCGCTGTTCCTGCTGGCGCCCCTGGTCTTCGCCACCCTGGCCCTGGCGGGCTGGGCGGTGATCCCGCTGGCGGAAGGCTGGGCCATCGCCGATCTCAATGTCGGCATTACGTACATTTTTGCGATCTCCAGCTTGGGCGTCTACGGCGTGCTGATGGGCGGCTGGGCGTCGAACTCGAAATACGCGTTCCTCGGCGCCCTGCGCTCCGCCGCGCAGATGATCTCCTACGAAGTGTCCCTCGGCTTCGTCATCATCTGCGTCCTGCTCTGCGCCGGCTCGCTCAACCTCTCGCGCATCGTCATGGCGCAGGACACCGCGCTGGGCATCCTCGGCTGGTACTGGCTATGGCTGTTCCCGATGTTCGTGGTGTTCTTCATCTCGGCGCTCGCCGAGACCAACCGGCCCCCCTTCGATCTGCCGGAGGCCGAATCGGAGCTCGTGGCGGGCTACATGGTCGAGTATTCCTCGACGCCGTACCTGCTCTTCATGCTCGGCGAGTACGTGGCGATCATGACCATGTGTGCGCTCGGAACGGTGCTGTTCCTCGGCGGCTGGCTCTCGCCGATCCCGTTCGCGCCCTTCACCTGGGTGCCGGGGCTGATCTGGTTCGCCCTGAAGGCGAGCTTCCTGTTCTTCATGATCGCCATGGTGAAGGCCATGGTGCCGCGCTACCGCTACGACCAGCTCATGCGCCTCGGCTGGAAGGTGTTCCTTCCGCTCTCGCTCGTCTCGGTCGTCGTCGTCGCCTTCGTCCTCAAGCTCACTGGCCTCGCGCCGGGGGCATGATGCAACGCATAAGGGAGATCGCGCCATGAAGCTCGATCAGGTCGCCAAGGGTCTGCTGCTGAAGGAGTTCGTGTCGGGGTTCGCCCTCGCCATGCGCTACTTCTTCAAACCCAAGGCCACGATCAACTACCCTTTCGAGATGGGGCATCGCGGTCCGCGATTCCGCGGCGAGCACGCGCTACGCCGCTATCCCAACGGGGAAGAGCGGTGCATCGCCTGCAAGCTGTGCGAGGCGATCTGCCCGGCGCAGGCCATCACCATCGAGGCCGGCCCGCGCCGCAACGACGGCACGCGGCGCACCACGCGTTACGACATCGACATGGTGAAGTGCATCTATTGCGGCATGTGCCAGGAGGCCTGCCCGGTGGATGCCATCGTCGAGGGGCCGAATCTCGAATTCTCCGTGGAGACCCGCGAGGAGCTTCTCTACGACAAGGACAAGCTGCTCCTGAACGGCGACCGCTGGGAGCGCGAGATCGCGCGCAACATCGCGGTGGACGCGCCATACCGGTGATGACGGGAGCACCGGCGGTTGTGCGCCGCAGGGGTGGGTTCTATAGACGGGCGGCCTGCACGGGCTGGTTTGAATTTCGGCAGAAGGGGCCGTCCTCGGGACGGCTGATCTCCATAGTCGCATGAGTGCAGCCGCAGCCTTCTTCTACCTGTTCGCCGGCATCGCGATCGCGTCCGCGTTCATGGTGATCACCTCGCGCAATCCAGTCGCGTCGGTGCTCTTCCTCATCCTGACCTTCGTCAACGCGGCGGGCCTGTTCGTCCTGATGGGCGCCGAGTTCCTCGCAATGATCCTCGTGGTGGTCTATGTCGGCGCGGTCGCCGTTCTGTTCCTCTTCGTCGTGATGATGCTCGACGTGGATTTCGCGCAGCTGCGCCAGGGCTTCCAGCAATACCTCCCCGTGGGGGCGCTGATCGGGGCCGTCTTCCTGATCGAGCTCCTGCTCGTGGTGGGCTCCTGGACGATCGATCCTGGCCTGATGCAGGCGCCGCTGGGTCCGCTCGCCAGTGTCGAGGGCGTCACCAACACCCAGATGCTCGGGCGCGTGCTCTACACGGATTACGTCTTCTACTTTCAGCTGGCCGGGCTCATCCTGCTGGTGGCGATGATCGGTGCCATCGTGCTCACCCTGCGCGACAGGCCGGGCGTGAAGCGCCAGAACATCTCCGTGCAGAACGCGCGGACGCAGGAGATGGCGGTGGAGACCCGCAAGGTGCCCTCGCGCCAGGGTGTCGAGGTCTGATGTCGGCTCTGCAGAAGGATCAGCGCTCATGATCGGCTTGAGCCATTATCTCACGGTGGCGGCGATCCTGTTCACGCTCGGCGTGCTCGGCATCTTCGTGAACCGCAAGAACATCATCGTCATCCTGATGTCGGTGGAGCTCATCCTGCTCGCGGTGAACATCAACCTCGTGGCGTTCTCCACCCATCTCAACGACATCACCGGCCAGGTCTTCGCCCTGTTCGTGCTCACGGTAGCGGCGGCGGAGGCGGCCATCGGGCTCGCCATCCTCGTCGTCTTCTTCCGAAACCGCGGCTCCATCGCGGTGGAGGACGTGAACATGATGAAGGGCTGATCTTCCCCAAGCCGAGCCGCGCGGCACCCCGCGCGATCCCATTGACGAGAATGGAGCGAGGCCGGTCATCCGGCACGCTTCCGGAGGCCGGGCCAGCCAGCGATGTATCACGCGATCGTCTTCTTCCCGCTCATCGGTGCCCTGCTCGCCGGCCTGTTCGGCCGCCAGCTCGGCCCTCGCGTGTGCGAGTACATCACCACCGGCTTCCTCGCCTTCTCCGCCCTCCTGTCCTGGGGCGCCTTCTTCGAGGTACCGGGCTCGGACCACGCCACCCGCGTGCAGGTGGCGACATGGTTCACCGCCGGCGACCTCGTGGTCGACTGGGCGTTCCGGATCGACACACTCACCGTGGTGATGCTGGTGGTCGTGACGACGGTCTCGACCCTCGTCCACCTCTACTCCGTGGGCTACATGGCGGAGGATCCGCACCGGCCCCGCTTCTTCGCCTACCTGTCGCTGTTCACCTTCGCCATGCTGATGCTGGTGACGGCCGATAACCTCGTGCAGATGTTCTTCGGCTGGGAAGGCGTCGGCCTCGCCTCCTACCTGCTGATCGGGTTCTGGTACGAGAAGCCTTCGGCCAATGCGGCGGCGATGAAGGCATTCATCGTCAACCGCGTCGGCGATTTTGGCTTCTCGCTCGGCATCTTCCTCGTCTTCGTCCTGTTCGGTTCGGTGGCCTTCGACGGCATCCTGCCGCGCGCCGCCGAGTTCAAGGACGCCACCTTCCACTTCCTCGGCTACGACTGGAACGCCATGACCCTGGCGTGCCTGCTCCTGTTCATGGGCGCCATGGGCAAGTCGGCGCAGTTCCTGCTCCACACATGGCTCCCCGACGCCATGGAGGGGCCGACCCCGGTCTCCGCCCTGATCCATGCCGCGACCATGGTCACCGCAGGCGTCTTCATGGTGGCGCGCCTGTCGCCCCTGTTCGAGGTGGCGCCCAACGCCCTCATCGTCGTCACGATCATCGGCGGTATCACAGCCTTCTTCGCGGCCACGATCGGCATGGTGCAGAACGACATCAAGCGGGTCATCGCCTACTCGACCTGTTCGCAGCTCGGCTACATGTTCGTGGCGCTGGGCGTCGGCGCCTACTCGGCGGCCGTGTTCCACCTCTTCACCCATGCCTTCTTCAAGGCGCTGCTGTTCCTCGGCGCCGGCTCGGTCATCCACGCGATGCACCACGAGCAAGACATGCGGAACATGGGCGCTTTGCGCCGCTACATTCCCTTCACCTCGGCGATGATGACCATCGGCACCCTCGCGCTGATCGGCTTCCCCTTCACTGCTGGCTACTACTCGAAGGATGCGATCATCGAGGCGGCCTACGCCTCGACGCGGCCGGGCCACACGCTGGCCTTCCTGGCCACCGTCATCGCCGCCCTGATGACCTCGTTCTATTCCTGGCGGCTGTTCTTCATGACCTTCGAAGGGCCGGCGCGCTGGGCCGGTCACGGCTCCGATCATCATGACGACCATCACGCGGCGGTCCAGGCGGACGGCGCGCCGGGCCACCACGAAGGCGTCGCCCATGACGACAAGGGCCACGACGTGGAGCCGGCCTCGCACAGCGCCATCGAGCACCACGATCATGCGCACACGCCGCATGAGAGCCCGCTGGTGATGACGATCCCGCTGGCGATCCTCGCCTTCGGCGCCCTGTTCGCCGGTCTGATCTTCAAGAACCGCTTCATCGGCGAGGGCATGGAGTCGTTCTGGGGACATGCCCTCGGCCATGGCCCCGACAACCACATCATGCACGACATCCATTCGGTGCCGGCGCTGGTCGCTTACTCGCCCTTCATCATGCTGGTGATCGGCTTCCTGCTGGCCTTCTGGATGTATATCCGCCGGCCGGAACTGCCCGGCCAGCTCGCCGCGCAGCAGCCGAGCCTGTACCAATTCCTGCTCAACAAGTGGTATTTCGACGAACTCTACGAGCGCATCTTCGTCCGGCCGGCCAAGAACTTCGGCAAGTTCCTCTGGAAGGAGGGCGACGGGCGCGTCATCGATGGGCTCGGCCCCGACGGGATAGCCACCCGCGTGCTCGATGTCACCCGCGGCGTGGTCCGGCTCCAGACCGGCTACGTTTACCACTACGCCTTCGTCATGCTCATCGGCGTCGCCGCGATCATCAGCTGGTACATGCTGACCGGCCTGCCGAAGGTCGGACACTGATGTCTCACGCAATGACGGTCGCCAACTCGTATCGGAGTGCCCGCTAGATGT
This sequence comes from Methylobacterium sp. Leaf93, assembly GCF_001422345.1. NCBI lineage: Bacteria > Pseudomonadati > Pseudomonadota > Alphaproteobacteria > Hyphomicrobiales > Methylobacteriaceae > Methylobacterium > Methylobacterium sp. Leaf93. The sequence goes on along the minus strand of NZ_LMMS01000001.1, from coordinate 49,981 downwards.
TCGGCCTCGGCATTCTCTCAGGCTTGCTGATCGTACCGCTCTGCGGCGCGGCCTTCATCCTGTCCCTCGGCGATGAATCCGAGAGCGTGAAGCGCAACGCCCGCTGGGCAGCACTCGCGACCACCATCGTCACCTTCCTCCTCAGCCTCGTGGCATGGGGCCGGTTTGATCCGTCGACGTCGAGCTTCCAGCTCGTGGAGACCCACGGCTGGCTCGCCGAGACGATCAAGTTCAAGCTCGGCGTCGACGGGTTCTCGATGCCCCTGATCCTGCTGACCACGTTCCTGATGCCGTTCTGCATCGGCGCGTCGTGGCTCTCGGTGAACACGCGGGTGAAGGAGTATTTCGTCGCCTTCCTCGTCCTCGAGACGACGATGATCGGCGTGTTCCAGGCCCTCGACCTCGTGCTGTTCTATCTGTTCTTCGAGGCCGGCCTGATCCCGATGTTCCTCATCATCGGGATCTGGGGCGGAAAACGCCGGATCTACGCGAGCTTCAAGTTCTTCCTCTACACCCTGCTCGGCTCGGTGCTGATGCTCCTCGCCATCATGGCGATGTATTGGCACGCCGGCACCACCGACATCCCGACCCTGCTGCACACCCGCTTCCCCGTCGGCATGCAATACTGGCTGTGGCTCGCCTTCTTCGCCTCCTTCGCGGTGAAGATGCCGATGTGGCCGGTCCATACCTGGCTGCCCGACGCCCACGTGGAGGCGCCCACCGCCGGTTCGGTGATCCTCGCCGGCATCCTGCTCAAGATGGGCGGCTACGGCTTCATCCGGATCTCGCTGCCGATGTTCCCGGATGCCAGCTCCTATTTCGCACCGATGGTCTTCGCCCTCTCGGTCATCGCGATCATCTTCACGTCGCTGATCGCGCTGATGCAGACCGACATCAAGAAGCTCATCGCCTATTCGTCGGTGGCGCATATGGGTTTCGTGACCCTGGGCCTGTTCACCCTCAACGAGCAGGGCATCCAGGGCGCCCTGTTCCTGATGATCTCGCACGGCATTGTCTCGGGCGCGCTCTTCGTCTGCGTCGGCGTGGTCTACGACCGGATGCACACCCGCGAGATCGCGGCCTATGGCGGCCTCGTGAAGCGCATGCCGCTCTATGCTGCGGCCATGATGGTGTTCACCATGGCCAATGTCGGCCTTCCCGGCACGTCGGGCTTCGTCGGTGAGTTCCTGGCCATGATGGGGGCCTTCAAGGCCAACCCCACCGTCGCCTTATTCTCCGTGTTCGGTATCATCCTCTCGGCCGGATACGCCCTGTGGCTCTATGCCCGGGTGATCTACGGCAAGCTCGAGAAGCCCAACCTCCAGGGTATCCTTGATCTCGACCTGCGGGAGAAGATCATCATCGCGCCGCTCGTCGCCCTGACGATCTATTACGGCGTGCATCCCGCGCCCATCCTCGACACCTTCGCCCCCTCCACGGAGGCGCTGATGCAGAGCATGAAGACCGCGCTCTCGAACACGCAGACCGCGGCGGTTCTTCCGCCCGTCGCGCGCTGAAGGTCTACGTCAGATGACCGCTATCCAGGCCGTCCTGCCCTCGCTTTCGCCGGTGATGCCGGAGCTGATCCTCGCGATCGGCGTGCTGGGGCTGATCCTCTACGGCGCCTTCCGGGGCGAGCGCTCTGTCGAGACCGTCAATGTCGGCGCGCTCATCCTGTTGATTCTCGCCTTCTTCGTGGTCGTGTCGCAGTCGGGCGCGAAGGTCACGACCCTCAACGGGTCGTTCATCGTCGACAATTTCTCGAAGGTGATGAAGGCGCTGATCCTGATCGGCTCGGCGGCCACGATCCTGCTGTCGCGCGACTATTTCCAGCGCGAGCGCATCGACCGGTTCGAGTTCCCGATCCTGATCGTGCTCTGCACCATCGGCATGATGGTGATGGCCTCGGCCAACGACCTGATCGCCCTTTATCTCGGCCTCGAATTGCAGTCGCTGGCGGCCTATGTCATCGCCGCCTTCCACCGCGACAACCTGAAATCGACGGAAGCCGGGCTGAAATACTTCGTTCTCGGCGCCTTGTCTTCAGGCATGCTGCTCTACGGCTCGTCGCTGGTCTACGGCTTCACCGGAACGGTCTCCTTCCCCGGAATCGTCTCAGCGCTCAACGACAATGCCGGCATCGGCATCGTGCTCGGCATTGTGTTCGTGGCCGCCGGAGTCGCCTTCAAGATGTCCGCCGTGCCGTTCCACATGTGGACGCCGGACGTCTACGAGGGTTCGCCGACACCGGTGACGGCGTTCTTCGCCTCGGCGCCGAAAATGGCTGCCGTCGCCATGACCGTGCGGGTCTTCATCGGAGCCTTCCCGGACGTGACGTCGATCTGGCAGCAGATCATCGTCTTCGTCGCCATCGCGTCGATGACGCTCGGTTCCTTCGCCGCCATCGGCCAGCGCTCGATCAAGCGACTGATGGCGTATTCCTCCATCGGCAATATCGGCTACGCGCTGATCGGCCTCGCCGCCGCCTCGGAGGATGGGATTCGCGGCGTGGTGATCTACATGATCATCTATCTCGCCATGACGCTCGGCGCCTTCGCCGTGCTCCTGTCCCTGCGACGCGGCGGGCAGATGTACGAGACGGTGGACGACCTCTCCGGCCTCTCGCGCACGCATCCGGTCCTGGCCTTCTGCCTTGCAGCGATGATGTTCTCGCTTGCCGGCATTCCGCCGCTGGCCGGGTTCTTCGGCAAGTTTTACGTCTTCGCCGCCGCCATAAAGGCCGATCTCGTCGGTCTCGCGGTCGTCGGTGTCGTCACCTCCGTGGTCGGCGCGTTCTATTACCTGCGCCTCGTCAAGGTGATGTATTTCGACGAGCCCCAGGCCCCCTACGAGACCATGGCGCCGGGACTGCGCATCGTGCTCGGCCTGTCGAGTGCGGTGGTGGTGCTGTTCTTCCTCGTGCCGTCTCCTCTGGTCAGCGCGGCGGGGGCCGCGGCCAAGTCGCTGTTCTAGGATTGTGTCGGGATATCGCCTCGGCCCGGCGGCCAAGGCCGCCGGGCATCGTCTTCACGTTCACGAGAGCCTAGGCTCCACCAACACCCAGGCAATGGAGCTCGCGCGCCAGGGCGAGAGGGGGCCGCTCTGGGTCGTCGCGCTCCGGCAGGAGGCGGGGCGCGGCCGCAGGGGAAGCGCCTGGGCCTCCCTGCCCGGCAACCTCACCGCCAGCCTGCTCTGGCCGGTTTCGGACGTGGATCCAGTCCAGGTGCCGAGCTTGGGTTTCGTCGCAGGCGTCGCGCTGATCGCGGCTCTGAAGCGAACGATCAGACCATCTCACCCTGAACGACTAATCAAATCACCTCAGGATGAGGTCGGCGGTGGGGAAGTTGGTGGTGCGAGCCCCTTCCGGCTGAAATGGCCCAACGACGTTCTGGTCTCCAGCGCGAAGCTCGCGGGTCTGCTTCTGGAAGCGGAGACTCATCCCGGCGGGCGCAGATCGGCGGTGATCGGCTTTGGCGTCAACGTAGCCGCGTCACCGCAGGACTTGCCTTATCCCGCGACAAGCCTCAGTCAGAGTTCGTACGAAACGCGCGCCGAGGATCTGTTCGATTACCTGTCGGACGAGATCGTCGTTGCAGCGCGACTCTGGAGCCGGGGCGGCGGATTCTCATCGATCCGCCGGCTTTGGCTCGACGACGCCGCCGGAATCGGCGCACCGGTCTCGGTGCGGATCGGCGGCGAGATCGTGCATGGAATTTTCGAGACGATCGACGAGGCGGGGCGGCTCGTCGTCCGATCGGATGATGGGACGCGACGGACCGTGACGGCGGGCGAGGTGCATTTGGGTTCGGCCGCGACGGCGGCTTGAGGTTTGACAGTGATGACGACAGGGCAAGACGAACTCGTCTTCGTGCCGCTCGGCGGCGTGGGCGAGATCGGCATGAATGCGGCGCTCTACGGCTTCGGGCCGGAGAAGCGCCGGAAATGGATCATGGTCGATTGCGGGATGGGCTTTGCCGGGGAAGAGGGCTTCCCGGGCATCGACCTGATGTTCCCCGATCTGAGCTTCATCGAAGAGCGCAAGGACGACCTCCTCGCCATCTTCATTACCCACGCGCACGAGGACCATATCGGCGCGATCGGTGAATTGTGGCCCAAGCTTAAGGCTCCGGTCTACGCCACGCGCTTTGCCAAGAACCTGCTCGAGGCGCGCCGTCTCAGCGAGCCGGGCGCGCCGAAGGTGATCCTGCGCGAGATCGCGGCCCACAAGCCGGTGACCGTCGGTCCGTTCGAGATTGAATACGTCCCCGTCTCGCACTCGATCCCGGAATCGAACGCCGTCGCCATCCGCACGGCGCACGGCCTCGTCCTGCATACGGGCGATTGGAAGCTCGACGCCACGCCGATCCTCGGCGACGTCACCTCGGAAGCCTCGTTCCGCAAGCTGGGCGACGAGGGCATCCTCGCCATGATCAGCGATTCGACCAACGTCGTGCGCGAGGGCCGCAGCCCGAGTGAGGCCGAGGTCGCCGCCACCTTGCGTGAATTGATCGCCGAAGCACCGCACCGGGTCGCCGTCACCACCTTCGCCTCCAACGTCGCCCGTATGCGGGCGGTGGCCGAAGCGGCACGCGATTGCGGCCGCGAGGTTATCGCCGTCGGGCGGGCCATGGACCGGGTCATCGGCGTCGCCCGCGAATGCGGCTTCCTCGACGGCCTTCCCGATTTCCGCTCCGCCGATAGCTACGGCTACCTGCCCCGCGACAAGGTGGTCTGCCTGCTCACCGGCTCGCAGGGCGAGGAGCGCGCGGCGCTGGCCCGGGTCTCCCGCGACGATCATCCCGACGTGACGCTGGCCGCCGGCGACCGTGTGATCTTCTCGTCTCGCGCCATTCCCGGCAACGAGCGGGCGGTGGGCGCGATCATCAACGACCTGATCAATGCCGGCATCGAGGTGGTCACCGACCGAACGAAGCTCGTCCACGTCTCGGGCCATCCCCGCCGCGACGAGATGGCCGAGATGTATGCCTGGACCCGGCCGAGGACCGCGATTCCCGTCCACGGCGAGGCGCTGCATCTCGACGAGCACGCCCGTTTCGCCCTAGCCCAGGGCGTCGGCAACGTGGTCAAGGCCCGCAACGGCAGCGTCGTGCGCCTCGCCCCCGGCATGCCGGAGATCGTCGAGCACGTGAAGGCCGGGCGCCTGTTCAAGGATGGCAACATCCTCATCGACGCCAAGGACCGCGCCATCCCCGAGCGGCGCAAGCTGTCGCAATCTGGCGTCGTGTCGGTGGCCATCGCCATCGACGTCCAGGGCGAGGTTCTCGGCGAGCCTGCCATCGACATCATGGGCTTGCCCAACCGCGGCAAGAACGGTCAGCCGATGCTCGACGTCGCCGTCGAGGCGGTGACACGTACGCTCAGCGGCCTGTCGAAGCAGAAGCGCAAGGATGCCGAAGCCGTTGAGAAGGCGGTCGACCGGGCGATCCGCTCGGCCGTGAACGAGGCCTGGGGCAAGAAGCCCGCCTGCCACGTGCAGGTCGTGGAGGTGTGAGTGCGCTTTGACCCTCCCCCTTTTGCGGGGGAGGGTGGTCGCGGAGCGACCGGGAGAGGGGACGACCTCTCCGGATAGGGGGCCCCTCTCCCGACCCGCATTCGCGGGCCACCCTCTCCCGCAGAGGGGAGAGGGATCTTTCGCGTGGCGGGTCATTAAAAAGAGGGAGCAAACCATGATTGGACGCCTGAACCACGTGGCCATCGCCGTGCGCGACCTCGACGCGGCCTGTGCCATCTATCGTGACACCCTCGGCGCCACGGTCACCGAGCCCCTGCCGCAGCCGGAGCACGGCGTCACGGTGGTCTTCGTGAACCTGCCCAACAGCAAGGTCGAGCTGATGTCGCCGCTGGGCGAGGGCTCGCCCATCGAGAGCTTCGTGGACCGCAACCCGAACGGCGGCGTGCACCATGTCTGCTACGAGGTGGACGACATCATCGCAGCCCGCGACAAGCTGAAGGCCCAGGGCGCCCGCGTCCTCGGCACCGGCGAGCCGAAAATCGGCGCCCACGGTAAGCCGGTGCTGTTTCTCCACCCCAAGGACTTCCTCGGCACCCTCGTCGAGCTGGAGCAGGTGTGAGCGGCGTGAGCGCCCTCGTTCAGACCGTCTCGGCGACGGTCTGGCGCACGCTGACCACCATGGTCGTCATCGTCTCGGCCGTGGCGGCTTTGGCGGTGGTATTGTTCAAGCTGACGGTGTTCGGGGCCTTCGCCCTGTATTTCGTGGTGTGGTGGACGCTGCTCTTCGTCATCCTGCCGCTCCGCAATCAGGTCGAGACCGATCCGTCGCGGATTGTGCCGGGGCAGGATCCGGGGGCGCCCGCGGCGCCGCGTCTGCTCGAGAAGGCGATCTGGACGACGTTGCTCGCCAGCCTCGTGTTTCTCGTGGTGATCCCGATCTTCGAGTTGTCGGGGCTGTAGCGCCGCGATCGGGTGGCGGACCGGTTCGGCCTGCCCCCATATCCGCGAGTCCGCTTCGGCCATAAAAAAAGCAAGGCGCGAGCCTTGCTTTTGAGACGACAGATGACGTGTCAGCCTATTTTATCTCACGCATTTCTGACGGCGTGGCGGCTGAAATTTCCTCCCGAGACTCGGACCTCGCGCTGCCTCTCCGGGCGTCGCGACCATCACGGGGGCGCTTATAGGAACTGGATTGCGCATTGTCACGCCTTCGGAGATGATTCCTGGCGTTTTTTTGCAAGAGTTGGCGGGTTTGCGCTCCATTTTCGCCTGCGACCTACTTCCGTGACCATGCGGGGCTTTCGCTAAGCCGCGCAGCGCTTGTCTTTTCTCGATGCAATGTGTTGTGTGCCCCGCAACGATGCGCGGTACGATCGCGCTCCAAAACGATCCAGGGTTCCCGATGCGTCTCTCCCGCTATTTCCTGCCGACCCTACGCGAGACGCCCAAGGAGGCGGAGATCGTTTCCCACCGCCTGATGCTGCGGGCCGGCCTGATCCGTCAGGAAGCTGCGGGCATCTATGCCTGGCTGCCCCTGGGCCTGCGCGTGCTCAACAGGGTCTGCGCGGTGGTCCGCGAGGAGCAGGATCGGTCCGGCGCCATCGAACTGCTGATGCCGTCGATCCAGTCGGCGGAGTTGTGGAAGGAATCCGGCCGCTACGAGGCCTACGGCAAGGAGATGCTGCGCATTTCCGACCGGCACGACCGCGAGATGCTGTTCGGCCCCACCGCCGAGGAAGTGATCACCGAGATCTTCCGCGGCAGCGTACGCTCCTACAAGGACCTGCCGAAGAACCTCTACCAGATCTCATGGAAGTTCCGTGACGAAGTGCGGCCGCGCTTCGGCACCATGCGCTCGCGCGAATTCCTGATGAAGGACGCCTACTCGTTCGATATCGATCAGGCGGCGGCCCGGCACGCCTACAACAAGATGTTTGTTGCCTACCTACGCACCTTCGCCGGCCTTGGCCTCAAAGCGATCCCCATGCGCGCCGATACCGGCCCGATCGGCGGCGATCTCAGCCACGAATTCATCATCCTGGCCCAGACCGGCGAGAGCGAGGTGTTCTGCGACAAGCAGTATCTTGATTTCGACGTCCCGCCGGTGACCACCGATTTCGACGACGTCGCCGGCCTCCAGGGCACCGTGGACCGTTGGACCTCGCTCTACGCCGCCACCTCAGAGATGCACGAGCCCGCCGCCTTCGCCGAAGTCGGCGAGGACAAGCAGATGGCCGCGCGTGGCATCGAGGTCGGGCACATCTTCTACTTCGGCACCAAGTATTCCGAGGCCATGGGTGCCAAGGTCACCGGGCCGGACGGCGTCGACCGCCCCGTGCATATGGGTTCCTACGGCATCGGCCCGAGCCGGCTGGTTGCGGCGATCATCGAGGCCTCGCACGACGAGGCCGGCATCATCTGGCCGGATTCCGTGGCGCCCTTCGACGTCGCCCTCATCAACCTCAAGACCGGCGACGCGGCCACCGACGCGGCTTGTGCCGAGATCCAGGCCAACCTCGAGGCCAGCGGCCTGACGGTGCTCTACGACGACCGTGACGAGCGTCCCGGCGCCAAATTCGCCACCGCCGACCTCATCGGCCTGCCCTGGCAGGTCGTGGTGGGTCCGCGCGGCCTCGCCGAGGGCAAGGTCGAGATCAAGCGGCGCTCCGGCGGCGAGCGCGAGAGCGTGGCTCCCATCGACCTGATCTCGCGCCTGAAGCGGAGCTGAGGCCGGTATGGCTCTGGCAGAGACGGTGAAGGAACGGCTGGCGGGTCTCTCCGGCCTGTTCAAGCGCGGCAGCACGCCGCCCTTCGCGGCCTTCGAGTGGATCATCGCCGGGCGCTATCTCCGCGCCCGGCGGCGCGGCGGCGGCGTCTCCGTCGTCGCCTTCTTCTCCGTCCTTGGCATCACCCTGGGGGTCGCCACCCTCATCATCGTGCTCTCGGTGATGAACGGGTTCCGTACCGAACTGCTCTCGAAGATCGTCGGTATCAACGGCCACGTCTTCGTCACGCCCATCGACAAGCTGTTCACCGATTACGTCGATCTCTCCGACCGCCTCTCCAAGGTCGCCGGCGTCCGCTCGGCGATTCCCCTCGTGGAAGGTCAGGCCTTCGCTTCGTCGCCCTATGGCGGCAGCGGCGTGCTGGTGCGCGGCATCAGGGGCGAGGACATCGATTCCATCGGGTCCATCGCCAAGACCATCCGGGGCGGCACGCTCGACGGGTTCGACGACGGCACCGGGGTCGCCATCGGCCGGAGGCTCGCCGAATCGCTGGGCCTGCAGGCCGGCGACCAGATCACCCTGTCCACGCCTAAGGGCGCGACGACACCGTTCGGCACCGCGCCGCGCACCAAGGCCTATACGGTCAAGGCGATCTTCGAGATCGGCATGACCGAGTTCGACGCCACCTTCGTGTTCATGCCGCTCGCCGAATCCCAGGCCTTCTTCAACCGAGACAGCGACGTCAGCCTGATCGAGGTCTATCTCGACAATGCCGATGCCGTGGCGCAGCTGCGCCCGGATCTCGAGATGGCGGCAGAGCGTCCCGTTCTTCTCACCGACTGGCGCCAGCGCAACCGAACCTTCTTCGGGGCGCTGGAGGTCGAGCGGAACGTGATGTTCCTCATCCTCAGCCTGATCGTCGTGGTGGCGACCCTCAACATCGTCTCCGGCCTGATCCTGCTGGTGCGCGACAAGTCGAGCGATATCGCGATCCTGCGGACGATGGGCGCCACGCCCGGCACGGTGATGCGGGTCTTCCTCATCAACGGGGCGCTCATCGGCGTGGTCGGGACGCTGGGCGGGCTGGCTCTCGGAACGCTCATCACCCTCAACATCAAGCCGATCCAGCGGGTGCTGTTCCCCTCCGCCTGGGACCCGACCGTGCGGTTCCTCGCCGAGATCCCCGCCGAAATGAATTCCGGTGAGATCACCGTGGTGGTCCTCACCTCCATCGCCCTGTCGCTCGTGGCGACGCTCTATCCCTCCTGGCGCGCCGCCCGGCTCGATCCGGTGCAGGCCCTGCGTTACGGCTGAGGGGAGATTCAACCATCATGACCACCTCTGCCGACGAGGCCGGCGCGCCGCCGGTCCCGGCCCTATTCTTCGCCAAAGTCGAACGCCGCTACACGCAAGGGACGGGAGCCCTCGACATCCTGCGGGGGGCCGATCTCGCGATCTGGCCCGGCGAACTCGTGGCGCTCGTGGCACCCTCGGGGGCCGGAAAATCGACGCTTCTGCATCTCGCTGGCCTGCTGGAGCGACCCGATGGGGGCGAGGTTTATATCGGCGGCCAGCCCACCGCGGCGATGCCCGATGCCGAGCGCACGCGTTTCCGCCGCGAGGAGATGGGCTTCATCTATCAGTTCCACCATCTCCTGCCGGAATTCTCGGCCCTGGAGAACGTGGTGATGCCCCAGCTCATCCGTGGCCTCGGGGCAAAGGAGGCCAAGGCGCGCGCCACCGAGCTTCTGAGCTTCCTCGGCCTGAAGGAGCGTCTGGTCCACCGCCCGGCCGAATTGTCGGGCGGCGAGCAGCAGCGCGTCGCCATCGCGCGGGCCGTCGCCAACGGCCCGCGCCTGCTGTTGGCCGACGAGCCCACCGGCAACCTCGACCCGCACACGGCGGCGCATGTCTTCGGCATCCTCGTCTCGCTGGTCCGCGCCTCGGGCCTCGCCGCGCTCGTGGCCACCCACAACATGGAGCTTGCCGCCCGCATGGACCGGCGCGTCACCATCCGGGACGGATTGATCGAGCAGCTGGCCTAAGGCCGGACGGCCCTGCCTCCGTCACGCCGGCGGGGCGCCATCTGCTCGATCGCGTCGCAGGCGGCGGCGACTCCGTCTAGCCCGTCGAGGCGCAGCCTGAGATCTCCGCAGGCTCGCGCCACCTCGGCCGAGGCCAGCAGGCGGCGAAGCCGGCGCGCGCCGCGCGCGGGCGTGAAACGGCGCCGGCTCAGGCTCATCCCGGCGCCGAGGCGCTTCACGCGCGCCGCCTCGTCGAAATGGTCGAACGCCACCGGAACGATCATCTGCGGCGTGCCGGCGGCCAAAGCCTGCGCCACGGTGCCGATCCCGCCATGGTGGATCAACGCCGCCGACCGGGGCAGCAGGACGCTGAGCGGCGCGTAGGGGACATGGATCAGGGTCTCCGGCAGGGACTCGGGAACCTGACCATGCTCCGGAGCGAGCAGCACGCCCCGCCGCCCCAGACGCTCGCAGATGGCGAGGGCGGTTCGGAAGAAGCCCGATGCCTGGCGCATGGCCGACCCATAGGTGAAGACCAGAGGGGCATCCCCGCCCTTCAGGAATCGCGTGAGACGGGGCGCGAGGCGGTCCGTGTCGCCGAAGCGATCAGCAATGGGAAAGCCCACATGCATGGCCTGCTGGGGCCAATCCGGCTGCGAGGCCGCGAACCAGTCGGGAAAAAGCAGCAGGACACGGGACGGGCTGTTCCACCAGTAGCGCAGCCGACGCACGGGTTTGAGGCCGAGTTCCTGCCGAAACGCATTGATGGTCGGCAGGGCGGCCGGGCCGATCACGTATTTGTCGGCGCCCCGGCCGACCCAGTGGCGAACCCGGGACGGAGTCCAGGCGGGCAGCGGCACGCCCGGCAGGATCGGGGAGGCATAACGGCTCTCCATCAGCAGAGGCATCGCATGGATCGTGATGACGGGAAGGCGCAGCTTCTCCTGTGCCACGCGTGCGCCGAAGGCAAGCGTCGAGGCGACCACGATCGATTGGCCCTTGCGCGCGTTCGCGGCGATCCAGCGATAGGTCTGCTCGGTGGCGGCGGCCATGTTTCCGAACAGGGCGGCGGCCCCCCGGCGTGGATGCCAGAGTTCGGGGTCGGCGGTGATGCGGCGGTAGTCGCAATCGTCCCCGAGGGAATGGAAGGGCAGGCCGATCCGCGCGGCGTGATCCGCGAACGGGGCGGGTGCGGCCAGGATCACATCATATCCGCGACAGAGAAATTCCGCGCCAATGGCTAGAAACGGAAGGATGTCGCCATGAGAACCGATGGCGACGAGATGTATTCGCATTCGACCGTTCACATAAGATAGCGAAACTGGCCGAGAATGGAGTGTTATTCGCGGTTCTTCGCCCTGATTGTCCTTTCAAGTGCTTGAGAGTCGAACGGGTTGCGCGGGAAGGACTATTTGTCCGCTTTCACACGAAGTCCGATGGGCGATCGCGAGGATCCCTCGCCCGGTGTGAGGTGAGCGTTTCGGGAGGCGGAGTAGACCGTAGAGGCCAGGCGCATGGGGTTGGGCACCGCGCCCCGTCCGCATGTTAAACCAAGTCTCACTGACCTTGACCCATAGGTCAGGGTCAGTGAGGTCCGGCGGACGACCGCCGCCGCGCTGTCCCGCGGAGAGGCCTCGATGAGTCAGACTTGTCGATATCCGGTATTAACCGCGTGCTAACCACATTGTGGGACGAGCGGAATACCCGCTTTACATGGAACAAAACAAGAACAAAGATCGTCGCGTCAACGAGAGGCGATCACAATGCTCAAGCGGATGATCCTGACCGGCGCGGTGGAATTCATGGCCTTCGGGTTGCTCTCCGGCGCCTTCGTCGTCTGGGCGGTGGCTCTGGCCCCTCTGCGGTAGGGGGCCCGCCTTAACGTTCGGTGAGCTTCAGCTCGATGCGGCGGTTGCGGGCGTAGACGTCGTCGCTGGTGCCGGCCTCGATGGGCTGGAATTCACCGAAAGCGGCGGCGAGCAGGCGCTGGGGCGGTATGCCCCTGCCCGCCATGTACTGGACCACGGCGATGGCGCGGGCCGCCGAAAGCGACCAATTCGACGGGAATTGCGAACTGGCGATGGGGCGGGAATCGGTATGCCCGTCGACACGCAGGACCCAGGGAATGTCCGCCGGGATCTGCTTCGACAGATCGAGAATGGCCGTGGCGATCCGGTCGAGCTCGGGCGCCGCCTCGGGCTTCAGGCTCGCCGAGCCCGCCGGAAACAGCACCTCCGATTGCAGGACGAACCGGTCGCCGACCACGCGGATGTCGCTGCGGGCGCCGAGAATCTGGCGCAGGCGGCCGAAAAAGTCGGAGCGGTAGCGCGCCAGTTCCTGCACCTTCTGGGCGAGGGCCACGTTGAGGCGGCTGCCGAGATCGGCGATGCGAGCCTGACTTTCACGGTCGCGGCTCTCGCTCGCGGCCAGCGCATCCTCCAGGGCGGCGAGCTGGCGGCGCATGGCACCGATCTGATCGTTGAGGAGATCGATCTGCGACGCGGCGCGGGCATTGGTGGCGCGCTCGGCCACCAGCTGCTTGTCGAGCTCGCCCTGGCGGTTGTCGCCGCTCGCGGCGGCGCCGACCTGTTCCTTCAGCTTGTCGCGCTCGGCCTCGGTGCCCAGCAGCGTGGTGCGCAGGTTCGAGGCCTTCTCCTCCTGCGCCCGGCGCGTGGAGCGTTCCAGCGCCAGGAGGTCTGTGAGGTCGGCGATCTGGCGATTGAGCCGGTTCAGCACCGAATCGCGGCCGGTGATCTCCTGGGACAGGAAGAACTGCCCGACGACGAAGATCGTCAGCAGAAAGACGACGGCGAGCAGCAGCGTCGCCAGGGCGTCCACATAGCCCGGCCAGACGTTGAGGCTCCGGTCTCGGCGCGTGCGCAGCGAGGCCATCAGGTCTTCTCGCGGCCGAGCCGGTCGAGCACCTGCTTGAGTTCACGCTCTCGCGTCGCCTGCGCCTCGACCCAGTCGCGGATCATCTGCTGCTCGGCCCGCATGTGCTGGACGAGACCCTGGATACCCTCGGCGAGGTTGGTCATCGCCTGGGTCGCCACCCGGCCATTGGCGCCTTCCGAGACGATGGCCGAGAGCCGGTCCACCGCCTCCGTGAGTTCGCGGGCCGAGGCCGGCTCCTGTGCCGCGACGGGGCGCGTGGCTGCGGCCTGCTCCTCGCCGGAGACCAGCCAATCTTCCAGTTCGTTGTGGAAGCGAGCATGGGCCTGGCCCGCCTGGAGGTCGAGGAACCCGGTGACGAGGGAGCTCGACAAGCCGAACAGCGAGGCCGAAAAGGCGAGCCCGATGCCTGAGAGCGGCTTGGCGAGCCCGTTCTTCAACTCGTCGAACATCGCGCTGGCTTCGCCGCCGCCGCGCATGCTCTGGATCACGCTGCCCACCGCGCTCAGCGTGTCGATGAGGCCCCAGAAGGTGCCGAGCAGGCCGAGCAGGATCAGCAGCCCGGCGATGTAGCGCAGGATCTCGCGGCCCTCGTCGAGGCGGGCAGCCACGGTGTCGAGATAGGAGCGGATGCCGGCCTGCGTCGTTCCCTCGCGGCGCGCCAGGATCGCGGGGGAGAGGGGCGCCAAGAGCGAGGGCGGCTTCGCCGACCCCTCACCGGCCGCGACCGCGTTGACATAGGCGACCTCGCGGAAGAGGCGGATCACCTGCCCGAAGGCGAGCAGGATCGCGATGAGGAGGACGCCGAGGATCAGCCCGTTCAACCCGGCATTGGCGAGGAAGGCCGGCGTGATCTGCCGGAACAGGACGAAGGCGAGAAACCCGACCAGGGTCAGGAAGACCAGCATCCGGATCAGGTAAATGCCCGGGCGGCTCAGGGGGGCAGTCGCGGAGCGGGTCGCCATGGGTTGTCGGGGACTCTGAAGACGTTGGTCTCAGACCATGCGTCTAGCTGTGGAAACGAAGAGCGCCGTGCGTGCGCTCAAGCTGAGGTGCGCTCACATTCGACGCATAGCCGTCCGCGATCAAGCGGCACGACTTCATGGCACAGATCGAATCGTGTCTATGCACGGAATAGGGCGTGCGGCACATGGGATCGACTCCGGCGGTTCGGGTCGATAATCCCACGGTCTATCCCGAACAGAGATCGGGTCGCTAGGCACACCGAATCGGCACCTCGATAATACGGCTCGGAGTCGATTCCCAGGGACGCTTCTGGACGAGGCGGACGGTCGTATCACCGGGCTGCTCCAGGCGAACGCGAAAGACCTTTTCTCGCGTCGCCCCGACGCCTTCCCCCGCCGGCCCCAAGGCCTCGCTCACGATCGTCGCCGCCTGCTGCGATACCTCGGCATGCCAGAGAAAGCCCCCGATTCCCTCACCGGGGGCGGACACCTCGATCGTGTCGCCAGAACACGCCTTGATCGGGCCGCGCCGCTCAAGCTCCATTGCGGTTCCCTCCAGTGCGATTCCTTATCGCGTACCGGCTTGCCCGCAGACAAGTCCCTCGTTCGAGCCGGAGACCTATCCCTCTGTCTTCATGCGGAGACTTTCGAGCGGCGCCGCGGAGGTGTCGATGCCGCGATGTCGGGCCTGAGAAGAGCGATCTCCGGATCATAGAACAGAACGTCGGAATCGATGCCGCATTCACCAAAACCGATGCGGAAGAATCCCTGCTCGCCCCAGCCCGTTCCCCAGCTGTTCTTCGCGATCCAGCATTGGTGAGTATCATCGTATCCGATGATACAGACCGCATGCCAGCCGAGAACGTCGCCGGTGACATGGGTATAGATGCCACTGCGGTAGGTGTAGAAATCTTGGTAGACGCGGAACCCTCCGATGACCGGTCCCTTTTGGAGCGCTTGCTTGCGGGCGATCTGAGATGCTGCTGTCTGATAGCGCGGGACGGTCACCACGGGTCGGATGTTGCGGCACGGCTGGTTGCCCGCCACGTAGGGAAAATCGACCTCCAGACCGATCCCCGGCTTCTTCGCGAAGGCCAGGGCCTTGGTATAGAACCAACCCACATCACAAGAATTCGGCGCGCCGCAATAGAACAGGTGCGCTTCGGACAGATCGATGGATCCGTCGGGACGACCGGTGCCGATCAGCATGCGGCTCTCAATGGAGGCGCATGTCGCGAAGGCGACGCAGGAGCCGCAATGCGACTGGTCCTTGATCGGCGTGACGTAGTTTTTCCCGCTCACGTTTCGCCAGTCGAGATGCGACGGGGGAGGAGCGACGACTTTGAACAGTGCCGATTCAGCGTTTCGTGCTTCGAGGACCGCGCGCTTCGCGCGTTCCGGATCAAAGGACAAGCCGAACCGCTCGGTCGCCGGTCCACTCGCGTCGTAGAACTCGCTGAGTGTTGTGGGTCCCGAATCCCACTGGGCGCCTGCGCGGCGGATGGCTGCATTGATGCGGGAGAAATCGGGCCCGGCCAAGTTTGCAACCTCCAGGAGAGATTTTGCTAGTCTCTTCTTTAAGTTGTGTTCTAGGGCGGGCTACTCGTCAAGGTTGCCTTTCGGGCGCAGAAGCCATCAGTAGCGCCGATTCGAGTTTCGCCCGCGCCCTGCCTAATCCCAGGAGCGGGGCCAGGTTTCTTCGAGATGCGGGCCGAGGCGGACCGCCGAGACCATGGTGGCGAGTCCCGTCGCATTGTCGGTCTCGACGGCGATCCCGCACAACGTGCCCTTGCCCTGGGCCGCTTCCAGGCGCGCGCCGGGGGTCTTCTGCAGGAAGCGCCGCAGGGGCTCGTCCTTCTGCATGCCGAGGATCGAATCGTAATCGCCGCACATGCCGGCATCCGACAGGTAGGCGGTGCCGCCGGGGAGGATGCGGTGGTCGGCAGTGGGGGTGTGGGTATGAGTGCCGACGACGAGGCTGGCGCGGCCGTCGAGGAAGTGGCCGAAGGCCTGCTTCTCGCTGGTCGCCTCGGCATGGACGTCGACGATGACGGCGTCCGCCACCTCGCCAAGGGGGCAGGCGGAGAGTTCGCGCTCGGCGGAGGCGAAGGGATCGTCCAGCGCATCCATGTAGATACGGCCCATGACGTTGAGGACGAGGACGCGGGCGCCGCCCCGCGTCTCCACCACGGTGGCGCCGCGACCCGGAGTACCGGGCGGGTAGTTCGCCGGGCGGACGAGGCGCGTCTGCCGCTGGATGAAGACGAGGGCTTCGCGCTGGTCGAAGGAATGGTTGCCCAGCGTCACCGCATCGGCGCCCGCCTGGAGGAGTTCGTCGCAGATCGCCTCGGTGATGCCGAAGCCGCCGGCCGCGTTCTCGCCGTTGATGACCACGCAATCGAGGCGCCAGCGCTCGCGCAGCTTCGGCAGCCGGTCCATCACCACGTTGCGGCCGGGGCGGCCCACCACATCGCCGAGGAAGAGAAGTCGCATGTGTCGGTGTCAGTCCCGGACGAGCGGGACCGGTCCCGCTTCGGTGATGAGATGGTCGAGGGGCTGGTCGTGCGCCTCGGACGGCACGGTCTCCACTTCCTGGACGGAGAACGCGATACCGATCGTCAGCACCGGGCCGTTGCGGGAGAGCCGCTCGATGGCCTGATCGTAATAGCCGCGACCGTAGCCGATACGATGCCCGCGCCGGTCGAAGGCGGCGAGCGGCACGATGAGGGCGGTGGGATCGAGGGGCGGAAGGTCGTCGCGCGGCTCGCTGAGGCCGAAGGAACCCGGCACCAGCGCCTCACCCGCCCGCCATTCGCGGAACACCAGGCCGTCCGGCGTCACCTTGGGGAGGGCGACCCGTTGTCCGCGCGCGAACAGCATCTCGATGAGGGGAAGCGGATCGACCTCGCTGCGGATCGCCCAGAAGGCACCGACGACGGCCGCATCGGCCAGGGCCTCGACCCGCATGACGCTCTGCGCGATCCGCAGGCCGCCGGCCCGGCGGGTTTCGGGATCGAGTCCGTCACGCTGGGCGAGGGCCTGCTTGCGAAGCTCGGCTTTCAGGGCGGGGAAATCAGAGTGCGGAGCCACGTGAGCCGTTGGAGTTGCGATCCCGGGAAACCTACAGTGTAGGTGGGCGCCGTGTTGGCCAAGTCCAGGGACAGGGCCAGGGACAGCTCCCTGGGGAGTCGATAAGGCCCCGGGGAAAAGTACTCCTGACGAACCCCGCAGCACCGCTCGACTCATGTAGCGTCGGCGGGCGTTTCGCGCCAGGGGGTGGGGCGGGCAATCGTGCGCGGGACGCTCATCCCGCCGCCAGCGCATGCGCCAGCCGCTCGATCCTGTCCGCCGCCCGGCCGAGCCCTTCGGCGATACGGGCCTCTTCGTTGGCGCGGAGGGAGTCCGCAGTCTCGACGCGCTCCCGAAGCGTGACCGTTTCGGCCTCGAGATCCGCCAGGCGACGCTTGAGCTCTGCGAGTTCGTCCGCCTGGGTGAGGGCAGCCATCACATGCAGACGCATGTCGCCGATCTCGCCGAAGGATTTCCTCATGTCGGTGACGCGGGTGTCGAGTTCCGCGGCCAGAGCCGAGAGATGCGCCTCCTCGCCTTCGGCGCAGGCCATCCGGTAGCTCTTGCCGTCGATGGTGACGCTGATCTGGGGCATGTCCGACAGGGCTGGTGTGAGAAGCGGCAGACTAGCGTGCGACGCGGGGGCGGGCCAGCACGCCCTCCACCGCTTCGATCGCCCGCCCCAGGCGGTGGCCGACATCGCTCGTGGTCGCCTCCACCGTGGCGAGGCGCGCGCTGGCGGCGTCGAGTTCCGCCGCGAGGCGCGCGCGATCCTCCGCCATGATCGCGAGCTCCGTTTCCAGGTCGCCCGGTTCGCGCTCGGCCTCAAGGCGATGGGCCACCGAGGCCTCGAGGCGGGTCAGTACCGTATCGAGCCGAGCAAGGGCATGGTCCACGTTCGGCCGGTCTGGCGTCTGGCTCATCGTTCTACCTTCCGCCGGATCATGAAGGAGCTGGCGTATCTGTTTCGGAAACGCGGATTTGTAGCCAAACCTCTGTCGATCCGCGCGCGAAATCGACGCTTTGCCATCATATGCGGGGAAGGAAAACGAATCGATCGGGCAAAACCTTTGCCAGCGGTTTCCCCCATGTTAGAGACCGCGCGCCCCTCGAGCCGACCGCCAGATTGGGAATTTTGAGCCCGTGACCCGTTCGGCCATCGATCCCGCATCGGTCCTTTCGTGGACGCATGAGGGTCCGAGGATGGGCCAACCGGTTCATCTGACGTTCAACGGTATACATGACACAGCGACGCCGAATGGCGGCTCCGCCCCTCCGGCCCGCTGTCTCGCTCTTGCTGCTTACGGGTTCCGCCAGGTCGGCGCCCGGTACATAGAAGGATTCACGCCGTGTCGGTGAAGGTTGCCATCAACGGGTTCGGACGCATCGGCCGCAACATCCTGCGCGCCATCCACGAGGCCGGCCGCAAGGATATCGAGGTCGTGGCGATCAACGATCTCGGCCCCGTCGAGACTAATGCCCACCTCCTGCGCTTCGACTCGATCCACGGCCGCTTCAACGCCAAGGTCGAGGTGGACGGCGAGTTCATCGTCGTCGACGGTCAGCGCATCAAGGTCACCGCCGTGCGCAACCCGGCCGAGCTTCCGCACCGCGAGCTCGGTGTCGACATCGCCCTGGAATGCACCGGCATCTTCACCTCGAAGGACAAGGCCAAGGCCCATCTCGACGCCGGCGCCAAGCGCGTCATCGTCTCGGCCCCCGCCGACGGCGCCGACCTCACTGTGGTCTACGGCGTCAACCACGATCAGCTGACCGCCGACCACCTCGTCATCTCGAACGCCTCCTGCACCACCAACTGTCTCGTGCCGGTGGCCAAGGTGCTCAACGATCTCGTCGGGATCGAGCGCGGCTTCATGACGACGATCCATTCCTACACCAACGACCAGCCGTCCCTCGACCAGATGCACAAGGACCTCTACCGGTCCCGCGCCGCCGCCCTGTCGATGATTCCGACCTCCACGGGCGCGGCCAAGGCCGTCGGCCTCGTCCTTCCGGAACTGAAGGGTAAGCTCGACGGAACCTCGATCCGCGTGCCGACCCCCAATGTCTCGGCCGTCGACCTCGTGTTCACCGCCAAGCGCCAGACCTCCGTCGAGGAGATCAACAACGCAATCCGCGCCGCGGCCGACGGTCCGCTGAAGGGCGTGCTGGCCTATACCGACCAGCCCAACGTCTCCATCGACTTCAACCACGATCCTCATTCGTCCACCTTCCACCTCGACCAGACCAAGGTGATGGACGGCACGTTCGTGCGCATTCTCTCCTGGTACGACAACGAATGGGGCTTCTCGAACCGCATGGCGGACACCGCCGTGGCGATGGGCAAGCTGCTCTGAGAGTGGCGCTCCGGGGCGGCCTTCGGGCCGCCCGACAAGCCTCGCCAACGATATCCTGTGATCGACCAGCAACGGTGCGTCTGAAATGACCGAGCCTTCGCCGACCCCGTCCACCGGAAACACCTTCATTCCGGGCGCCAAGCCGCCCGAGAACAAGCCACTTGAGAATAATTCGCCCCCGTCGACGGGTGTCGTGCCCGAGACCCAGGCCATCGCCAACCAGAAGGCGACGCCGCCTGCCGTCGTCGGCAAGGCCGAGCCTGTGTCCTCCTCGCCCGGCAGCGATCAGCTCGCGCGGATCGAGGACAAGTGCGCGCGGATCGAGGACAAGTACGCCCGCTCGGAGGCCCTGCTCTCCCGTGTGGAGGAGAAGATCGAAGGTGCGACCACCCGTATGAGCGAGGCGGCGCGCCAATCCGATCTCGCCGCCCTGCGCAGCGAAGTCCGTGCCGTCGCCGATCGTACCCGTCGGCTCCCCGGTTCCGGCGCGCTCGTGCTGACCGCGATCATCACGGCCGTGCTCACCGTGGCGCTGACCATCGCCGCACAGCGCTTCCATCTCGACGGGCTTCTCCCTCCGCGCTGATAGTTTCCTCAACGACATTGAAGGCCAGGATGACCGCTTTCCGCACCCTCGACGATGCCGGCTCCCTTCAGGGCAAGCGCGTACTGCTCCGCGTCGACCTGAACGTGCCGATGGAGGGGGAGCGCGTCACCGACGCTACCCGCATCGAAAGGATCGTCCCGACGATCCGGGAGATCGCCGATGGCGGCGGGCGCGTGGTGCTCCTGGCGCATTTCGGTCGCCCCAAGGGCAAGCCGGTGGCGGCCGATTCGCTGAAACAGGTGGTCTCCGCCTTGTCCGACCGTCTCGGCCGCCCGGTCGCCTTCGCCGAGGATTGCATCGGTGAGGCCGCGTCCTCGGCCGTCTCGGCGTTGAAGGACGGTGACGTTCTCCTTCTGGAGAACACCCGCTTCCACGCTGGCGAGGAGACAAACGAGGCCGGTTTCGTGGCGGCCCTCGCCGCCAACGGCGATGTCTTCGTCAACGAGGCGTTCTCGGCCGCCCATCGCGCCCATGCCTCGACCGAGGGCCTCGCCCATGTACTGCCGGCCTATGCCGGCCGACTGATGCAGGCGGAGCTCGACGCCCTGACCAAGGGGCTCGAGTCGCCGACACGGCCGGTCATCGCTCTGGTCGGCGGCGCCAAGGTGTCGTCGAAGATCGATCTCCTGCAGAACCTCGTCGCCAAGGTGGACATGCTCGTCATCGGCGGCGGCATGGCCAACACCTTCCTGCACGCCCAAGGGAAAGCCGTCGGCAAGTCCTTGTGCGAGAAGGATCTCGCCGAGACGGCGCTCCGCATCCTCGACGCCGCTGCAGCCGCCAAGTGTCGCATCATCCTGCCGGTCGACGCGGTGGTCGCCGCCGAGTTCAAAGCCAACGCGGCGCATGAGACCGTCGGCGTCGACGCCGTGTCGGAGACCGGCATGATCCTCGATGCCGGCCCGGCCTCGGTGGCCGAGATCGATGCCGCCATCGACGAGGCCGCCACCCTGGTCTGGAACGGTCCGCTCGGTGCCTTCGAGCTGACCCCCTTCGACGCCGCTACGGTGGCGGCGGCGCGCCACGCGGCCGAGCGTACCAAGGCCGGCAAGCTCGTGTCGGTGGCGGGCGGCGGCGACACGGTGGCCGCCCTCAATCATGCCGGCGTCGCCGACGATTTCTCCTACGTATCCACCGCCGGGGGCGCGTTCCTCGAATGGCTGGAGGGCAAGGTCCTGCCCGGTGTCGAGGCCCTACGTATCAAGGGTTAATCGGTCGGAGCCGTCCTGACACTCAACCTCATCCTGAAGGCGCTCGCGTCGGCGGGCCTCGGAGGAGGGCTCCTTCGAGGCCTTCCCTCCGCTTCGGCACCTCAGGATGAGGAAGCAGATGGGACAGGGTGGGGAACCACGAGTTAGGCCCTCCTATTTCGAGTTGCGACGAACCCGCTAAGGTCCGACAAGACAGACGAATTTCAGAGGATGGCGCCCCGACAGGGCGAACCCATCGTTTTCGGAGACACCAATGGCACGTATCACCCTGAGGCAGCTCCTGGATCACGCCGCCGAATACGAATACGGCGTTCCGGCCTTCAACCTGAATAACATGGAACAGGGCCTTGCCATCATGGCGGCGGCGGATGCCACAGATTCGCCGGTGATCCTGCAGGCGAGCAAGGGCGCGCGCGCCTATGCCAACGACGTGGTGCTGGCCAAGCTCATCGACGGGCTCGTGGAGATCTACCCCCACATCCCCGTCTGCATGCATCTCGACCACGGCAACAACGAAGCCACCTGCGCCACGGCGATCCAGTACGGCTTCACCTCGGTGATGATGGACGGCTCCCTGAAGGCCGACGGGAAGACCCCGGCGGACTACGCCTATAATGTCGAGATCACCGGCAACGTCACTCGCATGGCGCATTGGGCCGGCGTCTCGGTGGAAGGCGAGCTCGGCGTGCTCGGCTCGCTGGAGAGTGGCCAGGGCGAGGCCGAGGACGGCCACGGCGCCGAGGGCGTTCTGAGCCACGACCAGCTCCTCACCGACCCGGAAGAGGCGGTGAAGTTCGTCACCGCCACCAAGGTCGACGCGCTCGCCGTCGCCATGGGCACCAGCCATGGCGCCTACAAGTTCACCCGCCAGCCCGACGGCGACGTGCTGGCCATGAGCGTGATCGAGGAGATCCACCGCCGCCTGCCGACGACCCACCTCGTCATGCACGGCTCTTCCTCGGTGCCGCAGGATCTGCAGGACATCATCAATTCCTACGGCGGGCAGATGAAGCCCACCTGGGGCGTGCCGGTGGCCGAGATCCAGCGCGGCATCAAGCACGGCGTGCGCAAGATCAACATCGACACCGACAACCGCATGGCCATGACTGGCCAGATCCGGAAGGTTCTCACCGAGAACCCGGCCGAGTTCGATCCGCGCAAGTACCTGAAGCCCGCCATGGATGCGATGACGAAGCTCTGCCGCCAGCGTTTCGAGGAATTCGGCACCGCCGGTCAGGGCTCGAAGATCCGCCCGATCTCAGTCTCCGAGATGGCCAAGCGCTATGCCAACGGCTCGCTCGACCCGAAGATCGGCGCCGCCTGAGACCCTGTTCCGTGGTACCGGATCGCATCCGGAACCATGCCGTGACGCGGTGATCTCGCATCGCCTGTCCCCGAGACGCGGAGCCCGCGCCTCGGGATGATGCCGTTAGGACGACAAGAATGGCCGAACCCCGCACCCGCCTCGCACTCCTGTCCCCCCATCGGGTGGATTCCGACCGGGCCGATGCCCTCGCCGAAGCGCTGACCGCCGCCTGTGCGGCGGGGGACGTAGCGGCCGTGGTCCTGCGGCTCGCCCCGGCCGACGAGCGCAGCCTCGTGAACCTCGTCAAGCGCCTCTCTCCGGCGGCGCAGTCGACCGGCGCCGCCCTGGTCATCACGGTCTCCGACTTCGCCGGCGATGTTGTCAGCGTGGCTGCGCGTGGCGGGGCGGACGGGGTTCATCTCGACAAGGCGCGGGACGGTGCCCTGCAGGATCTGCGCGAGCGCCTCAGCGACGGTCGTATCCTCGGAGCCGGCGGGCATGAGCAGAAGCACGCGGCGATGGAGGCCGGCGAGGCCGGTGTCGATTACGTGATGTTCGGGGGGATCTACTCGGACGGGATCGCGCCCGATGCCGATACCGTGCGCGAGCGCGCGGAGTGGTGGGTCGAGATCTTCGAGACACCGTGCATCGCCGTTGCCCATGACCTCGCACAGGTGGAGGGGCTCCTGGCGACGGGCGCCGAGTTCCTCGGGCTGGAAAGCCACCTGTGGATGGGAGAAGGGGCGGATATTGCCGCCATCCAGGCATTGGTCGCGGCGTCGGAGGCCGATACGTGAGGCGGATCCGCCTGGCCGTCCTCGCCCTCGCTTTGGCGGAGGGCCTGGCGTTCGCTGCCCGCGCCGAAGCGCCGAAGGTGATGCCGACCGACCCGGCCGGACCCCAATCGCTGACGCCTCGGCCCAAGGAGACGCTGAAGGGGCAGCTGCGGGAACTCCCGACGCCGTATTCCATCGGCGCGACCGGCGCGGTGCCGCCCCGTTCGAAGACCGAGCCGGACATCGCCTTCGGTGCCTACCAGCGCGGCCAATATACCACCGCCTTCCGCGAGGCGACGAAGCGGATCGCCGCCGACAACAAGGACGCCGCGGCGATGACGCTGCTCGGCGAGCTCTACAACCAGGGCCTCGGGGTCAAGCAGGACCCGGTGAAGGCGGCCGAATGGTATCGTCTGGCCGCCAACCAGGGCGACACCCACGCCATGGCCTCCCTCGGCCTGATGTCGATCGATGGCCGTGGCGGCACGAAAGACCCGAAGGCCGGGCGCCGCTGGCTCGAACAGGCCTCGGCAAAGGGCGACACCACGGCCGCTTACAACCTTGCCCTGATCCTGATCGGCACGGGAACCGAGCCGGACGAGGCCAAGGCCGCCGAGCTATTCCGCAAGGCGGCCGAGGGCGAGATCGGCCCCGCCCAGCACGATCTCGGTGTGCTCTACCTCCAGGGGAGGGGGGTGCCGAAGGATCCCAAACAGGCGGCCGAGTGGTTCCGGCGCGCCGCCGATAACGGCGATCTCGCCGGTGAGGTCGAGTTCGCGATCCTGCTGTTCAACGGCATCGGCGTCGAAAAGGACGAGGCCCGCGCGGCCCGCTACTTCCTCCACGCCGCGTCGCGCGGCAACGCCATCGCGCAGAATCGCGTGGCCATCCTCTATGCCCTGGGACGGGGTATCCAGAAGAACCCTGTCGAGGCGGCGGCCTGGAACCTCGCCGCTGCCGCCCAGGGGCGCTCCGATCCGAAGCTCGACGAGACCCTCGCCGGCCTCACCGCCGAGGAACGCGGCCGGGCCGAGCGACTGGCTGAGGCGCGGATGAAGGTGGAGTGATACCAGTCGACGATGGGGATACCTCATCGTCGACTGCCCGCGCGCGGCTTGCCGCGGACGATGCGGCATCCATGGGCGCCTGCGCGCGTTTCTCCTCTGCCCCGCATCGGCGAGGGGTGAGGCGGGCGGCAAACATGCTATGGCCGCGCGAGACCGTTCTTTGAATCGACCCGGACCTTTGCATCGATGATCAGCTCACCCCTCATGACCGTCATGGTCGACGCCGTCCGCAAGGCCGCCCGCGGCCTCAAGCGCGACTATGGCGAGATCGAGAACCTCCAGGTTTCGCGTAAAGGCCCCGGCAACTTCGTCTCCGCCGCCGACCGCAAGGCCGAGGAGGTGCTGCGCGACGCCCTGATGAAGGCGCGTCCCGGCTACGGCCTGATTCTCGAGGAGTCTGGGAACATCGAAGGGCAGGACAAGAGCCATACCTGGCATGTCGACCCCCTCGACGGCACCACCAACTTCCTCCACGGCATCCCGCATTTCGCGATCTCGGTGGGCCTCGAGCGCGAGGGCCAGATCGTCGCCGGCGTCATCTACGATCCGGCCAAGGACGAGCTCTTCGTGGCCGAGCGTGGCAAGGGCGCCTATCTCAACAACCGCCGCCTGCGCGTCTCCGGCCGGACAGACCTCGCCGACGCCCTCGTCGCCTACGGCTCGCCCTATCTCGGGCGCGGCGACCACCCGAAGCTCCTGCGCGAGGTGGCGGCGGTGATGGCGGTGACCGGCGGCGCCCGCCGCTTCGGCTCGGCCGCCCTCGACCTCGCCTATGTCGCCTGCGGCCGTTCGGACCTCTACTGGGAGCGTGACCTGCAGACCTGGGACATCGCGGCCGGCATCATCCTGGTCCGCGAGGCCGGCGGCTTCGTCACCAGCGCCGATGGCGGCGCGGAGCCCCTGGCCGCCCGCTCGGTGGCGGCCGGCAACGAGAGCCTGCACGGCGATCTCGTGAAGCTTCTGCGCCGCGCCAACGCCTGAAGCTCGAGGCCCCGGCTTTCTAGCCGGGGCGCGGCATATCCTAACCCGCTCCGATCCCGACATCTCCTCGCGAAAGCCACCCGAATGGAAGCCCGCCGCCACTCCGCGCTGAAGGATTCGATCCGCTCGATCCCGGATTACCCGAAGCCCGGTATCGTCTTTCGCGACATCACCACGCTCCTGAGCGATCCGCGCGCGTTCCGCCGGGCCGTGGATTCGCTCGTCCACCCTTTCGCGGGCGGGCGAATCGATCAGGTGGCGGGAATCGAGGCGCGGGGCTTCATCCTCGGCGGCGCGGTGGCGCATCAGCTCTCATCTGGCTTCGTGCCGATCCGTAAGAAGGGCAAGCTGCCTCACAAGACCGTCTCCATCGCCTACGCGCTGGAATACGGCACCGACGAGATGGAAATCCACGTGGATGCCATCAAGCCGGGCGACAAAGTGCTGCTGGTCGACGACCTCATCGCCACCGGCGGCACGGCCTGCGCGGCCGTCAACCTGCTGCGCCAGATCGGCGCCGAGGTGGTGGCGGCCTGCTTCGTCATCGACCTGCCCGAGATCGGTGGGGCGCAGAAGCTGCGCGACCTCGACGTGCCGGTGCGGACGCTGATGGAATTCGACGGGCATTGAAGGCGCGACGCTTCCTTCTCTCCTCTACGGGAGAAGGTGGCCAGCGCCAGCGGGTCGGATGAGGGGAGCGACATCATCCAGAGAGGTTCTCCCCTCTCCCGCCTGCTGCATCGGCCTCCTCTCCCGCGAGGCTACTGGATTCACCCAGCTTCTCTACGGGTGTTTCTTCTGTCCGAAAGAGTTCGACTGAGGCGCAGCGGAACTCCCTCTCCTTTCAGGAGAGGGGACTCGTGCTGCCCGCGAGACGTGTGAATGCCGTAGCCCGCAAAGGTGAGAGGGGTCTTTACACGTTACGCCGCGAGGCTTTCGAACAATCCGCGCCCGTCGACCCCGCCGATTAGACCTTCGACGAAGTTCTCCGGGTGCGGCATCATCCCGAGCACGTTGAGGTTTTCGCTGTAGATGCCGGCGATGGAGTTCAGCGAGCCGTTCCGGTTGGCATCCACGGTCAGGTCGCCGGAGGCGTCGGAATAGCGGAAGGCCACGCGGCCGTCGCCTTCGAGGCGCGCCACCGTATCGGCATCGGCGAAGTAGTTGCCCTCGCCATGCGCCACGCAGACGTCGATCACCTGTCCCTTAGCATAGGACGAGGTGAAGCGCGTATCGGCACGCTCCACCCGGAGCAACTGCCGGTGGCAGATGAAGCGCCGGTCGACGTTGCGCATCAGCACGCCCGGCAGAAGACCGGATTCGCACAGGATCTGGAAGCCGTTGCAGATGCCGAGCACCAGACCGCCGCGGGCGGCGTGGTCGCGGACGGCATCCATGGCGGCGGCGCGTCCGGCGATGGCCCCGCAGCGGAGATAGTCACCGTAGGAGAAGCCGCCCGGAAGCACCGCGAGGTCGGTGCCCGCCGGCAGCGCCGTCTCGGTGTGCCAGACCTTGACCACCTCCGCGCCGGCGAGGCGCAGGGCGCGGGCGACGTCGCCGTCGCGGTTGGAGCCGGGGAAGACGACGATCGCGGCGCGCATCAGACGATCTCGATCTCGTAGTTCTCGACCACGGTGTTCGCGAGCAGCTTCTCGCAGGCGCTTTTCAGCGTCGCTTCTGCGCTGGCCCGGTCCGTGTCGGCGATCTCGACGTCGAACACCTTGCCCTGGCGGACACCCTCGATGCCGGCGATGCCGAAGGACGAGAGAGCGGATTCGATCGCCTTGCCCTGGGGGTCGAGCACACCGGTCTTCAAGGTGACGATGATGCGGGCTTTCATGGTCTCGGACTCGGTGCTGTGGCTCGGCCCGTCAGGCGATAGTCGGGAAATGGCGACCATGCAACGCGGCTGCTCCCTCGCGGAGGGGATGTTTCCCCGACCGTGCCGCCTCCGTCAGCCGCAAGAGCGATTCGGGATTATGTCGTGAATCAGCGACGGGCGGCCGGCGCGGCGGCGCGAATCGGCTCGATGCTCACCGCCCGGCGCCAGAGCTGGAGCATGATCCAGGCGGCGATCGCACTGAACAGGACCATGAGGACGTGGCCCACGGTATCACCGAGATCGAACAGGCCGGCGATTGCCCAGCCTGCGGCGATGGCGACGGCGAAGACTTCTGTGCCCACCAGCACCATCATGCTGACGATCGTAATCAGGTTGCGCGTATTCACGGGGATGCATCTCCGTCGACCCCGGAGCAGCGATTGCGGCGGGCGGCCGGAGCTTTACAGCGCCGGTCCGGTCCCACGCAACATCGCGCCACCGGGGTCGTCGTCAGGGGCGGGTCAGCGCGGCGCGCGCTTGGCGAGGATACGCTGGAGCGTGCGCCGATGCATGTTGAGGCGGCGTGCCGTCTCCGAAACGTTGCGGCTGCACAATTCGTACACCCGCTGGATATGCTCCCAGCGCACGCGATCGGCCGACATCGGATTTTCCGGCGGGTCGGCCCGCTCGCCCGGCTGCGCCATCAGCGTGCCGTGGATCTCATCCGCATCGGCGGGCTTGGCGAGGTAATCGAAGGCGCCGAGCTTCACCGCCGTCACGGCGGTGGCGATGTTGCCGTAGCCGGTGAGGATGACGCCCCGGGCCTCGGGCCGCTTCTCCTTCAGCCGCGCGATCACGTCGAGGCCGTTGCCGTCGCCGAGGCGCATGTCGATGACTGCGAAGGCCGGCGCACGGCTCTCCACCAGGGACACGCCCTCGGCCACACTCTCGGCCACCTGAACCTCGTAGCCGCGGGCTTCCATCGCCCGCGCCAGGCGGGTTGAGAACGGCCTGTCGTCGTCCACGATCAGCAAAGTGCGGTCGGCATAGGCCGCTAGCGGATCGGATTCCGACGTCTGCAGCGCATCGGCAGCAAGCCCCGGACTTACACTCTGCGTCAGCATCCGACGCTCCTCCATTTTCCAAAACCGAATTGTTGACAACTTATATAGGGGCCGGACTGCGTTCGGGCAGGGGCACCTCTGCGTTGAATTCCGTGCCGCGCCGGGGAAGCGTGTCGCGCTCGAAGATGTGGCGCGCCCAGGATACGCGGACCACCGCTCCGGTTGCTTGGTGGCCCGAGACGTTGGAGAGCGTAAGCTGTGCGCCGGAGCGTTCGATCAGGGTCTTTGCGATGAACAGGCCGAGGCCGAGGCCGGCGCCGACGCTGTTCCCGCCGCGCGTTTTGTCGGGGCTTCGAGTGGTGACATAGGGCTCGCCCGCCCGCAGCAGGATCTCGCTAGAGAAGCCCGGACCGTCGTCGCTGATCTCAAGGGAGACCCGCTCGGCAGTCCAGCGCGCCTCGATGACGACGCGGCTGATGGCGAAGTCCACGGCGTTGTCGACGATGTTGGCGAGGCCGAACAGCACCCCCGGATTGCGTCGGCACGCCGGCTCGATGCCGTCGCCCCGGGTGGTGACATCGAGCGCGATACCCATGGCACGCTGGGGCGCCACCAGTTCCTCCACGAGGTGGCTCAGGGTCACGGTCTGGAGGATGCCGGCTTCGTCCCCGTCGAGGGAGGTCAGTTTCGACAGGATGCCGCGACAGCGGTCGACCTGGTCGCGCAGGAGGTCGAGGTCGTCCTTCACGGCGGGTGAGGCCGTGGGGGCGAGCTGGCGCGTGAGTTCCTTGGTGACGAGCATGATCGTGCCGAGGGGCGTGCCAAGCTCATGCGCCGCCGCCGCCGCCAGCCCGTCGAGCTGCGAGAGGTGCTGCTCGCGCGCCAGCACGAGTTCCGTGGCCGCGAGGGCCTGGGCGAGCTGCCTGGTCTCGTCGGAGACCTTCCAGGCATAGACGCCGGTGAAGGCCGTGCCGAGGAGGATCGCCGTCCACACCCCCGAGACGTAGAGGAACGGGAGTTCGAGCCGCCCGTCCGCGAACCACGGCAGCGGCCGGTGGATCAGCGCCAGCATGGTCGCGAGCCCCACCGCCAGGAGCCCCAGCGCCAGGGTCCGCTCCGGCGGCAGGGCCGTGGCCGAGATCAGCACGGGGGCGAGGAAGAGCAGCGAGAACGGGTTCTGCAGGCCGCCGGTGAGGAAGAGAAGGGCGGCGAGCTGGATGATGTCGAAGGCGAGGAGCAGGGCCGCCGAATCGTCGCTCAGGCGGTAGCTGGCTGGAAACCGGATCCGCAGGGCGAGGTTCAGCCAGGAGGACGCCGCGATGACGAGGAAGCACCAGCCGAAGGGCAGGGGTAGGCCGAGGCCGAACTGCGCGCCGACAACAGCCGCGCTCTGCCCGGTGATCGCGAGCCAGCGCAGGCGCACGAAGGTGTCGAGCCGAAGGTGCCGGGCATCGCGGACGAAGCCATTGGTGCTCATGTCGATCATGTCCGCTCAACGATAGTGCTCGTCCGGTCGGAATCCATGGCTCGCCCGCCGATTGCGCCCGTCCTTGCGCACTCCGCACTTGTACGAATGTTCCGAGCCGAACGTTTCACGAGGCGCGGCGTTCTCTACCGCGCCCGGTCGCGCGGGAAGTCGAGTCGCGCGACGGCGAGGGAGAGGCGGATATGAGCTTGGCCTACACCTGGTATGAGTTCGGTCGCATGATGACGGCCCCGGCGCGCCTGGCGGCCGACATGGTCAAGCACAGCCTGGAGAATCCCGCCAACCCGCTCGCCTACTCGCCCTATGCGAAGTCCATGGCCGCGGCCTGCGAGATGTTCGAGCGTGGAACCCGGCGCTATGCCAAGCCGGCCTTCGGGCTCACCGGAACCTGGATCGACGGGGCGAGCGTGCCCGTGAGCGAGCGGGTGGTGTGGGAGAAGCCGTTCTGCCGGGTCGTGACCTTCGACCGCTCCTTCGCGCGCGGCCCCTCCGAGCCACAGCCCAAGCTCCTGATTGTGGCACCGATGTCGGGGCACTACGCCACGCTCCTGCGCGGCACCGTGGAGGCGATGCTCCCCAATCATCAGGTCTTCATCACCGACTGGACCGATGCGCGCCTCGTGCCGATCACGGAGGGACGGTTCGATCTCGACACCTATATCGACTACCTGAAGGAGATCTTCTTCGCGCTCGGTCCGGACCTTCACGTCATGGCCGTGTGCCAGCCGGCGGTGCCGGTGCTGGCCTCCGTGGCGTTGATGGAGGCGCAAGGCACGATGCCGGTGCCGCGTTCGATGACCCTGATGGGCGGCCCCATCGACACCCGCCGCTCGCCCACCGCCGTCAATTGCCTGGCGCAGGAGCGCGGCACCGCATGGTTCGAGCGGAACTGCATCACCATCGTCCCGCTGGCGTATCCCGGTGCCCTGCGCAGCGTCTATCCGGGCTTCTTCCAGCTCGGCGGGTTCATGGCGATGAACCTCGATCGCCACGTCAACGCCCATACCGAGATGTTCGACCATCTCGTCACCGGCGACGGCGATTCCGCCGAGAAGCACCGCGAATTCTACGACGAGTACCTCGCGGTGATGGATCTCACGGCGGAATTCTACCTGCAGACGATCAAGACCGTCTTCGTCGACCACGCCCTGCCGAAGGGCGAGATGCTCCATCGCGGCGAGCGGGTGGACCTTGCGGCGATCCGGACCTGCGCGATCCTCGCCATCGAGGGCGAGAACGACGACATTTCCGGCGTCGGACAGACCAGGGCTTCCCTCGACCTCACCCCGAACCTGCCGCCCGAGAGCAAGGCCTATCACCTGCAGGAGCGCGTCGGCCATTACGGGGTGTTCAACGGCTCGCGCTATCGCACGGTCATCGCTCCGAGGATCGCGTCGTTCATCCGCGAGATGCAGGCTCTGCCGGCCATCGAGCAGCGCCCGGCGGCGTGATGCGGGGGGGGGACCCCGCGAAAGTTCTGGACGTGACCTCTGCGCCGATGGCGGTGGCGGGAGGCTGCGGCTAAGCTGACGTGATGAGAGTCGCCCTGCTGCGCGGGTCCGATCCCGACCATATCGACATCCTCCACGAGGGCGCGAAGCTCCGCGTCGCGCTGCGCCGCCGCCCGGCGGCCCGCAGGCTGACCCTGCGCGTGTCGAGCGCCACCGGCGAGGTGGTGATGACCCTGCCCGCCCGGACGTCCCTAGCCGTGGCCCGCACCTTCGCGGTGAGCCATGGCGGCTGGATCGCCATGCGACTCGCGAAGGTTCCGGATCGTGTGGCGTTCGAGGCGGGGGCCGAACTCCCCCTTCGCGGTGTCGGCCATCGCATCGTTCACCGCAGCGAGCGCGGCGGCGTGACCCTGGTGACGGAGGAGGAAGGCGGTCCGGTCCTCTCCGTGGCGTGCGAGGCGCCCCACCTGCCGCGCCGGGTCAGGGATTTCCTGGAGCGGGAGGTCCGCAAGGATCTGGCCCAGGCGGTGTCGATCTATACTGGTAAGCTCGGGCAAGGGCCGACACGGATCACCATCCGCGACACCCGCTCGCGCTGGGGCTCCTGCACCGCGCGCGGCGAACTGAACTTCTCCTGGCGCCTGATCCTGGCGCCGCCCCTGGTGCTCGATTACCTCGCGGCCCACGAGATGGCCCATTTGCGCGAGATGAACCATTCCCAGCGGTTCTGGTCGCTGTTGGGATCCCTGTGCCCGCATGTGGACGAGGCCGAACGCTGGCTCAAGCGCAACGGCGCCAGCCTCCACCGCTACGGCTGAGGTAGGGGCGGGGCGAGGGCACGAGCCGGGCCCGATCGTGATCTACCCGCGTGCGCGCAGGACCCGGCGCCGCTCGACCTGCTCGACCGGCCAGGTCGGACGGGCGTCCACGTCCCCTGGCCGCAACGTGCGGGGGGCGACGCTGTCGCAGACTTCGCGCTGGCGCAGGATCGTCGGGTTGCCGAACTCGTCCAGGCGACGGACATACCCGCCATCGCGGCAGAAGCCGGCGATCTCGGCCGAATTGGAATTGATCCGGCCCCCCGGCATGCGCCGGATCGGCCGGTGCTCGACCACGAGCGGCCCGTCGCGGTTGAGCGACCGCTCCACATAGGTGGTCTCGTCGACGGGCAGGGACTGGGCGGAGGCGGGAGCGATCCCGGCGATGATCAGGAACGCGGCGGTGGCAGGAAATCGCATGGGCTCGGTCCGTTGGCGCAGGAAGCTTTGCCCTCTGAACTAGGGCGTCATTCCGGGTAACGATAGTCCGTGAGGGTAAACTAGTGGTCACGCTTGACACAGAATAGCCGCGCATGGTCGGAACACCGCGGGTTTCATCGGGTGCCCCCCAGCCATGTGGGGTGAGGCGAGAGGGATCGGCGCGTGGGTTTTCGAGCAATGCTGGGGCGTGCGAGGCGGGTCGCCGAGGATCGGGCGACCTCTCTCGGGCGTCCGGCGCGGATCGGTCTGATCTGCATGGCCGCACTCGCCGGCATGGGGCTGGCCGGGGGCGGCCGTGCCGAGGCGCAGGGCATGGTGCGCAACACCTTCGGGGACTGGCAGCTGCGCTGCGAGACGCCGGCGGGGGCGAAGGCCGAGCAATGCGCCCTGGTCCAGTACCTCGCCGCTGAGGACCGGCCCAACCTCACCCTCGTCGTCATCGTCCTCAAGACGGCGGACAATCGCGGCTACCTGCTGCGCGTGGTGGCGCCGCTGGGCGTGCTGCTGCCCTCCGGCCTCGGCCTGAAGATCGACAAGACCGATGTGGGACGGGCCGGGTTCGTGCGCTGCCTCACCACGGGCTGCGTTGCCGAGGTGGTCATGGACGACAACCTCATCAAGCAGTTCAGCGCCGGGGTGCAGGCCACGTTCATTGTGTTCCAGACCCCGGAGGAGGGGGTCGGCATTCCCCTGTCGATGAAGGGCTTCGGCGACGGGTTCGCCAGCTTGAAATAGGCCTGTTCCGGCGCCCCGCGCCGGCGATTCAGCGGGATCTGAGGATGCGGACACGCGCGAAAACGGTCGGGATTGCCCTGATTGCGGGATTCCTGCCCTTGGCGGCCACGATGCCCGGGGCGGCCCTGGCCGAGGACGGAAACTGGTTCAGTAACATGCTCAAATACGGCGGGACCACGGTTCCGCCGTCTCAGCCCGCAGACCTCGGCGAGGTCTACTGCCCCACGGTCGACGTCGCGGAGAACGGCGCGGCCCTGCGCAGCTATGGCGGCCGGGCCGACGACAATGCCAGCCTGCGCAGCCAGATCACCCTCGGTCGTCTCGCCCGCGAATGTGTGCGCCTGGCCGATGGCTCGGTGAGCGTGAAGGTCGGCGTCGAGGGGCAGGTTCTGCTGGGGCCCCAGGGACGACCCGGACGGTTCGAGGCCCCGGTCTATTTCACGATCAAGGCCGGTGACCAGACCATCGTTGCGCGGGCGCGCAAGGTGGCGGTGTCGATCGGACCGGGCGAAGCGCAGGGCCTGTTTACGGTGATCGAGGAGAACCTCGTTGTGCCACGCCCCTTAAGCGAGAGCTATGAGATCAGCGTCTCGTTGCACGGAGCGCCCGGCAAGTCGGCGGTGAAGCGCAAGCGTAAGCCCGCTCCGGCAAGTGCCGCGGCCCCCGCCGAGGCGGCCCCCGAGACGTCGCAATAGCGGTCCGCCACGCACTCTTCCGTGGATACGCATGACAAAGGGGCCTCCGCTCGCGCAGGGCCCCTTTGTCATGTCGTCTCGGTGACGTCGACTACTGGACGAGGCGCGGGCCGCCGGACTGGACCTTCTCGTTCTCGGACATGATGCCGAGACGCTTGGCCACTTCCGTATAGGCCTCGATCAGGCCGCCGAGATCCTTGCGGAAGCGGTCCTTGTCGAGCTTGTCCTGGCTCTTGATGTCCCACAGGCGGCAGGAATCCGGGGAGATCTCGTCGGCGACGACGATCCGCATCAGGTCGCCTTCCCAGAGGCGGCCGGTCTCGATCTTGAAGTCCACGAGACGGATACCGACGCCGAGGAAGAGGCCCGAGAGGAAATCGTTGACGCGGATGGCCAGCGCCATGATGTCGTCGATCTCCTGGGGCGTCGCCCAGCCGAAGGCGGTGATGTGCTCTTCCGACACCATCGGGTCGTTGAGCGCGTCGTTCTTGTAATAGAACTCGATGATCGAGCGCGGCAGCTGCGTGCCTTCCTCGAGGCCGAGGCGGGTGGCGAGCGAGCCGGCGGCGACGTTGCGCACCACCACCTCGAGGGGGATGATCTCGACTTCGCGGATCAGCTGCTCGCGCATGTTGAGGCGGCGGATGAAGTGGGTCGGCACGCCGATATCGTTGAGGTGCTGGAACACGAACTCTGAGATCCGGTTGTTCAGCACACCCTTGCCGTCGATGACCTCGTGCTTCTGCGCGTTGAAGGCGGTGGCATCATCCTTGAAGTGCTGGATGAGCGTTCCCGGCTCGGGTCCCTCGTACAGGACCTTCGCCTTGCCCTCGTAGATGCGACGGCGGCGGTTCATAGGCGTATACCGTGGTTTGAGGAAGTCCATGGGCCGTGACTCCTTCGGACAGTCGATGTGCGGAATCCGCGGCGTGGCGGCCTCGATGAGACCGGGCCGCGAGAACACATCGTTTGTCGAAAGCCTCGACGACCGTGGCGCAAACTACCCGAAGCGGGT
>NZ_LMMS01000001.1:0-5000 GCF_001422345.1 Methylobacterium sp. Leaf93 | reverse complement strand
TGTTGTGAAAGATACGAAGCTCGTTCGCGGCGGTCCCTCGCGATGCGCAGGAGGAGCGTCCCGGCACGAACGTTTTCTTGACCTTTGGGAACCGGACAGCGTTTCCAGGCGCGAGCGGCCTTGTGCACGCTAACCGCACGAGACCTAGCCAACCTGGCAGGCTTTCGGTCGTTTTGCGGACAGAAAGAAGGGCTGCCGGCAGGCAGCCCTTCTGAAGATGTCATTGAACGTCAGACGACGAACGACCCGTTATCCAAGGTCTGCTGGCCCTGGAGGAGAACGGCGAAGTCAGCCGCTCCATCTCCGTTCGTGTCACCCTGGAGAAGGGTGTTGCCACCACCGAACTTCGTCCGCAGCTCGCCTGCCTGACCCGAGAAGGCGTCTGTTCCAATGAACTGGAAGCCCTGGTCCCCGGCCTGTCCGAAGTCCGCGTCGATCCCACTGAGGTCGATGCGATCGCCCTCGGCGAAGTCGAAGTCCTTGATGATGTCGCGTCCTGACACCGCGACGTCACTGTCGGTGACGGCCTTGAACACGAAGGTGTCGGCACCATCTCGGCCGAAAAGGAGATCACGGCCGTCGTCGCCGTAGATCGTGTTGTCGCCGTCATTGCCGTAGATCTGGTTCCTGATTTCATTGCCGTTGGCAGTCAGATCATCGGTGCCGGAGAGCACGAGCTTTTCGGTATTGGCTTCCATCGTGTGGCTGACGGTGGATCGAATGGTGTCGAAGCCTTCGCCCGGTTGTTCGATGACACGATCGCCAGCGTTGTCGATGATGTAGGTATCGCTCCCAGTGCCGCCGATCATAGCGTCGGCTCCCGTACCACCCAGCAACGTGTCGTCGCCGTCGCGACCCACGAGTGAATCGTCTCCGGCGCCGCCGCTCAGACGATTGTCGCCGTCGTTGCCGGTGATGCGATTGTCGAGGTCATTGCCGGCACCGTTCAGATCGCCGTCTTCCCTGAGGACGAGGTTCTCGACGTTGTCCGACAAGGTGTAGCTCACGGACGAGCGAACGGTATCGTTGCCCTCGCCTGCCAGCTCGATAACCTGATCTCCTGCTCCATCCACGGCGTAGACGTCGTCGCCCGCACCACCCTGCATGACATCGTCGCCGATGCCTCCTTGGAGGACATCGCTTCCGCCGCCACCGGTGAGACGATCGTTCCCGGCTCCGCCGTCCAGCCGGTTGTCGGCGATATTGCCGGTGATGCTGTTGTCGAGGGCGTTGCCGGTTCCGTCGATGGCGCCGGTGCCCATGAGGGTGAGGTTTTCGACGGTGTCGGACAGAGTGTAGCTGATGGCGGATAGAATAGTGTCGGTGCCCCCATCGACGCCTTCAACCACTGTGTCGCCAAGCGAGTCGACGACGTAGCTATCGTTGCCGAGGCCACCGATCATGGTGTCGTTGCCGGCACCGCCGACGAGGAAGTCGTTACCGGTTCCGGCGGTGATCGTGTCGTCACCCTGGCCCGCGTTGTAGTAGAAATCCTGTCCGGCGCGGAAGGGCGGGAAGAACGTCAGCGCATCGTCACCGTTGGTCCCGAGCACGACGCCTTCGAACGTATTGCCGCGCTGAGTTCCCGAGACAAGGTCACGCACGTCGAAGGTGATGCCCTGCGTTCCGGCCACGAAGGTGATGCCTTCATCGTCGTAGCGCGAGATGGGCCCGGTCAGGTTTCCGTCGGCATCCTCCGCCTGTACGCGGACGGCGAGCCCGCCATCCTGGTTGGTCAGGCTGCCGGCATCGTTGGTATTGCCGTTGCCCACCTCGGCCGAGGTGAAGGTCAGGCGAACGTTGCCGGCACCACCATCGACGCGATCGAACCGGACGGTGTCATTGCCGTCACCAAGATTCACCTGGTCACTGCCATCGGTGGAGACATTGACGCCGAAGGTGTCGTCGCCGTCACCACCGAAGACGGTGTCGATCCCGGAGCCGCCGCCGATCGTGTCGTTGCCGCCGCCCGTCGAGATGACGTTATTACCGCCACCGCCATAGACGACATCGTCTGCGGATCCGGTGGTGAGCGTGTCGTTTCCGTTTCCACCGGCCAACTGCGCCCGGACATTGCCCGTATCGACGACGTTATCGCCCGTATCGGACAGGTTGAAGTTCACCGCTTCAAAGCCCTTGATGACGGTGCCGTCGGACGCCCGGCCGGTGCCGTTCTCGTTCAACGTCAGGGTGATGGGTGTTCCCGAGCCAACGACCGGACCGTTGAAATTAAAGTTCACCGACAGGAAATCGTTGCCGTCGCCGCCGATCAGCCGATCGAGCTTTCCGCCCGTGACGGTGTCGTCTCCGGACCCGGCGTAAACTTCATCGCGTCTGGGATCGATGGATCCTGCGAATATGTTTGCGGGGCGATCGACCGAGTCGATCGTATCGTTGCCACCGCGGCCATTGATGATGTCTTCTTCCTCGGTGCCAGTCAGGAAATTGTCGCCGTTATCGCCATTGATCGTAGCCATTGCGTCGTCTCCCTTGCTCGCAGCCTGAGATGCAAATGCGGCTCACAGGTTCGCGGCGACACGTATACGCATGGTTAACCATGGAGGTTTCAGTTCACGATGATGATATTGAATAAAAATTTATAATAACTTTGGTTATTGTCGCAATATTGACTGTTGCAAATTAGGCTGTCGCTAAATTACTACATAAATTTGCGTCAAGTTAGGGATTAAACCGACCAGTTATTTCTGATCGGAGGCGGGAAGACTATTTCTGGGCTTGCCGAACCATGAACGCGATCATGCGAACCGCGATGTTACATATCGCCGAACCCGTAAACGTCCGCTTCCGAGGACGCTACGGACCTGCAGCTAAGGCGAAGGTGAGTCGAACACCGAACGTCCGGTTGAGGGCGAAAGACCAAGGTCCGCTCCCCGCCGAGGCTGTGTGAGAACGCTTTTGCGGATTTGACGGACCTGACAGCGCAAGGCCCAAAGGGACCGGGCTTTCAGCCTCGGATGGCGGCGATGAGCGGNCCGAGGCTGTGTGAGAACGCTTTTGCGGATTTGACGGACCTGACAGCGCAAGGCCCAAAGGGACCGGGCTTTCAGCCTCGGATGGCGGCGATGAGCGGGCCGGCACCGAGGATCGCGATCACCCGCTTCATGTTGTAGGCGAGAACCTGCAGGCTCATCTCACCGGCCACGTTCCTCAGTCCCCGGGTCAGGAAGTGGGTCGCTCCCATCCAGGCTTTCAGGGTGCCGAAGACGTGCTCGACCGTCYGACGGCGATCACGCATCGCGTTCGGGTTCTCGTCGAGCCGGCGCTGGACGGCTTCCAGCACATGCTCGTGTTCCCAACGCGTGATGCGACGCTGCTCGGCGGGCGTGCAGGAGGTCTTGATCGGGCAATTCGAACAGGCCGACGTCCAGTATCGCCGTAGGGTCATCCCGTTCTCGATGCTCTCGAAGCGATAGGTCAGCGTCTGGTCCCCCGGGCAGCGATAGGTGTCGTCGCTCGCCTGGTAGACAAAGTCCTGCTTGCCGAATCGGCCCTCGGCCTTCGCACCGGACGTCATCGGCTTTGGCAGG
The DNA here is from genome assembly GCF_001422345.1 of Methylobacterium sp. Leaf93. NCBI lineage: Bacteria > Pseudomonadati > Pseudomonadota > Alphaproteobacteria > Hyphomicrobiales > Methylobacteriaceae > Methylobacterium > Methylobacterium sp. Leaf93. Next base: position 1,452 of record NZ_LMMS01000001.1, on the reverse strand, counting down.
GTGACCGCGATCCCCGCCCGGTCGCAGGCCAGGATCTCCTCACCGGAGAAGTAGCCCCGATCCGCCAGGACCTGGATGGCTTCCTCGCCCGCGGCGGCCTGAGCTTGCCCCGCGATATTGGCGAGCTGGGTGCGGTCGTGGCCGACGTTGGTCACTTCATGGGCGACGACGAGGTGATGCTTCGTGTCCACCGCTGCCTGAACGTTGTAGCCGACGAGCCCGGTGCCCTTGCCGTTCGTCGCCATGGCCCGCGCATCGGGGTCGGTCAGCGAGATCTGTCGGTCCGGCGCGGCCTCGACGAGCGTCTCCATCGCCTGCAGCACGCGCAGCCGATCCCGGAGTGCGGCGAGCCGCTCCTTCAGGCGCGGGGTTCGAAGCTCCGTCACCTCGGCCTCCTGACGGTCGGCGGTATCGAGGGCCGCGAGGTAGCGCACGATGCTCGTCTCGACCTGCTCGATGCGTCTGCGGACCGCGGCCGGGGTGAAGTTCCGGTCGCGCGTGTTCACGGCCTTGAACCGGCTGCCGTCGACGGCCACGACGCCTCCGGCCAGGAGACCGACCTGTCGGCAGAGCATCACGAAGTGCCGGCAGGTCGCGCGAAGCGCGTCCCCGTTCTCGCGCCGGAAGTCCGCGATCGTCTTGAAGTCGGGTGCGAGGCGGCCGATCAGCCACATCAACTCGACATTACGGCCGGCCTCCCGTTCCAAGCGTCGGCTGGAGGGGATCTGGTTCATGTAGCCGTACAGGTAGAGCTTCAACAGCGTCGCGGGATGATAGCCCGGTCGACCGGTGGCGGCGGGCGTCACGCCGGCAAAGCCGAGGGCCGTGAGATCGAGCTCGTTGACGAACACATCGACGACGCGGGTCGGGTTATCCTGGGCGACGTAATCGTCCAGACAGGCAGGAAGCAACGTGACCTGATCACGGTCTGCTGCTTGGACAAAGCGTGCCATCTTTTATCTCCCGCCTCGGGCGAAAGACTATCATAATGAGATCGAACCTTGAACAAGAAGATCGACGATGCACATCGTTCGCATATACGACACGACTGACAGCATGCTTGATTTTGACCTGCGTCATATCCTGTCAGCGCTCGGAGCGCAGGCCATCGCATGCTCATGGACGATGAGCGGTGTCGCTGCATACGATGCGGCTTTCGATGCGACGRGCGAACAGGCCGGACGTCTCGAAGAGCTTGCGACCTCCGGTAGGCGGATCAAGGGAGATCGGCTGCGAGACCTCGCCAACGGAACCAAGCAGGTCATCTGGGGCGAGTTTCAGGCTTACGCGGATGCGAGCGCTACAGTGCCCGTGTTTATCGTGCGCGCCATCGACAGCAGCTTCTACGAGGTCGCCACCAACGACCCGCGTGTCCTGCAAAACCTCAGGGCAACCTTCCGCGATGTCAGGCCGGCCTAATCACCAGACGCTCTTTTCACACAGCCTCCACCC